>JAAUZT010000011.1 GCA_014804485.1 Lachnospiraceae bacterium
TAACTGTTCAGAAGGTGCTTCCGCGAGGTGTTTTTTGTGAGTGAAGCGTAAGCGGAAGTCACAGAAAACCCGAGACAGACATGCGCGAAATTATGCAGAATGCATAATTTCTGTGCATCCACGTAACTGTGAAGAACAGAGTTCTGAACAGTTACAAATATTTTTTATTCAGAAAAATGGTTTTCTATGTTAGAATACTATTATAGACTAATCATGAGACTTTATTTGTCGGAGGATATAATGCGCAGAAAATTTGAAGTGGTAAAGACACAAGCATATCCTTTAGGCGTATATTTCGTGCCGGAAGGCATGCATATTGCCGCAGTGTGTGAACGTACACGGGATGATGATGACACTCTGGAATTCGGAGTGATCTTATATGATAAGAAACACAGAAGCGGAGTAAAGATTCCGTTTCCGAAGGAGAGCAAAACAGGCTGTGTATTTGCCATGCTGCTCAAGGACTACCATGATACATCCTGCAGTTATCTGTTCTACCGCGGTGACCGGAGCTGGCAGGATCCGTATTGTAAAAGACTTGAAAATCCGCATCGCTATGGGACGACCGGCAGGGGCATAGCAAGGTGTATGGTACAGACGGAAAGTTATGACTGGGAAGAGGACCGGACGATGGGACTTCCTTATGAGGATATGATTCTCTATGCCCTGCATGTCCGTGGATTTACGAAGCACAGTTCGTCAGGTGTGCAGTGCCGGGGAACCTATGCCGGAATTGCGGAGAAGATACCATACCTGAAAGAATTGGGAATCACTTCGCTCCTTCTGTTGCCGTCCTATGAGTTTGAGGAGATCATGGAAAACAAGGTATCTCCTTCGGAAATGACGATGGAGCAGGCAGTGGCATCCTACAGACAGATCACGGGGCCTATGTCCGTAAAAAGTAACACAGAGGATGAAACAGCAGTTCCGGGCGCTAAGAATAATACCCGCAGAATCAATTACTGGGGATATCAGAAAGGATTATACTATATACCTAAGAGCGGATATGCTTACAGTAAAGATCCGGTCACAGAGTATAAGGATATGGTTAAGGCGCTGCACCGAAGCGGAATAGAGGTTCTTATGCAGTTCTATTTCCCACCGGAGATCAGTCCTATGGAGATGCTGGAGATCTTGAAGTATTGGATACTGGAATATCACATAGACGGATTTCATGTGCTGGGGACGGAGCTTCCGATCGATCTGTTTGCGCGGGAGCCTCTTCTGGCGGAGACGAAACTTCTGACGATACAGCAGTATTGTCCGAAAAATACGGACTATATTATGCCTGCCCGCAGGCTTGGCTGGTTGAGTGACGGGTTTCTCTACGATATGCGCAGGGTGCTTAAGGGCGATGATAATCTGATCAACCAAATGATCTTCCATATGCGCAATAACCGTACCGATACGGGAATCATTAATTATATTGCGAAGTGGGACGGCATGAGACTAAAGGATCTGGTGTCTTATGACCGCAAGCATAATGAGCAAAACGGTGAGAATAATCAGGATGGCACGGACTATAACTGCAGCTGGAATTGCGGCGTAGAAGGTAAAACCCGTCGGAAATACATTGCGGATCTGCGTATGAGACAGATGAAAAATGCATTGTCACTTGTATTTTTGTCACAGGGAACACCGCTTCTATACAGCGGGGATGAATTCGGTAATACACAGGATGGAAATAATAATCCCTACTGTCAGGATAATGCCGTGGCATGGATCAAGTGGAATCAGTTGGAGAGCGGCAGAGAGCTTCTGGATTACACAAAGTCGCTGATTGCGCTGCGCAGGACACATCCGATTCTGCATAGCAGGGAGCCGTTAAAGGGAATGGATTATCTTTCCTGTGGCTATCCGGATATCTCCTTTCACGGAAGAGAGGCATGGAGGCCGGATACAAGCCCTGTCAGCAGGAGTATCGGGATTATGTACTGCGGATGGTACGGAGAGATTGACGGGGAAAAGGATGATACGCTTTTCTACATCGGTGTAAATTTCCATTGGAAAGGGAACTATCTCGGACTGCCGCAGCCGCCGAAGGGAAAAGAATGGACATTGTACGCAGCCACTGATCCGCAGGAATATCCGGACAGTCCTGCCGAAGAGACCGTAGGACAAAGCAGCGGTGAAGCTGCGGAACCCATGCAGGAAATCTATGTTTCACCGCGCTCGGTGGCAATTTACACGTTGAAAGACCGCCCGATAGCAGCAGATAAGAGAAAAAGCGTAAGAACCGTGAATGAAAAACGGAAATCAGATTAGGAACCGCGAAAATAGCGGTGATTGACTGTATTAGTCAAAAGAAGGATGTGAATTATGAATAAGGTATGGGAACACTTTAAGACAATTACATATCATAAGAAGCTGGTTATGGAAGGATGTTTTAAAGTGGGATTATACAGGCAGGGGATACTGCATGATCTGTCCAAGTACAGTCCGGCGGAATTTCTGGTGGGCGCTAAATATTTTCAGGGCAACAGGAGCCCTAATAATGCGGAGCGGGAAGATATCGGCTATTCCTCTGCGTGGCTGCACCATAAGGGAAGAAATAAGCACCATTATGAATACTGGATCGATTACAGCACCAAAGATATTGAAGGCGGCATGGCACCGGCGCCAATGCCGCAGCGCTATGTAGTGGAGATGTTCATGGATAGGGTTGCTGCCTGCAAGGTTTATCATAAGGATGACTATACGACTAAAGATCCGCTTCTGTATTATCAGTCATCCAAAACCCCGCCGCCGCTGCACCCTAAGACGAAGCGTCAATTGGAATTTCTGCTGCACATGCTGGCGGATTATGGTGAGGAGAAAACATATATGTATATCAGAACGAGAATTTTACGAAAACATAGAAGATGAGTGACCCGATTACTCCTTTTTGCATAGGATATGGTATGAGAAAAAGGAGATGAGAAGAGTATGAATAGTTGGATCATTCTTTTGTTTTTACTTTTTGGAAATCAAAACGGACGCGGGAATAACAATGAATCGGGCTGCGGCTGTGAATCTGTAGAACCGCCGACACCACCCTGCCGTCCGAGGGAGAGAGAGGGAGAGAGAGAAAGGGAGCGCGAGAGAGAGCGCAATTGCGAATGTGACCGTGACCGCAGCAGAGATGGTGACGCGGATCGTGATTCGTGCCCGTGCAATAACAACGACTCCCGGTTTGAACCCCGCTTTGATTCCAGACCGTTTAACAATTCCGGATGCGGATGTGACGGTAAGTAATCCCTATACAATTGCCCTTTCTTTTTGGTTGACGGAAGGAAAGGGCAATGATAAACTGAATTTTGGTACAAGCCGGGAAACGTTATCGGGGAGTGTTCATGAAACGGATCGGAACGTTTCGGATTGGAGGAAAGATAAAGATGATAGAGGGAAATAAAGTTTTGTTCAGCGGTATGCAGTCTACCGGTAATCTTACGCTGGGGAATTATCTGGGGGCGCTTAAGAACTGGATTACTCTGTGTGATGAGTATATGTGTTTTTATTCGGTGGTAGATCTTCATTCCATTACGATCAGACAGGATCCTGCGGAGCTTCGTAAGCGCGCCAGAAATCTGCTGACATTGTATATTGCGGCCGGGATCGATCCAGAGAAGAACTGTTTATATTATCAGTCGCATGTGTCCGGACATGCGGAGTTATCGTGGATTCTCAACTGTTTTACTTATATGGGAGAACTGAACCGCATGACACAGTTTAAAGATAAAGCGGCCAAGCATGCGGACAATATTAATGCCGGACTGTTTACTTATCCGGTTCTGATGGCAGCGGATATCCTGCTATATCAGTCAGATGTTGTTCCGGTAGGTAAGGATCAATTGCAGCACCTCGAGCTTACCAGGGATGTTGCACAGCGTTTCAATGCAATTTACGGCGATGTATTCACGATTCCGGAGCCATACATCGGCAAGAAAGGCGCCAGCATCAAGAGCTTACAGGATCCTGCGAAGAAGATGTCTAAGTCGGACGAGAATCCCAATGCCAGCATTTATCTGATGGATGATCCGGACACAATCATGCGCAAATTCAAGCGTGCGGTGACAGATTCCGAGGCATGTGTGCGATATACGGATGAACAGCCCGGCATTAAGAATCTGATGGATATCTACAGTGTATGTACCGGTAAATCAACGGATGATATCGAGAAAGAATTTGATGGGAAAGGGTACGGTGAATTCAAGATGGCTGTGGGCGAATCCGTAGTCAGCGTTTTGAAACCCCTGCAGGATCGTTTTGCAGACCTGTCCAATAATAAAGACTATATAGACAAGATTATTAAAGATAATGCGGAGAAGGCGAATTACTATGCCGCCAAAACACTCCGTAAGGTGCAGAAAAAAGTCGGATTCCCGGAGAAAATCCGGTAAGTACGGTATTTATCAATAATAAAGCGCACAATGGCAAGCAGTAGTCGGCAGCCATGTGCGCTTTATTCGAGTCAGCCTTGAAATACATCCGTAAAATATCCCGCGGCGGAAACCGGTTCCCCGCCTTGCAGCAGATGATTTGTATCGCCGATTACTTGTGCACGGAAAGCGGCTATATTGTTCTGCCGTTCTTCCGTGGCAAGAATAGTCACCGAGGTGGGCGCCAGGTAGAATGCGTGGCACAGGAGAGCGGGTGAGATGCCCAGAAGATGACTCATCATCACGCATGTGATGCCCAGATGGCAGAAGATAACAATTGTGTCATTTCTGCCTGCTGTCTCGGCTTCAATATCTGTCTGCATTTGGGTTTTTGTCTCAGAGATATCATCTGCAGCATCGGTGGTATTTGTATTGATATAATAGTTGTGATGTCTCTTGTAACCGTATTTTTCAATGAGACGGTCGAGTTCATCACAGGTTTGCTGATAGGCGGGAACAAGTTCCGGATTGGAACTGTAGATGACCGTCTTTTTCCACGCATCTTTATCATACATTTCCGGTATTTCGGTCCAATATTCCGGCATGAAATCCCAAGGCACACCGAAGCGGCCCGTGGAGGGATCGTCAACGCGGTAGTAGAATTCTTTCATCCAGTCATAGATTTCGGCGGTCCGTCCGATTCGCTCTAAAGTGTAGGAAGCGGTTTGTTTCGCTCTGCCGAGGGGAGAGCAGTAGAAGTCCATCTGCTTAGTTGGCCATTTTACAAGTCTGTCAGATAACAGTTTTGCTTCTCTGACTCCTTTCGGGGTCAGAGCGTCATTTACGTAATCGGGGTCTCCGTGTCTGATAAAAATGATTCGCATGGTGCTTATTCCTCCTGGTTAAGTTATTTATTCCCATAATTTAAAGCCGGATAATCCGGTTTGGTGTGGAAATGCTTACGTTTTAGATTCGGATTTACAGGATAATTCGGTATTTTAGTAAAATTTTATTAGTGTTTCGCCGTACTCTAGTATATAATAACATAGATGTTATTTATAAGAAATGTTTTTTCGAACTTATGTAATATAAGAAATACAAGAAAAACGTACAGAAGATCGGAGGAGAGTTATGTTTAGCGCAAAAAGAAACTCAAACGAGACGCTGAATAAGATAAACAGCGGGAAGGGAAAGAGCATTGCCATGATTGCGGTAGTGATTGTCATCCTGCTGGTGCTTCTGAGCGGCTCCTATTATTCCATACAGGAGGAGGAGCAGGCCGTCGTGTGTACCTTCGGCTCACCGAAGGCAGTCACCACGCCGGGACTTCATTTCAAGATTCCGTTCATTCAGACGGTAACTAAGGTAAATACAACAATTCAGGGATTTTCCATCGGATATCATTCTACCGGAGAGGAAGCGGATGCGTTGATGATCACCTCCGATTATAACTTTATTTTTGTAGATTTCTATGCAGAATATAGAGTGACCGATCCGGTCAAGGCATTATACGCCTCGCAGGACCCGGAATTGGTGCTTAAGAATATCGCACAGAACTGTATCAGAACGACGATTGGTTCCTACAGTGTGGACAGTGTGCTCACTACCGGTAAGAATGAGATACAGTCTAATATCAAGCAGATGATTTTGGATAAACTGGAGAATTACGATATCGGCATACAGCTTGTCAATATTACGATTCAGGATGCTACGCCGCCCACTACAGAAGTGGAAAATGCTTTTAAGGAAGTGGAGACGGCGAAGCAGGGGAAGGAGACTGCGCTTAATAATGCCAACAAATACCGCAATGAGCAGATTCCCGGTGCTGAGGCGGAGGCGGACAAGATTCTGCAGGATGCCGAAGCGACGAAACAGGAGAGAATTAACGAGGCGAACGGACAGGTGGCGCGTTTTAACTCCATGTATCAGGAATATGTAAAATATCCTGATGTGACGAAAAAACGTATGTTTTATGAGGCGATGGAAGATGTTCTGCCGGAGATCAAGGTAATTATTCAGGGGAAAGACGGCAGTACAAACACTATTTTGCCGCTTGACAGCTTTGTGTCGGAGAATGCTTCCGATAATGCTTTTAGTCAGAGCACAACGGATCAGGAAACTAATACGGAGGAGAACTGAGATGGATTATAATTATAATCAGAACACGAACCAGACTAACAATACCTCGGCACCTTTCGAGCATTTCAACTCGGACGGTACAAAAAAGAAAAATAAAAAGGATAAGAAAAAGGGTTCCGGGTTCGGGCTCACGGCGATGTTGATTGCAATCGTAGCGATTATCGTGCTGAGTAATTCCATGGTGGTTACGAAGCAGAACCAGTTTAAACTGGTCAGGCAGTTCGGCCGGGTACAGCGCGTGGTGACACAGTCGGGGCTTTCGTTCAAGATTCCTTTTGTGGAATCCGTTGATACCATTCCGAAAGAACTGCTGCTGTACGACCTGCCCGCTTCCGATGTCATTACATCGGACAAAAAAACGATGATTTTGGACAGTTATGTACTCTGGCATGTGACAGATCCCTTAAAGTTTGCACAGACACTGAGCTGTTCCGTGAGTAATGCAGAAGGTCGTATTGACGCTATAGTGTATAATGCAACTAAGAATACGATTTCCAATATGAAACAGGATGAAGTGATACGCAGCCGTGACGGTAAGATGACGATTACGGTGGATGATAGCGAGTCCGATGTAACGAATAATGATTTGGTTCTGTCGGAAGAAGTACAGGAAGTGATCGAAATTACCTCCCTGACGGAAGAGATCATGGCGCAGATCAATCATGTGGAAGAACAGTACGGTATTGAAATCGTGGTTGTGGATGTAAAGAAACTTGATCTGCCGGATGATAACAAACAGGCGGTATATGCCCGTATGATCTCCGAGCGTGAGAATATTGCGGCACAGTATACGGCAGAGGGTAAATCAGAGGCAAAGATGATTGAGAACACGACGGATAAAGAAGTATCCATTATGCTGTCCGATGCGCAGGCTAAAGCGGAAGCTATGATCGCGGAAGGTGAAGCAGAGTACATGCGCATCTTATCGGATGCCTATGCAAATCCGGAGAAAATGGATTTCTATTCCTTTGTGCGTGCGCTGGATGCGGTAAAAGCGAGTATTACAGGGAATAATAAGACAGTCATTCTGTCCGATGATTCACCGGTAGCACAAATATTCAACGGACAGTATTAAAAAAGAGGGTGGTGACCTTAAATGAATGTGGACAATTTTTTTATGACATTGGACTCCTATTTTGCGAACCAGGAGATTGATAAAGTAGATCCTTTTCTGGTATCTTCCCTGGCACAGGCGAAAGAGGAAGAAGACTACGGAGCATATATTTCCATCTGTAATGAGATGATCGGCTTCTACCGCAGCATATCCGCATTCGAGAAAGCATATGTCGCGGCGGAAGATGTACTTCTTTTGATGGAAGAACTGCAGATGGAGAATACGGAGCACTTCGCCACAACACTGTTAAACGCCGCCACAGCTTATCGTGCGGCAGGAGATTATGAGATTGCGCTGCGTTATTACAGACAGGCGCTGCAGATTTATAACGGCATTTTACCGCCACAGGATTACAGGTACGCCGGACTATACAACAATATGAGCATCCTGCTGGAGAAGATGGAGGAAAACGAGGAAGCAATCAGCTATGCGAATGAGGCACTGGCAATTATTGAGAATTTGGAAGGCGGCGAGATGGAAACGGCAACAACGCTGACCAATCTTGCCTTGCTTTACTTTAAGATCTCGCAGCCTGAAAAAGCTAAGGAACATCTGGAGCGGGCGCTTTCCTTATTCGAGAAGAATGGTGAGAATACGGATGCCCATTACAGCGGTGCGCTGGCGGGAGTGGCGGAAGCGTGGTATCGTATGCAGGATTATGAGAAGGCGCTTACCTATTATGAGAAGGCGCTTGACGAGGTGAAAGTACATTTCGGTGAAAATATGAGTTACGCGGTGCTATGCGATAATTGTGCGGCGGTGTGTGAGAAGCTGGAGGATGAGGAGAAGCAGCAGTTTTATTTGAGACGGGCTGCAGAAGTGCGTCGGGCGATTCATTAGAATATATCAGAGTCGGAAATCGGCGCTTAAATAGATGTACTTATTTGGAGAGATTAATATTATGCAGGGATTAGAGCTGGCAGAAAAATATTATGAAGCATACGGTAGAGCGATGATCGCACAAAAATTTCCGCAAATCGAGAATCAGACGGCGGTAGGGCTGGTTGGAGCCGGTTCCGAATGTCTGGGGTTTGATGATGAGATATCGATGGATCATGATTATGGTCCGTCGTTTTGCATCTGGCTGCCACGGGAGATCTATGCACAATACGGTGCGCAAATGCAGGCGGCGTATGAAGCGCTTCCGCAGGAATTTATGGGATTTTCCGGCCGCGTGTGTGAAGAACAGGGGCAAGGTCGAGTAGGTGTGCTTTGCTTGGAAGATTTCTACAGCGGGATATTAGGATATGACAGGGCTCCGGTTACCGATCAGGAGTGGCTGGCAGTTTCGGAGGATAGTCTGGCAACTGCAGTAAGCGGCATAGTTTTTGAAGACCGGCTGGGAAGATTCAGCGCCATTCGTGATGAACTCATACAGTATTATCCGAGAAAAGTATGGATCAGACGGTTAGTGCAGAGTCTGGCAAAGGCTGCACAATCCGGGCAGTACAATTATGCCAGAGCCATGAAGCGTGGAGAGCGCATTGCGGCGGAACTGGCTCTTTCCGAGTTCGTGCGGGAGAGCATGCAAGCTGTTTATCTTTTGAATAAGCGCTATGCACCCTATGATAAATGGATGCGCAGGGGAATGAGAGAATTGCCCGTGGGCGCTGAGATCGGCGATATGCTTGATCTGCTCTACACGATCCCGGATCCGAAAGCTGCATGGGAAGGTGTAGAACCGCATGATTATATCTATAATCTGAATACAGACGACGGTAGAGTTTTGATTATTGAAGCAGTCTGTAATATTATTGTACAGGAATTAAATGCACAGGGATTATCGGATCAGCAGGATAATTTCTTACAGAATCATTTACAGACGATACTTGAAAAAGAAAATACATAGCTAATCGAAACTATGTTATACTGAATATATGCTTTTGAAGCCGCGAAAGGAGTGGTGAGTATGGCATTGGATTTGATTGTGATTCTTATAAGTGTCACTGTGATCGGCGGATTCGGATTTGCGCTAAGGTGTGATTGGGGAGCCCGCATGGGAAAAGATCTGGGTAGAAGACATATGAAAGAGATTGGGATGGATGACGGACAGGAAGAGTATCATGAATAATGACCATTCCCTGCGCAGAGCAGATATCATTCTGATTGCCGGCTGCCTGCTTGCGGCATTACTGCTTGGTATACTTTTTATTCTTCATCGCAGAACAGGCAGCATGGTGCGTATTTCCTGTGACGGTGCGGAAGTATACATAATTAACCTGATGGACATTGACTCGAATAGTCAGGAAAAATATTATATGTTTTATTACGCTGGGGAAGATAGAGGATATGTTGTTAATACAGCGGGAAATACAGTATATACGGATCAGGATATCTATATCATGTATTATGAGGATTATCCTTTACTTCCCGAAGATGGAGCTTATAATTTGTTTTCCGTTAGAGACGGAAAGGTTACGATGGAGGCTGCGGACTGCAGGGATCAAATCTGCGTGAACCACAAACCGATCATGTCAGAGAGGGAAAGTATTATCTGTCTGCCCCATAAACTTGTGATTGAAATAGAGGGAAACGGAAGAAAGTCAGGATCAGATCTGGAACAGAAGCAGGACGCGGATACGGGAGACGAATTGTTAGACGGGGTGACGCGATGATAAATAAAACTGTTGAATTAGGTTTCTTTCTCGCCCTTGCACTGATCCTTGCCTATGTGGAGTCGTTAATTCCGTTTTCTTTCGGTATTCCGGGAATCAAGCTTGGACTGCCGAATCTGATTGTTGTCTTATTATTAGCAAGGAACAATAAAGCAGAGGAAAATGGTGCATTGCAGAACACCGGAAAAAAAGGGGATGGAGTCCGGGATGCTCTGCTTGTGAATGGACTTCGAATCATATTGTCCGGATTTCTATTCACTAATTTGTATACGATATTATATGCGCTGGCCGGAGCAGCATGCAGTTTCACGGCGATGCTTCTCGGCAGGCGGCTTAAATGCTTTTCCATGATCGGAGTGAGCGTTCTGGGAGGTGTCTTTCATAACATCGGACAGATCATTGTTGCGATGCTGGTGGTTGAGACGGTTTACGTGGGATACTACATACCCTATCTGATTGTGGCGGGTACGGTGACGGGAGCGGTATTGGGTTTTATTGCGATAGAATTGGTGCCATACCTATATCGTCAAAGCAACAGGCTGTACTGATATAGGTGATAAACAATCAGGAGATAAATATAATATGATTGCGGGATATGATAAATGTATGACAGCAGTGTGGGAAGACAGAACACCACATGGCAAAGTACTGAGAATGGGAGATTTACTATGTACGCCTATTTAAAAGGAACATTGGAGGAAATTACAGAGGATAACATTGTTGTGGAGGTCGGTAATATCGGCTATAATGTGAAAGTGTCTACAACTACGGCGGATCTGCTTCCGCCGCTGGGTAATGAAGTAAAAATTTATACATATACACTTGTAAGAGAAGATGTTTTTTCCTTATATGGGTTTCTGACGAGAGATGATCTGGAGATTTTCAAGAAATTGATCACAGTCAACGGGATCGGACCTAAGGGAGGGCTGGCGATTTTGTCCGTAATGAGCGCGGATGCCTTGCGGTTTGCGATTATGGCGGGTGATGCGAAAGCCATCGCCAAGGCGCCCGGTGTAGGCAGTAAGACCGCAGAGCGATTGATCCTTGATCTGCGGGATAAGATTTCATTGGAGGATACGCTGCGGGGACTCGGGGAACCGGCACCGTCCGCAGGCAGAGTGTTACCGGACGGTGGCAGTCAGGACAATATTATGAAAAAAGAAGCGATCGAAGCGTTAGTCGCACTCGGATATTCGGCATCCGATGCTACGGCTGCCGTAAAGAAAGCGGAAGTGACGGAAGAGTCCACGGTGGAGAGTATTTTAAAATCCGCTTTAAAACACATGTTCTGAGACTGGATGTACAGAGCAACGTTTTAGACGTGCATGATGAGGAATGATATGAGCAGCAGAATGATCGAAACAAACTTAATAGAAGAGGATATTAAAATAGAAGGTTCTCTTAGACCCCAGACGTTGGATGACTATATCGGTCAATCTAAAATCAAGGAAAATCTTAAAATCTATATAGAGGCGGCAAAACAACGGCATGACGCGTTGGATCATGTGCTTTTCTACGGACCTCCGGGACTCGGTAAGACGACTTTGGCGGGCATTATTGCCAATGAAATGGGAGTTCACATGAAAGTGACCAGCGGTCCGGCCATCGAGAAGCCCGGCGAGATGGCAGCGATCCTGAATAATCTGCAGGAGGGCGATCTGCTGTTTGTGGATGAGATACATAGACTGAATCGCCAGGTAGAAGAGGTATTATATCCTGCGATGGAGGATTATGCCATTGATATTATGATCGGCAAAGGAGCATCGGCGCGGTCGATCCGCTTGGATCTGCCGCATTTTACACTGGTAGGAGCGACTACCAGGGCGGGACTTCTTACGGCTCCGCTTCGGGACAGGTTCGGAGTGATCCACCGATTGGAATTTTATTCCGTGGAAGAATTGCGGGTGATTATTCAACATTCTGCAGTGATTCTAGGTGTGAAAATCGATGAGGAAGGCGCCACGGAACTGGCAAGAAGAAGCCGCGGTACACCAAGGCTTGCCAATCGGATTCTTAAGAGAGTGCGGGATTTTGCCCAGGTAAAGTACGATGGTGTGATCACGCTGGATGTGGCTAATATTGCGCTTGATCTGATGGATGTGGACAAGATGGGATTAGACCATATCGACAGAAATATCCTGTGTACGATGATCGATAAGTTTAAAGGAGGACCGGTAGGGCTGGATACGTTGGCGGCGGCTATCGGGGAAGATGCGGGAACGATCGAGGATGTATATGAACCGTATCTGATCAAGAATGGCTTCTTAAACAGAACGCCCCGAGGCAGAGTTGTCACGGAGCGTACTTATCATCATTTAGGGCTCGAGATGCCGAGCGTTTGAAATATTCTTCACCCTTTTTGAGTTTGCGAAGCAAATCTCCCAAAGTTAAACTCAAAGCGATTTACTTTTTTACGCCATCACATCTACAGTGGCGCCGGCGATTTCGGGCGGCGCTTCAATGTTTGAAACAGGGATATCTATGCCGCCAATCTGCAGCGATACGCCGGAAGCATTTCCGGAAGAATCACCGGAATCGGAAGAATTGTCTCCGAAACCGCTTACGCCGGCGCTTTTTTCTTTTTCCAGTTTGTCAAAGAGAGCCTTGAGATATTCCATGTCCGCTTTCATGATATCGCGAATCTCATCGGCACGGTGTTTCTTTTTTAACAGCTCGAGATCTTCCGGATCCATCTGCCGGTTGCTTCCCTGAACAAATTCCTCCATAAGATCCTGAGAATCTTCCATGGTTTTTTCCAGTTCTTCCTCGATTTTCTCCAATTCTTCCTGAATCTCCTGGACAAGCTGTTTAAGTTCGTCCTGAGTCATACCGGTAGTATCGATAATTTCATCTTCTTCGTCCTTTTCCGTTTGCATTTCTTCGGGATCAGTCAAGCCTTTGCCGCCGGATTTTTCGAGATTTTCTTCTTCCTGAAGGTGTTTTAGACGTTTCTTGGCAACACGAGCTATTTTCTCCGCATGGGTAAGGGCATTGTGAATTTCTACATAATCATAATCACCGCTGATCAGTTTCATACGCAGATCGGCGATCTGGAATTTCGTTTTTGTTGTGAGCTGTTTGGCATTGATCGATGTCTTGGTCCGCATGATTTGATTGGAGAGCCGCTTGAAATTGTATTGAAGTTTCTTCTTCTTTTTCTTATTATTCGCCATGGACACACTTTTCGTATTGGTAGTAGCGCGCTTGCGTGGGCTTGAAACGGTCATTGTGCCCGCATAAGAGCCGTCCCGATTATACATTTCTATTTTGATGACATCTGAATTGCGTGTTCCTACCATCATACTCATATTAACACCGTGCCTTTCCCAAAATTGTAAACCGATAAAAAGGAAACAGCTACATATTTTTAAGTGGATTTCTCTTGCGGAGTTCGCTGATATACGGAAGAACTGTAGCCAATATGTGAAAAAGCTACAGTATATTAATCCTTATAGAGTGTCCGATCCGTGAACAAAGCAGGAAATCCGTTTCCTTTTCTATAAGTCTGTGACTTGCTGTATTATTTTATATTCATTATATCGACCAAACAGGGGATTTTGATAACAGTCAATGTCATAGATTTTTGAATTTTCGTCTATCATTTCCATCTATCACTAAAAAAATGGTTGAAATTCCGACACAAGCTATATATAATAGATATTGTACTATATATTTTTGTCGTGTGGCATATTTTGTATGGGAGGAAAGTCCTATGTCAACGAAAACAGATACAGAGGTAATCATTGCCGGTAAGGTTTTTACACTGAGCGGTTATGAGAGTGAAGAGTATTTACAGAAGGTTGCCTCTTACATAAACAATAAAGTAGCGGAATATAACAAGGTTGACAGTTTTAAGAGACAGTCTCTCGATACGCAGAATGTTTTGCTGCAGCTTAATATAGCGGATGATTATTTTAAAGCGAAGGAGAAGATCAGCGAACTGGAGGAGAAATTACAGAGCAAAGACAAGGAAATGTATGACTTGAAACATGAACTGATTGCATCTCAGATAAAATTGGAGAGTACGGAGAAAAGCGTACGTGCGCTTCAGAGTGAAACCAATGAGAACGCTAAGAAGATCATTCGGTTGGAAACAGAGTTAAAAGAACTGAAAAAATAGGAAGCCTAGCCCTGTCAGAGAAATCTACAGGGCTTTTCATGTAACAGGGAAAACGGGAAGCAGAAACTATATGAAGAAAACAGTCGAATTATTGGCTCCTGCGGGAAATTATGACGCTTTTCTCGGAGCTGTGAATGCGGGAGCGGACGCGGTGTATCTGGGCGGAGAGAAATTCGGTGCCAGAGCATATGCGCAGAATTTTACCGGGGAGGAAATCTGTCGCGCCATTCGCACAGCCCATTTTATGGGGCGGAAAATATATCTTACCGTAAATACACTGATAAAAGATTCGGAATTTTCAGAGCTGTATTCCTATCTGCACCCGTTCTATGAGGCAGGGCTGGACGGGGTGATCGTACAGGATCTGGGAGCGTTGCGGTATATTGGAGAGTATTTTCCGGGTCTGGCACTGCATGTCAGCACACAGATGACCGTGACGGGCATATATGGCGCGGCACTGCTTAGCAGGATGGGTGTTGATCGCATTGTGCCCGCAAGAGAACTGTCGCTTGATGAAGTGCGGCAGATGAAGGAAGAAACCGGATTGGAGATAGAGTGTTTCGTCCATGGTGCGATGTGCTATTGTTATTCCGGACAATGTCTTTTCAGCAGTATATTAGGCGGTCGAAGCGGCAACAGGGGCAGATGTGCACAGCCTTGCAGACTGCCGTATCAGATCTGTGACGGAGAAGAGAGAGTAAAAGGGATCGAATATCCTCTCAGCCTTAAGGATATGTGCACGATCTCATATCTCCCGCAGTTGATTGAGGCAGGGATCGATTCATTTAAGATAGAAGGACGAATGAAAAAACCGGAGTACGCGGCGGGGGTCACGGCTCTGTACCGCAAATATATAGATCTGTATGAGAGAAACGGTACGGACGGTTATCATGTATCCAAAGAGGATCAGGATATGCTGCGAAGCCTGTACATCCGCAGTGAGATACAGACTGGATACTATGAACGGCATAACGGCAGAGAGATGATCACCCTGCATAAGCCAAGCTATGCGGGAAGCGATCAGGCGCTTCTTGAACAGATTGCATCGAAATATATCAGAGAGCCGGACAAGCACCCTGTCAAAATGACGGTTAACTTAGCTGTCGGAGAACCGGTATGTATACAGATTTTTGATTCCGAAACCCCAAAAGCGATGCAGTGTGACGATACTGTGAATCCGGCAGAAGAGGGGCTCTCTGTCACCGAGTACGGTGCAGTGGCGGAAGCGGCGAAGAAGATGCCGCTGCAGCCCGATAATATAAAAAAACAGTTATTGAAAACAGGGAACTGTTGTCTGACAGTGTCGTCCTGCGAGATCGAGATAAAAGGAGATGTATTTCTGCCGGTAAGCGCGCTAAACGATCTGCGCCGAAAGGGTATAGAAGCCTATGAGCGACAGTATATCATCAGGCAGGGCATGTCGGCCGGACGGGATCCGCTGCCTGAGGCAGAGACTGTTAGGCGGGAAATTTCGGAGGGTAAAGAAGAGACGCCCGGCAGAGGCATATCAGCAAATGATACTAGCGTAAGATCCTCAGAGTCTGAATCGGATATGCCGAACAGGAAGATTGATATTATGGTATCCACATGCGATCAACTGGCTGTGGCGGTTACATTTCCGTGCCGTCGTATTTACATAGACAGTGATCTCTATATGACGGAACATGATAAAGTGTTACCGTATCTGCGCGCACACGGCGAGCAGCAGTATGCCCTGGCGCTTCCCTATGTGCTGCGAGCGCGGGATGAAACATACTTACAGAAATTGACCGATAAGGTCAAAATAGATTGCCGTGACCATGAAACTAATGCAGACTTGCATTCCCGGCAGGGCGATCGCAGAAAGTGCGATACGTTAATCAGCGGCTTTTTAGTCCGTAATTTAGAGGGATTTGCTTATGCCGCAACATTTGGAGAATCTTATGATCTTATTCCCGATGCCGGATTATATTCTTTTAACACGGAAAGTCTTAGATTCTGGGCAGACTATACGGAGGAATGTACGCTGCCTTATGAGTTAAACAGGAAAGAATCAGGAAAGCTTGTCCGGTCGGCAAAAGAGATGGGGATGCGCACTGCCATGATCGTATATGGGACGATCCCTATGATGGTGACAGCTAACTGTATCAGGAAGACGGCAGCGCGGTGTCATACAGACGGGCACTGGAAGCCGCATTCCGACCTGAGGATCAGGGATCGATACGGGACAGATTTCCCGGTGGAGACAAACTGTCTGCACTGCTATAATATCATTTATAATTCGGTGCCTTATTCCCTGCATATGCAGGAAAATGAGGTGAAACGGATCGGTGCCGATATATGGCGCTATGACTTTACCACAGAGTCGGCGCAGGATTGCAGACGGATACTTGCAGGAGAACCTTTCCCCTATGAAGCTTACACAACGGGACATTTAAAAAGAGGCGTGGAATAGTATTTTATGGAATTATATATCACCGAACTTTCAAAGTATTTTATTACATTATTTATTGCATTATATACGTTAGAGTGTTTTCTCGTGTTCCGTTTTCAGGATGAAGAGAAACGAAGCGGCAGTTATATCCGCCAGAATCTGTTGATGTTTCTGGTGCATTTTTCATGCTTTCTTGTCATCTGTTTCGAGACAGGAAAACTGGAGTATTTGTTGTTTTATATTCTGCAGCAGATTTTGTTGTTTGCGACGATCGTTCTGTTTAGAATGGTATATCCGGGCGGGAACAGACTGATCATTAACAATATGTGTATGCTGCTCAGCATAGGATTTATTATACTCAGCAGACTTTCTTTTGAAAAAGCGATCAAACAGTTTTTTATCGTAACGGTTTCCATCATTATCGGTATGCTGATTCCGTTTTTCATCCATAAGCTGAAATTCCTGAAAAGTCTCACCTGGGTGTACGCGGCGGTGGGCATTGTAGCGATCGGCATTGTGCTGATCTTAGGTTCAACCACCTATGGCTCCAAAATATCTTACTCGATCGCTGGCGTAACGTTCCAGCCATCGGAATTTGTAAAGATTATTTTCGTTTTTTTCCTTGCCAGTGCGCTCTGTGAATCTCATGATCTGCCCCGGGTCGCACTTACAGCGGTTGTGGCCGGTGCACATGTGCTTATTTTAGTAGCTTCCAAGGATCTGGGCAGCGCCTTGATCTTCTTTATCGTCTATGTGATGATGGTGTTTATTGCTACAGGTAACTGGGCTTATCTGTTTTTAGGAAGCGCGGGAGGCTGCGGTGCGGCGGTGATAGCCTATCAGCTTTTCAGCCATGTGCAGGTGCGTGTGTTGGCATGGAAAGATCCATTCAGCTGTATTGATGATGCAGGGTATCAAATCACACAGTCGCTTTTTGCCATCAGCAGCGGCGGATGGTTTGGTCTGGGGCTGTTTCGGGGAACGCCGGATTCCATTCCTTTTGTGGAAGCCGATTTCGTTTTCTCGGCTGTGGCGGAAGAACTTGGCATCGTATTTTCCATGTGCATGATTCTGATCTGCATCAGTTGTTTTATCATGTTCATGAATATAGCCATGCGGCTGCAAGATAAATTCTATCAGTTAATTGCTTTCGGACTGGGTGTTACTTATATTTTTCAGGTATTTTTAACGATCGGGGGCGGAACGAAATTTATACCGATGACCGGAATCACACTGCCGTTTATCAGTTACGGCGGAAGTTCGGTGTTGACCACTTTAGTGATGTTTTTCATTATAGAAGGACTGTACATCATAAGACAGGAAGAGGGAACCAAACGTGCCAAAAAGAAAAGAAGACGAAGAGCGGAACCGGAAGACTTCCGGGAAGAACCGGAAACGGAAGAAGAGGAATAGACAGATCCTTGCAGTGACATATCTTTTTGTGGCTGCATTCCTGTGTATGATGGGATATACGTGTTATTATGCCATCACAAACCAACAGGAGCTGATCAACAACAGCTATAACGGAAGGCAGGAACTGCTCATATCCCAGAACAGGCGTGGAACAATCTATGCCGCCGGAGGGCAGGTGCTGGCGCAGACAGAGACAAATGAGGACGGCAGCGAGACCAGAGTCTATCCGTACGGGAATCTTTTTGCCCATGCGGTGGGATATGCTACCAACGGAAAATACGGAATTGAGTCTCTGAGTAATTATTATCTTATTAATTCCAATGCAAAACTTTCCGATAAAGTGGCCAGCGATGTTGCGGGAGAAAAATATCCGGGGGACAGTGTGGTGACTACGCTGGATGTAGGGGTTCAGGAAGTTGCTTTTCAGTCGTTGGGAATCTATAAAGGTGCGATCATCGTCTCGGAACCCGACACCGGAAAAATCATTGCCATGGTGTCGAAACCGGATTTTGATCCCAATGAGATCGATGCGATCTGGGATGAACTGCTGGAAGACAAGGAGAGTACGGTGCTGTTAAATCGTGCGACCCAGGGGCTGTATCCGCCCGGTTCCACATTTAAGATCGTAACTGCGCTCGAATATATTCGGGAAAATCCGGATACTTATAATCAGTACAGTTATCAGTGCGGCGGCCATTTTACATCGGGACAGGATACGATCAACTGTTATCACGGGTCAGTTCACGGCTACGAGGATTTTACGAAGTCTTTTGCAAAATCCTGCAATTCTTCTTTTGCCAATATCGGAATGCAGATTGACCGCGCACGGTTTGGCAATACATTAAACAGTCTGCTGTTCAATAAGGAACTGCCGGTTGCTTTTAATTATAACAAGAGCAGGCTCATCGTGGATGAGTCCACTACGGATTCCGATATTATGCAGGCGGCGATTGGACAGGGGACGACGCAGATCACGCCTCTGCACCTGAATATGATCACATGCGCAATTGCTAATAAAGGGGTACTTATGAAGCCTTATTTGGTAGATTATGTGAAGAACAATGAGGGGAATATTATCAAGCAGTTTAATCCGGCTACCTATCGGAAGCTGATGTCCGAGGAAGAAGCGGCTGCATTAAACAGCCTTATGCAGGAAGTGATTACGAGCGGAACCGGCACAAAATTGGCCGGTCAGACCTACACGGCGGCAGGGAAGACCGGCTCAGCAGAATACAGCAGTGTTAAAACGGAATCCCATGCATGGTTTACAGGTTTTGCACCGGCAGAGAATCCGGAAGTATGTGTTACCATCATCATAGAAGGCGCGGGAAGCGGCGGTGATTATGCAGTGCCCATCGCCAAGCGCATTTTTAATGAATATTTCGGTCAGTAGATCGCGGCAATATCGAGATCCGGTTCTTTCACAAGATCAATCATCTCATCACCCGCTTGTAATAGCGGTCTGGTGAGGTGAGCCTCATTGATCTGTACGATCTCGGCCTCCACATCGTTGGTCAGCCGCACGGTAAAACCGATTTGCGTTGCGGCAATGTGAGATAAGATCGGTCTTAATATTTCTTCATCAAATTTGACATAGCCATCTTTTTCGAAATTTGCGATTACTTGAAAAGGATTCAGAGATACCCGGTAAGTTCTTGCAGATGTCATCGCCTCATAGGCATCTATGATAGCTATGTATTTGGCAAAGATGTCAATCTTGTCGGAACGCAGTTTGGAAGGATAACCGGATCCGTCACAGCGTTCATGGTGCATAAGTGTGGCTTTCAGCACATGTTCATCCATATCACGGTCTTTGAGCATATCGAATCCCAGCATCGTATGCGTCTTTAACTTCGTGAATTCCAGATCCGTCAATTTACCTGATTTCCACAACAGATCCTGAGGCAGCTTCAGTTTTCCGATATCATAGAAGAAGGCGCACTGGATTAGAAGGAAAATATCTTCCTTGGAAAGATTAAGCCATGTGCCGAACACACCGGCGATCAGGGCGGAATTCAGACAGTGTGCATAAGTCATATCATCTTCACTGGGCAGCATGTTATAGAGGAAATCCAGAAGCTGTTCGCCGCCTCTGGCGCGAGAGGAGATTTTGACATACAGTTCCAGCAGACTTCCCATTTTAGCCGGAGTACCCTGTTCCACAAAACTTTTCATCAGCTTGCGATAGATCGACATACAGTTATTATAAGTCAGTTCAAAAGTCTTAAATTCGGAACTGAGACGAACTTTCTCGTAATGTGTGGTCGCATAATCTATGTCCTCCATAATGGAGACGCACATAATGGAGTAGCGTGCCAGTCGTGCAACCACCGAATCATCCACCACCGTGTTCTTAGAATAGATCAGTTTATTCTTGTAGCTATAGACATCTTCACCGATCACCATTCCGTTTTCCAGTGCCATGCGTGCAACATTTTTCATAGAAATCCTCCTTTAAGCGCTGAATAATCTGAATTTGTGATAAAGGCTTTTGTTACTGTGTTTCGATATATTGCTGAATCGCCAGATTATTTTCTGAGAGGCGGCAGCCTACAATATATCCGTTGCTTCCCTTTTTGCACCGCATGATGTATGCCTGTATCGTGCGCGCCTTCGGAATCGGGAGCTGGGGGATTGTGACGGTTATCATTTTCTTTTCAGACGCTTCAAAATCCGGGTCTGTGGCGGTAAAAGCCATGCCATTGGCACTGATATCCAGCATTTTCCCGTGAAATGTCTTTGAATTGCCATCGATGGATACCTCGCAAGGGCAGTGGATTTCCAGGCGTGGATTCTTCTTACGCTGCATTACTTTGGCATTGGCGCTTGTCACTACACGATAATAGGTATTGCCGCCTTCCGATAATTCAGAGACAGAAACTTCTGTCCAGTGGTACAGAACATTTCCGAGGATCATCTGCAGATGAAACTGTGTGGGTGCATCCGGACCCTTGGGGATGGATTTCGGGCGGATATCTACCATGGCTTCCGAACCCTGCTGGCGTACAACCTGACCGTAATATTCTTTGTCAGGCGTGCCATCTTTGTCCAGTGTGATAATGGAGACTTTACAGCCAGGTTTTGCATCCTGAATGCCCATGAAGCCGCCTTCTCCCAGCCGCACTACAAGATTGCCCACGGACGCCTCGATTTTACCCACATTAACGGTAGTCTGCTCGTATTTTTTCAGCATACTCTTGGCGTTGTCGGCAGCATTTTCCACATACTTGCTCATTACAGACATAGCTTCGGATATCTGCTGCATATTTTCTACCATATTATGATTGGACTGCTCCACATCTTTGATGGCATTATCGATGCGGGAAATATTGCTGTTTAATGTCTGAGAATCATTAGAAATACTGACTACGCTGGCATTCACCTGCGTGATTTTCTCCAGATTCAGCTGAATGATCTCAATTACTTTTGCAATGGCATCGGTCATTCTTGCGGAAGTTTCTTCCAGATGGTTCAGCGCGTTCATGATACTTGTGGAAGAGCTCTTAGTCTCCACGCTCAGTTTGCGGATCTGATCGGCAACTACCGCAAAACCGCGCCCCGCGGTGCCTGCTCTGGCTGCCTCTATAGACGCATTTAAGGAGAGGAGATTGGTCTGAGATGTGATACCTTCAATGGAGACNGTCTCCTCCTTNACCATGGCAAACTCCTCNGANAACTCTTTTACGATGNNGCTTACATCNTTGGACANNGCCGCCATGGTGTGCGTGGATTCNACNACCTCTGCCAANTCGCNNGANCTTTCTCCGGCATGGGTGGTAGTCTCGTTCACCAGCAGGACCATCTGTGAGATCATGGTAGCNATNTTTTCCACTTGATTCTGGATATCGCTGGTCATACTGATGGAAGAATGGGTTTTCTCGGAGAGAACNGCGTTCTGCCCGGTCANNTCATCCATATTGTTCACNACGGTNTTTGCGCTGTGCTTATTTTCGTCGGCNAGNTCACGAACNACCGTCACNTCNTTTACNATGTCCGTGCTGGAGGACTTTACCTCTTCCACNGTGGATAGNATAACATCGATATTCTGCTTCTGNCCGNCGNGTGTTTCATTTTTTGAGCTGTAGTTTTTGGAAAATAGTTTTTTCATNTGTATACCTTCGATTTCATAGGGATTCTTTATACACTATTTTAGAACAGTTATGAAATAAAATCAATTCAAAAAGACCATTGGTTCGCCGAATTGCGTCAATGGTCTTCTCTTTGCTTCTGCATATGGTGATATTATAAATAAATTTTAGCTTCCAGTTCCTCATCAGATTCTATCAGATTCTACTATTTTATTTTGGTAAAGTATGTTAAAATATCTAAAGCTGAAAAATTTATAATAATATTATTGTCGGAATTGGTCATGAAATTTTATAAAAACATTTATATCGGGGATACTATCAATAATCCCGATAAAATAAAAAGAAAACTGAAAAAATATGCTAAACTCACAAATNTCTATGTGATCGCGTATATGGAAAAGGACAGAAGAATCGAGATATTCCACAGTATTATGCTGCAGCAGCCTTATTATAAAGATAATCCGCCGTATGTTATAGGACTCGCAGGCAGTAAAGAAGAGGCGAATAATNTGATCTGTCGCATCGCGGAAGAAGCTGTCAGGCAGACGGAAAAGGCAGATCTGATTGCGTATCTGTTCGGTGAACCTCGCGGAGCTCATAATTGAGCTATATAATATAAATAAAAAAGCACGTCCACTGATGCTTTATAATATTCGAAATCGGAAAAGGAAGCATTTACAAATCGTATGCTACATATTATTTTACTTATTTTAAAAATCATAGGGATTGTCNTGTTGTGTTTTTTGGGATTTCTGCTTCTTTCCGTTCTCTGTGTACTTTGTGTGCCGGTGCGGTATCGAATCGAAGTATGCAGGGAAGAGGGGGAAGGAAAACCGCCGTTTACGGCTTATATCAAGATCACATGGCTGTTACATCTGGTGAATATTCTTGTACGGTATCCGGCGGAAGTGATCGTGAGGGTGAGAATCATTCTGTTTACGATATTCAGAATTCCTGAGAAAGATAAGGGAACGAAGAAGGCAAAGCCGGAGAGAAAGAAGCGCGGCAAGACCGGAAGAAAAGCCAGAGATCAACAAAAAGATCGAGAAGTCCCGGAAAACGATCGGGATAACAGAGAAAATGAAGCCGACGGAGAAAGCAGATCATCCGAAGAAAGACAAGAAACGGTAAACAATGTACAAAATGTAAATTGTGAAAAAAAAGTAAGTGAGAAAATTGCAACGATAACTGATGATTCCAATCCATTTGATACGGAAACGAAGTCCTCTACAGAACAGGAAACAGAGAGCGAAGAGAATTCGTCTGAATCCGTGAAATTTTCACTGACGGGCAAAATTCGCAAACTCATAGAGAAAATAAAGGATTTCATTGAAAAGATCAAACATACGGTCGATAAAATAAAAGCATTCTTTGAAAATATACAGTACACAATCCGCAATTTCTGTGATAAAATAAAATCTACGTTGGATAATATACAGTATTATCGGGAAGTAATGGAGAGTGACTCTTTTAAGCAATCCATGGAACTGTGCAAGGNTGAGCTTGGCTATGTGTTCCGGAAACTGAAACCGGATAAATTGGAAGCGGACCTTAATATCGGTATGGAAGACCCGGCGACTATGGGACAGATACTTGCAGTCTACGGTATGCTTTATCCGCTGATCGGTCAGAATGTGAGACTTGTCGCGGATTTTGAGAGCGAGAGTACGCATATTGAGGGAAAGCTGGATATACGTGGCAGGATCAGGGCATTCACATTTCTACGGGTATTAATACGAGNTTATATGAACAAGGATATCAGGAAATTGATCAAGNTATTGAAGAAGGAGGCTGTGTAAATGGCAGAGAATAATTTTACCGGGGTTGTTGAATCGTTGATGAAGGGCATGAATGCCGTGATCGGTACGAAGACGGTGGTAGGGGATGCCACGCAGATCGGGGATACGATCATTCTACCTCTTGTGGATGTCAGTTTCGGTGTCGGTGCAGGGGCAAGCGTTGCCGATAAGAAGAACGGCGGTGCGGGAGGATTTACCGCGAAAATGTCACCCAGTGCAGTTCTCGTGATNAAGAACGGTTCCACGAAGCTGGTCAATGTCAAGAATCAGGATGCCTTGACCAAAGTGCTNGATATGATACCGGATATTGTAGATAAATTTACGGCACCTAAAGAAGAGATGATTGAAGATGACAAGGCGGTGGATATTGCCTTCCCGGAAGAAGAGTAATTCTTTGCTGCAATAATTTACTTTCTACGAATGTGAGCGAATCGAAGACCAGCAGAGTGTGTTGACATGAAAACGGAACAATTCAGCATCTTTTATCATATACTATATTAAAGAAGCATAGGCAGGAGTAGTATATGAAGAAATTGATNGGTCTTGTGGCTTTTTGCATTGCCGCNGGTATGCTGTTTATGCTTTTTTTAGTCAATCGGTTTGTCGGTTTGGTTCTCATTGTCTTATTGTTACTGATTGGTTATAATTTTTTTTGCTGTGATTGATTTAAAGACGGCACGGCAGGAGTTGTGATTCGATGAAAAATACAGAAGAAACATTTGAGGAAACATTGGTACACGGATCGGAAGAAGAACTGCAGGAACTGAAGGCATGGCTTTTCCGTGAAAATATACGTCTGGCTACGGCAACTAAGGAACTTGAGCGGATGCAGGAACAGTTTCTTAAGGAGAAAATACAGTTTCAGGAGGAGATGAAACTCTTAAATCATAAGATCTCTTCGGAACGGCAGCGGCTCAAGGAGGACAACCAGTTTTTTGAGAAGAAACTGGAGATNCTGCAGAGCGGGTTCAGTCAGCTTGATATAGACAGACGCCGGCTGGAAAAGGAGTGGGCACGGTTATCTGCCGAACGGGAAATNATGGGTGAACGGACTGTCTATGAAAACGGATTAGAAGTATCGGTTTTCTTTCAGGGCGTCAGCACCCCTCTTGCATTAAAGAAGCGGTATAAAGATCTGATTAAAATATTCCATCCNGATAATNTGTCGGGAGATAAAGANATGATCCAGCGGATCAACAGAGAGTANGAGAGNCTGAAAAGTTCTTATGAAGGATTTAAGCAGGCATAAGAGTTATAAATATGTCAAAGGAATGAATAGAGTCAGAAAAAGCCGTCCTTATACAGGGCGGCTTTACTTCATAATTCTGTTCTCAGGAACTAAGCTCTCTCTACTTTGCCNGATCTTAAGCAGCGTGTGCAGACATGCANCTTCTTGTTTGCGCCGTTCACTTTNCACATAACATTCTTGACATTAGAATTCCAAATTCTGTTAGATCTTCTATGAGAATGGCTTACATTATTCCCGAAATGAGCGCCTTTACCACAAATATCACATTTAGCCATCTTTGCACCTCCTAACGATACAATCGCTTCTTAATTTGCTTTATCTCAAAGCTTCTTGTGTCAGTGATTCACCCACACAACATTTGTATAATAGCAGAAAGTAAATCGGAATGCAAGCAAAAATTACATATTTTGGACATAAAAATAAGATGAAAAATGAACTATCGGTAAATTATGGATATTTTTTGTTTCATTTTTTAGTAGATCGGGTTATAATATCAATGTATATTCAGAATAATAAGGAGGTAACTTATGAAAGTTTCTTCAATGGACACTCATATGGGGAATATTTCGATTGATCAGGAAGTCGTTGCGCAGTATGCCGGTACGGTGGCGATGGAATGTTTCGGCGTAGTCGGTATGGCGATCATGAACGTCAGAGACGGACTTGTCAGACTGCTCAAGAAGGACAGCATGACAAGAGGAATTCAGGTGCTTTTAAACAATAATAAACTGACGCTTAATTTTCATATTATTGTGGCTTACGGCGTGAGTATTCTTGCAGTATCGGATAATCTGATCAGCAATGTAAAGTATAAAGTAGAAGAGTTTACCGGAATTGAAATAGAAAAAATAAACATCTTCGTTGAAGGTGTCAAAGTGATTGACTAAGGGAGGACAGTGAGGTGGTTTCAAATACGATTAATGCCGGGACAATGGCAAAGTTGTTTCTGGCAGGAGCAAAGAATCTTGAAAGTAAGAAAGAATGGATCAATGAATTAAATGTTTTCCCGGTTCCTGACGGAGATACCGGTACGAATATGACGCTTACAATTATGTCGGCAGCAAGGGAGGTTGCTGCTCTCCATGATATGGGCGATGTGGATATGCAGTCACTGTGTAAAGCCATCTCTTCCGGTTCCTTAAGAGGTGCCAGAGGTAATTCCGGCGTTATTTTGTCTCAGTTATTCCGCGGTTTTACGAAGGTTGTCAAGGAATATGATGAAGTTACGATTCCGGTTGTTGCTTCGGCTTTTGAAAAGGCGGTAGAGACTGCTTACAAGGCTGTCATGAAGCCTAAAGAAGGCACGATCTTAACTGTGGCTAAAGGGGCGGCAGTTAAAGCACGCGAATTGGCAGACAGCGGCATGGAAGACATGGCGGATTTCCTGGCACAGGTGATTGAGCATGCGGATGAAGTTTTGGAGCAGACTCCGGATATGCTTCCTGTTTTGAAACAGGCAGGCGTGGTTGACTCTGGCGGTCAAGGGCTTATGCAGGTGTTAAAGGGAGTATATGATGCATACACCGGTAAAGAAATTGATCTGACGCTGAGTTCCGAGCAGATGTCTCATTCAGGCGGCAAATCTGCGGGAGCAGGTCTGGAAGCGCAGGCAAATGCGGATATTAAATTCGGCTACTGTACAGAATTTATTATTATGTTAAATAAGGTGTTTAATATTAAGACTGAGATGGATTTCAAGGCATATTTAGAGTCGATCGGTGATTCTATCGTAGTTGTGGCAGATGAGGATGTGGTAAAGGTACATGTACATACCAACGACCCTGGTCTTGCCATTCAGAAAGCACTGAAATACGGTGCATTATCGAATATGAAGATTGACAATATGCGTCTGGAACATCAGGAGAAGCTGTTCAAACAGTCGCAGAAGGAAGCGGCCAAGAAGCCAGAGGCAGAAGAACAGCCTAAGAAGGATGTAGGATTTATCGCGGTGTCCGTGGGTGACGGTATTAATGAGATCTTTAAGGGTCTCGGTGTGGATCATATCATTGAGGGCGGACAGACCATGAATCCGAGCACTGAAGACATGCTCAATGCCATTGATCAGGTCAATGCCGATACGATCTTTATCCTGCCGAACAATAAGAACATTATTCTGGCAGCGAATCAGGCACAGTCACTTGTCAAGGATAAGAAGATTGTGGTGATTCCCACCAAAACCGTTCCACAGGGTATTACGGCGGTTATCAATTATGTACCGGATCTGACTGTGGAGGAGAATACGAAGACTATGACGGACGAGATCGCTAATGTGGCGACCGGTCAGGTTACCTATGCGGTCAGGGATACGAGTATAGACGGTAAAGAAATCAGGCAGGGAGATTTCATGGGAATCGGCGATTCCGGTATCCTCTCTGTGGGCACGGCTATATCGGATGTAACCATGAGCATGATCGACGAGATGATGTCGGATGAGATGGAGTTGATCAGCATATATTACGGCTCGGAAATCACACAGGAGGATGCCGACAGTCTTCGCGAGCGGGTTGAGAGCAAATATTCTTCCTGTGATATTGAATTACAGTATGGCGGTCAGCCGATTTATTATTATATTGTGTCTGCCGAGTAAAAAGACATGAAGTGATTCTAAGGCTGTAAAATACACAGCCTAAGAATCACTAAGTCATGTCTGGAAGAATGCGGCTTGAAAAAGCAAGCCAGCATTCTTCCCTTGAAACGATTAGATTATTTGCTTGCGATTATGATTAGAGTTTCCCTGACAATGATGTTATATTATTGTCGGGGATTTTTAGGAAGGAAAGCTGTAAAATATGGAGATTACGGCGCTTAAGGGGATTGGGGAAAAGACGGCGGAGCTTTTTCATAAACTTCATGTATATACCGCGGAAGATCTGGTGCATTATTATCCGAGAGATTACGAATATTTCTCTGATCCGGTAGATTTGATTCATGCCGGTGTGAATGAGATGACAGCGGTTTCGGGAAAAATCCGCGGAAATATTGCGACCAGACATGTGAGAGGCCTAAGTATCACGTCCTTTGAGGTGGAATGTGTGGGCGGCGGAACCTTGCATATGACTTACTTTAACATGCCTTATCTGAAAAACAGTCTGAAACGGGACGTATTATATATATTCCGTGGGATTTTGCAGCTAAGAGGCAGCCGATACGTGATGGAGCAGGCAAGGATGTATAAACCGGAGGAGTATGGGAAAATGGCATCCCATATGCTTCCGCGTTATTCGACCACCAAAGGATTAAGTAATAATGCGGTCACCAAAGCCATGAGGCAGGCGATTACGGCAGTGAATCTGTCTGATGATTATCTGCCGGAGCATATCCGTGAGGAAGAAGGGCTCTATAGTTTAGAGGATGCAGTGAGGCAAATGCATTTTCCGGAGAGCAGGGAAACGCTGGTGAAAGCCAGAGAACGTCTTGTATTTGATGAATTTTTGCTTTTTACTCTCATGATCCGCAGGATGCGGGACAGCAACGAAGAAATCAGCAATCAATATCCGATGATTGATGTTGCACAGACAAAGCGGCTGATCGAGGCGCTTCCTTACAGCCTGACAAATGCACAACATAAGGTGTGGACGGAAATAAAAAATGATCTGACTTCGGAGCATACGATGAACCGGTTGATTCAGGGGGATGTGGGTTCAGGTAAGACAATTCTGGCTTTTTTGACGCTTATCATGTGTGTGGCAAACGGGTACCAGGGAGCGATGATGGCGCCCACGGAAGTGCTTGCCTCGCAGCATTATGAGACGCTGATACAGATGCAGAAGAAATACAAGCTGCCGATTCATCCCGTGTTATTGACCGGTTCCACATCGGCGAAAGACAGGAAATCTATTTATGCGCAGATCGAGAGCGGTGAGGCTAATATTATTCTGGGAACTCATGCACTGATTCAGGATAAGGTGATTTACCGCAATCTGGCGTTGGTGATTACCGATGAGCAGCATCGGTTTGGGGTAAGACAGCGGGAAAGTCTGGCACAGAAAGGCAATACGGTGCATGTACTGGTTATGAGTGCGACACCGATTCCGCGGACGCTGGCCATCATTCTCTATGGCGATCTGCATATTTCCGTGTTGGATGAGCTGCCCGCAAATCGTCTGCCCATCAAGAATTGTGTGGTAAACACATCTTATCGGGAAACTGCATACCGATTTATCGAGAAAGAAGTGTCTGCCGGACATCAGGTCTATGTGATTTGTCCCATGGTGGATGAGGGTGAGGCGGAAGAATTGGAAAATGTCGTCTCCTATACGGCTAAATTAAAAGGTACGATGAATTCGTCCATCCAAATTGCCGCCCTCCACGGCAGGATGAAGGCGGCGGAGAAGAAGCGGATCATGGAAGCCTTTGCCGCACGACGGATTGATGTATTGGTATCTACCACCGTAATCGAGGTAGGGATCAATGTACCAAATGCTACGGTGATGATGGTGGAAAATGCAGAGCGCTTCGGTCTGGCGCAGCTTCATCAGCTTCGCGGACGTGTGGGGAGGGGAGACGAACAATCTTACTGTATCTTTGTGAGCGGATCGCAGAAGCCTGAAACCATGGCAAGACTTAAGATATTAAATGACTCCAATGACGGATTCTATATCGCCTCGCAGGACTTGAAACTTCGGGGCCCGGGAGATCTTTTTGGTATCAGACAGAGCGGAGATATTCACTTTGTCCTAGGTGATATCTATCAGGATGCCGGGATATTGCAGCGTGCCAGCGACAGGGCGGACAGGATCCTGTCCGAAGAGGCATTTTTTACAGATGTACGGTATGCTTTACTGCGGGAGCGGATGGAACATGCCGCAATAAATGAGGTTGACTTTAGAACTATCTAAAAGTAATATGGTTAAGGGAGATATGATCTATCCCTGATGAAGCGGAAATGGAGAGGATAGCTGCTATGGCACAGAAAATCGCGATTGTTACGGACAGTAACAGTGGTATCACGCAGGCACAGGCTAAGGAGCTGGGTATATATGTGCTGCCTATGCCTTTTATGATTAATAACGAGACATTTTATGAAGACATCACATTGACACAGGAGGAATTCTATCGTCGTCTGGCAGAGGGCGCGGAAGTGATCACAAGTCAGCCGACACCGGAGTCTGTCATGAATCTGTGGGATGAACTGCTGCAGGATTATGACGAGGTCGTCCATATTCCCATGTCAAGCGGTCTTAGCGGTTCTTGTCAGAGTGCGATTATGCTTGCACAGGATTATGAGGGGAAGGTGGAAGTGGTTAATAACCAGCGGATATCCGTTACCCAGAGACAATCCGCATTAGATGCGCTGCAGTTGTCAAAGCAGGGTATGAATGCCCCGCAGATTAAGGAGTTTCTGGAACAGGACAAATTCAATTCCAGTATCTATATTATGCTGGACACGCTGTATTATCTGAAAAAGGGCGGAAGAATCACGCCGGCTGCCGCAGCACTTGGGACAATTCTGAGATTAAAACCGGTATTGCAGATACAGGGTGATAAGCTGGATGCATTTGCCAAGGCAAGAACAGTTTCGCAGGGGAAGTCTATCATGATCAACGCGATCCGCAGCGATATGGAGAAGAGGTTCGGTGGTGCCACGTCGGATAATATTTGGCTGGAGATCGCTTATTCTTATGATCGTGAAGCGGCATTGCAGCTCAAAGAGGAAGTACAGGCGCAGTTCCCCGGTTTTGAAATACATGTGGATCCGTTGTCGTTAAGTGTTGCCTGTCATATCGGTCCGGGCTCGCTTGCAGTCGCCTGCTGTAAGAAGATAAAATGACAGAGAGAATGAACATGGCGGATCATAATATAATGCAGTTTACATCTACAAATGATGAGCAGGAATCAGCCCTGCAGAAAAAGTACATGGACGAGGCGGCGTTCTATGTGGATGCGCTGTCGAAGCAGCTTGGCCGGAAACCTTTGTGTTGTGTGACTACCTTTGGGTGTCAGATGAACGCCAGAGATTCCGAAAAATTGCTGGGTATCCTGACGCGGATCGGTTATATGCCTACCGAAAAAGAAGAAGAAGCCGATTTCGTCATATATAATACTTGTACCGTTCGGGATAATGCCAATCAGCGGGTTTACGGCCGGTTAGGTTTCCTGAACAGTCTGAAACGTAAGAAACCGCATCTTAAGATCGCATTGTGTGGCTGTATGATGCAGGAGAAGAGCGTAATTGAGAAAATCCGGCAAAGTTACCGGTTCGTGGATCTGATCTTCGGAACCCATAATATCTTCAAGTTTGCACAGCTTCTGGTGACAATGTTTGAAAATCAGGAGATGATCATCGATATCTGGCAGGAGACAGATCAGATCGTCGAAGAACTGCCGGTCAGTCGTAAATATCCTTATAAGTCGGGAATTAATATTATGTTCGGGTGTAATAATTTCTGCAGTTACTGTATCGTGCCCTATGTGAGAGGGCGGGAGCGTAGCAGAGACCCGAAAGAAATTATAAGAGAGATAGAACGTTTAGTTGCGGATGGCGTAGTGGAGGTTATGCTGTTAGGTCAGAACGTCAATTCTTATGGAAAGAATCTGAAAGAATCGATTACTTTTGCGCAGCTTTTGCAGGAAGTAGAACAAATTGACGGGCTGAAACGAATCCGGTTCATGACATCACACCCGAAGGATCTGTCCGACGAATTGATCGATGTGATGAAACATTCCACGAAGATATGCCGACATCTGCATCTGCCGGTTCAGGCAGGATCGAACCGGATACTGCAGGCGATGAACAGATGCTACACGAAAGAACAGTATCTGTCGCTTGTGGATAAAATTAAAACGTCCATGCCGGATATTGCCATTACCACAGATATTATTGTCGGTTTCCCCGGGGAGACATTAGAGGATGTGGAAGAGACGATCGATGTTGTACGCAGGGTACAGTATGATAATGCATTTACTTTTATCTATTCCAAGCGGACGGGCACGCCTGCAGCGGCGATGGAAAACCAGGTTCCGGAAGAGATTGTCAGGGAAGGCTTCGATAAACTCTTAAAGGTCGTTCAGGATACTGCGAGGGAACGAGCGGCACTGTTGCAGGGGAAGATTATGGAGGCGTTGGTGGAAGAAGTGAATGAACAGGATGACTCCCTGCTGACCGGGCGGCTTTCCAATAATATGCTGGTTCATTTCCCGGCAGGCAATATACAGATCGGGCAGCTTGTTATGGTGTCTCTTGATACCTGCCATGGGTTCTATTATACGGGGCATGTAGTCGAAGAATACAAATAAAAGAAAGACGGTTAAAAATAAATGGCAGAACTAACCCCCATGATGCAACAGTATCTGGAAACAAAAAAAGAATATCAGGATTGCATTCTTTTGTATCGTTTGGGAGATTTCTACGAAATGTTTTACGAGGATGCGCTTCTGGCCTCAAAAGAACTGGAAATCACGCTGACAGGCAAGAGCTGCGGACAGGAGGAGCGGGCACCTATGTGCGGCGTACCTCATCATGCACTGGAAGGATATCTGAGCAAGCTGGTATCTAAGGGGCATAAAGTCGCGATCTGTGAACAGATGGAGGACCCGAAACTTACCAAGGGAATCGTTAAGCGTGAAGTCGTGCGTATCGTGACGCCGGGAACGAATCTGAATCTGCAGACCATAGAGGAATCACGCAATAACTATCTTATCTGTATTGCTTATTTACCCGGAAAAACAGGTATATCCGTAGCGGATGTCACTACCGGAGATTATTATCTGACAGAAGTGGAGGATATTCGTAAGCTGCAGGATGAGATCAATAAATATGAACCTTCCGAGATCGTCTGCAATGAGCAGTTTCTTGTCAGCGGTTATGAGATCGATGATCTGAAAGACCGTCTGGGTGTTACAGTCTATTCTCTGCAATCCCACTATTTTGATGAGGATAATTGTCGTAAGATATTAATGAAACACTTCCGCGTAAACACGCTCTCCGGCCTGGGTGTAGAGGACTTTCCGACGGGGCTGATCGCTGCGGGAGCACTTTTACAATATTTATACGAGACACAGAAGACGTCTCTTGCACATTTTACGCACCTATATCCTTATCTTACGAATAAGTACATGCTGTTAGACAGTTCTACGAGACGTAATTTGGAATTGACTGAGACTCTTCGGGAGAAACAGAAAAAAGGATCGCTGCTGGGAGTTCTCGATCGGACCAAAACTGCCATGGGCGGCCGGCTGTTGCGCAAATATATTGAACAGCCTTTGATCGATAAGACTAAAATGGAGCAGAGACTGGATGCTGTAGAGGTGCTTAGTCAAAAAAGCGTAGACAGAGATGAACTGCGAGAGTATCTGAATACGATATACGATCTGGAACGGCTTCTTGGTAAGGTGAGCTATAAAACGGCAAATCCTCGTGATCTGATTGCTTTTCGCAATTCACTTGCCATGCTGCCATCTATTAAAACAGTGCTGGGTGATCTTGATACAGTTCTTTTACAGGACATTAATGACCATATAGACTCTTTGGAGGATATCTACCATCTGATAGATGATTCAATCATAGAGGAACCGCCTATCTCGATCAGAGACGGCGGCATGATCAAAGAAGGGTTCAGTGACACCATAGATTCACTCCGCAGCGCCAAGACAGACGGCAAGAACTGGCTTGCAGAGCTGGAGGAGGCGGACAGAGAGCGCACGGGAATTAAGAATCTGCGTATCAAATATAATAAAGTATTTGGCTATTATTTTGAGGTGACCAACTCCTATAAAGATCTCGTTCCGGAGGATTACATCCGCAAGCAGACCCTGGCTAATGCAGAGCGCTACACCACACCCCGTCTGAAGGAGCTGGAAGATTCCATTCTCAATGCGGAGGATAAGTTGTCTTCTCTGGAGTACGATCTGTTCTGTGAAATCAGAGAGGCTATTGCGGCCGAGATGGAGCGCATTCAGAAGACGGCAAGAGCTATCGCGAAGCTGGATGTATTTTCTTCGCTGTCCTATGTAGCCGAGCGCAATCAGTACATACGTCCTTCGCTCAACGAAAAGGGAATCATTGACATCAAAGGCGGCAGGCATCCCGTAGTGGAACAGATGATTGAACATGATATGTTTATTGAGAATGACACTTATCTGGATAACCGGAAACATTGCATAGCAGTGATTACGGGACCGAATATGGCGGGCAAGTCCACCTATATGCGTCAGACAGCCCTGATTGTCCTTTTAGCCCAGATTGGCTCTTTCGTGCCGGCCAGAAAGGCGAATATCGGCATTGTGGACCGCATCTTTACCCGTGTAGGGGCTTCTGACGATCTTTCCAGTGGTCAGTCTACCTTTATGGTGGAGATGAATGAGGTCGCTAATATCCTGAGAAACGCCACTGCCAACAGTCTGTTGGTGTTGGACGAGATCGGCAGGGGCACATCCACCTTCGACGGACTGAGTATTGCGTGGGCAGTCATCGAGCATATCAGCAACCGTAAGATTCTGGGGGCGAAGACACTGTTCGCGACCCACTATCATGAGCTGACGGAACTGGAAGACAAGATGGATAATGTGAATAATTACTGTATTGCCGTTAAAGAAAAGGGCGATGATATCGTGTTCCTTCGCAAGATTATCAAGGGCGGCGCGGATAAAAGCTACGGCATACAGGTAGCGAAGCTGGCCGGTGTGCCGGATATGGTAATCGACCGTGCAAAAGAGATCGTAGAACAATTAAGCGACAACGATATTATTGAGAAAGTTCAGAATATTGAGGTCAACATCAAGAGCGAGAAACGCAAACCGGTAAAATACGACGAAGTTGATCTGGAGCAGATGTCACTTTTTGACACGGTGAAGGATGAGGATATCATTAAGGAACTGCAGGAGATCGATGTGGGACACCTGACGCCTGTTGATGCGCTTAATACCTTATATCGTCTGCAGAATAAACTGAAAAACCGATGGTAAAAAAGTTAATCGCGTTGCGATTAACTTTGCGAGATTTGCTTGCTTGCGCTTCGCAAACTCGTACTAGACCAAGGGATTTGCTTTGCGAGATTGGCTCTCTTGCGCTTTTCAAACTCGGATTAAACAGAGGAAGAGTGAGAATATATGGCTCTTATTAATATATTAGATCATCAGACAATTGATAAAATAGCAGCCGGTGAGGTGGTGGAGCGTCCGTCCAGCGTGGTCAAGGAGCTTGTGGAGAATGCTATAGATGCAGGTGCGAGTGCCGTTACCGTAGAGATCAAGGACGGCGGGACTACGCTGATCCGTGTCACGGATAACGGAGGCGGTATTGAAAAATCGCAGATACATAATGCTTTTCTGCGTCATGCCACCAGTAAAATTGCATCCGCGGATGATTTGACCAAGTTGGTCAGTCTAGGATTTCGTGGAGAGGCGCTGGCCAGTATCGCAGCGGTTTCCATGGTAGAACTAATTTCCAAGATACCGCAGGAGCTAACAGGCATTCGCTATGTGATTGAAGGCGGTATGGAGAAAGAGCAGGAAGAGATTGGCGCGCCGGAGGGAACGACCGTGCTTGTGAGGAATCTTTTCTATAATACGCCGCCCCGCAGGAAATTCCTGAAGCAACCTCAGACAGAGGGCTCCTATGTAGCAGATTTAATGGAACACCTGGCTATGTCCAATCCCGACATTTCCTTTAAATTCATTATAAACGGGCAGACCAGATTCTATACGGCCGGTAATCATGAACTACAGGAGATTATTTATCGGATCTACGGTAAGGAGATTGCGGAGCAGCTTGTTCCGTTTCATTACGAGGATAAGGGAATTATAATTGACGGACTTCTGGGCAAACCAGTGATAAACCGTTCCAACCGCAATTATGAGATTTTCTATGTCAACGGCAGATACATTAAGAGCACACTGATCAGCAAGGCTATCGAAGAAGGATATCGGGAATACCTTATGCAGCATAAGTTCCCGTTCTGTGTTCTGCATTTTACAATTGATACGGATCGAATCGATGTAAATGTACATCCTACCAAGATGGAGATCCGCATCGCGGACGGCCCTGCGTTCTACGATACGGTGATGTGTGCGATTCACGAGGCGCTTCATGAAACGGAGATGATCCCGCAGGTATCTCTTGTCAACAAGAAAGAGGAGCAGGGGGAAAAGTCAAACCGGACAGCAGAAAAGGCGAAAGTATCCGCGCCGGAGCCCTTCGAAAAGCGAAGAATCGCGGAGACCGCTTCCCGTTCGTCGAAATCGGATGCCATCGCAAGGATCTATCAGAAAAATCAGTCAAACCGCAGTCAGCCGGATACAGATGGGCAGAACTCACAGAAGACAGGAACGCAGGAAGTGACAATCGCATATCGGCCGACTAATCTCAGAAAAATATCGGAACAGGACAGTCTGCGTGAAACGACGGACTATCATATAGAAGATCGATCTGCCGCAAAGGAGATACCGACGCAAAAGCCTGTACAGATGGAGCTTTTCGATGATAAGATTCTGTCTGAGCAGGCAAGAGTTCATTTCGAGATCATCGGGCAGTTGTTTGACACTTACTGGCTGATTGCTTATGAGGACAAGCTTCTCATTGTGGATCAGCATGCTGCACATGAAAAAGTGAAATACGAGCGGTTTATGAAACGGTTTCGAGCGCATGATATCGCATCCCAGACCATCAATCCTCCCATCGTAGTGACCATGAGCGGCAAAGAGCGGGAATGCTATTTAAGACACGCGGAGGATTTCGAGGCATTAGGCTTTGTGGTTGAGGAATTCGGCGGTAATGACTATGCGATCCGCGGGGTTCCGTTAGATTTGTACGGATATGAAGAGAAAGAGTTTTTTCGGGAAATACTGGATGAACTGGCGGACGAGTCCGTGACGGGTACGCCCGAGAGCATCCGTATTCGTATTGCGACTATGGCGTGCAAAGCGGCCGTTAAGGGCAATATGCATATGAGCCGAGAAGAGGCTGAGCAGCTCATAGACGAACTGCTGACACTGGATAATCCCTATCATTGTCCTCACGGCAGACCTACCATTATATCCATGACGAAGTATGAGCTTGAGAAGAAATTTAAGAGGATCGTAACCTGATGAAAAAGCCTTTAATTATACTGACCGGACCGACGGCAGTGGGAAAATCAGCGCTTTCCATTGAATTGGCGAAGCGGATCGGCGGAGAGATTATTTCCGCAGATTCTATGCAGGTGTACCGGCATATGGATATCGGATCCGCAAAGATCATGCCGGAGCAGATGGGCGGTATTCCCCATCATCTGATCGACATACTGGAGCCGACAGAAGAGTTTAATGTGGTCACATTTCAGCAAAAAGCCAAAGAGGCGCTGCATGAGATTTACGACAGAGGTCGTATTCCCATAGTCGTAGGTGGTACGGGCTTCTATATTCAGGCGCTTCTTTATGACATTGATTTTACGGATAACGACGAGGATACAGTTCTGAGAGCAGAACTGGAAGAGAGCGCGAAAGCGCAGGGCAGTGAAGCATTGTATGAGAGGCTTAAAGAGATCGATCCGGAATCCTGCGAGATTATCCATCCCAATAATGTGAAGCGTGTGATTCGTGCCATTGAATTTTACGAGAAGACGGGCACGAAAATTTCAGCGCATAATAAAACACAGCGTCAAAACAGCTCTCCTTACAACTTTGCCTATTTTGTACTGAATGAAGACCGGGCGAAGCTGTACCGGAAGATCGAGCAAAGAGTCGATGCCATGATAGAACAAGGGCTGGTAGAAGAAGTGTCCGGGCTGGCCGCCGCAGGGTGTACGCGGGATATGGTTTCCATGCAGGGGCTGGGCTATAAGGAGATTCTGGATTATCTGGACGGGCACATTACACTGGAAGAGGCCGTGTATCTGATTAAGCGGGATACGAGGCATTTTGCCAAGAGGCAGCTTACATGGTTCCGCAGGGAACGAGACGTGCTGTGGGTAGAGAAACCGGAAGTGGATTATGACAATGAGCTGATTCAGAATATGATTACGGAATATATTATGTTCGTACTACGGGAGAAAAATATTATTCACTAAGAAACGGGAAAAGAAAATGATTAAATTAAATGAACAATATGAACAATTCGGTATATCGAAAAGGGTATATGCCTACGGCGAAGAGATTCTTGCCTCGCTGCAGGAACGTTTCAGACAAATTGATGAAGTCGCGGAGTATAACCAGCTAAAGGTGATTCGAGCCATGCAGGAGTGTAATGTCAGCGAAGCATGTCTGCTCGGTACAACAGGCTACGGCTATAACGACTTGGGACGTGATACGCTGGAAAAGGTATATGCAGCTTTTTTTCACACGGAAGATGCGTTAGTGCGGCCCCAGATCACCTGTGGCACCCATGCGTTGGCTTTGGCGCTTATGAGCAATCTGCGTCCAGGCGATGAACTTTTATCTCCTGTAGGCAAGCCTTATGATACCTTGGAGGAGGTCATCGGCATAAGGCCGTCCAAGGGCTCCCTGAAAGAATACGGGATTTCCTACAGACAGGTAGACCTTCTGCCGGACGGCGGATTTGATTACAAGGGAATCCGTGCAGCGATAGGAGAACATACCAGACTGGTTACCATTCAGCGGTCTAAAGGCTATCAGACCAGACCTACGCTGTCCGTTGCGCGCATCGGAGAATTGATTCGCTTTATTAAGGATGTCAGGCCCGATATCATCTGCATGGTTGATAACTGCTACGGTGAGTTCGTGGAGACCATAGAGCCTACGGATGTGGGTGCGGATATGGTTGTGGGTTCCCTGATCAAAAATCCCGGCGGCGGGCTGGCACCCATCGGCGGCTATATAGCGGGCACGAAGGACTGTGTTGAAAATGCGGCATATCGACTGACTTCGCCGGGACTTGGCAAGGAGGTCGGAGCATCACTTGGGATTCTTTCTTCCTTCTATGAAGGTTTATTCTTAGCGCCCACCGTTACGGCGAATGCCTTAAAAGGAGCCATTTTTGCGGCAAACATCTATGAAAAGATCGGTTTTTCGGTAGTGCCGAACGGATCCGAGAGCAGACATGACATTATACAGGCGGTCACATTCGGATCTCCGGACGGAGTGATAGCATTCTGTCAGGGGATTCAGGCGGCTGCCTCCGTGGACAGCTTCGTGACACCGGAACCTTGGGATATGCCCGGATACGATTCCCAAGTGATCATGGCGGCCGGCGCTTTTGTGTCGGGTTCCTCCATAGAACTCAGTGCAGACGGTCCCATCGCGCCACCCTATGCGGTCTATTTTCAGGGCGGTCTGACCTTCCCCCACGCGAAACTGGGTATCCTGAAGACCTTACAAAACCTGATAGATCGGGGCATAATTACGTCGGATTTCCGCAAGGCATAAATAATACCTAGCACAGATGAAAGTTAATTTCTTAAGGAGCGAAGCGCGGCGACGAAGATATTAACTTTCATCTGTGCGGACGGCATATATGACTTGTGAATAGCCATTTTTTTTATGATTCTTTTATTAAAATTTACCAATTTTTGTATACATCAAAAACCTCTTGTGATAAAATGAGCGTTGGGAAAGGAGATTCTGGGTCGTATGCATAAAAATAACTGGACTTGTTTTCTACTGATCCTGGCAGGCATCGTCATCGGCGGATTCATTGGAAGTCTTTTTCCGGATACATGGTTAAATTATGGGAAGTCTTTTGGTCTGACCACGCCGCTGATATTGGATTTGGAGATTTTAGTTATAACATTCGGACTGACCATCAAGATCACGATCGCAAGCATTATCGGTATTGCGGCGGCGATCATTATATATCGCTTTATTTAACGAATCTTTTACCCGTCGTTTAAGGAGAGAGAAGCTGTCGGGAAAGAGGTTGAATGAAATCAGGCAAGTATGAGAACAATGAGTATTACAGGATGCAGAATCTTCCATATGAGAAATTTATTTCCTATGGAAGCAGGTCGCTTACCGACTCAGAGCTTCTGGCGATCATGCTGCGTACCGGAACGCGGGGGATGAATGCGCGTATGTTGGGAGAGAAGGTACTCTCTGAGACGGCGCGTTACGGGAACGGACTGCTGGGATTATACCACATTCCGCTGAAGGAGCTGTGTAAAATTGACGGCATTGGCGAGGTGAAAGCAATCCAGCTTAAGACAGTGGCGGAGTTATCTACCAGAATGGCGCAGGCAAAAGCGAAGAGTAATCTTTCTTTTCACAGTCCTGCCTCGATAGCGGATTATTACATGGAGCGTTTCCGACATGAGAGCGTGGAATATATTATGCTCTTAATGCTGGATTCCGGTCTGCATCTGATTAGTGAGCGGATTCTTTCCAAAGGAACCGTCAATGCATCTTTGGCATCTCCGAGAGAAGTATTCATTCATGCTCTGCAGGCGCAGGCGGCAGGGATCATGCTCCTGCACAATCATCCGGGCGGCAATCCGGTGCCCAGCGAGAATGATATACGGGTCACGAGACGGATCGGGCAGATCGGCATGCTGACGGATATACCGCTTTATGATCATATCATTATAGGGGATAATAAATATTTCAGCTTCAGTGAAAGCAAATTATTGACAGATATATGTTCTGAAAGTGTATTACAGGAAAGAGAGGAATAGCTGCTTTGGCTTACAATGCATTTGGAATTGATTTAGGAACGAGTAATATCAAAATATATAATCGTTCGGATGACGAAGTTTTTGTAGAGAAAAACATGATCGCCATTGAGAATAAGAGAAACCTGTTTGCATACGGGGATTCTGCTTTTGAGATGTATGAGAAAGCACCCGGCAATATTAACATTTCGTATCCGCTTAGTAATGGTGTTATCGCTGATATCCAGAATATGGAGATGCTCGTCAGATATTTCATGAGTGATTTGATGAAGAACAACTTAAGACCGGCGGATTACTATATTGCTGTCCCTTGGGACGTGACCGAAGTAGAGAAACGTGCGTTCAAAGATCTGATTAAGGAGTCCAATGTCAAGGCAAAGAAGGTTATGGTCGTGGATAAAGCCGTTGCAGACGGTCTGGGTCTGGGGATCGATGTCAAGAATTCACAGGGTGTTCTGGTAGTTAACGTTGGGTTTGACACAACGGAAATCTCTATTCTGTCATTGGGTGGTATCGTGCTCAGCAGACTGATTAAGGTCGGCGGTCGTAAATTTGACGATGCAATCAAAGCGGCGATTCGTCGGGAATACAGTCTAATAATCGGTGGCAAAACCGCGGAAGTTGTGAAAACATCCCTTCTTGATCTGGAAGAACAGCGTCTGGGCGCTCTTGTGTACGGCAGAGATATTGTCACGGGACTTCCCGTGGAACGCGAGATTCCTACCGCGCTTGTGGATGAATGTCTCACCGAACATTTTGATACGATTATAGATAATATTAAGGTAATCTTAGAGCGCACTCCGCCCGAACTTGCGGCGGATATATACCGCCATGGCATCTATCTGACAGGCGGCGCTTCACAGGTGAGTAACCTTGCAAGACTCATGAGCAAGGGAACAGGACTTAAAGTCAATGTGTCCGAGAATCCTATGACCAGTGTTGCGCTGGGGCTCGCTAAGATCATTAATGATGATAATTATAAATCCGTAGCATATGCAATAGAAGGAATGAGTAAATGAGTCCAATCGTAAAGAGAAAAGGAGAGAAATTTACGTTACCAGGTAAATATCTCCTTTTTATTTTAACAATCCTCTGCACCGGCATGGTGCTGCTTACTTTTAATACCACTGTGTTCAGCGGCCCATTAAGTGCAGTGGCCGGGTACACGGTAGTTCCCTTTGAAGAGGGAATCAGCAGTGTGGGAAGCTGGCTTGCGAACCGCTCCGAGGAATTGGTGCAGATCAGGGATCTGATTGCGGAAAATGAGAAACTCAAACAACAGTTAGACGATTTGACAATCGAAAATACCAGACTGCAACAGGATCGCTATGAGCTGACTAATCTGCGGGAATTGTACAGTCTGGACGCGCAGTATGACGAGTATGAAAAGACCGGCGCACGTATCATTGCCCGGGACAGCGGTAACTGGTTTCATTCTTTTGTGATCAATAAAGGATCGGCGGACGGCATTGCTGTTGATATGAATGTGATGGCGGGCAGCGGTCTGGTAGGACGTATTGTAGATGTGGGTCCGAACTGGGCGAAGGTGAAGGCGATTATCGCTGATGACTCTAATGTAAGCGCTATGGTGCTGTCCAGTTCCGATAATATGATCGTATCAGGCAACCTGAAACTGTATGCTTCAGGCGTGATTGAATTTGAGCAGCTGGTTGACAGCGATAATGTGGTTGTGGAGGGGGATAAGATCGTCACCTCCAATATCAGCGACAAGTATTTGCCCGGGATTCTTGTAGGGTATATCAGCACGATCAATCAGGATGCCAATAACCTGACGAAATCGGGATATGTCACACCGGCAGTAGATTTTGAACATTTGGAAGAAGTGCTTGTAATCATGCAGTTGAAGCAGTCCATAGAAGATTAGGGAGAGTTATGAAACGTTTTCTTATCACCACGGTTTTGATTTTTATATGTTTCCTGCTGCAATGTACCGTATTTCATACACTGGCATTCGGTGGCATCGTGCCGAATCTGCTGATTGTTCTGACCGCTTCATTCGGATTTATGCGCGGGGAAAAGACAGGACTTTTGATCGGATTTTTCTGTGGACTGCTGGTAGACATTTTTTTCGGAAATACGATAGGATTTTATGCCCTTCTGTACATGTATATCGGGTATATAAACGGTAAGTTCTGTACGATCTTTTATCCGCAGGACATCAAACTGCCGATTGCACTGATACTCGGGAGCGACTGCTTCTACGGATTGATCTGTTATGTGATTATGTTCCTTCTGCGCAGTAGATTTGATTTCCGCTATTATTTCATGCATATTATACTGCCGGAGATTGTATATACGATCGTTGTAACAATTTTTCTGTATCCGCTCATCCTCTGGATCAACACCGGGCTGGAGCGCAGTGAACTAAGGAGTGGTAAAAAGTTTGTTTGACCATATAATGGAAGAAATTAAAGAAAATTTCATGAATATGATCACCTCCAGACTGCTTGTTCTTATACTTGTACTGTTCGGTATGGGTGGTTATTTGATCTACACGATCTTTCAACTGCAGATCGTCCATGGGGAAGAGTATTATAACAACTTTCAGCTCAGTATTACGAAAGAACGGACAATCTTACCGACCAGGGGTAATATTCTGGATCGTAACGGTAATCTGCTGGCATATAATGAACTGGCATATTCGGTCACGATAGAGGATGTGTATGAATCGGGCAGAGCCAAGAATGCCAATCTCAATAATACGATCTACAAATTGATTAAGATGATCGAACGAAACGGCGATCAGATCATCAGCGATTTCCACATCGTGCTGGATAAGAGTGGAAATTATCAGTTTAACGTGGAAGGGACACAACTTTTGAGGTTTCTGGCGGATATCTACGGATATCCAACCATTGATGAGCTTAAGCCGGATGAGCGGGTTGCTACGGCAGAAGAGGTGATTGAATATCTGTGCGGTACTTCGCCTTCCTCTCGTTACGGCATCGGCGCATGTACGGTGGAAGATGATTCTTCTACTTTTGAAGCGGGGTACGGATATACCAAGGAAGAGGTTCTAGGGATCGTCACCATACGTTATGCCATGAGTGCCAACAGCTTTCAGAAATATATTGCGACTACGGTGGCGAACAATGTTTCGGAGAAGACGGTGGCTGTGGTAATGGAGAATGCGGATGAGCTTCTGGGCGTCTCGATTGCCGAGGGCACGATCCGCAAATACAATGACAGTATCTATTTCTCCCAGATATTGGGATATACCGGTAAAGTTGATACTGAAGAGTTAAAAGAACTGCAGGAGACAGATGAAACTTACGATCTGAATGATACCGTGGGTAAATCAGGCATTGAGGCATCCATGGAGAGAGAACTGCAGGGAAAGAAAGGATCGGAGACGGTCTATGTGGACAACCTCGGTAAGGTAATCGAAACTCATGACAGAGTGGAATCGATTGCCGGTAATGATGTCTATCTGACGATAGATCCGGATCTGCAAAGAACATGTTATCATATTTTGGAATCCAAACTTGCCAGTATTCTACTCGCAAAAATCGAGAATATCAAGGAATACCATGCACCGGAAACCGGAAGCGGCGGTAATATTCCGATCCCGATCTATGATGTTTATTTTGCATGCATCAACAATAATGTCATTGACACCTCGCACTTTGAATCCGCTCATGCCGGTGAAACGGAGAAGCTTGTTCAGGAGACATATCTGGATAAAAAGTCGCGTGTATTTGCCACGCTTCGGGAAGAAATGGAAGAGACTTGTACTCCTTATGAAAACCTGACGGAGGAATATCAGAATTACGAGAGCTATATCGTATCCATGCTTTACAGAAAAGAAATTGTTATGCGCTCCGTGATAGACCGTAACGATGCCACGTATATTGCGTGGACAACGGACGAGGTGATCAGTCTGAACGAGTATCTGAATTATGCGATCGCTCAGAACTGGATCAATGTATCGGCGCTTGCCATTGACTCACGGTATTCTGATTCCGTTGAAATATATAATAAAATTATGGATTATATCTTCGCACAGCTTAATTCCGACAGTGACTTTGATAAGAGAATGTACCGCTATATGATCAACAGTGACGAACTGACGGGCAGGCAGATCTGCCAGCTTCTGATAGAGCAGAATGTAGTCGAACCGTCGGAGGAAGAGCTTAAGCAGTTTGAAGCAGGGAGTATCACGCCGTATGCTTTTATGCGAAACCGCATTGAGAATCTGGATATTACGCCTGCGCAGCTTGCACTGGATCCCTATTCCGGTTCTATTGTCATTACGGATGTGAATACGGGAGAAGTACTGGCGCTCGTGTCCTATCCGAGTTATGATAATAACAAGATGGCAAACGGAGTAAACGCGGCATACTTTGCGAGCCTGAACAACGATCTGTCCTATCCGCTCTTAAATTATGCGACACAGCAGAGGACGGCACCGGGTTCTACCTTTAAGCTGGTATCTTCTACAGCAGGATTGACAGAAGGGGTGATCACGACGACAGACACGATCACCTGTACAGGTATTTTTGATAAAATTGACTCCGGTACCCAGAGCCCGAGATGTCATATTTATCCGGGTGCTCATGGCTCCTTGAACGTATCCGGAGGCATACAGCGTTCCTGCAACTATTTCTTCTACGAGGTCGGTTACCGGCTGGGGATCGTAGGAGACTCCTACAATAGTGATGTAGCGCTTAACAAATTGGCAAGGGCAGCGGATCTGTATGGTTTGTCTGAAACTTCCGGTGTGGAGATTGAGGAGTATGCCCCGGAGATATCCGATACGGATGCCGTCCGTTCAGCCATTGGTCATGGCAGCAACAACTTTACTACGGTAGGTCTTGCGCGATATGTTACAACTGTTGCCAACAGCGGAACATGTTATAATTTAACATTAGTAGACAAAATACAAGACCATAACAGCAATCTGGTTGCGGATAATGAGGCGCAGGTCCGCAATACGATCGATTTAGCCTCCGAGTATTGGGATGCCATGCATACGGGCATGCGCAGAGTTGTGGAGGGCAAGGCATATTTTTCTGATCTGGATGTGGAAGTTGCGGGTAAGACCGGTACGGCGCAGGAAGACCGAAACCGCCCGAACCATGCGCTTTTTATCAGCTATGCACCTTACGATGACCCTGAAATATCCGTTACGGTTCGTGTGGCACACGGCTATACGTCAGATTACAGTGCGCAGATTGCCAAAGATGTCTATGCGTACTATTATGGACTGAAAGACGAGAGTGAGATCATTACCGGAACCGCCACGACCTTAGAAGGCGGTGCGATCAATGCAGATTAAGTGACGAATTATCGTCAGATGGAGGATTATCATGAAGAATCCGGTTATTATTAAAAGTTTTCAAAACGGGCTGTCTATCTATCTGGATGAAGAAATGCCATTTGCGGAACTCCTTAATGAGATTGCGTTCAAATTCAAAGAATCGGCACATTTCTTTAAGGATGCCAGCATGGTGATTTCCTTTGAGGGAAGAAGTCTGTCCGATCAGGAGGAACGACAGCTTGTGAACACGATTACGGCCAATTCCTCGCTGAATGTGATGTGCATCATGGGCAAAAACGAGGAGACCAACAAGAACTTCGTGAAGGCTCTGCAGAAGGTATCTTATCACCAGCAGGCGCTTGAGAATGCCGGACAGTTTTATAAGGGAACCTTGAAGGACGGACAGGTCCTGGAAACGGAAAACAGCCTGATCGTGTTGGGAGATGTATACCCCGGCGCAAGCGTAATATCCAATAAAGATATCGTGGTACTCGGCGGTCTGTACGGACAAGCCTATGCCGGTGGGAACGGAGAAGAGGGACATTTTGTCGTTGCGCTTGAAATGTCACCGGAGAAGCTTAAAATCGGTGACTTCAAATATAAGACATCAGAAAAACAGAGCAAATGGTCGATCAAACCCAAGATCCAGCCGAAGATTGCTTATGTGAAAGACGGAAGAGTTATTATGGAGCCTATTACCAAAGAATTACTGAACGATCTGCCCATCTAGCGGCAGCGGTCAGGGGACGATAATACATCATATTCAGGAGGTCAGCGAGAAGATATGAGTGAAGTAATTGTCGTCACATCAGGGAAAGGCGGAGTAGGCAAGACCACTACTACCGCAAATGTTGGTACAGGTCTGGCAGCTATGGGTAAGAAGGTGATCTTGATTGATACCGATATCGGACTGCGTAATCTGGATGTCGTTATGGGGTTGGAAAACAGGATCGTATACAATCTGGTGGATGTGGTAGAAGGTAACTGCCGTATCAAACAGGCAATCATACGGGATAAGAGATATCCAACTTTATTTCTGCTTCCTTCCGCACAAACCAGAGATAAAAGCGCCGTGAACCCGTCACAGATGGTCAGAATGATCAGCCATCTTAAAGATCAGTTCGATTATATCATATTGGACTGTCCTGCCGGTATTGAGCAAGGGTTTCAGAATGCCATAGCCGGTGCAGATCGGGCGCTTGTCGTCACGACGCCGGAGGTATCGGCTATCCGGGATGCGGACCGGATCATCGGTCTTTTGGAAGCCAATGAGATACATAAGATAGATTTAGTAATTAACCGCATTCGCTACGATATGATAAAGCGCGGAGATATGATGTCTTCGGAAGATGTGGTAGACATCCTTTCCTTACCCCTTATTGGGATGGTTCCCGATGATGAGAACGTGGTGATTGCCACCAATCAGGGGGAGCCGTTAGTCGGAAATAATACACTGGCGGGCAGAGCCTATCAGAATATTTGTCACAGAGTGCTTGGAAGAGAGGTGCCTTTTCTGGATTTTGAGAAGGGCGTTTCTTTCTGGGCGAGAGTGTCAGGTATCTTTCATAAGGGTTAGGGGGGATTGCAGTGTTTAAAAATATATTAAAACGGAAAAGCTCCAGAGAGATTGCTAAGGACAGGTTGAAGATTCTGTTAATTTCAGACCGTGTCAATTGTTCTCCGGAGATGATGGAGATGATCAAGAACGATATTGCAAAGGTAATCTCCAAATACATGAAGATAGACACTAAGAGTATGGAAATACAGATCACCAAGACCGGAAGCAAGGGACGCAGTCTGAAAAATCCGACACTTTATGCCAATATACCGATCCTGGATCTGAATCACGATTAGACTATTTATACAGATGACGGATGATACGACAGAATTGCCCGGAAAGGAGCCGCTTAAATGGCAAGACAATACCATATACGGGATTATGACTTCAAATTGATTATTCTTGTGGTGGCGCTGACATGGATCGGCATCTTTGCCATCGGCAGCGCGGAGGAATCCCTGCAGTCAAGACAGCTTATGGGGTTTGTTCTGGGTTTTTTTCTGATGATCGTTCTGTCTTTGTTTGACTATTCAATCATCCTGCGATTTTACTGGGTGATGTATGCGGCAAACATTGTGCTTCTGGAATTGGTCAGACAGAAAGGTGTAGAGCGTGGAGGTGCCCAGAGATGGCTGAATATCTTCGGTATTCAGTTTCAGCCGTCGGAAACGGCAAAAATCTTACTTCTTCTTTTTTTTGCACAGTTTATACTGAGGCATAAAGACGAAATGGGGTCGCTTAAGGTGATCGGTATGTGTGTGCTTTTCTTTATCCCGCCGATTGCTCTCATCTATAAGCAGCCGGATCTGTCAACGAGTATCATGATCGTATTGTTATTCTGCATCATCCTGTTTGTGGGCGGTATCAGTTGGAAATATATCATCATGGCAATCGCAGTGGCAGTTCCGGCCTTTATCATCCTGCTTACGCTTGTACTGCAGCCGGATCAGGAGATCATTGAACCTTTCCAGCAGAAGCGTATTCTTGCATTTCTTTATCCTGATGAATATGCCAATGCGGAGGCATACCAGCAGAAAAACTCCGTTACGGCCATCGGCTCCGGCATGCTGTACGGAAAAGGATATAATAATAACGAATTCAGCTCCGTGAAGAGCGGAAATTTTATTTCGGAACCGGAAACTGACTTTATTTACGCGGTTATCGGGGAAGAATTTGGTTTTGTAGGGGGATGTACCGTAATTGTCTTATTGATTTTAATCGCATTTGAATGTATTATGGTAGCTAGGAGGGCAAAAGATCTGGCGGGAACGATAATCGCCGCGGGAGTGGCGGCGTTGGTCGGATTTCAGGGAATGATCAATATATCGGTTGCCACCTTTGTCATTCCAAACACGGGAATACCGTTGCCGTTTGTCAGTTATGGATTGACTTCACTGGTCAGTCTTTATATTGGGGTAGGATTCGTACTGAACGTACGATTACAGTGCAAAAAATAATATAGTCAAAGAAGGGTGTTATCAATTATGAACATTGCATTAATTGCACATGATGCAAAGAAGAAACTGATGCAGAACTTTTGTATCGCATATCGGGGAATTTTAAGCAAAAACGAATTGTTTGCAACCGGAACAACGGGCAGGTTGATTGAAGAAGTGACGAATCTGACCATTCATAAATATCTGGCCGGTCATTTAGGCGGCGCACAGCAGATCGGCGCGCAGATCGAACATAACCAGATAGACCTTGTTATTTTCCTGCGGGATCCTTTATATCCGAAATCGCATGAACCGGATGTCAACAATGTGGTGATGCTGTGCGACCGGCATAACATACCGCTTGCTACCAATCTGGCTTCAGCGGAATTGTTGATTAAATCACTCGACAGAGGAGACCTTGAGTGGCGTGAAATGTACAAATAGTAATATAAAATATAAAACGGCAGCCATTCTTCTTATGCTCGCCATGACCATAACAGGTTGCGGCGGCAGTAAGTATGATATGGCATATAAACTTAATAATGATGTGAGCAGTTTTCAGCTCTTAAATACGACAAATCAGGAAACTCTGGAACCTTTTGCCGCGGATCTGTGCGTTGTGAGCGATGATGTGAAAGCGGTAGGGATTGATCTTTCTGAAGTAGGAGCTGCAGCGCTGTTTGATACTAAGAACCTGAAGACACTCTATGCGAAGAACGCAAATACGCAGGTCAATCCTGCCAGTCTGACGAAGATTATGACAGCGCTCGTAGCCATGAAATACGCATCTACGGATCAAATGCTGACGGCTTCAGAAAACGTCTTGGTCACGGAATCAGGAGCGGTACTGTGCGGTTTGAATCCGGGAGATCAAATGACGCTTGATCAGGCATTACACATCCTGCTGATCCAGTCAGCCAATGATGTAGCGATTCTGATCGCGGAAGGCGTGGCCGGATCCGTGGACGAGTTTGTGTCTCTTATGAATCAGGAAGCCTCCGAACTTGGTGCGACGAACTGCAATTTTGCCAATCCGAACGGTTTAACTCAGGAGGGGCATTATGTGACGGCGTATGATTTATATCTGATTTTTCAGGAAGCGCTGCAGTATGACCTTTTTAACCAGATCATTCAGATGACTTCATACTCTACCGTATATACGGACAGAAATGGCAATGAGAAATCGCTTGAGGTGAATAGCTCAAACCGATATCTGAAGGGTACATGGGAGATGCCGCCGAATGTTACCGTAATCGGCGGGAAAACAGGAACAACCAATGCGGCCGGGCACTGTCTGATCCTGCTGTCAAGGAGCAGTGACGGGACACCCTACATATCCGTTATCATGAAGGATACTTCCGGGGATGATCTGTATACCGATATGACCAAATTACTGGGGCTGGTGAAATGATTTTTTTTAGTTGTTTTTTTGATGTCTTTCCCTTATAATATGGATAGACAAAGTAATATCATAGATGTCATAATAATTTACTTTAGGAGGGTTTCGCCATGGTGCGATTAATCGTAGGCAATAAAGGTAAAGGAAAAACCAAGCATTTATTGGATAAAGTAAATACGGAGATCAAAAACGTGCAGGGAAATGTCGTTTATCTTGACAAGAGCACTAAGCACATGTTCGAACTGAACAACAAGATCAGACTGATTGATGTCTCCGATTATCTGGTGACAAACAGTGACGAATTTATCGGATTCATCTGCGGTATTATCTCGCAGGATCATGATCTGCAGCATATGTACTTTGACAGTTTCTTAAAAATTGCCTGCCTGAATGAAAATGAGATCGGCGCTACGATTGCCAAGTTAGAAACCATCAGTACAAAATTCAATGTTGAATTTGTACTTAGCATCTCCATTGATGAGAGTGCATTACCCGAAGAACTGAAATCTAAGGTTATTATCTCTTTATAAACGATACATAATCTATAAATATGTAATTCCATAAAAACCTCGGGGAATCCGGGGTTTTTGTTTTTCGGAGGAAATTGTTCGTGGCAGATAACGGAAGGAAGATAACTAAATACAGACGTCCGCTGAATTTAAATATCGGTATGCTGATCTTCGTCGCCATTTTTATCTACGTAATCATATGTGTGGCAACATATTTTAAAACAGATCATATTGTCGGCTACAATGTTCAGGAAGGGTCCTTGACCTCCAACAGCATCTATACAGGTGTTGCACTGCGCACGGAAGAGATCGTAACAAGCAACGATGCCGGATACATCAATTATTTTGCAAGAGAAGGGGCGCGTGCCGCTGTCGGCAATTTGATTTATACTGTTGATGAAACCGGGCGATTGTCCGATTATATTCATGCAAGCGAGAGTGGGGAAAACTCTCTGTCAGATGCAGATCTGTCAGAGCTAAAGACTGAGATCATCGCTTTTACGAGTCGTTTTGACCGGACAGAATTTATGGATGTATATAATTTCAAGTACAGTGTGGAAGGAACGGCATTGAAACTCTCCAATTATAATATTCTGGAGAATGCAGGCGCATTAAACGATGCCTCCGGCACGACATTCATCAATTACCGCTATGCGGCCAAGAGCGGCATTGTTACATACTATATTGACGGTTATGAGAATCTGAAGCCGGAAGATATGACAGAGGAACTTTTCGACCAGAAACAGTACGAAAAACAACACCTTGTCAATAATGAGCTGATTGCTAAGGGGGATCCGGTATATAAACTGTCTACCAACGAGGATTGGTCTATCGTGATTCAGGTAGACGATGAAAATATTCTGGAACAGCTTGTTGAGAAGGAGGTCGTTGAGGTCAGGTTTTTAAAGAATCAGTATACGTCATGGGGCACGGTTGAGACCCATACGAATGAGGCGGGAGACAACTTGGTTTCACTGACATTTACGAATTCCATGATTACTTTCTGTAATGACCGCTTTATCGATATCGAGCTTTTATTGGAAGATGAAAAAGGACTTAAGATACCGAATTCCGCCATTGTGGAGAAGGAGTTTTTCATCGTTCCCAAAGAATATCTGACGAAGGGCGGTAACAGCGGCCGAGACGGCGTGCTTCTGGAAACATATGACGATGAAGGTAATGCAGCCACAGAATTTGTGCCGACTACGATCTATGATGCCACGGATACAGAGTATTATCTGGATGACACGGTCCTGCGTGCCGACAACTATATTGTCAAGCCGGAATCCACGGAGAAATATAAGATTAGTAAAACAGGCTCTCTTACCGGCGTATATAACATTAATAAGGGATATGCGGACTTTAAGCAGGTAAATGTTCTCTATGAAAATGAAGAATATTCAATCGTGAGATCCAACACCGTATACGGATTAAATGTCTACGATCATATCGTATTGGATGCCTCGATGGTAAACGATAACCAGTTTATTTATGAATAGGGGACCGGGATATTGTTCGACAACTAAATCGATATGCATAGAAATTAAAAAACAGAATGTATGACGGCAATAACATAATTGATTTTATAACTACAGAAAGGTTTACATAACAACTATGATTCGAGATAATCTGCAGAACGTAGAAGAGAATATCAAATCCGCCTGTGATAAGAGCGGACGCAGTCGCGAAGATGTGAAATTAATTGCGGTCAGCAAAACCAAACCGATAGAAATGCTACGGGAAGCATATGACTTAGGATGTCGCGATTTCGGCGAAAATAAAGTGCAGGAGCTGATGGATAAATACGATCAACTGCCCAGAGATATAAGATGGCATATGATCGGACACTTACAACGCAATAAAGTAAAATATATCGTAGATAAGGTATTTCTGATTCACAGTGTGGATTCTTTGCGGCTTGCCGAGGAGATCAGCAAGGAAGCGGTTAAGAAAAACGTGACTGTTTCCATTCTTGTAGAAGTCAATGTTGCGGGTGAAGAGACAAAGTTCGGAACGACTGCGCAGGAGGCAATTTCTCTTGTAGAGGAAATAGCGAAACTGCCCAGCATCGTGATTAAAGGATTAATGACAATAGCACCATATGTTGAGAATTCGGAAGAGAACAGACTATATTTTGCAAAATTAAAGCAAATATATGTTGACATAATACATAAAAACATTGATAATGTTTTTATGGAAGAACTTTCTATGGGTATGACCGGAGATTATGAGGTCGCAATAGAAGAGGGCGCGACGTATATCCGTGTCGGAACCGGTATTTTCGGAGAAAGACAATATCAGAATGTTTAGTATACATAAGTTAATGCGTAATGAAGGAAATCGAAACGACGGAGGCTTTTGCATATGAGTGTAATGGACAAGTTTTTAAATGCAATGAAACTAAATGATGAAGAAGACGAATACTATGACGATGATTTCTATGATGATGAACCGGAACCGATTAAGAAACCGAGCTCGATGCGTGAAGATCCCGCTATGGATGACGACAGACCGGTTAAGAAATCTACACCGAAAGTAACACCGATGAGACAGATGAAGAAAATGCCGGGAACCGGTATGGAGGTCTGTGTGATCAAGCCTACTACGGTGGAGGATGCCAGAGAGATTACGGAGACGCTTCTTGCGAACAGAACCGTCGTCTTAAATCTGGAAGGACTGGATGTTGACATTGCACAGAGGATCATCGATTTTACATCGGGATCATGCTTTGCTATTTCAGGTAATCTGCAGAAGATATCACATTATATCTTTATTATCACACCGGCGAGTGTTGATATTTCCGGTGATTTTCAGGAAATCTTATCCGGTTCTTTTGATGTACCAATGTAAGTAAGCAAAACGACTTCCTGACTGTACGGTCAGGAAGTTTTTTACGGAGGAAATTATGGCGAACAGAATGACAATCAATTATGAGAAGAAACCCTGCTATGACATCGTTTTTACTGACAGTTTCGATCTACTTCCGGATGAACTGCAGGCATTTGATTCGGAAAACCGGAAGGTAGCGGTTATTATGGATTCCAACACGGAGCGGTTGTTCGGAAATGCGGTGTGTGATCTGCTGAAAGGCCACTGCAAAGAAGTAATGCTTCATGCATTTCCGGCAGGGGAATCCAACAAGACTTTAGATACGGTTAAGGACATCTATAAAGCCCTGATCGAGGCAAAGTTTGATCGTAAGGATCTGCTAATTGCCCTGGGCGGCGGTGTTGTGGGAGATGTTACCGGCTATACGGCGGCTACATATCTTCGCGGGGTAGATTTTATCCAGATTCCGACTACCCTGATCGCCCAGTCGGACAGCAGTATCGGCGGCAAGACAGGCGTAGACTTCGATGGATACAAGAATATGGTGGGTGCCTTCTACATGCCGAAGCTGGTCTATATGAATATCGCAGTCCTCAAAGAACTGGACGACAGGCAGTTTTATGCCGGATTTGCCGAAGTCATGAAGCATGGTCTGATTAAGGATGCCATGTTCTATGAATGGCTGCTTGACAATATGTACGGAATCCATGACCGTGAGCTCGAAGTGCTTGAGGAAATGGTTATGAGAAGCTGTACGATCAAGAAACTGGTAGTGGAGAAAGATCCGAAGGAACAGGGAGACCGCGCACTTTTGAATTTCGGACATACGATCGGGCATGCTATTGAAAAGGCTATGCATTTTGAGATGGTGCATGGAGAATGCATTGCGCTCGGCATGGTTGCCGCCGCATACATTTCATGGAAACATAATTGGCTGTCCATGGAGGAATATTATGAAGTACGGGATATGTTCGTTCCCTTTAACCTCCCGATCAGCATCGATTCCATTGACCCGGAAGAAATTCTGCAGCTGACGAAATCCGATAAGAAGATGGATGGCGGACAGATCAAATTTGTATTGCTTAAGAAAGTCGGCAAAGCCGTAATTGACAAGACCATTACCGATGAGGAGATCTTGGAAGCGATCCGCGAAATATATTTTAGTGATGAGGATGCAAAAGAATGAGCCTGAAAAAGAAACTGTTATTGTTCTTAGATCTGCTGGGAATTTGCGCATTAATTGCTCTGGATCAGTATACAAAATATCTTGCAGTGATCCATTTAAAAGATAAACCGGCATATAATATCATAAACGGCGTTCTTGAGTTGAACTATCTCGAGAACAAAGGGGCGGCTTTCGGCATGCTGCAGAATCAGAAAGCGTTTTTTATCTTCGTGGCAGTCGTGACACTCAGCGTTATCGGTTATGTACTCTTTAAAGTGCCTGATCGAAAAAAATATGGGATATTGCACCTTCTGCTCAGTCTGATTGCTGCCGGTGCGATCGGCAATATGATCGATCGAATTCGTTTCGACTATGTGGTAGACTTTATTTATTTTGTATTGATCAATTTCCCGATCTTTAATGTAGCAGATATCTATGTAACGGTTTCTACCATAGTGCTTGTATTTCTTTTACTGTTTGTATATAACGAAAATGACTTAAGTTTTATCAGCTTTAAACAGAAACGTTATCGAGAGGTGAAGTGAAGTAAATTCCTTCGGAATTAACAAATCGAACAAGTTCGATTGCGAGATTTGCTTCGCAAACTCGAATGAGCGGTACGATTTACTTTACGTAATTTATTTTGCGAACTCGGATTTTGGGAATGAGATTTTTATGGAACAATTTACTTATCAGATTGGATTGGGAGAGGACGATGAGCGGCTGGATAAATGGATTAGCAGTGCGCTGCCTGACCTTTCCCGTTCTTATATCCAGAAGTGCATCAAGAGCGATGACCTGTTGGTAAACGGAAAACCGCAGAAAGCAAGTTATCGGCTTCGGGTGGATGATGAGATCGTTTTTCATATTCCGGAAGCCGTAGAACCGGATATTGCAGCCGAAAATATACCTTTGGATATTTTATATGAAGATGCGGATGTACTGATAGTCAACAAGCCGAAGGGAATGGTAGTGCACCCTGCGCCCGGACACTACAGCGGCACGCTTGTCAATGCAGTCATGTACCATTGTAAAGGAAATCTCTCCGGAATAAACGGAGTGCTGCGCCCGGGAATCGTGCATCGGATCGATCGGGATACGACAGGGTCTCTGATTATCTGTAAGAATGACCATGCGCACAATATTATTGCGGCGCAATTAAAAGAGCACAGTATCACGCGCAAATACCGTGCCATTGTATGTGGCGTTATTGTTTCCAACGAAGGCACCGTTAGGGCGTCTATCGGCAGAGATCCAAAAGAGCGAAAGCGGATGGCTGTCAATGAAATAAACGGGAAACCTGCGGTGACACATTACAAGGTGCTTCAAAGATTTAAGGAATATACTTATATAGAATGTCAGCTGGAAACGGGGCGGACGCATCAGATCAGAGTTCACATGGCAAGTATCGGGTATCCGCTTCTGGGGGATGAAGTGTATGGCAGTCGTAAATCTGTTCATCGTACGGAAGGGCAGACGCTTCATGCCATGGTGATCGGCTTCATACATCCGTCTACCGGCGTATATACGGAAGTTACGGCGCCGCTGCCGGAATATTTTGAACGTTTACTGCATATTTTGTAAGAAGATTCTGATATCCGGTTCAATATTTTATGAATGATAGAAAATGTGCATAAATTTGCAATATAAACTGTATATTATATGATTGTGCGTATACAGCTTTTCTAAAGAAATTCTAAAGGATTTCTAAACATTCTGTATAAAAAACATTGTTTTTTATATACATTTGTGATAAATTTTTATTAGTGTGTAATATAAGAATCTTGCATAAAAAATTGTTTTATTACCACTGCATAGACCTATCGCATAATATAAAGGGGTATTAGAATGAGAACTGCTGATTATCTGGATCAACTGTTACGCAAATACTCGGGTACATTTGATATCTATCAGCCATACGTCATTCATGGTAAAGAGTACCCTGCATATGGGTACTTTTTTTCACATATCGAGAAATACATCCTTGTGCGGGAAGCAAATATGTGGTCCGCCGACAGCTATGAACATATTCTTTTTATTGAGACAGAAAGCGTGGATCAGGCTTTGATTGATGAGGCGTATTCCATCGTAAAAGATTACATAGAACCAGTTCTTGTGTGCAAAGGGGAAGAGATGCCGGCTGAGGGGCATATGTATAGTTATATGACGATTAGCCTGATCTCTGAACAGCCATTATCTAAAGAGATGCAAAAAGCCATTAAACGCTTTAAATATGAAAAGAGTTACAAGTTCAACATCCGCGGATTCTCTCAGGCACATATCATCTGTGCAACTATGGAAGATAAGAAAGTCTACACCAATTATGTTGGGCGTAAATCAGCGAAGTTATTTCAGGATAACTTCAAAGACATTTGCTTATAGAATAGAGGAATCTATTTCATATAAGAACAGGCACTAAAGAAATATATCAAATTAGGAGGGATTAGTGTGAACTCAGTAGTATTAATTTTGCTGGCTATCGTAATCTTCGTAGTAGCTTATCTTACATACGGCAGATACTTAGCCAAGACATGGGGAATCGACCCCAGTCGCAAAACACCGGCACATGAGTTAGAAGACGGTGTTGATTATTGTCCTGCCAAGACTCCGGTTCTGATGGGACATCACTTTTCATCTATTGCCGGTGCCGGCCCGGTCAACGGACCGATTCAGGCAGCATTCTTCGGATGGCTTCCGTGTTTCCTATGGATCGTGATCGGCGGTATCTTCTTCGGAGCTGTTCAGGACTTCGGTTCTATCTTCGTATCCATCCGTCACGAGGGTAAGTCTCTCGGCGAGGTTATCGAGGAGAACATCGGTCATAAGAGCAGAGTTCTTTTCACCGTATTTGCATGGCTCGTATTACTTCTTGTAATCGCTGCTTTTGCAGATATTGTTGCGAACTCCTTTACGGGCAGCGACGCAAACGGTTCCGTTGCAACAGCTTCCATACTGTTCATTCCGCTTGCGATTGTATTCGGCTTCTTCGTGTATAGGAAGAATGCCCCGATGGCAGTAGCATCAGTGATCGGTGTAATTTTGCTTGCGGCATGTGTAGCAATCGGTCTTGCATTCCCGATCGTTCTTTCGAAGAACTTCTGGCTTGGATTTGTATTTGTTTACATCATGATCGCATCTGTGACTCCGGTGTGGATTCTGCTGCAGCCCAGAGATTATTTGAGCTCTTTCCTGCTTTACTTCATGATGATCGCCGCTGTGATCGGTATCTTTGCGGCACATCCTGCAATCGAGGTTCCGGCATTTATCGGATTCCATGTAGGAGCTAACTATCTGTTCCCGACATTGTTCATCACCATTGCATGCGGTGCTATTTCCGGTTTCCATTCACTGATCGGTTCCGGTACCACATCCAAGCAGCTGGATAATGAGAAAGATGCTCTGCTGGTTGGTTACGGCTCCATGTTGATCGAGTGTGTGCTGGCAGTTATTTCCTTGATTGCAGTTGCTACACTGACAACAGACGGACAGTTTGCCGCAGCAGGTTACGGTTCACCTACGGTAGTATTTGCAACGGCTATTTCCGGTTTCTTTGCTACGGTTGGCTTCCCGGATGGAGCGGTAAGCGCTACTTATACCATTATCTCTCTGGCAGTATCCTGTTTCTGTCTGACATCCTTAGATACCGGTACAAGACTTGGACGTTTCATGTTCCAGGAACTGTTTGCAGGTACAGAGGTCGGCAAGAAGCTGAAACTGGACAATATGTATGTGGCAACAGTTATCACCGCGATCTGTGGCTTTGCGCTGTGTCTGGCAGGCTATCAGAAAGTATGGCCTCTGTTCGGTGCATGTAACCAGTTAGTTGCGGTTCCTGCATTCCTTGCTGTCGGCACTTACTTAAAGAAGCAGAAGAGAAACAACAAGATGCTGTATATCCCGATCATCTTCATGTCTTGTGCGACACTGGTATCCCTGTTCTTCTCCTTTAAGAACAATCTTGTTGCACTGATGGGCGGCGGATTAGACGGAACAGCGATCTTCACAAACGTATTACAGGACGTTATCATTGTTCCGATTGTGATTCTGGCTATCATTCTTTTGATCGATGGCGGCAAGGTTCTTTGGGGCAAAGAGGCATAAGAAATTATGTTTTAGAAATAGAATGTAATATGATAAAGGCACATCTGATCTGTGGAAGATCGGGTGTGCTTTTTCATATAGAAATCGTTGCAGATAAACATTGACAGATGTATTATACCGCTGTATAATAATTATACAAACGTATAATTAAGGAGATAAAGCTATGTGTAACACACTGAAAAAGCTGGGAGAAGCCGAGTTGGAGATCATGCAGGTCATCTGGGACAATACGGCACCCGTTACATCCAATTATATCCTCAGAGAATTACAAGATCGCAGGAAATGGCAGTTATCCACTCTTATGACCTCTTTATCTAGACTGGCTAATAAAGGGTATATTATCTGCGACCGTTCCACGGGTACGAATCTGTATACCGCAATCGTTTCCGAAAACGATTACAAGACCACTGCGGGGAAACATTTTCTGGAACAGCTGTACAACAATTCCATACAGAATATGGTAGCTTCCCTATACAGCAGTAAAATGCTTAAGGACTCCGATCTGGCAGAACTTCGGGGTTATCTGGATACATTGGAAAATATGGAGCATGGGGAGGCGGAGCAATGTTAGAGCGTATATTTCTTACTGTTTTAAGCACTTCATTGGTGACAAGCATCATCATTATACTTCTCATGATTCTGTCACCCTTTATCAACAGACGCTATGCCGCCAAATGGAAATATTGGGTTTGGATTCTGCTTGCGCTACGCTTGATGATACCTTTCAATATGTCAGATATGCAAAATATGCTCGAAAACTTAAGCCGGAGTCTGACGGACGTAGTAATGCCGTACGAGAGTAATACTTATAAGTCCGACACTGCCGGACCAACGATACAGACATCACAGAAGATCCTGTTGGAAATACCATCGCGAATGACAGAACCTCTATCACCGCCAAAAAAGATTGGGGCAACCTCTAACGTCACATTTCTTATGATTGTGGAATTTATTTGGCTGACAGGCGGGATACTCTTTAGCGCCGTACATCTGTGCAGCTATCTGTTATATAGACGGAAGATAAATCAGAATGGGCACCGGATCGTGAATGACTCCATCTGTGTTCTGTATGATAAACTGTTTGATGAATTACAGCTTGACCGGCGCATCCCTATAGTAGTCTGCGACAGGGCAGACAGTCCGATGGTTCTGGGATTTATTCATCCTGTTCTGGTTCTGCCGGCAGAAGAATATTCTGACGAAGAATTATACTTTATCTTCAAACATGAGTTAATCCATTACAAGCGGCATGACGTCTGCTTTAAACTGCTTTTTGTACTGGCTAACGCAGTTCATTGGTTTAATCCTGTCGTCTGGCTTATGCAGAGAGAAGCGGTAGTGGATATGGAATTGTCCTGCGATGAAAGCGTAATGCTCAATGCGGACTATACTGCCAGAAAAACTTACACCGAGATACTTTTTTCTATACTGCATAAAAAATGTACGAATAAAACTCCTTTATCCACACAGTTTTACGGTGGGAAACAGGTGATGAAGAAACGGTTTCGGAACATTCTTGAACGCTCGGGCAAGCGAAGCGGATTATACATACCGTTCTGCACCCTGGGTCTTGTCATGGGGCTTGGTTTCCTAATCGGATGCTCTGTTTCCGAACCTGACCGCTTGGAGAAAACTTCAGCTGAAGAGGGTGCTTTAGAAGGAATCGTGGCGAATAGCGTAGATGTCCCGGACATTGTACTGAATCACACAAAAGAACTGGTTTCGGAATGGTATGCGGTCGCTCAGGCGGACTTTCCGGATTACGGTTATGCCAACTGGAGGATTGAGTTATTAACCCATTGCCATACTTATGATGATTTTGAAGGTATGACTGTGCAAATCTATCAGTTAAACTATGAATTATTATCCGAAAAACCCCAAAATATCATGCTGACAGGAGGTATGAGCATCACTGAGGACGGATGGGTCACGCCGGACTATTCCAACAGCAGATTTTTGGTTTTTCAGCAGAATGGTGACGATCTTTCTTACCTCACCTATTTGTTTGAAAATGACTGTTATCCGCCGGACAAAATATTTACTGATGATTTAAGGAATCAGCTTGAAGCGACAGACATTATAGCAACTTCCGAAAACAGCGATACCACAACGCCTGCATACATCGTGGGAGGTGCATCACAGGAAGCAAGTGCAGAAACGGTACAGACAGAGAATGAGCAAATGGAGGAGGCCGAGATTAAGGGTGCGGTTCAGGCAGAAGAAATGACGTTTTCATGCGAAGTGTCAGGCTGCACAGAGACCGAAGCACACCAGCACGGTCTTTGCGGAATTGACGGCTGCATACAGATTGGCGAGCACAGCCACGGCATATGCGACATAGCAGGATGTACTGAAACAGAAACACATCTGCACAACGGAGAATACTGTTATCCACATAGTGCAGATGATGGACACGCATACCATAATTGCGGCGTATCAGGCTGTACGGAGAAAACGGCCCATACACACGGGGCTTGTGGAATTGACGGCTGTACACAAATTGGCGAACACCACCACGGAGGAAATAGTGGGGGACATCATCAGTCCGGTCATCATTAAGAGTCAAATATCTTAAAATCCTTTCGCGGATGCTTCGTGGTAAGGATATCCCGCTGTTTCGCCGTTGCCACATGGGTGTAGATTTCCGTGATATTAATGGAACTGTGACCAAGCATCTCCTGAATATAGCGGATATCTACATCGGCTTCCAACAGGCTTGTGGCAAACGTGTGGCGAAACATATGCGGAGTGATGTGCAGTTCAATAGACGCGAGCGCGCAGTATTTTTGTATCATCCTGCGGACTGACTGGTCGCTCAGCGGTCTTCCTGACAAGTTGGTAAAGAAGTACCCGCAATCTTGTATTTCCGCACGAAACTGCTCCCGATAAGTCTCCAATATGCTGATGACATCGTCATTGCCGATCTGGATTCGTCTCTCCTTAGCGCCTTTGCCGTAGATCAGGATTGTCCTGTCATACAGGTTCACGTCGCTGCCCGCCAGAGAGCACAGCTCCGAGATCCGCATACCGGTGGAAAAGAGCAGTTCGATGACTGCCGCGTCGCGGAGCGCGGTTTTCTTTTGATAATCTGTCTTTGCATTTCTATATTGTGAATAAATGGCAGATAGAAACTGCTCCACCGTATGAAGAGGAATTGTTTTGGGAAGAATAGAGGGCTCTCGGAATTTTATTTGGAGTTTGCTGAACGGATTTCGTTCAATGACTTCTTTGTATTCCAGATAGTGGAAGAGTGCTTTGAGAGATGCGATCTTGCGTTTCACAGTCTTCGGTTTATAATTTCCGTGCAGGTATGCAATGTAATTTTCTAATACGATAGGCGTAATATCTGCGATGTCTGTTAGTGCGATTTGTGCTGCAAATTGCCCTAAGTCAATGCGATATGCTTTTAGAGTCTTTTCATCCAGTCGTTTCTGGTATCGGCAATAGTCCAGATAGTTTTTTATATACTTGTGTAAATCTTTTTTCATATTTTTCTGTTTTCTCCCTTGTAAACATTTCTTATGCAAAATATATTGCAAACAAAACAGGCAAATCTGCTTGTATGCTGAATATTGTGCTTTCACGTTCCTTGATGTTTAGAAATTTTCACGGGCGCTGCTTTGTCCCAGACTTATATTGTACATGATAAAACACACAAACCCAATATAAACAACAAAAAAGAATGTAGAATCTTGTTGAATATTAATACAATTATGTATTTTTATATGTTTTGTATAATAAACGCTCAAAATATTTGCTTTTTATGTGGAAAATATATATAATATAAATATAATTATCTTGTTAAGATAATAATCTTATGGCAGAAAGGATGATGCTTTATGAATACAATTATTACAATTGGTCGTCAGTTTGGTTCCGGCGGCCGCGAAATCGGTAAGAAAGTAGCCGAATATTTCGGAATCAAATTCTATGATAAAGATCTTCTGACAAGAGCGGCAAAGGAGAGCGGTTTCTGTGAAGAGATGATACAGACTCACGACGAGCGGCCCACCAATTCATTTCTCTACAATTTAGTGATGGATACTTATTCATTCGGTTATAATTCATCCTCTTTTGTGGATATGCCGATCAGCCACAAGGTCTTTCTGGCACAATTTGATACGATTAAGAAGATCGCAGGGGAGGGACCTTGTGTGATTGTAGGCCGCTGCGCGGACTATGCGCTTCACGATTATCAGAATTGTCTTCATCTTTTTATCCATGCAGACCAGAAGAGCAAAGTGAAACGAATCATGGAGCGCTACGAGGATGTGACATCGGAACAGAAGGCGATTGATATGATGAACAAGAAGGATAAGTCACGTCAGAGTTATTATAATTATTATTCTTCCAAGAAATGGGGACGTTCGGACAGTTATGATTTATCCATCAACAGCGGTGTTCTCGGTATCGATGGTTCTGTGAAGCTGATTACACAGTTTGTTGAGGATTTTGAGAATAGATAATATAAATAAGGACGAAGGTGTTTTGCTTTCGTCCTTTTCCTTTGACTATGGAGAAAACTTATGGACAGGAAAAAGCGGGCACGACATAATCCGTACGCTGAGAATCATTCATACATAAACAATAGTACATCTAATCCACCACCGCCGGATTATGACGAATATTACATGTTTACGGTACTTTATGTGCTTTTTGTACCTGTTGCCATAACGATTATAATGGGATTCAACGGCATATTTGAATATACGCCTTTATTTGTCGCGTTTATGATGTTTCTATATGCATATTTGTGTATTGCCAAATTCAAATTGAATAAACCCGACAGCCTGTTTGAATTATATTTACCAATCCTCGCCTATCTGGGTTGGCAGCTGTTTCTCTCGGTGATATTTACCTTATTTATCTATGATGGTGCATTTATCTATGCGTTTTTGTCTTTAAATTTTTACGGAGTCATGTATGACCCTGATTGGCAGTTGGTACTGCTTTTTAACTGGATATATAATTTATTGCTCTCAGGCGGTTTCGCAGCAGGAGAGCGGCTTGCCTTTCACAAAACCAAAGTAGTGCGGAAATCCTTTCGCATCAAATATGTACGGTTGATACTGATTGGCAGTGCCATGATGATTTTAATAAGTGAAGGAGTCTGGTTTTATAAGCGGAGAGATATTATAGAACGAGATCCGGAGCAGGGCGGATATGGATTTGCCTATGAGAACGGCTATTCAAGCACTAATTTAGAACCGTACTATGTTGAGAATAAAGAAAACATTCTTGCCCGATTAGATGAACCTTCTACATTTATGATTTCCGAACCAACCCATATGCCTGTATTGGATGGAGCAGAAGCGGCATATCCAGTCTATTCTGCTTTTGCTAACGCCTGCTATGAGAATATTGGCGAAATACAGGAATATGCCAAACAGACCAAATCCAAAGATTCTGATGTCACAATGCCTGTTAAGTTTAATAACAGCGTGATTGCTTTCGAGGATTTGGTAGCAGGAGAGACAGATATCTTTTTTGGCGCAAAACCATCAAAAGAGCAACAGGAACTGGCTACAGAAGCCGGCAAGGAGCTGATTCTGACACCAATAGGCAAAGAAGCGTTTATCTTTTTTGTCAATAGCGAAAATCCGGTTAACGGACTGACTTCCGACCAAATACGCGATATTTATTCCGGTGAAATCACAAATTGGAACAAAATCGGCGGAGCAAGAGAACGAATTCTTGCATTCCAACGTCCTGAGAATTCCGGTTCCCAGACAATGATGGAATATTTTATGGGGGATGTGCCGCTCAAAGAACCTCTGCAAACCGAACATGTCAGTGGTATGGGCGATCTGTTCTTAAGAACGGCAAATTATCAGAATCGGTCTTCAGCAATCGGATATTCCTTCCGGTATTTTGCAACTATTATGGTAAAAGATATGAATTACTCGGATCATATTAAATATCTGTCAGTAGATGGCATTTATCCTGATGAGAAAACAATTCGATCCGGAGAATATCCGTTCACTACAGAACTTTATGCGGTTACGCTTGTCGATAATCCAAATGAAAATGTAAAATTATTCTTAGAATGGATGACAGGTCCTCAAGGTCAGCAAATCGTATCTGATACCGGATATGTCGCGCTACAAAGCCCGTGAAAGATAATTGAATATAATTTGTATTTTATAAAACCGCGCATAACCTTGATTTTACTGCATTTTGTGGCAACTTGGATGATTTGAGAGTGGATTGCTTCAATATATAACTATGCGCAAAACACAAGTTTAACGAATAGTTGTGCTCTTAAACGGCTAATTATCCTTCGAACCTAAAATATTTCTTCAGAATCCAGCCAGACTGTAAAAGGACCATCATTTACAAGCGCTACCTGCATATCAGCGCCAAACTCGCCATGAGCAACTTTCGGAACATATTCTCTACATTTTTCTATAATGTACTGATACAACAGCTCCGAAGGTTCGGGTTTGCCGGCATTTATAAATGATGGTCTGTTTCCATGCTTACAATCAGCATATAATGTAAATTGTGAAACAATTAACAATTCGCCATCGACAGAAGAAATATTTAAATTTGTCTTTCCGTTCTCATCGCTGAAAATACGTAGATTAACCAGCTTATGGACCATTCTATCGGCAATTTCTTTCGTATCGCTGTCAGAAATACCGACAAATACACAGAAGCCTTGCCCAATCTCTCCGACGCTCCTGTCTTCTATCGTTACACTTGCTCTACTTACGCGTTGAATCAGAAGTCTCATTGTCACTACTCTCTTCTTTTCTCTTTTTCTTTTTGACCGGCGGGACATATTCTGTGAAGACTTTAGCCTCGTCGATCTGTCCCACTGTCATATAAGGCTGTATATCTGTAGGAAGATCCTTTTTACGCAGCATTCTGTTTATCATGGCGCTGACTCCCGCATAGAAAACTGCAAAGATCGGCACACCGACTACCATACCGAGTACGCCGAACAGACCGCCGAATATTGTGATTGCAAATATAACCCAAAATCCTGAAAGACCTGTAGAATCACCCAGAATCTTCGGCCCGAGAATATTGCCGTCAAACTGCTGAATAATCAGGATCAGAATAATAAAATACAACGCCTGTATCGGATCAACCATCAAAACAAGCAGTGCACTCGGTACTCCGCCGATCCATGGACCGAAGAAAGGAATAACATTAGTTACACCGATGATTACGCTCACAAGGATTGCATAGGGAGTTCCAATAATACTGGTACATACGAAACATATAACGCCAATAATAATGGAATCCACGATTTTGCCGCCGATAAATCCGATAAAAGTGCTATGGATAAATCGAAAGTTTGTGATGACTTCATTTCCGGTCTTGCGGTCAAACAACGCATAGGCTATCTTCTTCGCCTGTCCGGCAAATTTCTCCTTGCTGCCGAGAATATAGATAGAAATAATAAAACCAATTACAAAATTCCACAGTGCCTTAAATACACCGATCACACTCAATGACAGCGTCTTTAAAAGATCATTCATATGAGGAAGCAGATTGCTGTTGAGATAATCCAGTAATTTAGAAGAATACTGGGCAAGCAGTGCGTTTAACACCTCCTCAAGATTAGGATTATTTTTCATAAGTCCAAGCGCCCATGTATTTAAGTTATTGACATAGATCGGGAACTGGAAAATAATGCTCTGTATACTGCGGATCACTTCAGGGATAATGAGTCCGAAAAATTCATATAGGATGATTAGAATCAAAACGATGGTCGCTAATATAGAAAGTCCTCTCATCCGCCTTTTATTTTTGGCTGTCATCGGTACGTTAGCTTTCATATATAGAGGTTTGATAATACATTTCTCAATCTTATTGAGAACAGGTGTCATCAGATATGCCAACACAAAACCGTCTATAATCGGCATAGAGATCCCGATAAGCTTTGCAATACCGTTAGATAAGTTAGATCTGTGAAAAAGAACATAATAAAATAAGATACTTGCAACAATCACAAGAAATGCCGTGATTCCCCAGCATAAGTATTTTTTTTCAAACTTAAATTTCATTTAGATTAACCCCGCTATAAATTATGTACATTCCGTATCCGTACGCCTTTAAAAAAGATACGGTATATTTATTAGTATACCATTTTTTTCATAATCTGCATTATAAATTTAAAAATTTAGTGCTAAGGAGTTGATTGTTTTGTATAATAGATGCGGTGACCACAGTTATCAGAGGGAAAGGAATATCACATGAAACTTCAGCAATTATACAGCCTGACGCGTAAGGCCATAGATGATTATCACATGATTACGGCGGGTGATAAGATTGCCGTCGGTATTTCCGGAGGTAAAGACAGCCTGACATTGCTCTATGCCTTACAGGGACTACGCAGATTCTACCCGCAGTCATTTGAGCTTTGTGGCGTTACGGTGGATCTGGGATTCGAGAACCTGAATCTGGATAAGATAAAAGAGTTATGTGCTTCTCTTAACGTAGAGTATCATATTATCAAGACAGATATCGGCAAAATAATTTTCGATGACCGGAAAGAATCAAACCCATGCTCTCTGTGTGCAAAAATGCGAAAAGGTGCATTAAATGATGCTATGAAGGCTTCCGGATGTAATAAAGTCGCATATGCCCACCATAAGGATGACGTTGTGGAGACCATGATGATGTCACTGATCTATGAGGGTCGATTCCACACCTTTCGTCCGGTCACTTACCTGGATCGCACGGATATTACCGTGATTCGTCCGTTGATCTACATGAATGAAGCGGATGTGATCGGTTTTGTCAATAAATATAATGTTCCCGTGGTAAAAAGTCCCTGTCCGGCGGACGGACATACGAAACGGGAATATATTAAAAACCTTGTCCGTGAGATCAATCTGGAAACCCCCGGAGTTAAAGAAAGAATGTTTACCGCCATTCAGAGCGGAAAACTGGAAGGATGGGAACTGTCATGAATGCAAAAGATCAAAATTACCATGATCAGCAGAATATAAGTAATGTTCAGAAAATGAGAGAGGTAATCGGCACATTACCGCCCTTCTGCAAACAATTTTTCCGTGGTATCAGTGAATATACTTCGGCTCGGACGAGGCTTGCATATGCGTACGACATCAGGGTCTTTTTTGAATATCTGCATGATAATAACAGTTATTGCGGGCAGATGGATATTCAGAAATTTCCGCTTACGATATTGGAGCAGCTTACGCGTGAAGATATCGAAGAATATATTGAATATCTTTCTTACTATGAGAAAGACGGCAAAGTCTACACAAATGATGAGCGTGGCAAGAAAAGAAAACTGGCGGCTCTCAGAAGTTTTTATAATTATTATTTTCAAGCGGAATTAATTGAGAAAAACCCTGCGGTTCTCGTTCCACTTCCCAAATTGCATGAAAAAGAAATTATTCGTCTTGATGCGGATGAAGTCGCCATTCTGCTAGATCAGGTAGAGGATGGCACCGGACTGACTAAGGCACAGCAGCGTTTCCATAAAGTCACAAAGACAAGAGATGTTGCAATACTTACATTGCTTCTCGGTACGGGCATACGTGTATCGGAATGTGTCGGACTGGACATCGGTGATGTGGATTTCAAAAATAACGGCATAAAGATCAGACGTAAAGGCGGTTACGAGGCAGTCGTCTATTTCGGAGAAGAGGTGGAAAATGCCTTGCAGGACTATCTGGATGACCGCCATCATATCATTCCGCAGTCCGGGCATGAGGATGCACTGTTTCTGTCCCTTCAGAATCGGCGGATCTCTGTGCGGGCTGTAGAAAATATGGTAAAAAAATACTCTTCTACAGTCACAAGCCTTAAGAAAATTACTCCGCATAAGCTTCGAAGCACATACGGCACATCCCTATATCGTGAAACCGGGGATATCTATCTGGTGGCGGATGTTTTAGGTCACAAGGATGTTAATACGACCAGAAAACATTATGCCGCTCTGGAAGATGAACGGCGCCGTTATGCTGCCGACAAAGTGAAGCTGCGGGAAAAACATAACTCTGATGAATCGGAAGATTAATATCATCCTGTGAAAGCAGTGTCATAATAGGGAATCACCAGATGTCTCCCATATTGGATAGAGTCGTCCGAAAGAGAATTCATGGCTTTGACTTCATTAATATAGTCGTTAATAGATGTATAATGATCCCCGTCCATGTACTCTTCTGCAATCGACCATAATGTGTCATTATTAGATACCATAATACTCTTATAATATTTGTAAGAGGGTGCTGTGTCGGCCTTGGCATTGGAACGGAAGCTGCTTAATGCCACGGAGCAGGTGACGATTAGGCATACGGTCATGACCAAAATAAGAAAATTTTTCATCATCTCTCTTTGTCTTCTCACTCTGTTCCTGCGAATTCTTCTCTCACTTCTCAAATCTTTTCTTCTCATATATCTTACATGATTGTTATACATTTCTATAATCGTCTCCTTTCACAAAGCAGAACAAATGTTGCGAACAAATGTTCTTTATGTCTTGTATTATATCGAACATATTTTCTGGTGTCAATACTTTTAAATAAAATTTTCGAACAAATATTCTGAATATATGTTTGCTTTTTGTTCTTCCCTGTGTTATGCTTATAATATCTTAAGAAACTTGGCTCTTTCTTAAAGTATGCACTTACTTTTTTTGGAATTTAGCGTAGGAACATTTTCACAATTTATTTTAGGAAAGGATAAGGTAATTATTTATGGGTTATGGTAAGATTACCGCAAAACAGCAGCAAATACTTGACTATATTAAAGATGAAATCCTAAAGCGGGGATATCCGCCGGCAGTTCGGGAGATCTGCGAAGCTGTCAATTTAAAATCAACTTCATCCGTGCACTCTCACCTAGAGACTCTTGAGAAGAACGGATATATCAGACGTGACCCCACAAAACCGCGTGCTATTGAAATTTGTGATGATAATTTTCAGATGGTACGCACAGAGATGGTTTCCATTCCTGTAATCGGACAGGTTGCTGCCGGGCAGCCCATTCTTGCTGAACAGAATATTGAGAGCTATTTCCCCGTTCCCGCCGATATGGTACCGGGCGGTGAGTCCTTTGCTCTGAAGGTTAAGGGCGATTCCATGATCAACGTAGGAATCTATAACGGTGACCAGATTTTTGTTAAGAGCTGTCAAACTGCTAATAACGGAGATACAGTGGTTGCCTTGATCGATGATTCCGCTACTGTTAAGACATTTTATAAAGAAAACGGCCATATTCGTCTGCAGCCCGAAAACGATTCTATGGAGCCAATTATTGTTGATAACTGCCAGATTCTGGGCAAGGTTTTTGGTGTATTCAGGCTGTACCGCCAATAATATTGATATCTGAACTGATATTTTTTGTAAATCATGTATGAATTATTCACGCTGTATTGTTATTGGTATATTTTCCAGTATAGTATATTGGGCGCAAGACATAATAATAGTAACTGTCAACGAGAGTCGGCAGTTACTATTTTAAGTTTATGACGAGAATCTTTCAAAGGCATGAAAATTAGCCTATCAAGATTTGAAGTAACGGTATTGTACGTTTTCAAAAAGGGGGAAAAAGCATGAAAAATAAAGGTTTAGATTATCTTGCCCTGACGATTGCCATTATCGGTGCTATTAACTGGGGGTTGATCGGTCTTTTCAGTTTTGACCTTGTGGCATTTGTTTTCGGTAATATGTCATGGTTCTCAAGAATCATTTATTCGTTAGTCGGTATCGCGGGTCTTTATATCATCACATTCTATATGTATGCAGGTGGTGAGACAAAAAGCGCCGATTCATAATTATTTATGCAAAGTGGATTTTAACAGTCCGAATGAACGGAAGCCGGCATTGCTTTTTACAGCATGTCGGCTTCTTTTTTGCTTATAGTTATTACATCCATTGCTTAAAAATTTTCCACAAGTTTCCCGTCTCTCCATATGCGTTCCAGATCGTAAAACAAACGATTTTCTTTATCAAAAATATGGATAATCACATCATGAAAGTCAAGAAGTATCCAGTTGGCATTATTATAACCTTCAATCTGTCTTAGGGGAACGCCCGCCTGTCCGAGCTTCTCTTCTACGTTGTCTGAAAGCGCCTGAATCTGGCTGTTATTTGTGCCGTTTGCGATAATAAAATAATCCGCAATCACGGATACCTCGCTGATATCGATAACCTTGATGTCTTCAGCCTTTTTATCTTCCAATGCCGCGATGGCAAGTTTTGCAATTTCTTTACTATCCATAAACTGTTGCTTCCTCTCTTTCTGTTGTGTCATAAATAGGGAACTGTTTTGCAGACCCTGCATGCCGTACTTAATGCTATATTACAGTTTCCTATAATATTCATAGGTTTCTCTGGTCATGGGATCTATTTCCCCACCCTTCTGTGTCAGATGAGTTAACGTATCCTGTAAAATTCTGCATAACGCTTTATTCAAGTCCTGATAGGCCAGTTTACGTGCCGCCGCGAGATTCTGCATATATTGCTCTTCAATAGCCGCGGTTCTTTTCATATGTTTCCGTCCGGGCTCAATATAGTCCGCGATATAGATTACTTGTTCTAAGGGGCTCATCTGCGGTCTGCCCGTAGTGTGATAATATATCGCATTCAGAATGTCTTCGTCGGTAATGCCGTATTCCTGCTTTGCCAAAGCACCGCCTGCTTTGGCATGTAAGAGCGGAGAATCTTCCTGAGCTTCTGTTTCAGAGAGCACGATATGATTTTTGGAACAAAGAGACATCTGCTTTTTGTAACTTAAACACTTGGCGCAGTCATGCAGCATACCCGCCACAAGCGCTTTTTCTATATTTACACCATGTACCGCGGCCAGATTAGCCGCCGTATATGCAACACTCAAAGTATGCTCATATCGCTTGGGTTCCAGCTTTTTCTCCATTTCTTTTCTGAATTTTGCCAGATCTGCTGTTTTCATGTGTATATCAATCCTTTCCGGGCTGTTCCTCCTCGCGATATAAACCTTGCTGTGCTATATATAATCTGACAGATTCTGGCACATCCTTCTCGACGGACTCTCCGGCCGCAATTTTTCGTCGAATGTCTGAAGAAGAAATATCCATGCATTCTGTCTGCAGCAGGCGAATGTCTGCACGGTATTCTTTTTGTAAAACCCGAATCTGTTCTTCCATGTCCGCAGTCGTCTTGCCATCCCGCACGGCTGCCAGAATACAGCAGTCAGCGAAAATTTCCTCGGGATGAGCCCATTTGGACATGTGAAAAAGACTGTCAGCGCCAACTATAAAATAGTATGCAGTCTGCGGATTTTCCGTCCGCAGCCGTTTTAATGTCCGATAGGTGTAAGTATTGCCCGTCTGCATAAGCTCTATGTCTGACAGTGTAAACCGGGGCTGCCCCTCGATCGCAAGCGCCGTCATTTCGGCACGTACCCGGCCGTCTTCCACCTTCTGGCCGGCCTTCATATACGGCACACCGCATGGCATGAAAATCACCTCATCCAACGTAAACTGCTTAAGTGCTTTCTGTGCGAGCATCAGATGACCGTTATGAATCGGGTTGAAAGTACCGCCCATGATTCCTACTTTTCTCAAAATCTACCTCCTGTACAGCAACGCCGTGCCGGACTATATTTTATGCCAATCGCTCAATTTCCCTGCCTCGAAGGATTTTCCTTCGGCAGCACGATTTTCGGGTCTTTTTTGTCCGGCTTGTAAAGTACGATCTTCTTGCCGATTACCTGCACTACTTGAGAATGTGTACGTTCTGCGATTACCTGCGCGATTTCACCGGGATCATCCATGCAGTTTTTTAACACGGCAATCTTAATCAGTTCTTTTGTATTGAACGCTTCATTAATTGCCGATGTAAATTCCGGTGTCAGGCTGGATTTTCCTACTTGAAAAATAGGATTTAACGTACTCGCCAGACTCTTTAAATATGCTCTCTGTTTACTTGTCATAATATACCTCTGTTTTCAACTGTTGTAAATTCATATTATGGATCATATCCGGTGCATTACTTATAGTAATCGAAGGATAGACCGTACATACGCACCGTATCGCCCTCGCTGATTCCCAGTGACTCCAACTGTTCCAGAATACCGTTGTCCTTTAAGAAGTCCTGAAAGAACTTGAACCCTTTTTCGGATTCCAAATTCGTGTAGGACAGCATCTTCTCGATCCTCGGGCCTTCCACCACATAAGCCTCCTCTTCCTCGTTGTAGATAACAGTAAACGGATCGCTTTCCGTATTAAAATGATATTCCGGAAAGAATTCCTGCTCAAATATGACCGGTTTAGAATCTAATTTTTCCAACTGATTATTGATATCATACAATAATTCTCTAAGCCCCTGTCCACTGATTGCGGATATGGCATATACCGGAATTCCCTTAGGCTCAAACTCTGCCTTGATCTTTGCTACAGGATCATCCTCTGTATAGATCATGTCAATCTTATTAGCCGCAATGATCTGCGGCCGCTTGGCAATCTCAGCATTGTAGGCTTCCAGCTCCCTATTGATGGCATAGATATCTTCAATGGGATCACGTCCCTCCGTAGAAGCCGCATCTACGATATGCACAATCAGTTTCGTGCGTTCAATGTGCCGCAGGAACTCATGTCCGAGACCAACACCCTCGGATGCGCCTTCAATCAATCCGGGAATATCCGCAATGATAAATCCCTTGGCATCTTCTAAATCCACTACACCCAAGTTAGGATTCAGCGTCGTAAAATGATAATTCGCAATCTTCGGTCTTGCATTTGTCACTTTAGAAAGAAATGTGGATTTTCCCACATTTGGGAAACCTACCAGCCCTACATCGGCAATCACCTTCAGTTCCAGCAAAAGCTCCAGTTCCTGTGCCTCCTGTCCGGGCTGTGCATATCTGGGTGCCTGCATGGTGCTGGTGGCATAATGCTGATTGCCGTTACCGCCCTTTCCACCGCTTAAAAGCAGGAATCTGCGGTTCTCTCCGGACATATCGGTTATAACTTGTCCACTTTCCGCTTCCTTGATCACGGTACCTTCCGGAACTTTGATGATGATATCCTCACCGCTCTTACCTGCACAGTTACGTTTACCGCCATTTTCACCGTTGCCGGCACAGTATTTGCGGATATGGCGGAAGTCTGTGAGCGTATTGAGGCCTTCATCCACCTCAAAATATACATTGCCGCCATTACCGCCGTCACCGCCGTCTGGGCCGCCATTGGGCACATATTTTTCCCTGCGGAAAGACACATGCCCATCTCCGCCTTTTCCGCTCTTTACATAGATTTTAGCACGATCTGCAAACATAGCTTTCTCCATTCCTGCACTTTATTAGAAAAAAGGCTCCAAACACCTAGATGTTCGAAGCCCGAATCAATCATCCTATTTCTCTACAGGATATACGGAAGCCTGTTTCTTGTCTCTTCCTTTTCTCTCGAAACGAAGCACACCGTCAACCAGAGCATACAATGTGTCGTCGCCGCCGATTCCCACATTTACACCTGGATGGATCTTGGTTCCGCGCTGTCTGTATAAGATATTTCCTGCCTTAACGAATTGTCCGTCAGCTCTCTTCGCACCTAATCTCTTGGCCTCGGAATCTCTACCGTTCTTAGTAGAACCAACACCTTTCTTATGTGCAAAAAATTGAAGGTTCATATTTAACATGGTATTACACCTCCTCAAATGTCAATTTACAATAGTTCTTCCCATATTGTTTCTCAATCTGGGTAAGTCCCAACACCAGTGAATCCACGAGTACCCTTGAAGTCTCCTTCAAAGTCCGGTCAACAAACCTACACCGGATGACTCCGCGGTCTTTGTCTGTCTCCACGTTTATCTTCTCCGCTGTTATCTCTTCCAGAGAATTGATTGTGTTAATGACAAGTACCGAAATGGATGCGCAAACGATATCTTCACCATAATTGGCGTATCCTGCATGTCCGTCACATGTAAACCCCTGATATTCTCCTGCTGTTGTTTTATAAAATGTGATCTGTGTCATCTCACACCTTTGACTACGATCTCCGGCATCTGTTGATTTGTCTGCGGCGATCGTCTCTGCACACTCTCAAAAATATGATGTGTAAATAAATACCTTGTAGTATCAAAATTACTATGCATTTATTTTATCGATCTTAACCTGAGTGTATGCTTGCCTATGACCATTTTTCTTGTGATAGCCTGTTTTTCTCTTGTACTTGTATACGATAACTTTGCGGTACTTACCCTGATCCATAACGGTTCCGGTAACAGTTGCACTCTCTACATCGCCTGCAACCTTAAGTTCCTTATCGCTAACAGCTATAACCTGGTCAAATGTTACAGAAGCTCCGACTTCAGCGTCCAGCTTTTCAACCTTAATGACGTCTCCCTCAGAAACTTTGTACTGCTTTCCACCTGTTGCAATAATTGCGTACATATGGCACCTCCTATTCATGAACCGAAGTCCATTTACTCGCTAGCTTCGGTGATGTCTATATGATATAATACTAAAAAACCATTATCAATGGACATACTTCTACCTCACTATGCGGCATACTCAGTTATCATATCCTTTTTGGGGATATTTGTCAATGTATTTTCTTTTAAAAATCATTAAAAATCATCAAAACCCTGTAATTTATCAAAAAAACCTTTAGTTTGTTCTCATCCTATTACTATAACATCCTATCGCTATCAGATAAGATATGAGCAAAACTGCTATACTCACCGCCACACATATGGCACTCAAAAGGCCTTGATTAATTTTAATACTGAAATCGACATCCCCTGCCGAAGATACATTTAATGCTGTATATGTGACAAGCGCCACCACTGCCATAAGAACAATCACGCACCAGAAACGTGCTTTAGCATAGGGTAACCGCAAACAGATCGGAATTTGAATGCAAGTCACTGCCGTGAAGATTAATAGTGATTCGCAGACTGCCGTAAGAAGTGTCATGAACTGTAATGTATCACCGTATACAAACATAGCGCCGACGCCTATTATGACAGTCACTCCCAATATTATTAAATACTGAATGTAGCAAAAAAGAAATCTGCCGGCAACAATATTTTTATTGTCAAGCGACAGTGAGGCATATAAACGCTCAAGACCGTTTTTATCCTGTATCATAAAAATATTAGTTGAAGCTAGTGCCGCGTACCATGCCGCCGTAAAGCAAAGAGTATACATGGAAGACTCCATGAAACTGAAAATCCCTGCAATTACGAAAGTAGCAACAATATTTTCAAAGATCAATGATTTTGCCGTGTAATAATCGAGTTTTGTCATTTTGAATGTTCCTGACATCTCTTAGCCTCCTTTCCGATATGAACAATAATTTCATCTACTGTGGGCGTATCTAACACAAACCCTTTGTATTTCTTCGCCGTATCAGTCTTTATAAGCCCCTCAAATCCAAGAGATGTCTGGGACAGACCGATTAAATGCTGCCGCAGGTCTTCTGTCAGTTCACCTGGAGCGCCTTTGATAATACAATACTTTGCCAGCAGCTCTTCCATACTGCCCGTATAAACAATCCTCCCATGTTCCAGATATGTGATATAATCGGCCACTTTTTCTAAATCTGTTGTAATATGTGTAGAAAAAAGTACGCTTTTCTCCCCATCCTGAATGTAATCCTGAAGAATGTCTAAAATTTCGCTTCTGGTTGTGGGATCCAATCCGCTTGTAGGTTCATCCAGAAGAAGAAGCTTCGCGTTATGCGAGCACGCGCATGCCAGCATAAGTTTCATCTGCATCCCGCGCGACATTTTGCCGATTCTTGTCTTATCGGGAAGCTCAAACTGCTCTTTCATTCTGATAAATGTGTCGTGATTCCATTCGTCATAAAACATGGACAGCGCTTTTTCCAAATCCTTAACAGTCCATGTGTCCACGAAAAAGTTACTGTCATATACGATTCCGATGTCCTGTTTGATCTGCTTTTCATAATCGAGGTGATCTTTACCGAACACTTTGATACTTCCGATATCCTTTTCCATCATATTCATGATAAGATTGAGCGTCGTCGTTTTACCGGCACCGTTAGAACCAACCAGCCCCATGATATAACCTTTGGGAAGTTCAAAACTGATATCGTGCAGCGAAAATTCCGAAAAAGTTTTACTTACATTATGCAATTCCAAATTATTTTCAGTCATCGCTTACCTCCTGTAATAATTTCAATAAGTTGCCTAGTTCATCGGGTGACAGGGATGCCCTGCGCGCTGCCGTGATCGCGTTATTTAAATGACTCTCCACTTCCTTAATCAGCTGCTCCCGCATTAAGTCCGAGCCGCTGGGCATTACATAGAATCCTTTTCCTTGTCTGCTTGTGATATATCCCTCCTCTTCCAGCTCATTGTATGCCCTCGTTGTAGTAAGGACACTGATTTTCAGGTCTTTAGCTAGTTGCCGCAGGGATGGGAGCATTTCATTTTCACACAGTTCACCGGTTAAAATCTGTGTCTTGATCTGTTCCTTGATCTGCTCATAGATCGGCAGATCAGAGCTGTTTGACAATACAATATGCATATGTACACCTACTTTCTTAACTGTACTGTTGTTTACAAGTACAGTATATACAGATATTACAGATATGTCAAGCATAAAAAAGAGCCGTTGTCCGACAGATGATTGATCTGACCATACAACAGCTTATGATTCCTCTTCTATTCCTCTCGTGCTGCCGTGCGTCATGTACACGGTACACAAGTGCTTCAAAATACAAAAACAAATGCTTCCTTTTACGCTTCACCCTTCGGCATCACAAAGAAATACGCCGCCATCTGCGCTCTGGAACTGAATTCTTCCGTCTCTAACAGTTCCCGCACCTCTTCTTTGCTGTAAAAATTGGCCGTGATCTGCTCATTCTCCGATGTATGATCCTCGAAATCCCCTTCCGCATCCACGAATGCGATCTGTGTTTTCACATCGGAAAAGGCAACCGCCGCAAAAGAAGGCGGCAGAATACTGCGAATTTTTTTCACACTGAGTCCCGTCTCTTCATAAAGTTCCCTTTGAATACATTCTTCCAAAGACTCCCCTTCGTTGATCATACCCGCACACAGATTGTATACGAAGCGGTTAACACCCATGCGAAATTCCCTCAGTAACAGCAGCTTATCCTCGTGGTACGCCACGATGGAAACACCGCTTACACGCTGTCCAATCGCCTCCGGTCCCACAATCTCACTCCGGCTGACGATCTCGTATTTTTTCTCCCTGCCTGCCTTATTGATATAGGTCAGCTCATAATTTTTCAGGTACTTTCCGTCTTTTACCTTCTCGAAACTCAAAAGCTTCATATGAAAAACCATGCCTTTCTCTTTTTCTTTAATCCTATTGTAGTATAACATATCTTATAATTTATGCGAAGCCGCTACTCCAAATTGCTCCCGGAAACTCGGGTTCACTTTCTTCCTTGTAATTTCCATCAATCCGAGTCCCGTCATATCCACAACATCTGCCGTGATACTGTCTTTCTTAAGCAAACTTCTCATATATTCCACGAGCTGTCTCTCATGCTCCTTTTTTCTGAAATTAATGAAATCCACCAGAATAATGCCCGATAAGTTTCTCGCCCGCAGATGTACGGCAATCATCTCGGCAGCTTCCATGTTGATCTTTACGGCTGTTTCCTCTTTATCTTTGCCCTGCTCACATTTTCCGCTGTTTACATCAATGGAAATAAGGGCCTCTGTCGGCTCAATGACAAGATAACCGCCGGACTTTAACCATACCTTCCTGTCTAAAAGCTCATGGATCCGCGTTTCTACGGCATACAGCTTATAAAGCGGCAGCATTTGGTCCTCATAGAGACGGAGCGACAGATCCGTTCCCGCGAACTGAGATTGCAGTACTTTATAGATTTCGGGAAGATCGGTGATTACCTCATCATATTCTGACGTATAAATATTCTCAATAAAATGAACATAATCGGGCTTGCCGCGGTACAGGCAGCTATAACAGGTACGTTTATCTGCAATCTGCATAATATGCTCCAACTGCTCTGTCAAATACTGTGCTTCTTCAATCAACGGCTCATCTTCGGTAAGTTCCCCGGCATTCGTACGGACGATAAGCTGATAATGTTCGGCTATCTGCCGCAGCGCCTCTATACTTCGGAATCTGACCTGCTTCTTCTTACTCAGTTTGGATGATATCTGAACAAGGTTCCGTCCGCAAATGCTGTCAGAGTCCTCTGTCTGTATTCCGGAATCCGGCTCTGCAGGGATACGGTTCCCGAAATGCTCCTGTCGCGGCACCCCAACGACAGCATACTGCCCCGACAGGGAAATTGATGTCGTCACACCTGCCAGCTTCGTTTTCATCGGTTCTTTGATGATCTGAACGGGAATTTCATCCCCCGCTTTAATCTTCCCGTCCGCTTTCCGATTCATCACACAGGCGTATTTTGCGTCCGTAAGCGGCAAAAAGGTGAGATATCCCTGCCCCAGATCCACAAATGCGGCTCCGATATTTTCAGAGATATTCTTCACCTTGCCTACATAGATGTTCCCCACCGCATACTCGTTCTGATTCTGTACCTGTATGGAAAGAATCTGATTATCCCGTATGAGTATGGAGAGTAATTGTTCATTTAATTTTAAAATCAGAATTTTGCCTTTTGCCGACATCGCAGACTCCTGCTTATATCATCCTACGTTTAAAACTACGCCTTATGACTGAAGTTCACTGTGAATAGTATATCACAATATAAGAGAAAAGCCAAAACAGAATCATTCGGCAAATCATACGAATGCGTTTTACAGTTCTTCTTTTTTAATTCTATACAGAATATAGAATGCAAACAAAATAGTCGGCATAAAAGGGATTATTCCTGCATATGCAGGACCGATCAACATCTTATATTGCGTTGTACTGCAGAACAGTATGCCTGTGCTTCCCAAGCCGTTGATGGCGCTGTGGCAGATCGCTGCCGGAAGTGCGCTGTCTGTACGCAGTGTGACGTACCCTTCAATCACTCCGATGAAAGTGCAGAAGACAATCATTATCAAAATGCCCAGATAAGGATATCCAGGGTAATCCGTGCCATAATTGTGTCCCATAGCAATCATCGGAGCATGCCATATTCCCCAGATTATGCCTGTAAACAAAACAGCTTTCATGCTGCCGCAGGAGTCCTTTAATCCGTATAACAGATATCCACGCCAGCCGAGCTCTTCGCCAAGAGTCGGAATCACATTGATAATTGGTGAAATCGCCGTGACCACGATCAAATTGACGATCTGCGACGTGCGCATATCCGGAGCAAAATCCCACATCACGGATGCGGTCAGGTCAAACTGTTCGCTGTAGATCAGATAATAAACCAATATACCCAGATACACTAAGATGATAAAACTGAAATAAGCAAACAGATAATTTCGCCCATTCCCTTTGAATTTGGGTGCCAGCTTAAAATCGTGAAACCCCTGCTTTGTGGTCAGTCTGGTCAGTACATTGCCGAGAGCCGGCATAAACATACACAGCATAAATATGACAAGGGACTCTATTCCCCCGTAAGCTACCCCCATAACCGGAATCAATGCAAGAAGCAGCCATGTCAGGGTAAAAGTTATAACGCAGAATAGAATTGTGCGTTTTTTCGTTATTTTATGTTCCATATCGGTTCATCCTCCGCTCAAATTAAAATCCGAAATATAGAGGATGTCCTTGCTCTTCCCCATAAGACATCCTCTTACCGCTACAGATTCTTATATTTCACAGCCGTGCCATAAGCAATCACTTCCGCCGCTCCCTGCATAACCGAGGAAGACGCATACCGCACATTGACGATTGCATCCGCGCCTATCGCCTGCGCTTCATCCACCATACGCTTCACGGCGATCTGTCTTGCCTGATTGAGCATTTCCGTATATTCCGTGACCTCTCCGCCGACTAATGTTTTAATTCCGGCCATAAAATCCTTGCCGAAATTTTTCGTCTGCACAATACTTCCCTTCACAATTCCTAATGTTTCTAATTCTTTTCCTGAAATATAATCAGTATTTACGAGCAGCATCTTCTTCTCCTCCTTCAATCTCTCTCATACGCTGTATCAGTGCGATAATCACTGCCATAATCACCGCTATCGGTATGAAAATAAATACACCCAGCATCCAGAGCGGAATCGGGTCTGTTATATAGCCCCAAATAAAGACACAGATTAAAAACACCATAAAAATAATAAATGTCCCTGCCGCAATGATGGAGCCAAATTTTTTTTGAATGATATCATTCTTATTCACATTGGTAAATCTCGTTCCTTCTTTCTCCATTGCCACCATCCTTTCCAAGTATTCATCAGGCATAAGAACGGGGTATTTACAATGATCTTCCAAAAGACTATGGCAGAGTCCGGAAGTTTCCTGCAAATTAATTTTCTCCCGTTCTAAAACGATCAACTGCCGTTGCAGCGCATCCTCAAGAAGCAGTTCGCCATGCTGAATCTTACGGATCTCTTCAATCGGAAGGGAAAGCTTTCTGAGAAGTTTGATTTTCTTTAACTCAGACACGTCTTCCTCCATATAGTCCCGATATCCGTTTTCAACATTTCTTCTGGGATTCAGAAGCCCTTGTTGTTCATAGAAGCGGATGTTCTTTTTGGTAATACCCACCTGCTGTTCAACTTCGTTGATCTTCATGGTATGATTTCCTTTCTTACCCGTCCTGTTGCAATCAGAATAAGGCTTCCACAAGGTGGAAGGTCAATAGTTTTTTGAAATTTTATCAATAATATTATAGGGAACTCTTGCAAATATATTTTGCAAAAAAGTTCCCTATATTCCAACGACCGAATGATTGCCCTTTGACTGAGCCTATAAAAAGCCCGAAACTGCGATACATTATCTAAAAATTTGCTGTTCCGGTTGAATATCCGACACCCCATAATATAACGCGTATCATACCGCATATGAACAAATGAAGCGGATAATACACATAAAATAATTTGCCCATTCCCCTAAAAGTGCCGCGTTCCCCATTATAGAGTCGTAAAAGCGGAATAGTAAGGCAGGTTCCCAACTGGATGAGTGCATATATTTTATCGATAAACAGGAAATATACTATCGCATACATAACTACGCAAGCCATCATATGCGTCATCTGTTTCTTAAAATTTCCCCTGTTCATGCCGATTGATAAAATCGCCATGGTAGCAATACAGCTCCAGTCGGAAGGAAAAGTAATGAGACAGATGATGATAGCCGCCACGCTTTTCTGCCACGCTTTCCACTCAGCCTTGTCAAATATGTACAGTAATACCAGTCCCCATGCTAACGACCATACAACCCCTGTCTGATTAAATATTGTAGTCTGAAAAGGGATGAAAGGTATTCCAAAGCAGAAATTGTAAGCAAAATGAGATATAACTGCCAATATAAATAATCTCGCAGCATATTTCTTAATATTATGTGTGTGATAATACCCCTCGGCAATGAAAAACCACATAATAGGCGCTGTTATTCTGCCGATAATATGTAAAAGAATCACATACCACTCTGTAGAGTAGCCCGGAAACAATGTCCATGTTAAGTGATCCAGCGTCATAGCCACAATCGCTATCAGTTTAAGCGTATTTGCGTTTAGTCCTTTTACTTTGTCTGTATATGCCATGTTCAGTCCTCTTTGTTTCTTACCCCACATCTGCAAGCGGGATAAATCTGTGGTCGTCTCCATCTTTCGCAGTATCAGTGTAAGTCTCCAGTCTGGTCACCTGATAAGCTGACGGGGAAATTTCTACACCCGCAAACTGACACAGTTTTTCAAATACCATCGTAGGCTTAATGTTTCCGCTGCTGCTTGCATTGACAAGCATGTGAATCGTTCCGTTCTGTCCCGCTCCGAGTTCATAGATGCCTTGTTTTAAATCCAATTCAACAACACTTTTCTTCGTTTCTTTCATATAAGGGATGGTAACCTGACTGCAGAAATCCTGTATTTTACCTTCCAGATCATCAATCGGAAAACTGCCCTCTTTCATCCGCAGGCTGTAAGAAGCCGCTGCAACGCTGGACATGGCATTTTTCGCGTGCTCCGGCAATATAGTTACAGAAAGCACTTCCACGCCTTCCACCATGACCTGATTCAGTGCATCTTTCATATCCTCCGTAGAAGTCATGGAGAGCACTTCAATATCCATATATTCCCCACGGCTCTCAATCCCTACGCCCAAAGGCGCCGCAAAGGACATGATTTGGTGGGGGCTAAAGCCTTCCGAATACTTAACGTCAATTTCTGCCCGCCTAATCGCTTTCTGGAAAAAACGCATCATGTCCAGATGTCCTATAAACTTCATTGTGCCGTATTTAGCAAACTTGATTCTGATTTTCATTAACAACCTCCGTTTTCATTAGAGTTCTGAACATAAATCAAAGGCTTCTCAGCATCTTTAAATATGCTTGAATTGAAAATGTATGTTTTACGCCATTTTTTCATATTCATCATGCAAATCTTTTGCAAGGTACTCATCGCTCATACAGTGCATATCCGATACTCCGTTTTTAACAAGTTGATATAAATCAGAGTGATAGAAAAATGTAAGCGCCTCGTCAAACGATATGCCTGTTATCCCGGCAAACAAACTGACCACGCGGGCATATTTCATTTGCAATAAAATCGGATTCGCATTCATGCAGGCTCTCTCCTCTCATACTTTAGATATTGGTCAATTACATCTTGTGAGCGGAATACTATCTGAAAATTAGGTTTCTCATAGCGCAGCCGCTTGATAGCTTCTGTCATGTCAATCAGACCGTCATAAAACAGTTCAACAGTATTAAATACTTTATCATTCGCCACGCCGCCCATAACAATCTCATAATCTGTGTCATCTTCACCGCGCCGGCATTTGAGAACAAACTCTAACCATTCTTCCGAATAACTGCCAAATTTCCTCACTTTACATTCATTTATAGCACTATCATCCAATGTGTAAACAGAAACAACTGCTGATTCCCCTTTATCTTTAAACTTTTTACACCATTTTTGTGCCTGATCCAAAAGCGGCGTTGTGTAAAAGCCACGCCCAAAATCTACATTGGTTCTGGAATGTATAATGTCCGGATTTACGACTTCCGTATATGAACCATGATATAGAATCATATCGTTATTCCTCTCTTTTTCATAAGTTCCAAAATATCTTCTACGATATATTCCTTGCCCTGCGTATGCAGGATATCGTAGCATGGCACGATATAACTGTATAAAATGTCACTTTTTACCGTCAATGCATCATAAATCTTCTCCGCCGCAACATTCAAATGTATTGCTATATTTTCCACACAAAAAATAGCAAATTCCAGCTCTTTTTCATTTTGAATGACATCTGCCATAATAAAGATTCTCCTATTTTACTCACATTCTCTCATAACAGATTCCGCCGCCGAAACGGTTTGCTCCGCATCCCTGACACTGCACCTTACAGTTGGGGGACACTGTCTGCGCCTGCGCTTTTTTCCACTCTCTTAAAAGAAATTCCCTTGTTACGCCGCAGTCCAGGAAATCCCACGGGAAAATCTCATCATCTGCCCTCTCCCTCGTGGTATAGAATCCGATATCCAGCCCACAGTCTTCAAAGCTTTTCATCCATACGTCATTATGGAAATACTCGCTCCAAGAGTCAAACAGACAGCCATTCTTATAAGCCTCCATAATCACCTGCGCGATTTTGCGGTCACCTCTGGCAAACACACCCTCCAGTACACTCACGTCCGCCTCATGCCAGTTATATTTGATGCTCTTCTGATTGAGCTGCTCCATAATACCCCGCTTCGTCTGATAAGCCTTCTCGACAAAGTCCTCCTTCGTGCACATAGATGCCCACTGAAAGGGTGTAAAGGGCTTCGGAATGAAAAAGGAAGTGCTGGTGACGATCTGCACTTTGCCGTTGACACGCTTGTCCTTCGGAACGGTATCAAAAAAAGTCGCCGCAATCTTATTGGAAAGATCGCCGATGCCCCGGATATCTTCCTCTGTCTCTGTGGGAAGTCCCAGCATGAAATAGAGTTTTACCCTGGTCCATCCGCCCTGAAAGGCAAGTGCCGCGCCTTTTAAGATCACTTCCTCCGTCAATCCCTTATTGATTACGTCACGCAGTCTCTGACTGCCCGCTTCCGGCGCGAAGGTAAGGCTGCTCTTCTTGACATCCTGTACCTTGCTCATCACATCCAGAGAAAAGGCATCAATACGCAGAGACGGAAGGGAGATATTCGTATGTCTCTGACCGCAGTCTTCAATCAGGAAATCCAAAAGTTCATCCAGATGGGAATAATCGCTGGAACTTAAAGAACTTAAGGAAATCTCTTCATATCCTGTATTTTTAAGCATTTCCACAGCATATTCCTTAAGTTTGTCCACATTTCGCTCCCGCACGGGACGATATAACTGTCCAGCCTGACAGAACCGGCAGCCGCGGATGCAGCCCCTTTGAATCTCCAATACTACCCGGTCCTGTGTCACCTTAATAAAAGGAACTACCGGCTTTAGCGGATAATGCGTATTTGTCACATCCATCACGATCTCTTTTAAGATAGTATCGGGAATATCATCATACTGCTTACGCCTTCCCTGTATCGTACCGTCCTCGTTATAAAGCTCCTCATAGAACTGCGGCACATATATGCCGGGAATCTTTGCGGCGCCGCGTAAGAAATCCTGTCTTGACCCGCCATTATCCCTATTTTCAATATACCAGTTAAATAATCTGCGGTACTGTGTCTCACCTTCACCGATATAGAACAGATCAAAAAATTCTGCAATCGGCTCCGGATTATAGGTGCACGGACCGCCGCCGATCACGATAGGCATATCCTCGCCCCGGTCTTTAGCATATAGTGGAATCTGTGCAAGATCCAGTACCTGCAGAATATTGGTATAGCACATTTCATACTGAATGGTTATCCCGAGAAAATCCATATTTTTGACCGGTTCCTGCGACTCTAAGCCAAAAAGCGGAATATTCTTATCCCGCATAATCTTATCCAGATCAACCCACGGAGAATAGACACGCTCACACCACACGTCCTCCCACTCGTTCAGCATACTATATATAATCTGGATGCCCAGATGAGACATACCGATCTCGTATACATCCGGAAAACACATGGCAAACCGTATTGCCACCTGTGATTTATCCTTTACGACAGAGTTCACCTCATTGCCGATATAACGCGCAGGCTTCTCCACCTGCATTAAAATGTCGTCACTTAAAGCCAGTTTTCTCATAAATTACTGTTCCTTATTTTCCTTAAACTTTCAAATATGTTGCTGGGAAGAATGCATGCTTTTAGCATTCTTCCAGACAAGAAAGGCTTGCTTGCAAGCCGTAGAATTTCTTATATGTTGCTGGGAAGAATGCATGTTTTTAGCATTCTTCCAGACAAGAAAGGCTTGCTTGCAAGCCGTAGAATTTCTTATATGGCGCTGGGAAGAATGCATGTTTTTAGCATTCTTCCAGACAAGAAAGGCTTGCTTGCAAGCCGTAGAATTTCTTAGCCGGCGTTCTATGACGGCTTAGAAATTCTTCTTGTCTTAGTATATAGGATATATCACTCAAAATCAAGCAACGACGCCAGCCCATCCATGGTACTATTCCCCTCCCCGTCATATAAATGAAAGGTATCCGCCATAATCATTTCATGAATATCATTAGTCGAATAGCTGCCGATTTTGTCATCACCCGTATCACACAAAAGAAAACCGACAAACAAGAGAATCGCAAGAATCATGCGATATTTAAATGTTCCCATGGAAAAACCCGGAATAATACCGTCCTCCGTCGGGCGATTCTCATAATCATAATCTCCCGACACTAGTTTCCCTCTGTCATACAAGGGTGGCTGCGTGTCCGTACCGTACAAAATATGTTCTCTCTGTCTGATTTTTATACGATTTCCATGATTTTCCTCTCTTATGTACTGTGCCAGAGCCATTTTCTTTTCTAAAGGAATTTTATGTTCCATATTTATACTGCCTATCCCATATATCTGTTGCTCTATTTTATGTTTTGTCATCCAAAAAAAGAACGAGTCCGGTTGTACAGCGTTCTAGGTGACACGCAAAAGCAAAAAATATGAAGAAACAATTGTTATTCACTTTTCCGAACAAACTGCAAAGAAAACCAATAACAAATAAGTCACTTCAGCATCGCAAAATCATACAGATAAGAAATTATATCGCGCACGTTATTTTATTTGCTTCACATTTTATTTTTAAACAAATCAATATAATTTACGCAGGAAATCCTGCAAAGTGCATTTTTAAGATGAAAAATTATTCCAAATATGAAAGTTTTATGAATTTTAGCTAAAATATCTCAGTTGCGACACTGTAAAAATCAAAAAGTAATCCCTATGCATTTTAGCTTGCATTCATAGTACGGTTTAATAAAAAAATTATTTATAGATTTTTATGATATGTTTTTTTGACAATTCACATTATAACAATATTGTCGTTAAATCATTTGCGTCAAATCTAATTTGATGTGAAATTACAACAAATTTTTAAGAAAAATAAAAATAACAATAGTTACCATAAAATGGATAATTGATAACTGTTGTTATTTCGATTTACATATCTTTGTTGTCAAAGTAATGTATTTATGACTTTATCTCTGTGCTAATTCTGTTGTAATCTCTTCCCAAGTTACATTTTTTTCCGCCATCAGCACCATCATATGGTACAGAAAATCGGAAATTTCATACTTAACTTCGTTTGCATTAGGGTTTTTGGCGGCAATTACAATCTCCGTAGCCTCCTCTCCCAGCTTCTTTAGAATCTTATCGATTCCTTTATCAAACAAATAATTTGTATAGGATCCCTCTTTCGGGTGCACTTTTCGGTCCTTAATCACATCAAACACCTGCTCAAATACTTTGAGAGGATTCGTCTCTTCATATTCCTTCGTCATAATCTCATTAAAGAAGCAGGAATGGGAACCCGTATGACAGGCAGCTCCGATCTGGGAAACTTTTGCAAGAATCGTGTCCTTATCGCAGTCAGCCGTGAGAGATTTCACGTACTGGAAATGTCCGCTGGTCTCGCCCTTAACCCAAAGTTCCTGCCGGCTTCTGCTATAATAAGTCATTTTACCGGTCTTCAGGGTCATATTATAAGCTTCCTCATTCATGTATGCCACCATCAGCACTTCATCGGTCTTATAATCCTGCACCACCACCGTCACATGTCCGTCGGAATTGAGCTTAAATTCTTCCCACCGGATCGCAGGTTCAAACGTATTGACCGCAATACCGTTATTTTGGCAGAGTGCCTTGATGGCAAGCAGTTCTTTAGCGTTCTGATTAATTGCATAGCCGGAAATACCACATATATTATCGTTGGATAAAAGTTCCAGTATCTTGTCGAGAGAAACTTCCGGAACGGAAGCGATCATCGGGAACTCGGAAACACTGATCGCCTCTTTTAATCCCTTCTCCCGCACCAAAATGATCTCTGATACATAGTCCGCCAGAAGATCTCTGTTATCAGTAATGGTATCGGCCTCCGTCACACAGGCCACGATCTTATCCTTGCCGAATTTCTTGGAAACTTCTTCCGTAATCTCTATGTTGCCCGGCTTGGAATAATTGAGCGCCGCCTTCTTACATCCCGCATACAGCAGCTTCTTAATGTCTTCCATACGCTTCACGTTTCCTGCACCGATCACCGGAACCTCCGCTTCATTGCAGATGGCCTTGATGATATCCAGCGCCTCCTCATGCTCCGCGTCCTGATCCGACATGTCATATACGATAATTTCGTCCGCATTATTGTCACTGTAGAACTTTGCAAGCGCTACCGGATTGGTGTCAATGATCGTGTTATCCGAGAAACCTTTGACTGCGTCTCCTTTATATAGATAAATACAGGGTACAAACTTCTTGTAACTCATAATCGATGATGATACCTTTCTTGTGTTTTTAACTTCTATACTGTTCTCTTATGCCAGAGCGCCCTTCGTACTGAGTACCCCTTTGATCCGGTCATCGTAAGATGAGGCTTCATCCAGCGCTTTTCCGAATGCTTTAAACATCGCTTCAATCATGTGATGTGCATTAGCGCCATTTAGCATCTTGATATGCAGATTCATGCCCGCGCCATAGGATACTGCATAGAAAAATTCTTTCACCAATTCCGTATCCAGCTCTCCTACCCGCTCAACGGGAAATTCACAATCAAATGCAAAATAAGGTCTGCCGCACAGATCTATGGCACACAGACAGAGCGCGTCGTCCATCGGCAGGATAAACGAGCCATACCGTCTGATTCCGGCTTTATCCCCGATCGCCTCACGAATTGCCGTACCGAGTACGATTCCCGTATCTTCCACCGTATGGTGCCCATCCACATGAAGATCCCCGTTCACCTGCAGTGTTAGATCGAAAAAACCGTGTTTGGAAAATCCTTCCAGCATATGATCAAAGAACCCGATTCCGGTATTTATCTCACTTGTTCCCATACCGTCGATCTTAAGATTTAATGTGATATCCGTCTCTTTTGTTTTACGATTAATATTTGCTGTTCTGGTCATATATACTCTCTTTCTCAATAGCAGATTAATATTCTTACGCAACGTTTGAAAACTGGCTTGCCGATCCTGTATTATCTTTTCGAAAATCTGACCTTAATCGAGTTCGCATGAGCGGTAAGCCCTTCTTTCTCTGCAAAAAGCTCAATATCTTTATGTGCCCGTCTTAATGCTTCTTCGGAATAGGAAATAATGCTCGTTTTCTTCATGAAATCGTCCACGCTTAAGGGGGAAAAGAATCTGGCTGTACCGTTGGTAGGCAGGATATGATTCGGTCCCGCATAGTAGTCTCCCAAGGGCTCGGAAGAATATTCTCCCAGGAAAATAGCACCCGCATTCTGAATCTTCGTCATCACGTTATACGGATCTTTGGTCAGGATCTCCAAATGCTCCGAGGCGATGGCATTTGCCGCGGCCACGGCATCATCCATGGAGTCCGCCAACAGAATATAGCCGTAATTGTCCAATGATTTCTGGATAATTTCGCTTCTCGAAAGCTCCTGTAAGAAGCCCTCTATCTCTTTTTGTACCGCCTTGGCCACGTGTTCATCGGTGGTGATGAGGATTGCGCTTGCCAGTTCGTCGTGTTCGGCCTGCGAAAGCAGATCCGCCGCCACATATCGGGGATTTGCCGTTTCATCTGCAATGACCAAAATCTCACTGGGACCCGCAATAGAATCTATACTCACATAACCGAAACATGCCTTCTTTGCAAGGGCTACGAAAATGTTGCCCGGTCCGGTAATCTTATCCACCTTCGGAATACTCTCTGTACCGAACGCCATCGCTGCGATTGCCTGCGCACCGCCCACCTTATAGATTTCATCTACGCCTGCGATTCCGGCAGCAACCAACGTACCCGGATTCACCTTGCCGTCAGCGCCCGCCGGAGTGGTCATGATGATTTTAGATACTCCCGCCACTTTTGCCGGAATCACATTCATCAAAAGACTGCTCGGATAAGCTGCTTTTCCGCCGGGCACATATACGCCGGACACCGCTATCGGCAGGATGCGCTGTCCCAGAATACTGCCGTCCGGTTTGGTATCAATCCAACTGTTGCGAAGCTGCCTGCGGTGGAAATCTTCGATATTGGCGGCGGATTTTTTCATCACTTCCACAAAATCCTCTTCGATCAAAGAAAAGGCTTCGTCGATTTCCTCTTTGGTCACACGAATATTATCCGCACAAATCGGCCACTGATCAAACTGCTCCGTATATTCAAAGACAGCCTTATCGCCTTGTTCCCGCACATTCTGTATGATCTTTGCAACTGCACTTTCATATTCAGAGTAATTATTAGGACTTCTCTTTAACAGGCTGCTCAATATATCCCTCTGCGTATCCGCAGTTAATCTTACTGTTTTCATATGTCTCCTCACTTCATTCTCATAATAGATTGCTCTTCAAATCAGCAATCAGCTTCTTAATCCGCTCCGGTTCCATCTGCATACTGACCTGATTGACGATCATCCGGGCGGATAACGGACAGATTTCCTCCAATACCTGCAGACCGTTTTCTTTTAAGGTAGAACCCGTCTCCACAATATCCACGATCACATCGGCCAGCTTTACGATCGGTCCAAGCTCTACGGAACCGTTTAATTTGATGATGTCAACCGTCTGATGCTTTTTGTTATAAAAATAGTCTTTGGCAATATTGGGGTATTTGCTGGCTACCCGGATCATCTCATGATGTCGTAACAGCTCCTGTGCGCTCTCCGGTCCGCATACGCACATTCTGCACTTGCCGTATCCTAAGTCAAGGACCTCATAAACCCTTCTGTTTTCTTCCATAATGGTATCTTTACCTACGACACCAATATCTGCCGCACCGTATTCCACATAAGTCGGCACATCCGGCCCTTTTGCAAGGAAGAATTTCAGTTTCAGTTCCTCATTCACAAAGATCAGTTTGCGGGAATCTTTATCCTTCATCTCCTCACAAGTAATACCGATCTTCTCAAAAAGCTCCATGGTCTTATTGGCAAGCCGCCCTTTTCCGAGGGCAAATGTCAAATATCTGTCTTCGCTCATTTTATCTAAACACTCTTTTCCTAAATTCAACTTTTTTACCGGACTGGCGAAGCTTTCTTGCTTCCTGCAGCTTCTCTTTAAAATCCGTCTCGGTATAATAAAGCTTCACGTAACTGTCAATACCTGAAATCACTACGCCCTGTCTGCCCATTGCCGCCAGCAGATCATCCACTACGATCACAAAGCCGATCGCCGCCGCCTTTTTACCAAAGCGCTCAAGCAGATTATCGTAGCGTCCGCCCTTTACAATGGCATCTCCTACGCCGTAAGTATATCCTTTGAAGATAATACCAGTATAGTAATTATACTTACTTAACATGCCCAGGTCAAAGGAAACATATTTCTCGACACCATAATCACAAAGTACCTGATACACTTTCTCAAGCCGCTCTATGGCTTTCTTAGAGCGTTCATTGGTTACGGTCTTCCTGGCCTCCTCAAGCGTTGCAACCGTACCGAACAGCTCACTGACCTTAAGCAGCAGTTCCTTATCCTTCTTATTAACATGGACGCGGTCTAACAGCTCCTCCGCACCGAAATAGTTCTTGCCGGAAATAAACTCCCTAAGCTCCAGTTCTGTCTCCTCGTCCAGTCCGGCTTCGGCACAGATTCCCTTGAAATATTCCAGATTACCGATGCTGATCTGAAAATCGGACAGTCCCGCGTGGTAGAGCGCTTCAATCGTCATGGCGATCATCTCCGCATCCGCCTGTACGGAATCGTCTCCGATCAACTCTGCGCCCATCTGGGTCACTTCTTTCAGTTTTCCCTGCAAATTTGAGGTGTTTGTGAAGGTGTTGCCCTGATAGCAGAATCGGATCGGTACATTCTCTTCCATAAAATATTTTGCGGCACATCTGGCGATGGACGGCGTAAAATCCGGACGAAGTACCAGCGTGTTGCCTTCTTTGTCAAAGAATTTATAGAGCTCCTTGGACGGTGTTGTGCCCACTTCCTTGGAAAAAACGTCGAAAAACTCAAAAGTCGGTGTCTGAATATCCCGATATCCGTAGCCCTGTATTTTTTCATGCAGAAGGCGCTCTACAACAGTCTTTTTCGCCTTCTCGTCTCCGTATATATCTCTCACGCCTTCCGGCGTATGTACTAATTTTTTACTCATAATGGCTCCCTTTACTTTATTGCTTTAAAGTGATAATTCGCTAATCTGCTACTAAGCTAAACTTTATTTACTATAACGCAATCCTGCCTGTTTGTCAATCGCTTTTCCTATACGTCCATTACCGTATCTCGCAGTCTCTCATAAGACAATGACTTTTCTTAATGTCCGTACTTTTATTCGATTCGATCATCCAGATCTTTTTGCAGCATATCGAGATAAGGCACCAGGATCCCGTGCTTCTTCGGCAGGATATACTCCGGATTCAACTCGTCAAAGCGGAAACTCTTTCTGCCGCCCTCTTTCGCCCGATCCCAGAAGAATCGAAGCATTTCATAAGGCAGATAATAAAAGACATCCTTATGAGAATAATAGATGAGGAAGAAGGCAATTCCCTTCTGCTTTTCAAACCGTCCCATAAACTCCACCTGATGTTCATGAATATTCTGGAGAGAGAAGGTATCCACCGCACATTCCTTGGCATCGAAACAGACCGGAATCCCCTGCACCGCGCCGATATAGTCCACTGTACTCTTCTGATCGAAATAGGCGAGCGTGATATGCCGACTTTCCTTATCAATGTTGATGGGCGTGATGGGGGTTGGTATTTTCTGAATGAGCGCCAGACCGTTTTCCAGATATTTCTCATTGGTCCGGTTGATCAGCTCTTCCAATGTTGAACCGCGAAGTCCGCGAGAATTCCAAGTCGCCATGTTTCATTCCCCTACTCATTACTTATTTTACGGAAAACATCCGGTAACTCAGCGTAAAATGTCTTTCCGCTGATATCCTCAAAGGGTTCCTCAAGCTGTGGAAACACTACCTTATAAGCATGCAGAAGCTGTGATCTGATATGATACTTCTTCTGATAGATATCATTCCACGCCCTATCACCGTATTTATAGTCTCCCAGAAGCGGATGCCCGATACTGGCCAGATGAGCTCGGATCTGATGTGTTTTTCCGGTGAAAAGCTCAACCTCCAAAAGCGTCTTATCTTCCTCCGCCTTAAGCGGTTTATAAGCGGTCCTGATATATGATCCCTGTGGCTCCCCGGCTGATTTCTTTGATTGCTTTGCCCCGTTTGTATTTGACGGGACAACAGACACTTTATTATGTTTCTCATCTTTTATCAGGAAGCCTTCAATCAAGTGTTCTTCACTGATTCGTCCCTTGACATATAACTGATAATATTTGTGAAGCGTCCTGTTTTTCAACAATTCGCTCAGCATCTGTGCCCCTTTCAGGGATTTGGCGCAGAGCACGATTCCGCTCGTGTTGCGATCAAGCCGGTTACACACGGAAGGCTTGTATACGACAAGATCCGCCATCGTAACGGCACCGTTTTGCAGTAAATAACCGATCAGCCATTCATTCAAGGACAGATCTTCTTTTGCCGCTTTCTGTGATAATACTCCCACAGGCTTATCGGCAAGCAGTATATGATCGTTCTCATAAAGGACCTGAATCCCTGAAAGCGCATGATAAGCGGTCATATAATCCGATTCCTTACCAGTGTAACGTTCCGCTTTATGTCCTGTCTCAAACTCCGGAGATTCGGTATCTCCCACCGCTCCCATGAACTTGTCCAGCGTTTCATCGGAAAAATAGATTGCAACACTGTCTCCGGCAACGGTTTTCTCGCTGCCGAGAGCCTTTTTGCCGTTTAAAGTGATATTTTTCTTGCGAAGCATTTTATATAGGAAACTGCTCCCCGCACCGGGCAGAAGCCTGTGCAGATATTTATCGAACCGCTGCCCCGCTTCCCGCTCCGTAATGGTTGTCTGATACATATTGTAATCCCCGTTTCAGTCTGAATCTGCTCAATGAATGCCTCTTTCCCACACGAACATTAAGGCTGCACGGTCATAGGGAAATAGAATACAGCAGATCAATGATTCCCTGCCGATTTTTGTGTTCATCCGTCTCTAAGTTTGTTAACTGACCTAGTCGGTCAACATACTTATCTCTTTGAGAAAAAATCTTAACCGTAAGATTCTTGATGCCTTCCTGCGTGAGCATTTGTTCCAAGTGCTTTTCCGCCTCTTTGCAATCGCATTTCGCACTTTCCGTAACACCACACAGCACATTTCCCTTTAACACCATATGACTGATCGGAAAGTTCTTCTGATAAGAAGTAAAATACATATCATAAAAGACAGTCAGCTTATTGTCAAAGGCACATACTTCATTTTTAAGCTCTTCACTGCAGCCCGCAGCCTTCAGGAACATAATGAAATTGACCATACTCTTGCAGGCAGGCAGACACCCCAACACCGCAACGACCGTCAGCAGATTCTTACTGCTCCCCGTGGTCACATACCCCCTCACATACAGCACTACGGACACCAAAATAAATACCATTGTCCGAAGAGCGGTCACCGCTTTATGATTCTCTATATAGCCATAGGCGCCTTTTTTTACAATTTTACTCTTCATGCATATATTTTCCTTTTTCCGCAAATTGTGTTCCTATGCCAACAGTAAATATGCCTGCAGCTATTCCCGCATCTTACAGACATCCACCCACTCTGCATAGCCGGAATACTGTTCCATCTCCGGAATCGTCAACTCGATTGCGCTGTTGCCGCTTCCGCATGCAGGAAATACGGTTGTGAACCGCTTTAACGACTCATCCAGATACACGTCCACACCCTCGTTGATGCCGAAAGGACATACACCGCCCACAGCATGTCCGATTAATGTCTCCACCTGCTCAGCCGTAAGCATTTTGGCTTTCGTTTCGAATTTCGCCTTAAATTTGGCATTATCAATCTTTACATCACCGGCACAGATTACCAGAACCGGTGCATCGTTTACCATAAAAGAGAGTGATTTCGCGATACGTGCCGGTTCACAGCCGAGGGCATGCGCTGCCAGCTCCACAGTCGCACTGGACTCTGCCAGTTCGATGATTCTCCCCTCCATATCATATTGCTTGAAATATTCCCTTACACGTTCGATTGCCATTGCTGTTTCTCCGTTTCTATACTGATTTTATGTAAGCATCTGCATCACGTTCTGAACGCTCTGCGTCATCAGATAAAGTGCCTTCATAGGCAGTCCGCAGACCGAGACGGATTTTCCCTTCTTACAGTCTGCAATCGCCTTTGCCACCACACATTCCGTCTTCATCATCGTCAGTTTTTTCAGACCGTTTATACGTGAGAGATCCCCGTAAGCATGTTTCAGAAAAGGCGTATTGACAGGACCGGGACAGACCGCCATCACGCGGATTCCGCTTCCCTGCAGTTCTTTGCCAAGCGCCCTGCTTAATGAGTACACATATGATTTCGAAGCCGCATAGACTGCAAAGGCTGCCTGTGGCACAAATGCCGCTCCCGACGAAAATTGTATGATTTTGCTCCCTCTACGCATATAAGGCAGACAGATTTTCGTCATCTGTGTCAGGGCCATGATATTCAGGCGGATCATTGCGGAGACATCCTCATTGTTCTGTTGTCTGAATTCTCCGTAGCTTCCCACGCCTGCACAGTTGACTAACACTGTAATCTTCGGATTACTGATAGTAAGTACTTCCGCAAACTGCGCCATTTCTTTCTCACTTGTCATATCGATCACGATGGGCCGTACCTTCGTTCTCATCAGTTCTGACAGCTCATTCAGCGGTTCTTTTCTGCGGGCAAGCAGCCAGATCTCATCTGTTTTGCGTAAGTCTTTATCCAACTGCCTGGCAAATTCCATACCCATGCCGGAGGAAGCGCCTGTAATAATTGCGATATTCATGCTTTCTTAGTTCCTTTCCGGTATATAACTCGGACGCAGGCCGTCCAAACCTGCGTCCATTACTTATTTTACATCAAAATCCTATTTTGTAAAGTATCAACCTAATTGTCCTTCTACGGAGCGCAGCTCGCAAACGATTTTTTATGATTAGATGATTGCGAAGCGGCTCGCAATATGTGATAATAGTGCTTGAAGGTTTTCTATACATACTACTTTACAGACGCAGTGAGGTTTTATTATAAAATGAAAGATAATCAGAGCGAGCAAAACATAGGAGAACAGATCACTGAGGCTCTGTCGGATGCTTTACAGAGCGGAGATTTCAGCGACCTGAACAGGCTGGTCTCCGAAAGTGTGACAAACGCCTTAAATGAAGTCGGAAAATACATCCCGTTCATAGATCCCGGCGATACGCAGAGAACATCGCCCGGACAGGGGCAGACACGGAAGCCGTCGCACAGACAAGAGTCGCCATATACAGCCCAACAGACACGGGAACAGGTACGCTGGCAGGAGAAAGCGCAAAGACAGGAACAGGCACGCAGGCAAGCGCAACAGATGTACCAAAGAACGAATGCCGCTAAGCAGCATAATGACTCTTTTCAGAAGATGCCACAGGAAACCGCATGGCAATCGTCACCCTACACACCTGTACAATCGAATCATACATCGCTCCTTCCCGTTCCGTTTAAAAGGGTCGGAAATGTATCCAATGTCCTGTATCAAGTGTTTGGCGGAATCGGACTGGGCGGCACGCTGCTTACAACATTTGCCATTGTAATTGATGGCGCTGTAAGTACCGTCGGCTGGATCACCAATCTACTCTTTCTTGCGTTTTTCGCGGGCATGATCCGGCTGGGAATCGGACAGCGCAGACGTCTTAAGCTGGCGGAGCGCTACGTCGGACTGTGCGGCCGCAATATGTACGACGAGATCGAACATCTGGCCGCAAGCACAGGTCGTAAGACACGCCGCGTAATCAGGGATCTTCAGAAAATGATGAAGATCGGCATGTTCCCTGAAGGTCATCTGGATGAAAAGAAAACCTGCTTTATGTTAAACGACGGAATCTACAATCAGTATCTGGAGACAGAAAACAACAGAAAGAGGCGGGAAGCGGAAAGCCAACTTCTCTCGTCCCGTCAGGATGTGCCGGATGCGCAGGAAACAGCTGCCGGACGGTCACCGGATCTTACGGAACAGGAATCGGAATTAAACGCCATGATTGCAGAGGGAATGGAATGTATCCGTAAACTACGGATTCTCAATGACAAGATTCCCGGAGAAGTGATCTCTGCTAAACTTTTTACGCTGGAAAACCTGTTAAAGGACCTTTTTGACAGCGTAAGGGAACACCCGGAACAGATGCAACGGATGCATAAATTGATGAACTACTACCTTCCTACCACCTTGAAGCTGGTGGAATCCTATGAAGAATTTGACAGGGTGAGCGTTCCGGGAGACGACATCATAGCCGCCAAAGCCGAGATCGAAAATACTCTGGATACGATCAATCAGGCATTTGCAGAACTTTTAAACAATCTCTTCCAAGATGCAGTGCTGGATGCCACCACCGACGCACAGGTGCTAAAGACTATGCTTGCCAGTGAAGGATTGATGAATGAAATGGATTTTACAACCAATAAATGATAAACGGAGGAAAATAAAATGAGCAATAATCTGGATGAAATGTTAAAAGAAGCGCCTTCCCTGACTCTGGAGCCTTTTGAGCCGACAGAAATAGTGGAAAGTCCTGCTCTCTTCGCCAAGGAGGAAGAAGCTAAAGTTCCCGAAGTGGTATTAACGCCTGAGGAACAGAAAATGGTGGATGACTTTGCCGCGCAGATCGATATTACTAACACCCAGATGGTGATGCAGTACGGTGCCGGCAGTCAGAAAAAGATTGCGGATTTCTCCGAAAACGCTCTGAACAACGTTAGAACCAAGGATATGGGCGAGATCGGTCAGATGCTTGCGAACGTGGTCACAGAACTTAAAGATTTCGGAGAGGAAGAAGAAAAAGGATTTTTCGGATTTTTAAAAAAGGGCGGCAACAAGCTGGAAAGCCTGAAGATCAAATACGACAAGGCGGAAGCAAATATTAACAAGATCTGCAAGGTTATGGAGGATCATCAGGTGACCCTCTTAAAAGATGCCGCCATGCTTGACAAGATGTACGAGCTGAATCTTAATTATTTCAAAGAGCTCTCCATGTATATATTAGCCGGCAAACAAAAACTGAATCATGCCAGAACCGTTGAACTTGCTGCCCTTTTAGAGAAAGCGGAGCAAAGCTCTCTCCCGGAAGATACACAGGCCGCCAACGATTATGCCGCCATGTGTGAGCGTTTCGAGAAGAAAATATACGATCTTGAACTGACCAGAACGATCGCCATGCAGATGGCGCCTCAGATCCGGCTGATTCAAAGTAACGATACCGCCATGTCGGAGAAAATACAGTCCACCCTGGTGAATACAATTCCCCTCTGGAAAAGCCAGATGGTAATCGCTATCGGGCTGAATCACTCCAGTGAAGCAGCTAAAGCCCAGAAAGAAGTGACTGATATGACCAATGCTCTTCTGAAGAAAAATGCGGAAGCGTTAAAGACCGCCACAATCGAGACGGCACGGGAAAGCGAGCGTGGCATCGTGGATATTGAAACCCTCACCGCTACCAATCAGACCCTGATCAGTACGCTGGATGAAGTGATAAAAATTCAGGAAGAAGGCCGCACCAAACGCCAGAACGCAGAAGTAGAGCTTGTCCGGATCGAGGATGAAATGCGCGAGAAGCTCTTAGCTGTCAGCCGTTCTTCACGCCCTTCGGCAGAAAGCTGATCATCCTTTCTTTTTGTGTACATTGCGAATGGTTCTTTTCTTGCCGCCTTTATCTCTATTCTTTTGCGGGGAGCGCCTGACATCCGTCTTTATTCTTTTGTCAGGTTTCCCCGCTTCGTTTCGGTTTGCTGATTTTCTCGGTCTGATCACGCACTTCTTATCAAACCCGATCAGATCCTCTCTGCCGCCTTTGATCAGCGCTTCTCTGACAAGGTCATAATTATTCGGATTGCGGTACTGAATCAGTGCCCTCTGCATCGCTTTTTCATGAGGATTGCGGCAGACATACACTTTCTTCCCATTCCTGGGATCAATTCCCGTATAGTACATGACTGTGGACACGGTAGACGGTGTCGGATAGAAATCCTGCACCTGTTCCGGCATATATCCCAAATCCCGCAAATACTCTGCTAACTCGATTGCTTCCTTAAGCGTAGATCCCGGATGGGAGGACATCAGATACGGCACAAGAAACTGTTTTTTGCCGAGCTGTTCATTGATTTTATAATATTTGCGTACAAAGCTCTCATAGACTTCCTTCTTCGGCTTGCCGAGTTTGGAAAGCACTGCATCAGAAATATGCTCCGGCGCTACCTTGAGCTGGCCGCTGACATGATGCTCCACCAACTCCCTGAAAAAAGTATCGTCAGGATCTGCCATCAGATAATCGAAGCGGATGCCGGAACGAACAAACACTTTCTTGATGCCGGGAAGCGCCCGCAGTTTACGAAGCAGCGCCAGATAATCGGAATGGTCCACTTCCATATTAGGACATGGTTCGGGGAAAAGACACTGCCTGTTCTTGCAGACCCCCTGCGTCATCTGTTTTCTGCATGACGGGTGTCTGAAATTTGCCGTAGGCCCGCCCACATCATGGATATAGCCCTTAAAATCTTTATCCTGTATCATCAGCTCCGCTTCTTTTATGATCGACTCATGGCTTCTGACCTGAACCGTTCTTCCCTGATGAAAAGTGAGTGCGCAGAAATTACAGCCGCCGAAACATCCTCTGTTGCTGACCAGCGAAAACTTAATCTCCGAGATTGCCGGAACACCGCCCGCCTCCTCGTAAGACGGATGGTATGTGCGCATATACGGCAGATCGTAGATTTCATCCATCTCTTCCGTTGTAAGCGGCGGCTGCGGCGGATTCTGCACCACGCAGACACCGTTCGGATATTCTTCAATCAAGGTCTTACCGGTAAACGGATCGGTATTACAGTATTGAATCTGAAAACTTTCCGCATATCTGCGCGGTTCCGCCTTCATGGCATCATAAGAAGGAAGCGTGACACCGTCATAGATACCCTCGCTTTCTTTTGTTTTATAGACTGTCCCCGGAATAAACGTGATATCTTTAACCGCAATACCACTGTCCAACGCTTCCGCGATCTCCACAATCGACTTCTCTCCCATGCCGTATGAGATCAAGTCCGCCTGACTGTCCAACAGAATAGAACGCTTGAAGCTGTCCGACCAGTAATCGTAATGCGCCATACGCCGAAGACTCGCCTCAATACCGCCGATAATAACAGGAATATCCTTATAAACGCGACGAATCAGATTGCCATAGACTACCGTGGCGTGATCCGGTCTTTTGTATGGCTCGCCGCCCGGCGTATAGGCATCGACCGGTCGATGTTTACCGGACACATAATAGTGGTTTACCATGGAATCCATATTACCGCCGGATATGAGAAACCCCAATCTGGGCTTACCAAGAACCGTAATGCTCTCCTCATCTTTCCAGTCCGGCTGTGCAATGATTCCCACACTGTATCCGCGGGACTGCAGGACTCTGCTGATAATGGCATGTCCGAAAGAAGGATGATCCACATAGGCATCCCCGATGACATAGACGAAATCCAGCTGTTCTATGCCCTGTTCTTCCATATCCTTTTTAGAAATCGGTAAAAATCCCATCTTCACTTGCTCCTGTTTTACAGTCGGTACATAACCTCTTTGCACTAAGCTAAAATTCCGTTTTCTATTAACTCTTTAAAATGATATGTATAGTAATCCGACTGAATACGCTTCTCATTATCCTGATACTCCGAATATTTATCGTAAACGGCACAAACCCTCATGCCGGCTGCTCTGCCTGCCTGAATGCCCGGTATAATATCCTCGAACACAAGACAGTTCTCCGGTGCAACGTTAAGCTCTTTCGCTACCGCCAGATAAATATCCGGTGCCGGCTTACCTTTCGCCACATCGCAGCCTGTCATGATACACTCAAAATATTGATTCAATCCATGTACTTTCACAACATTTTCCACCAGTTCTCTGGAATTGCTTGTGGCGATTCCGGCCTTTATTCCGTGTTCCATACAATATTCCAGAAGCTCAGTCACGCCTTCTTTTACAGGCACTTCATAGGTATATTTATCCCACGCCATACGGTTCCACTCTTCCTTAATCGTATCTAAGTCATCCGGAAGGTTAAACCGCTCTTTGAAATATGCAGCTGTCTCGCTAAAACTCATTCCTTCAATGCACATCTGCAGATTATCCGGCAAGGTTATCCCAAATTTACCAAGATATTCTATATCAATTGCTTTCCATAACCACATGGAATCCACCATGGAGCCGTCAAGATCAAAAATAACCGCTTCTATCATTTGTTTTCTCCCAGTCTCTCTTTTTCCTCTTCTGTCAGTCTGCGGTAACTTCCTCTCGGAAGTTCCGAATCCAGTGTAAGAGTCCCCATGCGTATTCTTTTCAGGTAAGTAACTTCATTACCAACCGTGTGCAGCATGCGCTTGACTTGATGGAATTTACCTTCCGTAATCGTCAGTGTAATCTTATTATCCTCCAATATGCGAACTACTGCGGGCTTCGTCAATGACTTTTCACCGATATCCACGCCCTGTTCCAACAGCACCTTTTGTTTCTCGTCAAACGGCTTCTCAAGATGACACTCGTATTCCTTCTCCACATGCTTGGACGGCGAAAGCAATTCATGTGCAAGTACACCATCATTGGTAATAAGCAGGAGTCCTTCCGTGTCTTTATCCAGCCTTCCTACCGGAAAAAGATCATTTCGTCTGTCCTCTCCAAACAGATCAAGCACCGTCTGGTCATGTTGATCTTCGGTGGCGGACACTATGCCTGCGGGTTTATGCAGCATGTAATACACATACGGCTCATAGGAACAGAATTGTCCTTTATAATATACTTTATCCGCTTTTTCGTCGATATGCTGTTCCGGTCTGCGGACTGCATGAGCATTGACCGTCACCAGACCTGCCTTAATATCCTTTTTGATCTGGCTTCTCGTGCCAAGGTTACAATCACATAGAAATTTATCTAATCGCATCGATCTATTTGTCTCCTATAGTTAACGACATTAAAAATTTCGCTATCGGGCTTGTTTTTCAATCATCAAGATTCTCAGCAACATCTGTATAATCATGCTATTACGGGAATATATATAGAACAACCCTATCTTATATAGCAACGCACATTCCTCCATCCGTTCCCTATGGAAATATAAAGTCACAAAATATCTTCACAGTCTTTTTGAAAGGAATTTTGATCATGAGCCAAACCGATAAATTCTACAGAGTTCTCTTTACAGTTCTTTCTATATACTTAGTTTTCCTGCTGCTTCGCTATCCGGCGCTCTCCTTAGAATATGCTTCTACCGGACTGAACCTATGGTTCGCCAAGATGGTTCCCACACTTCTTCCGTTCATGATTCTCTCCGGTATTATGATCCGCATGAACCTGACGGAAGGCTTTGTCAGCCTGCTGCATCCGCTGCTGTATCGCATATTCGGCACGTCCAAAAACGGATCTTACACCATCACTATGGGCTTTCTGTGCGGATTCCCCATGGGTGCAAAGATCGTGGGAGAACTCTATGAATCCGGAAAGCTGTCCCGCGAAGAAAGTACAAAGCTACTGTATTTCTGTAACAATATCGGTCCGATCTATTTCCTAAGTTATGTTGTTCCGACTCTTTCCATTGAGAAACCGCTCATTCCGCTTCTGATCATGTACGGTATACCGTTGTTGTACGGAATTATACTCTTCCACGTCCCATTACTGCGCCATGTGACAATTCCTTTATCAGCGGCCAAGCATGGTAATAGTTTACAGAAACGTGATACCTCCGCCATTGAGCAATTACCATCGCAGCCCAGGCGTATGCCTCTGCTTACCGCCATAGATGCCTCTGTATTATCAGGGCTTCTCGGTATTGCCAGATTAGGCGGCTACATGGTGTTCTTTAATCTGCTCAACATCGCCTTTGTGCCTTTTCGTCATGTCAACACGGAATTTCTTAATGTCTACCGGTGTATTCTGGAAATTACAAGTGGAATTGACTATTCTGGTCAGTCGCTTTTTTATCCCATCCTCATATTGCTGCCTTTCGGCGGATTCTCATGTATTGCCCAGACTTACAGTATGATCCGGCAGACTGATCTGTCCATACGCCCATATATTTTCCATAAAACGATTCAGACCGCGTTCACTGCCGTATGCTACTTTTTGTTGTCTATATTTTAGGTCTTCGCTTCTGCCGTCTGCGCCGCTTGCGTTTCGTTCCGCGTATGATCATTATCATGGATACCGTCATGGCAAGAACCAGCAGCGCACATACGATACATACTGTCATAAAATAGCGGAAGGATACCGGTTTATCTACTTCTTCCTCAGGCTCCGTTCTGGTGACACTGATACTCACCGGTTCTTTCTTAACAGGCACCACCGTCTTGGATATGCTCTCAAGCGCCCTCTGCGCCATCTGTTTTACCGCGATCTCTTCCGCGGTCTCATAATCCATGGAGGGCAGAGAAATCATGTTGCTGGCGGTATATAAGTCAAATCCGTTGTATCCGTTGACTATGATCTGCGGCATAACACGGGGTGGAACCTGCAGGGTAAAACTGAAAGTGTCTCTGCTCTTATCCGGCCAGCGCTGCAACTCGGAAAAATGCTCTCCGTTATCATAGCTGTAAGTATAATACAGCATACCGCTGTCATAATCCGCCGCGGAAACCTGAACTGTCACTTCACCGGTCTCCGTGTTCTGATCCGTCACTTCGATCATACAAATATCCGGCTCGGTTCGATCAGGCGCGACCACATGAGTAGGTACATCTACATGCACATTCTCATAATTACTGTAATCTACTCCTAATATCTCTGATCGAAGTCTGAAATATTTGGCCACAGCCGTGGCATCCAGCCTTCCGAAATCCTGCAGTTTCTCATTATGGTCATAGAAGGGTTTATCGTTCTCCTGATCCAAATGACAGTGTTCAATGAGAACACAGGGAATATCACGCTCCGTGGCATGACGGATGATACCGTAATAATCAGTCCCCTTATCATTCAGCCTGGTCTTAATACCTCTGGAATAGAGTCCCATATCCTGAAGCATATCGATCTCCACACTGGCAAAGCTGTATCCTTTGCTGTAGTTCTCACCAAACGCCGACACCCAGCATTCCGCGCCGAACAGCGTGTGATATGCCGACAGATTAAAATGCAGACAGAATATAAAATCAGCGTCCACGCTCTTGGCAAATTCGCAGCGTTCCTCCAAATCCAGCTCCTGATCACCATTTCTTGTAAGGTAAACGGTGATACCCTCATACTTTTCCAGTTCCTCTTTCATGGCATTTGCCACAACGATCGTCATTTCTTTCTCGGTATAATCCTCGTACTCACCGCCCAGATTCTTCCCGCCGTGTCCCGGATCTATGACGATCACGATCGGTTCCTGTCCGGCCTCTGAAAATCCATCCTGTGCTTCATCTCTTATACCACCTTCGCTCTCGGATTCCGTCGTCCCGACAGCAATTTCTTCCGCATGCACGACACATCTCCCCAACGGCAGAAATAACCCTGCACAGACAAATAATACTGTTGTCAGGAAACGAAAATTTACCCACTTATAAATCTTACCCGTAATCGCGATATTACAGCATTTCAAACTGTTCCACCTCGTCTTATTTCTATAATCAAGTAGAGAAACTCTGTCTTCTCCTGCTTGCTATGCAGGGTGTATACCGCACCGCGGCCGATTTCCCTATACTCCCTGTGCATAATATAGAAGCCGGCTTCCCAGGAAACCGGCTCACATACTTCATCTTATATCGGTATATTTATCACCATGCCGCATTACATCAGATCCAGCTTCACAGGCTCCGATTCGCCTTCTGCCTCTTTCAGCATCTGCTCCACCTGCACCGGACGCAGTTCCGCACGATTCGCCTTCACGGTCTCATTATACCCGTTAATCGTGTTATAGAAACTCTCATAATGTTCCGTCGTTGTTGCCAAAGTCGCCGTCATGGCACTCTCCAGATTGGCCAGCATATCATCCAGATACTGCATGGCAGATGTACGAACCCCATTGGCTTCCGCAGTAGCGGTGTTAAGAATATCCTGCGCCTGCATGGTCGCCATACGAACTACTTCATTCGCCTGCGCATAAGCCTGCTGCATGATTTCATGTTCATTGATCAATTCCGTAGTCTGTACGGTTGCATCTTTAATAAGTGCCTCCGCCTTGGAACGCGCATCATTCAAAATGGCTTCCTTATTGGAAATAATCTTCTGATAACGCTTGATCTCATCCGGCGTCTTCATGCGAAGTTCGCGCAGAAGGTCATCAATTTCTTCCTTATTGACAATAATATTTGTTTTGGATAGAGGCTGATATTTACAGCTGTCAATATAGTCTTCAATTTCGTCGATAAGTTGTTCGATTCTACTGCTCATCTTTACTCCTACCTGTTATGCCCATATTTTTCATAGATTAATTTGCCGACAAACTCCGGTACACACTGGGAAATATCGCCGTTGAAGCTGGCAATCTCCTTAACCGTCGAAGAACTCAGATACGCATATTCCAAACTGGTCGTTAAAAACATCGTGTCAAGATCTCCGCCGGAGAATTTCCGGTTAGTCTGTGCGATCTGAAGCTCATACTCAAAATCCGTAAAAGCACGTAATCCTCTGATCGCCACATGTATGTTCTGTTCTCTTGCATAATCAATCAACAGACCACTGAAGGAATCTATCTTTACATTTGTGATATCCTTCGTCGCCTCTTCTAACATCTTAACACGTTCTTCCACAGAAAACAATGGAGTCTTTGTTTTATTATTAAGCACACTGACCGTCAATTCGTCAAAAATTTCGGCCGCACGCTTGATAATATCTAAATGTCCGTATGTCACCGGATCAAAACTTCCCGGATAGATTGCTGCACTCATAAAACAGTTATATGCCTTTCTAAAAAGTAAATTTGCTTCGCAACATTAACAAACGAACAAGTTCGATTGCGAGATATTGCTCATGAGATGCTGCGCATCTCCGCAAACTCGAAAAAAAGAAGAGTCTTTGTATACATAATAAAACAATTTTGCGAAAATGTCTTTACTTATTTTTCAATTTATGTATTTTTTTACAAAAATATGGCAATTTACGCCTTCCGGCAGAAAATATGTTTGTTAGTCTTATAGCATTTTTCCTTCGTAATGCCAAGTCCCAATTGTTCAAGATAGGTAAAATCCGTTTCAAGTGATGCCTCTGTGACAATCAGTGTATTCTCCGTCACATAAGGAGCGCCTGCCAAAACTTGAAGTACCTGTTTTTCATGTCCGCAGTTATAAGGCGGGTCCATGAAAATCACATCCGCCTCCTTCTCGTGAATTCCCGACAATGCGCTTAGGACATCCTGTTTTAAGATAGTTGCCCGATCCATGAGTCTTGTAAACTGCAGATTCTCCGTAATACAGGCAATTGCGTTTCTGTTATTCTCCACAAAATAGGCATGTCTTGCGCCTCTGCTGAGCGCCTCAATCCCAATCCCGCCGCTGCCGCTGTACAGATCGATAAAGACAGCGTCCGCAAGATACGGCTGCAGCATATTAAAAAGCGTTTCTTTGATCCGATCCGTGGTAGGTCTGGTGCCCATATCCTCCGGCGTTTTCAGCCGTAAGCTTCTTGCTGTTCCCGCTATCACTCTCATATTGCAGATATTCCCTTTCTAAACTCTTACCTTTACGCCTTTGCTGTCGCGCTTGCCCAATTTCAATTTGTTCAGCTCCAGCTCCTTGCCGCCGTATTCTATGCTCTGTTCCACTGCATTACGCGTATAGTACACGGCTTCCAGACTGTCCTTTGCTCCCAGCTTCATGCCCCGCACACCGATGGCTCCCTTCTTCTTCTCCGGAATCTCTTCCACCGGGAAACGTAGAAAATATCCTTCCGTGGACTGTAGCACAATATTGCGCTGCTCTGTAAACGTCACAACGCTTATTACCTCATCGCCCTCCGTCAACTTCGTAGCCGCCACTGTTCGCTTCGCTACGTCAAACTCTCCGCCATCCACTATTTTAAGCATTGCCTGCTTCGTTGCGAAGATCACACGATAAAGATTTAAATCACTCTGACTCGCAGCATATACGATATTCTCCTTGGAGGAATCATAGTTGCTGACATTGTCGACCGGCACTCCCTTGTCCCTGAATTTCCCCATGGGCAGGTCCATCATTTTCAGCGTGTGAAGCTGTCCGGTGTTCGTAAACAGACATACCTTGCCCGTATTTTTACATACAAAAGCATATTTGTTCTCACTGTCTGCCGCTTCCTTATTCCGCTCATAAGTGGCGACATCTATTGTTCTGGCATAACCGAAACGGTCCATAAGGAAGACAATATCCATCTCTTCGACCTTCTTCTCCACATAGACGGCCTCACTCTCCGTGGTAATCTGAGTTTTTCTGGGAGACTTATACTGTTCCTTGATCTCATCCAGCTCATTGATGATAACCTGCGCCATGGAATCTCTTCTGGCTAATATATCCTCATAACGATAGATGTTCGCCATCGTCTCCTCGTGTTCGTTGATAAGCGCCTCGATCTCTAAGCCGATCAGTTTATAGAGTCTCATATCCAGGATCGCGTTCGCCTGCTTCTCCGAAAACATCAACTGTGTTGCCATAATCTTTGATTCCTTGGATTTAAACTTGATCCCGTCGATTTTACCCTCGATCAGACAGGCCTTGGCCATCGCCCTGTCTTTAGAGCCGCGCAGAATCTCGATGATCAGATCGATCACGTTGCAGGCCTTGATCAGCCCTTCCTGAATCTCTTTGCGCTCCAATTCCTTCTGCAGCAGATTGGTATATTTTCTGGTGGCCACCTCATACTGGAATTTCACACTCTCCTGTATGATCTGCTTTAAACCCATCGTCTCCGGTCTGCCGTCAACGATCGCAAGCATATTGACACCGAAAGTATCCTCAAGACGGGTTTTCTTATAGAGCATATTTTTGAAATTCTCGACGTCCGCGTCTTTACGCAGTTCGATAACGATTCTGATACCTTCTTTGGAAGACTGGTTCGTGATATCTACGATATCCTGCGTCTTCTTCGTCTCCGCCAGCGCCGCGACATCCATCAGGAATTTGCCGATATTGGCGCCGATCATCGTATAGGGGATCTCCGTAATCACCAGATTCGTCTTGCCGCCCTTGGCCTTCTCGATCTCCACCTTGCCACGAATCTTGATCTTACCGGTTCCTGTCTCATAGATATCTAATAATTCATTTTCATTAATCACAATACCGCCCGTGGGGAAGTCGGGTCCCTTTACATAGCGCATCAGCTCTCTTGTAGTAATGTTCTCATCCAGCATATATGCTTTGGTCGCATTAATCACCTCCGCCAGATTATGCGGCGGCGTGCTGGTCGCCATACCGACTGCAATACCCTCCGATCCGTTGACCAATAGATTTGGGATCTTGACGGGCAGAACGCTTGGCTCTTTCTCCGTCTCGTCAAAATTGGGCAGAAAGTCAACTACATCTTTATCCAGATCTGCAAGAAATGCTTCCTGTGTGACCTTTTCCAGACGCGCTTCCGTATAACGCATGGCAGCGGCACCGTCACCCTCAATATTGCCGAAGTTACCATGTCCGTCAATGAGCGGAAGCCCTTTCTTGAAATCCTGCGCCATAACCACCAGTGCCTCATAGATGGAACTGTCGCCGTGGGGATGGTATTTACCCATAGTATCGCCGACGATACGCGCTGATTTACGATACGGTCTGTCAAAGCGTATCCCCAGCTCATACATATCGTACAGTGTCCGCCGCTGCACCGGTTTAAGTCCGTCCCTTACATCCGGAAGCGCTCTGGCGATGATTACGCTCATGGCATAGTCTATATAAGATTTCTGCATTACTTCGGAATATTCCGTTTTAATAATTCTGTCATTCATACTCATACCGATTGACCGCTCCCTTTTTAGATATCCAATTCCGCATCCTGTGCATGCCGGTATATAAATTCTTTACGGGGCGGTACTTCAGTCCCCATTAAAAGTTCCGTTACCTCCGAAGCCATGCGGGCATCCTCGATCTCCACCAGCTTAAGCAGTCTTGTGTCAGGGTCGAGCGTCGTCTCCCAAAGCTGTTGCGCATCCATCTCTCCCAGACCTTTATATCTCTGTAAAGTAAACGGACCCTTGTGCTTCTTGCGGTATCGCTCCAATGCCTTATCGTCATAGAGGTATTCCTCTTCTCCTTTAGACGGCATTGCCTTATACAGCGGCGGCATGGCAATATAAACATGTCCCTCATAGATCAACTCAGGCATAAACCGATAAAACAATGTCAGAAGAAGCGTGGAAATATGGGCGCCGTCTACATCCGCATCCGCCATAATAATAATCTTATCGTAGCGCAGCTTGCTGATATCAAAATCATTGCCGTATCCTTCAGAGAATCCACATCCAAACGCATTGATCATCGTCTTGATCTCGGCATTTGCCAAAATCTTGTCAATACTTGCTTTCTCCACATTTAAAATCTTACCGCGGATCGGCAGAATTGCCTGAAACATACGATTTCTCGCCATCTTGGCACTGCCTCCGGCGGAATCACCCTCTACGATAAAAATCTCACACTTGGCGGCCTCCTTTGATTCACAGTTCGCCAGCTTGCCGTTGGAATCGAAGGAAAACTTTTGCTTGCTGAGCAGATTAGTCTTTGCCTTTTCTTCCGTCTTACGAATCTTCGCTGCCTTCTCCGCACAGCCGATAATACTCTTTAATGTTTCCAGATTACGGTCGAAGAAACGGACGATCTCATCTCCCGTCACCTTGCTCACAATCTTCGCCGCATCCTGATTATCCAGCTTGGTCTTAGTCTGTCCTTCAAAACGCGGATCGGGATGTTTAATGGAAACCACCGCGGTCATGCCGTTACGCACATCGGCCCCTGTGAAGTTGACATCCTTTTCTTTTAGAATGTTCAGTCCTCTTGCATATGTATTGATCACGTTGGTAAACATGGTCTTAAAGCCGGTCAGATGAGTCCCGCCCTCGGCATTATATATGTTATTGCAAAAACCCAGAACATTTTCATGGAATTCATTTACATACTGCAGGGCTACCTCCACCGTGATCCCCTCGGACTCTCCCTTGTAGTAAATCACATCATGTATTGATTCCTTGGATTTGTTCATATCCTTGATAAAACCTACGATTCCCTCGGGTTCATGATACTCCAGATGCTCTACTTCCTCTTTGCGTTTATCCTCATAAATAATGGTCAATTCCGGATTGAGGTAGGCAGTCTCGTGGAGACGGCTCTTGACTTCATCTTCCTTAAATCTCGTCCGGTCAAAGATCGTGTCATCCGGCAGAAAATTGATGGTAGTGCCGGTTTCTTTTGTTTTGCCCACGGCCGGCAGAAGCCCATTATCCAGTTCCATCGTGGGAACACCCTGCTCATAGTGGTCTTCGTAGATAAATCCGCCCGTTTTTACCGTTACATTCATATATTTGGACAGCGCATTGACTACAGAGGAACCGACCCCGTGTAATCCGCCGCTGGTCTTGTATGCTTCATTGTCAAACTTACCGCCTGCATGAAGCGTTGTAAACACCAATCGCTCCGCGCTGATTCCTTTTTCATGCATTCCCACCGGAATACCTCGCCCGTTATCCGATACCGTTGCCGAACCGTCCGCCTCAAGCGTTACACGGATCGTCGTACAGAATCCTGCCAAATGCTCATCCACTGCATTATCCATGATCTCATAGATCAGATGATTCAGACCCTTGGTAGAAACACTGCCGATATACATCCCCGGTCTTACGCGGACTGCCTCGAGCCCTTCCAGCACGGTAATACTGGAAGCATCATAATTATTTGCCGTATTTGTCTTCGCCATAGATCAATACCTCACATTTTCGGGACTTCATACACAAAAAAAGAATATATTATCAGAATTTCTCACGAAAAATATTTTACCATATATTTAGTATTTTGCAAAGCAAAATTACTATATATTGTATAGCAAGCCGCAACAATTCCGTTTGCAATTTCTCAGTCCGGTTACTTTGATTGTACAGAACCGCGCATGCTGTTATGATACATACTCTATCATATCCTCAGGAAGATACTTTTGAATCATCGCTTCCAGCATCACGAAATCAATCGGCTTCGAAAGATAGTCATCAAATCCCTCGCTAAGGTATTCTTCTTTAGCGCCTACGATTGCATTAGCGGTGAGTGCAATCACTACGGAGCGATTCTTTATATACTCTTCGATCTGCTGCATCGCGCGCAGCGTCTCTATACCGTCCATATCGGGCATCATGTGGTCTACCAGGATAATATCATAATGGTTCTGCCTGACTTTCGCTAAACATTCCTGACCACTCCCGGCCGAATCAAACTGCACTTTAAGCTTCTTAAGCAGTCCTTTGACTACGGTAAGATTGACCCGGTTATCATCAACTGCCAGAATTCGTGCCTTAGGAGCAATATATTCCTTTCTTTCCCTGGTTTTTATCTCACTCATCTGTATGGCATTTGTCTTATAGTCGCCCAGCAGCTCACTACCCACAGATTTTTGCGGAATCACCAAGGAAAAACTGCTTCCCTTGCCATAGCAGCTGTCTACATTCAGTTCGCCACCCATCATTTCCACCAGACGCTTTGTAATACTTAAGCCCAGCCCTGTACCCTCGACACTCTTATTCTGCATCAGATCAAGTCTGGTAAACGGATCAAAGAGTTTATGCAGTTCCTCTTCTTTAATTCCTATTCCGGTATCAGAAACTGTAATCCTTAGGTCGATCATATCGCCGTCATTGCTTGCAAAATCCACTTTTAAAGTGACGCTTCCTTCTTTTGTATATTTGACTGAATTGGTCAGCAGATTAGTTATGCATTGCTTAATTCGCATATCATCTCCATGAAGTTGATTCGGCAGTTTATCGTCCGTTACTACCCTGAAATAAAGATTTTTCTCCTCAGCCCGCATGGATATCATATTTTCCACATCTATAAGCAGCCTGCCAAGATTATAGTCGTTCTCTACAATCTCCATCCTGCTTGATTCGATCTTAGACAGATCCAGAATATCATTGATAATAGACAGAAGTGTCCTGCCCGCGCTGTTGATATTCGACGCATACTCCCTGATATTGTCCGATTGCGTCTCCCGCAGGATCATTTCATTCATCCCGAGAACCGCATTGATCGGCGTTCTGATCTCATGAGACATACGTGCAAGGAAGCTGCTCTTCGCTTCGTTGGCACGCTCCGCCTCCTCTTTTAGCTCAATAAGCTGCTTCGTGTACAGATAGTTGTCTGTCATGTCGGAAATACGATACAAAATCCCCACTTTTCTCCGATTGTCATCATCAATTTCATTTCTCTGCCACTTGTAGAATCTGCTTCTCAGCATAAATCCGTCGGTCTGCGCTTCCATAAACTGCAATACATGTTCGGAAACTTCGGACTTATCATTCCAGTTGATCTTCGGAAAAATCAATTCCGCCTCATGGTTAAAGTACACGATCTCTCCGAGATCATCAACAACAAGAATTCCTTCACGTATCTCATCAACCACCCTGTCCTTGGCACTTTGCACCGTATCAAACAGCCGATAATGATACATGACCAGCACGAGCAGTGATTCGGTAATCATCATGGAAATAGGATACGTATCATAATATCCTACCATGCCCATCAGCCGCAGTATCCAGAATCCTATCGGCAGCAAGGAGGCTCCGAAAATCAACAGCAGTTCGGGACGTTTCTCTCCCTTATGCTCCAATACAGACTGTATCATGATCAATGCGATCACACATCCGAGCACCGCTGTAGTTGCCGCCCACCAATAATAAAATATGCCGGGCTCATAAATCCACAGATAGTGCCCGTCGTCATTCACAGAATAAGTTATACTCTTATAGTATAACGTGTGATAGTCTATGGTAAATACAAGAGACAGCACCCAAATATGATTAACAGTGTAGAATCCTTTGATAATACGGATGCTTTTATCATTCTTATGGTTGCTGTACAGACACGCAAAATACAGGAAACTTAAAAGTCCCATGGTTGTACCGATATACTCCATTTTGACCGCAAGCCGCGTCACCTCCAGACTCTTACTCTGAAGTTCAAAGAAATACCCCGCCACATCCATAAAGGTAAAAAGCGTCCCTGCAAACAGAATCTTCTGTTGTTCCGAAGGTTTCGCCACGTAAATTAACATGATCATGATAAAGCAGATAATAATACCTACTCCGTGCACCGTCACCATTATATTCATAACAAACCTCAATATGTAACATTATCTTACATAATATCATACCGCGTTTTATTTATTATATCGGACAATATCGCGTGAGACAAGTTTATTGTTGTTGCTGATAAGCCCCGCCGTGCTCATTCTACATGATGTTATCTGCACTCTTTTGCCACTTCATATAAATATTCTCTGCTGCGCTTACCTGTCCTCACAAGAATCTGCATATACATCAACAGCGGCACCACCGAAGCCGCCAGATCTCTGCGTATCCCCGCCGCCTGCGCAAATTCTTTGATCGTGAAATCGTGTTCCAGTTCATATGGCACAAGTTGTATGAAATCCTCTGTCCGTTCAATCAACACCTCATCATAAAGGGTCGTCGGCATTCTGTCGTAACGGCTGGATCCTTTTTTTCTGTCCTTACTCCACCCGTTGAGCAGTCGATACTCTTCCATATCCAATAAAGGAAACACAAAGGACAGATTAGGATGTCCCAGATATTGTTTGATCTTGTACAGTTCCGGAAAAGCATGATAAACATTCCCGGTTACCGGAGATTTATGTTTTTTCGATAATTCTCCGGACTCTTCATCCATCCAGATCAACCATTTATAATGAGGGATCGGCAATACTACCGTTACCGGATACAGCGGCAGATATGCCGCCAGTTTGGGACGCAGTTTATTAAAATTCCCGTTTTGAATCTCTATAATCCGTTCCCCTGTGTAAATATCCGCTATATATCCTTCAATCGGCACTTCATGATAATCTTCGTTGGGTTCGTAGTACAGCTTCATGACCGCATGCACGGTCTTCTCCTGAAGAGTACCAAATCCGTGAGGATCATTCTGTTTTAATAACACCTTTAATTTCGCCTGTTCGAAAGCCTCTCTGTCCAAAATATTCACATTCAGTTCTCCACATATGATCTTTTTTAATAGTATATCAGATTTCCTCCTGTCGAACAAGTGTTTCCATCCCTCCCGAATATCCGGGATATATTTGGAATATCTGGAAAAGGGAAACTTTGCGTGGAAAAGGGAAAAGTGAAAAGGGAAAAGCTCAAAAAAGATTTACATTTTTGACGATATACTCTATAATATTGTAAGTTACATTTTTGCAGGCACCGGATTTCTGCACATACGGATGGGAATGAAAATGTTAAAGGAACACCTTACATATATCAAAAAAATACTGACCGGCAATGCACGTATCTCTGACAAGCAAAAATTCAGCGTCATTATTTACTCTGTGGCAATGGTTCATTTTTTTCTTGCATGCGTCTTTGGTTATTACAAGGTTCTTCCGCTATTGATTTTTAACATTCTCAGTGTGCTTACCTATCTTTCCTGCACGCTGCTTGTCCGCCTTGAAAAACTTCTGCCGGTATACTGGATCACCTACCTTGAAATTATTCTGCACTCCTTTGTCGCAACGATCTGCATCGGATGGCAGTTTGGATTTGCACAATACATTATCGCGCTTATTCCCGTAGGTTTCTATATCTGCTATACAATGAATACAAAACGCAGCAAGATGCTTATCGCAACTGCATCGGCCTTTTGTGCCGCAGCGTCTTTCCTAAGCTGTAAGCTGTTATCCTTCTACATTACACCGGTATATGAACTTCACATGCTACCGCTGGAATTAAAGTTATATATTTTTAATTCAATCTGCACTTTTATATTTCTCATCGTATTTTCTCTGATCTTTATCTCAGAAATGAAGCTGTCCGGCACGCAGCTGCGGCATCAGAATGCGATCCTCGAAAAACTGGCGAGCACTGATCCTCTGACCGGCCTGTATAACCGCAGAAGCATGGATGTGTTTCTGCATCAGGCGCTGCAGTCCGATTCAGGTTTCTCCCTCATCATGTGCGATATCGATGATTTCAAGAAAGTTAACGATACATATGGTCACGATTTTGGCGATGTCGTTCTGCGGGAGGTTGCCATGATCACGACACAGCACGTAGCTTCAAGCGGATATGTATGCCGGTGGGGTGGGGAAGAAATACTGATATTAGTCAGCAGTTCCGCCAAGGAAAATGTGGGACGCATCGCTGAGAATATTCGCCGTAACGTCGCTAACCATGTCTTTGAACTGAACAATAAATGGATTCATTGTACGCTCACTCTCGGCATATCCACATACAATGACGGGGACACCATAGAGGAAACCATAACCAATGCGGACTATAACCTCTATAAAGGTAAGCGGAGCGGCAAAAACAGGGTTGTAGCATAACTGCCTCCCATAGATCAGAATTTAAATCTGACTATGAGAGGCAGTTTATTTATCTTATATAAAAATTCTTGATGCATTTTCGAGTTTGCCCGATTTGTCACAGTTTTTTTACATTTCTGTCCCCGTGCAGGATACGCTCCTGATCAGAAGCACCAATAGGTGCGATCCTGCCATGCCGGTCGTAATAGGTCAGCAAGGTAGAATTCTTGGCCATCGTTTTGCGTCCATTATCTGTCACCAGACTGATCACTTGCTCCAAATTGCCGGAACGCAGGTATTTCTGAATCTCTTTATCCCGATTCTCTCCCCGCCGCAGCGAAGAACTCTCAACCTCCTGCGTATTGCGCATATGTTCCGGATGCAGTGCAAGATATTCCTCAGTCAGCCGTTCCGGTGCTTGTGTCTCCTGCACCGTCTTATCTTCCGACTTAATCTGCTCCTCTGATGTTTCGTCCTGTGGTATCGGATCATTCCAGATCTTATTCGCAATATCCTTGACTGCCTGTACCAGTGCATGCAGCCATGATTGAACCATGCTAATCAGATTCTGTCCGGTATCCTGCGGTCTCTCTGTCTTCCCTCGCGTCCGGTCAGAGACAGGCTGAGCGCTATTACGGGATAATTCCAGCCGGACGCCGCCCTGCAGGACAGTGCGGGAACCGTTATTAAGCTTTTCGGCTTCTCCGGTCGTCTCTTTCTTATCCTTCTCAGTCGCTTCGTCCCGCGTGTGTTGATAATTCAGGCTGAACTTCTCACCGTTATCTGTCTTATCAGCCGCATCCGGCATTTTCAGTTGTGAATAATCATAATATTCGTTTCCGTTTACTCTGTTTACCATAATGCCATTATAGCAGGTTTCGCGCCAAAAAGCTAACCTATTTCTGATTGATATAATTCACAAGCCCTTCCGCAGCAATAATCTTCTGCATGAATTCCGGGAATGCCTGCCCTTTATAGCTCGTGCCCTTCGTCACATCCGTAATCACTCCGGTATCAAAGTTGACTTCCACCACATCTCCGTCCTCGATCTCTCCTGCCGCCTCCGGACATTCGATGATCGGAAGCCCGATATTGATAGCATTTCGATAGAAAATTCTTGCAAACGTCTCCGCGATCACACAACTTACTCCCGCTGCCTTAATGGCAATGGGCGCATGCTCTCTGGATGAACCGCAGCCGAAATTCTTAGTTGCCACAATGATATCCCCTTTGTTCACCCTGTTCACAAATTCTTTGTCAATATCCTCCATGCAGTGTGTTGCCAACTCTGCCGGATCAGATGAATTCAGGTAGCGCGCAGGGATGATCACATCCGTATCCACATTATCTCCGTATTTAAAAACAGTTCCTTTTGCTGATTGCATGTCTCCTCCGATCTGAAGCATCTGCTTCCATTGTTATGATGAAATATCGTTTTATGCTAACTGACACGGGCAGGATATTTTACCTGTCACCGCGCTTGCCGCCGCTACCGCAGGACTTGCCAGATAGATCTCCGAGTTGACATGGCCCATGCGTCCTACAAAGTTACGGTTCGTGGTTGATACACAACGCTCTCCCTCGGCCAGAATGCCCATATAGCCGCCCAGACATGGACCACAGGTGGGTGTGCTGACGATCGCCCCCGCCTCAATAAAAGCCTTCAAAAGTCCCTCTTCCATTGCCTGCAGATAAATCTTCTGCGTGGCAGGAATTACGATACAGCGCATTCCCTCTGCCACATGTCTGCCCTGTAATACCTTTGCAGCGATCCTCAGGTCATCCAATCTGCCATTGGTACATGACCCGATTACCACCTGATCGATCTTTATCTCTTCTTTAATCTCATCGATTGTTTTCGTATTCTCCGGCAGATGCGGGAAAGCAACCGTGGGTCTTAAAGTACTCAGATCGATCGTATACTCCTCATCATATACCGCATCCTCATCTGCTTCATAGATTTTGTATTCTCTCGCGGAATGCTCTTTCATATAAGCGACAGCGAGGTCATCAACAGGGAAGATTCCGTTCTTGCCGCCGGCCTCAATCGCCATATTGGCAATGGTAAAACGATCGTCCATAGAAAGATTCTGTATACCGTCACCCACGAATTCCATAGACTTATACAGCGCGCCGTCCACACCGATCATACCGATGATATGCAGGATCACATCTTTACCGCTGACCCATTCGGACGGTTTACCCGTCAGATTAAATTTGATTGCGGCCGGAACCTTGAACCATGCCTTACCCGTCGCCATTCCTGCCGCCATATCCGTGCTTCCCACACCCGTGGAAAAAGCGCCCAGCGCACCGTAAGTACATGTATGAGAATCCGCACCTATGATCACATCACCGGCTACAGTAAGTCCTTTCTCCGGAAGCAGCGCATGTTCGATGCCCATCTCTCCCACTTCAAAATAATTGGTGATCTCATTGCGGCGGGCAAACTCACGCACGCATTTACAATGTTCCGCCGACTTGATATCCTTGTTCGGCACGAAATGATCCGGAACCAGCGCGATCTTATCCTTATGGAACACACCGTCCACATTCATTTTTTCCATCTCTTTGATGGCCACAGGACTGGTAATATCGTTTCCCAGCACCAGATCCAGATCCGCTTCAATCAGCTGCCCGGCTTCCACATGATCAAGTCCTGCATGCGCCGCCAGAATTTTCTGCGTCATTGTCATTCCCATAGTTATCTCGTCCTCCTTATTGCATTCATTAATGTAAAAAATTAATTTTGCGAATTCACTTGCCTCCGTTTTATATTTTATACAGAGGAAAACAGGGCTTGTCCGGAAAAACTCAGGCAAGCCCCGTCGATCAATTCATTTCTGCTATTACATCGTCCATGGAATGAGTCGTAATATACTCAAAAAGATCTGCCATCTGCTCCGGCTCCAGACTCATGTCCATTTTTATCCACTGAATCACCACAAATGCCATACATTGCGCATAATATTCTGCAACCCAATCCGTGGTAAGCCCTCTTGCGGATGCCTTTCGCTCACCGACCTGTTCATCAATAAAAATATACAGAATTTCTTTAATGAACTTTTTGACAATACCCTCACAGGAATCCTGTCCTTCCAGTCTGACAACCTTCTTATAGAACCTTTTGTCCTTCTTAAGATTCTCGAAGATCATAATCAGGCTCTCACTAATGCAGCCTGTCTGCATCAGCGGGATGACCGGATCAAGGATCTCCGTATGGATCATCCATTCCAGAAGCTCATACTTATCCTTGAAATGATTATAGAACGTCGGTCGGATAACACCCGCACCTTCCGTAATTTCCCGAATCGTAATTTTCTCGATCGGCATCTTGAGCGCTAAGTTTTTAAAACTCTCAGCCAGCATCAGGTCCACATTGGTTTTGGATTGCATGGTTAACCCCACATTAGTTGTTAATCAGTTTATCTTCGCCATTCCAGCTGTACAGCTTTCTGATGTCCTCACCTACTACCTCGGAAGGATGCTCGGAAGCCAGCTTTCTCATTGCCTTAAAGTGTACCTGACCGCCTGCGGAAGACATATCAAGCAGGAAGTCCTTGGCAAATGTACCGTCCTGAATATCGGACAGGATCTTCTTCATGGTCTTCTTCGTCTCTTCCGTGATGATCTTCGGTCCGGTAATATAATCGCCGTACTCAGCCGTATTGGAGATAGAGTATCTCATACCTGCAAAACCGGACTGATAGATCAGATCTACGATCAGTTTCATCTCATGGATACACTCAAAATATGCGTTTCTCGGATCATATCCAGCCTCAACCAGAGTCTCGAAGCCTGCCTGCATAAGCGCGCACACACCACCGCAGAGTACAGCCTGTTCACCGAAAAGGTCTGTCTCTGTCTCTGTTCTGAACGTTGTCTCCAGAACGCCGGCTCTAGCACCGCCGATCGCAAGCGCATAAGCCAGTGCCATATCCTGTGCCTTACCTGTAGCATCCTGATGAACAGCTACCAGACAAGGAACACCTTTACCTGCCTGATACTCGCTTCTTACCGTATGTCCAGGTCCTTTCGGTGCTATCATCGTTACATCTACATCCTTAGGCGGTACGATACAGCCGAAGTGAATGTTAAAACCATGTGCAAACATCAGCATATTGCCTGCCTCTAAGTTGGGCTCAATATCTTTCTTATACATAGCAGCCTGTAACTCATCATTGATCAGAATCATGATGATATCAGCCTTCTTAGCAGCCTCTGCCGCCGTATACACCTCAAATCCCTGTGCCTCAGCCTTTGCCCATGATTTAGAGCCTTCATAAAGACCGATAATCACGTGACAGCCGGACTCTTTTGCATTCAACGCATGTGCATGTCCCTGACTGCCGTAGCCGATCACCGCGATCGTCTTGCCCTCCAGCAGGGATAAGTTACAGTCTTCCTGATAAAAAATCTTTGCCATTTTCCTACTCCTCCGTTTGTTGATTAGTTTAATGTGGTCATATATATTTCTGTATAATTTCAAGGGTTGTTCCCCATTCATTACCATATTCGTGTCTACAGATATGTCACGTTCTCAATACCGCGCCCTAAGCCTGCAATACCTGTTCTGGCAAGCTCTAAGATCTCGTAGCCATCCAACAGACTGATAAAGGCTGCAATCTTATCCTGATCACCGGTAAGCTCAATCACCAAACTCTCCGGTGATACATCAATAATATTGGCACGGAATATATCCGCTACGGCAATTACACCCTGCCTCTGTGCCGCAGATGTCTTGACCTTAATCAGCGCAAGCTCCCTGTATACGCTTTCCTCAGGCCTAAGCTCTTTAATATCCCTGACATCAATCAGTTTTGCCACCTGTTTTTCGATCTGATCCAGAATCTCATCGTCTCCGGAAGTCACGATCGTGATACGGGTAAACCGCGGATCAGCCGTTACACCCGCCGTGATACTGTCTATATTGTATCCTCGTCTGGAAAAAAGACCGGAAATGCGGCTCAACACGCCTGATGTGTTATCTACTAATAACTGCAATACCTTCTTCTGCATAACATAAACCTTTCCGTGCATGTCTATCGTCTGTCATACACCGTCAATCATTGTATCAATTTAGGGTTCAAAAGTCAACATGCTGTCTGTCCTCGTTCGCATTTATAAGTCATATCGCACCCCTGCTACGGCACATCCGTCTCAAGGCACTTCTGAAGCGCCAGAGTCCCCGTTCTTGCGACTTCCACAATACTGATGGACTGCATCATGCCGATAAACAGCTGAATCCTCTCCGGCACATCGCATATCTGTATGATCATTGTCTTCTTGGACATATCAACGATCTGCGCCTTCATAATCTCGCAGGTCTCCATAATATCACGCCTGTTTCCTTTGTTATACTTAACTTTCATCAACATAAGCTCCCTGCTGACACTGGCCGTTTCATCAAAGGTTTTAACCTTAATGACATCCAGCTTCTTATTAAGCTGCTTTTCAATCTGCTCTATAGTACGCTGGTCTCCGCTGCTGACAATCGTCATGCATGATGTTGTCGGATCATCCGTCTCTCCCACCGCAAGACTGTCAATATTGAAACATCTTCGGGAAAAAAGTCCCGCCACCTTACACAGTACACCGGATCTGTTTTCCACTAAAACCGAATATATTTTCTTCATTCCGTTTATCCTTTCATCCATCTATTTCACAAGATCCATGGGATCGATCAGACATTCAAGCAGCACGGATTCATCCTTTGCCAGAAATTCCCCGATCGTCTCCTGCGCCCGTTCCATAGTATGAAGGCGCATAAATTTCATGTCATATGCCGATGACAGCTTCTCTAAATCCGGGCTGCCGGAAAGATCCACCACAGAATAATTATCTTTGTATGTATAATGCTGATATTCACGTACCATGCCCAGATAGTTATTCTTCAGCACGATGATCTTCACAGGCACATCAAACTGACGCATGGTGGCAAGCTCCATCATAGACATCTGGAAAGAACCGTCGCCGCACACGGCTACCACCTGTTTTTCCCTGTCGGCCAGCTTCGCACCCATCGCCGCGGGAATGGAATATCCCATGGTTCCCATTCCGCCTGTGGTCAGGAATCTTCCGTTCTTGACAATATGATTATTGCAGGACCAGATCTGATTCTGCCCCACATCCGCCACATAGACCGCATCGTCTTCCATTGCTTCTGACAACATACGGATAAATTCCGCCGGGTCCACATACTCCGGATTGGGTTTCCTGACACGTCCCATGGTATCCCGATACCCGCTTAGCACACGAATCCATTCCTCATGTTCACAAGTAAAATCTTCCTCCAGGAAATCCGCGATAATATGTTTCGCATCTCCTACCAACGGGATAGTCGGTCCCACATTCTTACCGATCTCCGCCGGATCTACATCAATATGCACCAGAATCTTATTCTCCGTAATCAGATCGGGCTGACTCACTGCACGATCCGCCACTCTTGCACCCACCATAATAAGCAGATCCGATTCATTCATGGCACGGTTGGCATAAGGGTGACCGTTGTTGCCCACCATACCGTAATACATCGGGTGCTTCGTGGGCATGACACCGATTCCCATCATCGTGGAAACCACCGGTACTCTATGTTTTTGTGCAAATTCGCGAAGCTCCTTCTCCGCATCGCTTAAGAGCACGCCGCCGCCGGCGCAGATGATGGGACGCTTCGCTCTGGAAAGTTCCTTCACCACTTTCTTAATCTGCACTGCATGTCCTTTGACCGTAGGCTTATAGGTACGCATATTGATTTCTTCCGGATATTTGAATTTGTTTACTACCGCATTCTGGACATCAATAGGCACATCAATCAAAACAGGACCTTTTCTTCCCGAATTGGCAATATAGAAAGCTTCCTTAAAAATTCTCGGAATCTCATCGGCATCCCGCACCAGATAACTGTATTTCACAAAGGATTCCACCGCACCGGTGATATCCGCTTCCTGAAACACATCAGAACCCAGGAGTTCACTGTTAACCTGTCCCGTAATGCACACAAGCGGTATGCTGTCCGCAAAAGCCGTCGCGATACCGGTGATCACATTAGTTGCTCCGGGGCCTGAAGTTACGGCACAGACACCCACCTGTCCTGTCACCCGGGCCAGACCGCTTGCCGCATGCGCCGCATTCTGCTCTGTACGGATCAGGATCGTATCAATCTTGGAATCCAGTATACTGTTATAGAAGGGGCATATTGCTACCCCCGGATAACCGAATACATACTTTACGCCCTCTTCTTCCAGGCATTTTACCATTGCATCTGCACCTAACATACTCTAATCTCCCTTAATCATTCATATTCAGAATCCGCTTCGTCAGTTTTACCGCCTCCGCCGCATCCTTGGAGTAACCGTCAGCTCCGATCTCATCCGCATACTCCTGCGTAATCACGGCGCCGCCAACTATAATCTTAGCATCCGTCTTATTGTCTTTCGCATAATCGATTACATGCTTCATCTGCTGCATGGTGGTAGTCATGAGCGCGGACAAAGCGATCACCTGAGCGTGATGTTCCTTTGCCGCTTCAATAATTTTCTCCTTCGGCACATCTTTACCCAGATCAATTACCCTGAATCCATAATTTTTAAGCATTAACGCCACCAGATTTTTGCCGATGTCATGTATATCGCCCTCTACCGTGGCAATCACCACTGTAGGCATCTCTTCCTCAGAACTTCCGGTGGCCAGCAGTGGTTCTAAATATTCTATAGAGGCTTTCATCGCCTCCGCGCTGGCAATCAGCTGCGGCAGGAAATATTTTCCCTTATCAAAAAGCTCTCCCACTTCATTAATTGCCTTAAGCAATATGTCGTCCAAAAGCTCTTTGGCTTCGTGTCCTTCGGATAACGCTTTCTTCGTATCCTCCACAATGGAAGCACCGTTCCCTTTGAGCACATCGGCATACAGTTTATCCTTAACGCTTCCGCCTGCCTGCACCGCACCCTGTGCAGCTATCTGCATGCGGATTCCGGTGTTTACGGCGGCAGTCTCTCCCATCGCTTCCCGCTTGGTCCTCACAGCTTCCATCAACTGAATATACCTAAGATCAGCACCCTCTTTATTTAAGAGCAAATCGGAAGCAAATGCACAGCTTACCAACAGATCCTGCGACGGATTGGCGATAGCCATCGTCAGACCGGCCTGAATCGCCATGGTCAGAAATGCGGCATTGACGAAACTGCGCTCCGGCAGTCCAAATGAAATATTGGACAGTCCGCATATCGTTGCCAGACCGTTCTGCTTGCAGTAACGTATCGTTTGAAGCGTCTCAACAGCCGCATTCTTATTTGCACCCACGGTAGCGACTAAGCCGTCCACCACAATATCTTCCTGACACATACCCAGTTCAAAGGCACGCGTCCGTATCTTCTCTATAATATCGATCTTCTCATCCAGATTCTTCGGCAGCCCTTCATCTGACAACGGAAGCAAAACAAACATTGCGCCGTATTTCTTCGCAATCGGCAACAAGGCATCTAACTTCGCCTTCTCATAAGAAATCGAATTGATTAATGCCCGCCCCGGATATCTGCGCAGCGCTGCCTCCAACACATCCACATGACTGGAATCGAGAGATAACGGCAGACTCGTGATTCCACCGACCGTCTCTATTGCTTTAAGCATCAACTCTTTCTCATTCACACCGCTCATGCCCATATTTATATCCAGTATTCCTGCGCCGCACGCCTCCTGTTCCTCAGCGAAATCGACCACCATATCCATATTTCCCGCGCGCAGCTGTTCCTGCAGCTTCTTCTTGCCCGTGGGGTTGATCCGTTCTCCGACTATGATAAAGTTATCCGAAAGCCCGAAAGAGACCGTCTGCCGCTCACTGGTAAGGAAACGCATATCCGACGGTTTCCTGTGCACGATCTGCATATCACCTGCATGACGCCGCAACGCCCTGATATGTTCCGGCGTGGTTCCGCAGCATCCGCCTATAATTGCGGCTCCCGCTTCTACCAGCGCTTTCATACATATTCCAAACTCCTCCGCTTCCATATCATAGACCGTATTACCCTTTTCATCCAGAGAGGGAAGTCCGGCATTCGGTTTGGCTATGATCGGAATCGTTGTTACCAATGCCATACTGCGGACAACATCTGCCATTTTGTCAGGACCGGTAGAACAGTTAGTGCCTACCGCGTCAGCACCCAGACTCTCCAACACGACCGCTGCAGTTATCGCATCCGTACCGTACAGCGTCCGCCCGTCCGATTCAAATGTCATGGTGGCCATTACCGGCAGATCGCAGACTTCCTTCGCTGCAATCAGTGCCGCCCTCGTCTCCTGAAGGCTCATCATCGTCTCTACGACAAGGAGATCCGCCCCCGCTTCCACCAGACAGTTGATCTGTTCTTTATAGATATCTATCAATTCCTCGAAGTCAAGCCGCCCCAAGGGTGCAAGCTGTTCCCCGGTCATGGTCAGGTCTCCCGCCACATATGCTCTGTCTCCGACCGCTTCCTTGGAAAGCGCCACCAGATCCAGATTCATTTGACGTACCTGCGACTCCAGCCCATACTCTTTTAATTTAATCCGATTTGCTGTAAAAGTAGGCGCATAGACGATATTGCTTCCCGCATCGACAAACTCTCTCTGGAGCGCGATCATGATCTCCCTGTGCTGCAGAATCCATTCTTCCGGACACACACCGGCAGGCATTCCCTGCTTTTGCAGATTTGATCCGGTTGCACCGTCCAGAATAATCGGATTTTCTTTCATAAATGCACGAAATTCCTGTTTATTCATCTTATTCCATGCTCTCCTGTGTATCATCTTGTGCCGGCTCTTCATAGAATACCGTATCATCAGTATCAAAGTTATCTTCTTCTCCGGAATCATCCGCATCGGAATTACCCGTTTCCTGCGCCTCTTCATCGTCCTCATCCCGATTCAGATAACCGCCGCCCAGAATGCCGTTCTCTTCCGTGTATGTAATTCCCTCACCCTCCGGAATCTCACCGTGCAGAATCATAATAATGTACTGGATACGGATATTAGCCCGATCGTAGTATTCTCTGGCGGCCTGTGCAACCCCTTCATCGAAAGTCTCCGATTCATAAGCCCGGTGATAAAGAGCAACCGCCTGCTGCATATTTTCATCCGCCTCATCCGCCAGACTGTCTACCGCCGAAAACCGCTCCGGAACGGTAAGTTCCGCCATCCAGGTAATCTCCGCCTGAAGCTGATCCAGATAGGACAACAGTTGTTCCTTCGCATCCGCGTCATCAGCATTGATCGCATTCATTCCGTCATTGTATGAAGCGATATGTTCAAAAAAAGTATTCATATCTTCCTGATATGCGGTCAGCGTCTCGTCTTTGCCGCATGCTGTCAAAAGAAATCCGCACAACAGTACAAAGCATAAGACCGCTATTTTATTTGCATTCTTCAAATTTCTTTTCCCCCAGAAGCACTTTTTCACAAAAATATGGCCTGTCCGCTTATGAACAGTTATTTCGTGCCGAAGATTCTGTCTCCCGCATCTCCCAGACCCGGACAGATATAAGCATGTTCATTCAGACAGCGGTCTATATGACCGATATAAATCTGAATATCCGGATGATCCCCGTGCAGACGCTCTATCCCTTCCGGTGCGGCAATAATGCACATAAATTTAATATTTTTGCCGCCGTGCTGTTTGATAAAGCTGACAGCCTCGGAGCCCGAACCGCCTGTGGCAAGCATGGGATCTACTACGACGATCGTCCTCTGGTCAATCGGTTCCGGCAGTTTACAGTAATACTCATGGGGTTCATGAGTTTCAGGATCTCTGTAAAGACCGATATGTCCCACTTTGGCGCTGGGTACCAGTGCAAGGATTCCGCCCACCATGCCAAGTCCCGCACGCAGAATCGGCACGACTGCCATCTTCTTTCCTGCGATTCTGGGCGTCATGCAGGTCTCAATCGGCGTCTGCACTTCCACATTTTCAAGCGGCAGATCGCTGAGCGCCTCATAGCCCATCAGCATGGCAATCTCCTCGATACATTTCCGAAATTCATTAGTGCCCGTATTGATATCCCTGATCTGAGAGATCTTGTGCTGGATCAGCGGATGATTCATGACAAACACATTTTCCATCTTTTCTATTTTTTCCATCTTTCGTCCTCTTTTCCGATTTTTCTGATTCCCAGAAAAATAATCCTTATCTATAAATACTACTGACTTCCGCCGTTTTAGTCAATAACTTTTCAGCATTCTTTCCATAACGCTCTTGCCAAACAATGTCCGACTCTATATAATCTCTTTAGGTCTAAATGTCAAATGAGGAAGGAGATTTATTATGAGCAAAAGTTTTGAAGCGATTCGCGATGCCCGTATGCTGGGCATCCCAAAGATGCTGCTGCTCGGTCTGCAGCACATGTTCGCAATGTTCGGTGCGACGATCTTAGTACCGATCTTAGTCAACAGTTATTTTAACGGAGAGGGCTTATCGATTCAGGTGACTTTATTCTTTGCCGGTATCGGTACCCTCTTTTTCCATGTCTGTTCTAAATTGAAGGTTCCCGCTTTTCTGGGCTCTTCCTTCGCCTTTCTGGGCGGGTTCGCCACAGTTGCGGAACTGAACACCGGCATCTTCGCCGACATGACTTACGGCGAGAAGCTGCCCTATGCATGCGGCGGTATCGTGATTGCCGGCCTGCTGTATCTGATTCTGGCGTTTGTAATCAAAGTTGTGGGAGTAAAAAGGGTTATGCGCTTCCTGCCGCCCGTAGTTACCGGTCCCATTATTATCTGTATCGGCTTAAGTCTTGCACCCTCCGCCGTAAACAACGCCTCCTCCAACTGGTTCCTTGCGATTATTGCGCTGGCGGTAATCATTATCTTTAACATATGGGGCAAAGGAATGTGGAAAATTATTCCAATCTTACTCGGCGTTGTGATCTCTTACGCAGTAGCGTTGATCATGAACGCGATCGGCCTTACCAATGCAGATGGCAGCGCTATCCTGGACTTTTCCGGTGTATCCGCCTCCTCCTTTGTAGGACTTCCGCCCTTCCTGCTTTGTAAATTTGATCTTACGGCAATCCTCGTCATGGCGCCCATCGCACTGGCAACCATGATGGAACATATCGGTGATATCTCCGCCATATCCGCCACAGTAGGCGAGAATTATCTGGAAGATCCGGGTCTGCATCGCACACTGATCGGCGACGGTCTGGCTACTTCTCTCTCCGCACTGTTCGGCGGTCCCGCTAACACGACTTACGGAGAAAACACCGGCGTTCTGGAGCTGAGCCATGTATATGACCCGAAAGTCATCCGTCTGGCCGCCGTCTATGCGATCATATTAAGCTTCATTCCGAAAATGTCTGCCATCATCGGTTCGCTTCCTTCAGCTATCATCGGCGGAGTCAGCTTCATTCTATATGGTATGATCTCTGCAATCGGTGTCCGAAACGTAGTAGAAAACAAGGTGGATTTTACTAAATCAAGAAATCTGATCATCGCTGCCGTTATTCTGGTATGCGGACTCGGATTCTCCAACGGCCTTACCTTCACCGTTGCCGGTACGTCCATCACATTGACTTCCCTTGCCATCGCAGCGCTGGCAGGCATTATTCTGAATGCCATCCTGCCCGGCAACGACTACACCTTCGGCTCTAATCCAAGCGGTGACATCAATCGTGGTGTCAGCTTTAATCCGCAGCCTAAGAAGGAAGCATAGAAAAACAAATAAGTTCATTTGCGAGATTTGCTTTCCAAACTCAAAAAATGTCCTCATAATGCAGTAAACGCCACCGATGAATCAGTGGCGTTTATCTGTATTTTAATCTTATAATATTCTGATTTCACGGTAGTAAGCGTGGATTAAATTGCGATCTCACAGTCCGGCTCCACTTTCTTGCAAGCCTTCAACACCTGCTTCATAACCGCTTTCTCATCTGCGCCTTCTACAAACTCTACTTTCATTTTCTGTGTCATAAAACTTACTACAGCCTCTGCGACACCTTCTGTCTTATTCGCCGCCTCCTGCATTTTCTCCGCACAGTTAGCACAATCCACTTCGATCTTATAAGTTTTGCTCATATCTCTTTCCTCCGTCTCATTATTTTACGATTATTTTTGGAAGAATGTATGCGCCAGCAACATTCTTCCGGACGAAACTTAGAAACTCTTAGTAAGCGTTTTTTGCTTACTTAGAGTTTCTTTTCGTCCTATTCTTCCACATGCTCCATTCCCATGCTGATGATTGCCCGTACATGCTCATCGTCCAGCGAATAGTAGATCGACTTGCCCTCTCTTCTGAACTTCACCAGTTTGGATGTCTTAAGGATTCGCAGCTGATGACTCACGGAAGACTGGCTCAAATTCAACAATCCGGCAATATCATTCACGCAAAGTTCATGTTCAAACATGGAATACAGGATCTTGATCCTCGTAGAATCACCGAACACTTTAAAAAGCTCCGCCAGATCATACAGAATCTCATCATCAGGCTGCTGTTCCAGCACTCTGTTTATGATTTCTTCCCGTTCTGTCTGTGAATCATTGTCCGCCGTCTGTAACTTGCTTTTGTTTTCTTCCGCCAATGTCATTTCCTCCATACGGCTTATGAATTTACATATGTTTATCTGTTCATATGTATAATAATATAATATGTTCTACTTGTCAACAAATTTATAGAATAACCTAAATTATCCGGAATAAACATAAAGAACTATTTCCGGATCTGACCGTCTCCTCGTATCAGATACTTATATGTAGTCAGTTCCTTCAACCCCATAGGGCCCCTGGCATGAAGTTTCTGTGTGCTGATTCCGATCTCCGCCCCGAAGCCGAACTCGAATCCGTCCGTAAATCGGGTGGATGCATTGACATAGACACATGCGGAGTCCACACCCTGCAGAAACGTTTCGGCATGTGCCGTATTTTCCGTCAGGATCGCATCGGAGTGTCTCGTATTATACTTATTAATATGCGCCACGGCTTCATCCACGGATGCAACTGTTTTCATGGAAATAATATAATCCAAATATTCCGTGCCGTAATCTTCCTCAGTTGCCTCCAATGCATCGGGAATCAGTGTCATAACTTTTTGGTCTCCGCGCATCTCTACATTTTTTGCCTTCAGCGCTTCTCCCAGCGCGGGCAGAAAACGGTCGGCAATCTTCTCATGCACCAGCAGGGATTCACAGGCGTTGCACACACCGATCCGCTGTGTCTTGGCATTAACGATAATGGGAATCGCCTGTTCCAAATCTGCTTCTTCATCCACATAGATATGGCAGTTTCCTGTTCCTGTCTCGATCACGGGTATGGTGCTGTTCTCCACCACCGCACAGATCAGTCCCGCGCCGCCTCTTGGAATCAGCACATCCACATACTGTTTTAACTGCATAAAAGCAGTAGTCACCGCCCTGTCATTATCGGTGATCAACTGTATCGCATCTGCCGGAATCTGCCTGTTACCCAGAGTCTCCCTGATGATTTCCGTAATCGCTTCATTGGAATAGAAAGCATCTTTACCGCCTTTTAAGATCACGGCATTGCCGGTCTTAAAACATAAGCCGAAAGCGTCTGCCGTCACATTAGGCCTTGCCTCATAGATGATGCCGATCACGCCCATGGGAACTCTGACTTTACTGATATGAAGCCCGTTCGGTCTGTCAAATGTCTCCATGACCTCACCCACAGGGTCATGCAGTTCCACGATTTGCCGCAATCCTTCCGCCATGCCTTCAATACGTGCATCGGTTAGTTTCAGACGATCTAACAGCCCTTCCGCCATGCCGCCCTGTTTTGCGATCTCATAATCTTTTTGATTAGCCGCAAGAATTCGGTCTGTTTCCTTGACTAATGCGGCGGCGACCGCCTGTAATGCACTATTTTTTGTTTCTGTGGATAATTTCTGCAATTCATATTTTGCCGCTACGGCTTTTTGCCCTAGTGTCTCTAAATATTCCATGTGAATCCTCTCCATTCTTTCCTTTTTCAGATTTTCTCAATCTTAAACTTTCTTACCAAATCCGTTAAACCATGCCCGTTCTGAGAAATCTTTCTTTATTGCATATTTTATTTCATCCTCTGCAACGCCTACCGGTAATAGACAAACAATTTTGTAATCCTTTGGAACACTTAATCTTTCTGCAAGTTTACCTGCGATATCGTCATCATCGGTAATGTGCCCCTCATACCAGCAACTTTCATATCCCAATGCTTTTATCGCAAGCAACATATTTTCTATACAAGCGCTATAATCCTGAACCTGATAACATCTATCCCTATATGCATAAATTTTTTGTGTTAAAACTAAAATAAATGCCGGCGCAGTCTGACAAATGGGCGGATTAATCAATTCTTTTAAATCTTTTAGCAAATTCTCATCATCAACCGCAATTAATGATGTTGTCTGCTTATTGCAACCGGAAGGTGCCGCAAGCCCAGTCTCCATAATAGTAATTAAATCTTCTCTTGGAACCGGAATACTCTTATATTTTCCTCTGTAACTCGTTCTGCTCTTAATTAAATTTATCATACCAATCATATCTCCTCCCACATCAGGAAATCATGTTCGGAAATCATTCCTAATATATTGACTTACTGCAACACTCCATCTTCTGTAATTAACATATCTGGTCTTATATCATGTTTTTCGTATGGAATCAGTGTAAGTACCTGACAACTATAAGCAAGTGCTGCCGTGGTCAAATGTAATTCTACACTCCATTTGCAACAATTTTCTTTCTCCAGACCTGTTAATCTGTCCAAATATCTGTCATAAAATCCTTTGCCGTAACCGATTCGATGCCTTTCTTTATCAAAGACAGCACCCGGCATCCACATCATTACATGTATCTCTCCGGTATTACTCTGCTCCGCTAGCCATTCGGGAAAAGAGACTCGCTCTACAGGCTCCGGTATCCCCCGATATCCTTCTCTCAAATCTTCCGTAGCTGTAATCTGCCAAAATTCCATCTCATCACCAGAAACTTTCGGCGCAAACACATACTTCCCATCCGCCAGTGCCTGTTCGATTAATGTTGCCGTATCGACTTCGCTTCGGTAACTTGCGTATGTCAGAATAACCTGTGCTTCTTCATAGACTGAATGAGTCAATATACATTTTTCGATTTTGGAATTACATTTTGCTCTCTCTTCGTCAGAAATTTCATCCCGGATTTTCAAAATCTTCTTGCGGATCTCTTTTTTTTCATATTTCTCATTCTTCACTTTTCTTATCACCGAATTTCTCCCCAAGATCAGTAACAGAACCGTCCTTTTCCACGATAGAAATATTATTAAGCTGTCCTCTCAGATTCGCCCGCACGTTAGCGACATATGCCTGCCGTAATTGCTTCTGTTCCTCTTTTTCCTGCTCTGTCAGCCCTTCTGTCTGAGATTTGTGGTATAATTCGTTGATTCTCTTTGTCATCTGCTCTACGTTCATATATTATTCTCTCCAAATTTTCTAACATACTTCTTTATTCCCATATCCTAAATGTAGAAAAATATAGGTATCTGGTTATATATATTCAAAAATCCCCTGGATAGCATCTATAATATTTATCATTGCAGCATTGGAAAGTGTATCTATTTTCTTATATCCACGTACTTTCAGATCAAGCAGTGCAAGTTTTTCACATTGAACACATCCCGTCGTTTCATCTGTGGAAATCAAAATATGAAGTGGTCCTTCGATCGAATTATCAAAAATCGGACATCCGATAATTTCTCCCGTTGCATTAAAAAAATCTTTGCTGACAACCAACACCGGATGCTTAATTTTTTCTAATTTAATGATATCTCCCTGATGTAACTGTTCTGCCATTACCATGCCTCTCTTCCAACAGACTCTCCCCAATCATATTCACCATCAAGATCAAGTTTCCCACCAAATTCTGCTGCTCTTTCTTCCAGAGTCCTATGGCGAAATGCTTTTACCAGCGTAATCACCCCGTTAGATACTGTTACATCCAGTACCTCATTCAATTCAATTCCGGCAGTTTTTAAAATTTCTTTTGAGAGTCTGATTCCTTGACTGTTACCCCATTCTCTTACCTGTGTCTGCATAGTAAAACCTCCATCAAGCCAAGTTAGTATATACATAGTATATCCCGATTGGCAAATAAAATCCAACACCAATCTCTCGGGCTTCTCATTTTTATACCAATCCCTGTGCACTCCCAAGAAATTTTTAGTCATGCATCTGCTGAACATACAGCGGCAGATCAAACCCATCATCCTTATGTGCCAGAAACAGTGTCCCGATATTCTGTCCTGCCAGAATCCGATGAATTACCTTAATGTCCGCACTGTTAGCGATTACCATATCCACACCCATGTTGTTGGCGATCTTCGCCGCCTGCAGCTTCGTATTCATTCCACCTGTGCCGGCGCTGCTTCCTGTGGAGCTCTTTCCCATCTCCATCAGTTCATCGGTCAGCCTCTCCACCACTTCTATATACTTCGCGTCCGGATTCGTTCTCGGATCATCCGTATAGAGTCCGTCTATATCCGACAAAAGCAACAGCATATCCGCATCGATTAGGGATGCCACAATCGCCGACAGCGTGTCGTTATCACCGATTCCCAGCTCGTAAGTCGCGATCGTGTCGTTCTCGTTGACGATAGGTACTACTCCCAGCTTAAAAAGCTCTGCAAAGGTATTGCGCGCATTAAACCGGTTCAAATTATCTATAATTGTATTCTTAGTCATCAGAATCTGCGCCGCCACTTGGTTATACTCTGCAAAAATCTTCTGATAAGTCATCATCAGCCTTGCCTGTCCGATAGCCGCGCACGCCTGTTTGACGGTCGTGGGATTATCCTCTCCGATATTCTGCATCATGACCGCTTTCTTACCCACTGCCACAGCGCCGGATGTCACCAACACTACATCCTTACCGCGGTTTCTTAAGTCACACAGTTCTCTGACCAGTACATCCAGCTTGGTATAATCCAAATCCCCTGTCTCCTTATGCTGCAAAGATGAGGAACCGATCTTGATTACGATCCTCTGTTTAGCTTTCATCATTTCTCTGATATCTGCCATTGTTCTTCTCCATGTCTTATCTTTATATTATAGAAAGTTCTTTAGCGTATTCCGAATTTGCAGAGAAAATCCTGCATATTTTAATACTTATCCCCTCATCTGCACTTCCGGATAATCAGATGGTGGAAAAAAGCAATGTCCTGATATTCTTTCATGTCAGATACCCGCAGTTCCACATCCATCATCTTTCGCTGCCACTGTTGGTCTTCCTGTATCTCCTGATTCTGCTGTAGATCCCAAAAAGTTCTGATCCCCATTGTCTTTGTAATCTCAAAGTCCGCGCACCAGTCGGAAATATCGCTGTCGTTATAATAATGAATCTCTCCGAATTCGGAAGTCATACCGTCATTGCCGTCTAACAGGCTGTTCGCATGATCGAAATCATTAAGCAGCACCACCATCTGCATGACACGCCCTGCCCGATTGTGTTTTACAAGCGACAGATAACCGTCAGGCTTCAACACTCGCGCAAACTGACGCATAATCTCGTCCCGGTCCGCCGCATACTCCAGCACATTGTGACAGAGAATCACATCAAATACTTCGGACGGCAGTGTTTTAAGCACCTCCGTACTGCCGCAGAATTGCTTATACTGATATTCCTGTCTGCGATCCTCGACTCTTTGAGCGGAAATTTCCACTGCCGTCACATCATTTTTCTGCGCGTAATAATTCGCCGTAATTCCAAGACCGCTCCCGAAATCCAGAATTTTTTTACCCTCTATGTCACCTAACTGCGTCCAGATAATCTTCTTTAACAACATTTCCCATGTTCTGACCCCGCTCCAGTCCGTCATGCTTCTACCTCCCGTGTTCCATAATATACACGACGTTTTTACATAATCATCCGTTTATACTTCGCTCCGATCTTCTCCGCGATCAGCATGCCGTCCATCGCCGCCGATGTGATTCCGCCCGCATAGCCTGCGCCCTCCCCACAAGGATAGAGTCCCTGTATCACGGATTGTCCCGTCTCATCCCGCGTAATCCTGACAGGCGATGACGTTCTGCTCTCGATACCCGACAGAAATGCACCGCTGTCAGCAAACCCAGGTATCTTCTGACCAATTAAGTCAATCCCCTCTACAAGCGCCTCATTCAGCTCCTTCGGTAAAATATCATGTACCGGCGCCATATGACAACCGCCTTTGACCGCGGGAGCAAAATCAGGATATTCCTGCATGATAACCGATGCGTCCGAGGGCTGTCCCGTCACGGCACATCGATAGTTTCCGTAGCGCTCCACCGGAACAGCACCACCGCCGATTCGGTAAGCCTTTTCTTCCAGCTCTCGCTGAAATGCAATCCCCGCAAGCGGAGAATCATCTTTATAATCCTGCGGTGTTACCGTGACGATCATGGCGCTGTTGCTGTTATCTCCGTCCCGACCGCTGTAACTCATCCCGTTTACCGCAAGCTTTCCTGATTCCGAAGAAGCGTTGACCACATATCCGCCGGGGCACATGCAGAAAGAATAGACTCCTCTGCCGGAGGAAGTCTGCGCCGTCACTTTATAACTTGCCGCCGGAAGCAGCGGATGTTCTTCCACTCCGTACTGCATCCGGTTGATTAATCTGCGCGGATGCTCCATGCGAAGCCCGACCGCAAAGGATTTTGNTTCCATGGGGACTCGCTTCTCATAAAGCATTTCGAACGTGTCTCTTGCGCTGTGACCGATGGCAAGGATTACCGCTTCACAGGCNATNGTTTCTCCTCCGTTCACAATCACNCCTGTTACACNNTTNCGGTCTATNCACAATTCAGTAACCTGAGCATGGAATCTGATCTCTCCGCCCCACGCGNTAATCTGNTCCCGCATACTNCGNACAACCTTACACAGAATATCCGTACCNATATGCGGCTTNGCCTCATACAGAATTTCCTCCGGTGCNCCNTTTTCCNCAAAAATCCGCAGAACCTCCCTGTTTCTGCCGTATTTATCTTTTACAAGCGTATTGAGTTTTCCNTCCGAAAAAGTACCTGCTCCGCCTTCCCCGAACTGTACGTTGGANCTNGGGTTAAGCACNCCCTCCTGCCAGAACTTNTCCACATCCCTCTGCCGTTCTTCCACACAGCCGCCCCGCTCTAAGATAAGCGGCCTGTAACCGTGCTTCGCCANCAAATANCCGCANAANANTCCNGCCGGTCCTGTCCCNACAATGACCGGTCTGTAACTGNNTTTTTCCTCTCCCTNTGCCGGAAATNTATAAGGTTTCTCAGTCACNGCCTGNANCTGCNGACTCTTGCANGCCCGAAGCACCCTATCCTGCGCCTCCACCCGCACATCCACCGAATAAATCACCATAATCTCCGNNTTCTTTCTNGCATCGATGGATTTCTTCACNATCTGCCANGAAAGAATCTTTTCAGGTGCTACNCGCAGTATTTTTGCAGTTTTATACAGAATATCCTCCCGACTGTGCGACAAAGGAAGCTTGATCTGATTTACCCGAATCATTGNATTTAAACCTTTTCCGTATTATATATCCCATATCATAATTTACNATANNATTGCCGCCGAACAGGCAAACGTACCTCTTTTACCAGCGCTCACTATCTCTANCATCATACTTCACTCTGTGTTGTAAGTAAAGTTCCAATTTCNAATNGAAAACTCTATGGTAGGCAAAGAAAACATTTCATTTAAATATTCTTCTTTTTCGGAAAAGTGCTCCCAATGCACCAAACCGGAATATATTNATTCGTCATCATTCAATTTAGCATAAATATATGTATCNTTCCAAATCGNTTTTNCNTTTTCATCTTTCCAGAAATATACATTTTTTCTTAAATNNGCNTCNCGCTGAAANCCTAATGCTTCAAGTAATTTCCANGAACTCTTATTGCGTGGGTCACATTCTGCATATATTCTATGTATACCATTTGAAAATGCTTGTTGAATTAACGCTTTACAGCTTTCAACAGCATANCCATTGCCCCAATNATTCCGATTGAATACATAACCNATTTCCAGCGCTTCAAATTCACGTTTTCCCATNTATACATTACCAATCATTTTNNGGGAATTTTTNAATTCAACAGCAATCATTTCCTCTGTCCCGATACGCCATTCAAGATTNTCNTTTGTTTCATTGAGCGTNAGAGGTTTATACGGTTCATATTCCACAACNTCNTTATCAGATAAATATTCAAATAAATCCTGCAAATCCTCTTNNTTNTATCTTCTTAAAANCAACCTNTCTGTTTCTGCTATAACGATTTTGTTCTCCATCTCCTACGCTCCTTAATAAATTCATATTTTNCACGCCATAACGTTTCCGTATTTCTTCAAAGTTCATCTGGCATAAAAGTATATGTGGTGCANCANTCACCTTTTCTGGCTATAAAAATTGTTGGTTCATCANNGCTTTCCATAACTTCTTCAATTACAAATCCTGCGCTTTGCAATACTTCTTTTTCATGCTCCAAGGTCAGAGGAATATCAAAATGCACATAGCAATTATCCGATACTTCTGACTGTTTTCTCTTTTCCAGATAAATACTGCGCAACAGTTCCTCTTCTTCGTTACAACANGCAATNTAGTCTCCCAATATAAATACGCCGTTTTCTTTCAGACTGCTGCAAATCTTCCGGTACAATTCCTTTTTNCGNTCCGGCAGGAAATGNTGCAGGCTTTCAAAGGAAATTACAGCATCCCATTTACCATANCCAAAATCATATTGGAAATAATCCTGACATACTGTGGTAAGAGGTTTGTCATAATGTTTTTCATGTAGTTTATCCAGCATATTTGCACACAAATCTACGCCTGTNACCTCAATGTTGGGATTCCTTTGCCATATCTTGTCCAATTCTAATCCGGTTCCACATCCTAAATCTAAAATTTTCTGACATTCCGAAGGTAAGATTTCGGCAAATATCTGATAAGACTTCTCCCAAATTGACATATGTTCTTCATAATCATGCAGCCGCTTCGCAAAGAAGTCAGACATTTCTTCCAGCGGGAAATCTGCCGTATCACGAAGCCATTGTTTTAAATTCTGCATGTATTCTTCAGTTGATTGCATAATATTTGTCTCCTTCCATGATTCTGTCGTAATCAAACTGCCATGGTATAACGTAACATATTTTAATCCTGTCATCCACCTCACGCATTTTTATAAAAAAACATGAACCAATACCAATGAAACTATTCGATGCCCCAATTAACAAAATGACTTTTATCTCTGATTTGTGGTATACTAAAATCACATCAGTACAAACATTTACGGAGGTCGCCTATGCTCTATCACTACACAGACTTTACCGCATTCGACGGAATCATCCGCTGCGGAGAGCTGAGACTTAACAATATCTTAAATATGAACGACGCTTCCGAGATGACACTTTTCATGAACGGAATCTGCAAAGCCGTCATCGAAAAGTTACGTGCAGACGGAGATCACGACAGACTCCGTGAAGCGCAGAATTTTTTTGTCAGGGAAATGGAAGAAGAATTTCATTATTCTGCCTATGCAGCATGTTTCTCAAGATACCGCGATGATGCCGCCCAGTGGGAGCGCTACGGACATCTTGGTCAGGGCGTATGCATTGCCTTCCATGAAGCGCTTATGAAGAAGATGGTCGGCGGTGTCGTCTCCCTTCAGGAAGTATATTATCAGTCCGACATGCGGGAGCATCATCTCGTGGGCGAATTTTACCGGCTATTTAAGAATCCGGAACAGTTGTCGGATAATCTGCCCCGATTACGAGATCTGATGAACGATGCCTGGGTGGAATCAGCCGCCTTCAAGCACCCTTCTTTCGCAAACGAACGGGAATTCCGGTTAGTGGTCTCACCGTTCATCTCCAACGATTTTGCCGTAGAACCGAAATATCATGTGGCACGGGGCAGAATCAAAAAATATTATCCGCTGGACTTAAACCGTATGTGCGGCAAATTAAATCTGCATCTGTCAGATCTGGTAGGTGAGATCATCATCGGTCCCACCTCCTCACAGTCCCTTCCGATCTTGCAGGATTATTTAGATGATTGCGGTTTAAACATCCTGAATGACAAGATCAGCATGTCAGATTGTCCTCTGCGCCAACCGACATCCTGACGGATTTTTCACCTATATACAGAACACCCTGAACATCGCTTTGATACAGCATATATTAAGATGTACCGTCACCGACATTCAGGGTGTATTATATTGTTAATTATGATATTTGTTATTCTTCACTCCACACATACTACACAGCGTAATAACCTGTGTCAAGCATCATCACTAATTACTTCGCCGCCGTCACGGAAGTAATATGGGGATTTACGCCCTCATACCAATACAGGAAGCCTTCCATATCAATTTTATCACCGATATTTAAACCTTTCACAGCAGCATACACATCCGTCGTCTTGTCACGCAGATAAGACTCTACCGTAAAGGTATAAGTATTGCCATCGAGAGATACATTGAAATACAAGTCATCTCCGTCCTGTCCGGAACCATCCCAGTTGTACAGAAAAGCAACATCGTTTCCGTCATCATCCTGACCGGCAGCCTCCACGGTCATTCCTTTAAAGGATACAAACTTATTCTGGTGCTTGATTAAATCATCGGAATTAAGCAGTGATGTGACATTCTCTGCGGCCGCTACATAATTTCCGTCTTCAATCTCAAAAGTAGCGCCTTCTGCAATCTCTACTTCTCCCGACCATTCCGCTTTATATCCGGTTACTTTAATCTTCGTTCCCGTTGTCAGCTTATTATAGTCTTCTTCCGAACAAGTAATATTGTATACAAAATAAGCGCCATCCTTATCCTGCGTATACAGGGTAGCCTTATTGTCCCACCATGACTGCTTGTCCTGCACATATGTTTCAATCACAACTTCCGAATCTAATGGGGCTGCCACATATTCATCATATGTCATGACACCCTCAGATTTTACATCCGCTGCACCGCTCTCGGACGTTGTATCTCCGCCCTTAGAACCACATCCTGCACAAGTTAACACAAGTGCCGAAGCCAAAAGTAATGTTATAAATTTTTTCATTTTTGTACCATGCCTTTCTCTTTACCTGCAAGTTTGTTGACCGAAATACTGCCGATCTATGCACAAACTAAGTATACATGAAATTCACAGGAAATCAATAGCAAATTGTCGGATTACATATACGATCATGCCACCCCAGACAACAGCCAGTGCCGTTAACAGTATCACGGATGCCTTAGGAAGCGCTCCCAGCTCCTTCTCCCCGGAAGCCAATCGGCTATTCTGTATCCCGATCTGATCCAGCCGGTACAGAGACGTTGTATCACTGTACAGTCCGGCAATATATTCCTCATCGATCACCTGCCCTCTTCTGACGGATTTCACGGTATTCTCCACAAGCTGTCCGGCGGCATCGCGAAGAGATGCAGAACCCACGAACACAGGCGTAACGAAAGTATGCTCCACGTTATCAAGCAACAACTCTGCCGCCTTGATCTTAACCTCATAATGCGAGACGGCATCTGTACCGATTTCAGACAGATACTCTTTATATTCGGCGGACTCCTGTGCCTTTGTCGTCACAGGCACATACCCTTCCGTCTCTGCATAAGCGATCTGTACCTCATTTGTCAGCAGATATTGTGTAAACAGCCACGATGCCATAACCTCCTGCGGATCTTCTTTATTGAAAACACAGACTGACGGCCCCTGAGATATCATGCTTGGATTTCCCACATCAAACTGCGGAATCATCATGACCGCAGTCTCAAATTCAACGATCTTATCTTCACTGATGTCACATAACGGTGCATCCGTTCCCATCCATGTGGCGCCCGCCGTGGAATCTATAGCGAAGATACACTGCCCGGCATTCAGGAAATTCGCCGGATAACTTGAAATCTTAAAAGTAGAAAATGCCCCGCTGTCACCGTGTTCTGCAACGGTTGCCAGAAGCTCTGATGTAGTATCGTTAAAAAGCAGTATATTACCACTCTCATCAGAATATCCAGCACCTTTTTGCCTCAACATCTGAATCATCATATTATCTGTAGATTTGTAGATAAAAGGAATCAACACCTTCTGCCCGTTGACCAGAAACGTGCCGTCCGCATCCTGCTCCATCGCAGCCTCGGAAACCTCCCATATAAAGTCCCATGTAAGAACATCCGGCAAAGTATACCCTAAGGTCTCCACATAAGTCTTGTTCACGTAACAGGCTTCCGTAGAACGCATGTACGGAAGAGCATAGCAGTGCCCGTCAATAGAACATTCTTCCAAAAACTTCGGAATGATCTCCGACACTTTAGGGGAATCAAATTTCACTTCACTCCCGCCAAGTCCATATGCTCCATCCGTATACAGCTCCTCCAGCGGAACTACCAGATTCGTTCCCGTCAGATATGTGGCAATATGATCCGGATAAGTAATACATACGTTAGGCGTGGTGTCTGTGGCAATATTCGTAATCACATCGTTATAGATCTTACCATAATCCGTATAGAGACGCAGATTCACGGTAATATTCGGATACAGCGTCTCAAACTCATCGATCGCTCTCTCATAGATCGCCGTCTGTGTTTTATTGGTGTCATTCTTTGCCCAAAACGTGATCTCATATTCTCTTGTATCATCAAACTGCTCCGGCATCTCGAAGGCGGAAAGTCCTTCCCTGCCATGACAGCCCGACAGCATGAATATGCATCCGCATAATATAGCCGAACATAATATTCTGTTGAAAATATTTTTCCTCATCCCTTCGTGCCTCCTCTGGAAACGCCCTCCATGATTTTCTTATGGAACACGAGAAACAACAGGATCAGAGGTACCGAAATCACTACTACCGCCGCCATCATCGCCGGAATATTCTCACGTCCGAAACCGTTTTCGCGAATCTCCTGAATTCCGTTAGATACAAGAAAATAATCCGGATCATCCGTGATCAGCCGCGGCCACACATAAGAATTCCAGCATTCGATCACTTTCAGGATCGTAATCGTCACAAGCGTCGGCTTGGAGATCGGTATCATCACCCTAAGCAGATACCTTAAGTCGGAGGTGCCGTCCACCTTCGCGGCATAATACAGACTGTCCGGTATCTGTTCAAAATTCTCCTTGAGCAGATAAACATAAAAAACCGACATCACTGACGGCAGAATCAATCCGGCGAAGGAATTGCGCATATCAAGATTCGTGACCGTCATAAAGTTCGTAATAACTGCCAGTTCGTTCGGAATCATCATCATGGAGAGGAAAATAACGAACATGACATTCTTCCCCCGAAATTCCAGCCTTGCAAATGCAAATGCCGCCAATGTAATCACCACCAGCATAATAAACGTTGTCACCAGCGTAAAGATCAACGTATTTAACAGATAACGTCCGAGCGGCACTGCGGTAAATGCTTCCACATAATTCTGCATGGTCGGAGACAACGTGAAGAATCTTGGAATATATTCAGCATTATACGCACTGTAACTCTTGACAGAAGTCAAAGCCATCCAGTAAAACGGAAATAACACGATAACAGCCCACACCGATAACAGAATATAGGTGATGACCGCCGCAGTTTTTTTACGCCTGCGGGCAGTCTTTTCTATTTTTTGATAAGCAGTCATATTCTTCTGATCAATTACCTTTTCTACCATAATAATAACCTCTTAGAACAGTCCATTTCTATATTTTTAATAATGCACTTTTCTTTTACTAATCAGCAGATTGATGCAGGTGATCGTAAATACAATGGCGAACAGCAGGATTGCCGCTGCCGATGCATAGGAGGGATACCCGCCGCTGTCCCCGTAGAGCATATCATAGACATAGCCAACAATGGTATTCATCCCCGCCGCATTCAGATTCGTGCCGAACAGAGCCACCACATCGCTGTACGCTTTAAATGCCCCGATAAATCCCGTTATAATCAGATAAAATATCATAGGCGATATCATCGGCAGAGTGATTCTTGCGAAAGTCCTGAACTTCGATGTGCCATCTACCTTCGCCGCATTATAATACTGCTGATCCACCGCTGCCAGCGCACTGGTCAGAATCAGAATCTTAAAGGGCATGACAACCCAGATCGTATAAATACATAAGACAAACATCTTCGCCCAATAAGGTCCGTCTATAAAATCTACACCCTCTCCGCCGAAGCACCTGATCAACAGATTGATCAATCCGTCGGAATAAGCAGTCTTCTTGAACAGAATCATAAACACCATGCCGACTGCCAGCGTATTGGTCACATAGGGCAGAAAATATATGGTCTGAAACAAGTCGCGAAAGGGCTTTACGGAATTTAACCCAAGGGAAATAATCAGCGCGATCCATGTGGAGAGCGGTACGGTAATTATCACTAACAGGAAAGTGTTCTTCAACGCCTGTAAGAAATAAGGGTCCCGCAGAACATATGCATAATTATAAGAACCGATACCAAAATAGGTCTGAGATGCCGAATTATATCCCTCTTCAAAAGAATAGACCAGCACATCGACTAGCGGGTACACCATGAAAACTCCAAGAAAGAGAACCGCCGGCAAAAGATAGAGCCATCCTTTTAAATTACTGTTGCTTATTTTGTCACGCTTCATAAACTTTTCTCCCCGAAACAGATTCTCTTCTGCGTCTCCTTATCAAACAAAAACACTTTGCGGGATATGAGGGAAAAGCTTACGAAGGTTCCTTCTTCTTTCCGCCCCGCATTCAGACTGATCTTATGATCCGTACTTAAGATCGCACGAACCGTAGGATTTACGGAGGCCGTGTTCGTGCATACTACACTGATATCCCTTCCCATCACTTCCACTCTGTCTAATCGGCAGCGAAACCCCCCGTCTTCCTTCAGCACGAAGCCTTCGGGCCTGATCCCCACATAGACCTGTCTGTCCGCAACACCCCCGATATGCATAACGGTATCCTCCCCAATGATGAGTGTGCCGCCCTGTACCTGTCCTTCAAAAACATTGATCGGCGGCGTTCCGAGGAACCTGGCAACAAAAAGATTCGCCGGACTGTCATAGACCTCCTGAGGTTCGCCGATCTGCTGGATCTCTCCTTCCTTCATCACAACGATTCTGTCGGAGATACTCATCGCTTCTTCCTGATCGTGTGTCACGAAGATGGTGGTGATGCCTGTCTCCTGCTGAATTCTTCTGATCTCTTCCCTGGTCTGGATTCGCAGACGTGCATCGAGATTGGAAAGCGGTTCATCCAGCAAAAGCACTTTCGGTCTTTTCACAAGCGCACGGGCAATCGCCACCCGCTGCTGCTGTCCTCCCGAAAGTTCTCTCGGCTTACGCTCCATCAAATCATCAATCTGAACTAACTTCGCCGCCTCTGTTACCTTTTCAAGCATCTCAGACTTAGAGAGCTTGTCCTTGCCCTTAAGATTTTGAAGCGGGAAAAGGATATTCTGCTTTACGTTCAGATGCGGATAAAGGGCATAATTCTGAAATACCAGACCGATTCCCCGATTCTCCGGCGGCAGATCCGTGACATCCTCATCTCCGAAAAAGATTCTTCCTTCCGTGGGCTTCAACAATCCGCTGATCAGATTAAGCGCTGTGCTCTTACCGCATCCGGAAGGTCCCAGCAGCCCAATCAGTTTGCCGTCCGGAATCTCAAAGTTGAAATCGTTGACCGCTATTACATCCGTATGGCTCTTCCTGTCCCTGCTCGGAAACTTTTTTGTCAGATTCTTCAATACTACTTTCATTTCAATATCCGTACCTTTCTACAGCGCATGCGCTGCTGCTCTTCCTGCCACGATACCGCTGCTCCACGCCCACTGCAAATTATAGCCACCGCATATACCATCGATATCCAGTATCTCTCCCGCAAAGAAAAGATGCGGAACGATCTTTGACTCCAGTGTTCGGGTCACCTCCCTGCAGTCCACGCCTCCGGCACATACCTGCGCCTGCTCAAAAGAGTTCGTTCCCTTGACCACAACAGAGAATGACCGGAAAAGACCGGCCAGTTTCACCCGAGCTGCCGTAGGCACATCCGCCGCCCGATCCGTCTCCCTGATTCCTGCCAGTTTCAGAAGAAGAAGTCCGATTTTCTTATTGACCAATCCGGTCACAAACCGTTCCATCGTCTGCATACTCTGTCTGCCCCATCTGTCTTCCCAGAAACCGCCGTCTCTCTCATATCTTCCGTTCGCCGTAGTGTTATCATCTCCCACATCCATGGTCATGGGACCATCCGGCATCAGATCGATCTCAATCGTAACCCGTCTGCGTTCCTGCAGTGCATATGCTGCCTCTCTGCTCAGTTGAAATACTGGAATGCCGGAAATACCGTAATTCGTCCATTGCAGTTCACCGCGCTGCGTCCGCACGGTCTTATCGTCTATCCGTAACGTCAGTCCTGCCTCACAGCGCACTCCCGCCACCTGTTTATAGAAATCTTCCTGACAATGCAGCGCCACAAGTGCCGGAACAAGAGGAACAATGTGATGTCCCAGTTTTCGTGCCATCGCGGCCCCTGCGCCGTCCGATCCTGTTCCCGGAGCTGCGCTGCCGCCACAGGCAAGTATTACCGCATCGTAACGTTCTTTCCGTCCATCCTTCGTCATCACGGTCAGCCCGTCTGTCCGCCTGATCAGGTCGGCCACCCGCTGATTTGTATGTACACACACCTTTTGCCGTTCCAGCTCGAATCGTAGAACATCCTGCACGGTTGAGGCCTGTTCGCTGGCAGGATACAGATAACCATTCCGGTTCTTAATCCGCATGCCCAGTCCGGAGAAGAACTCTTTCGTCTGCGTCACACCGACCGTCTCGTACAGATCCCCGACAAGCGATACACCGCTGCCATAGTAACATTCCGGGCTCATCTCTTCATTGGAAAAGTTACACTTGCCGTTTCCCGTTGATAAAAGTTTCCTGCCGACCCTGTCATTTCTCTCATATAGAGTCACCTGCGCGCCTGCCCGCGCGGCATGGATGGCAGCCGTCATCCCCGCCGCGCCGCCGCCGACCACAGCAATTTTTCTATTCATAATAACCTCCATGCCGCTCTTCGTATCAGCACAAAAAAGCTCAGTATTTCTTAGCAAGACACCCTATGATGCAGGCTTTAGAAGTACTTTTTACGTTAATATGATACCCTCAACTGGAATAAGATTCAAGGAAATTATAAAGTTCTTCCTCCGTCTCAATATACTTTCCCCGCATAATCTCCGCCTGCAGCCCGTCATCGAGACCGGCAAGCAGAATATCCGTATTCATATAGAGTGTCTGCTTGTCCTCCTGATAAACGACAATAAAATGATCAGCCACCATAAGATAATAACCTTTATTCTCTTCCTGTTTATAATATTTACAGATCACCACCCTGTCCTTGGAAAAGGCAGTCAGCTCAATCGTCTCAAACCCCTGCTCTAATTCCGTCAGCGGCGGATTACGGTCGTAAGATTCCAGTTCCTGAAGAAGCCCCTCCCGGTCCAGCCCGATATATTTGACCGGCACATTCTCTTCTTTTTCATTCACCGTGCCACTCATCAGATCCACTTCCTCGATCAAATATGTCGTGTCCGCCGTTACCACGGGAACCTCCGCCACCGCCGTCTCTATGATCTGCTCCTGTACATCGCCGATTTCCGGCATTTTCTGTCTGGTCTGTTCACTGCTCTCCCTCATCTGATATCGGTTTGGATAGAAGAAGTGCTCCGCCTTAAGCGCGACATAGCCTCCTGCCCCGAGCATAATTCCCGATAACATAAGAAAAAGACTGATACGTCTTATAAATTTCATCCTTCTAATTGCCTTTCTTACCGGATTTCCTGTAATCAGTATCAGTCATTTCACAAATTTTATGCAGTATTTTATTATTTTGTTAGATCAAAGAATGCCGAGATTCCTGCCCAGCATGATGAAGAAAAAGCCAAGCGGAATTCTGGACAGCTCCGCTTCCCCTATGACCCTTAAGATCATCAAAAACGTCACATAGATAAATAATCCCGCAATTATGCCGATCGACAGCGTCAACATACCGCCCAGCGGTTCCAGCAAAAAACTACTAAGCAGCGCAACCACCACACCGGACACACCGGCAGCTGCCGCCGGAAAAACAATTCCTCCCAGCCATTCCTGCCTGTATTTCAAATTTCTGCTGACAAGAAAGAAATTCAGCCCGCCGCACACTGCAAAAGACAAAATCAGCGCATACACAATACCATCTGCACCAAGCAGCGCCTTTTGTACCAGAATATATGCTGTAAGAACATGAACTATCAGCGAGATTCCTGCCGTAAAGAGCAGTTCCCTTATCATATGAACCCTGTACATAAGTTGTCCGAAGAGGAAGCAGAAACCATACAGTATTATAATGACCGCTCCCTTCTGTACCCATGCGGTCAGCGCATCGCTTTCGCCCTTATACAGACATTCGGCAAACGCTCTCGCCAGTGCCGCCAGATAAATGGCCGTCGGAAAAGCTACGATACACAGTCTGCGCACCGCCTTTCCGATCCGCTCCCGCATGATGCGGTAATCGCCCCGGTCATACGCATTACTGATCCTGCCCGCAGCCGTGTAAATGCTCCATACACCTAATGCTGCCCCCACGCTGATCAACACGGCATATTTGCCGTAATAACACCCCCATACTCCTGTCCGCTCCGGTCCCAACTCACGCCTATTCATGCAATAGTTAAACATACGCTGGTCAATCAACATGTAAAGATTGGAAATCATTGCCGAAACAGCAAAGGGAAGACTGTTGCGCAATACCATACCCTGCAAGGAATACTGGGTTTCCAGACGCTTACTCCCATCCATTCCCAGCTTGCCGCGAAGTGTTCCCGAGTAAACCACATATACCACCAGCAGATGGATCGTAGTAATGATCTGTGACACCATGACTCCGAGCATAGCACCAAGCGCACCATATGCATAACTGTATACATTGTCCTGTCTGAGCGCTGCAACCTTAGTACCGTATATATAGCAAACATCCCCGAAACAAAAGGCACAGACCACCATGGAAATACTCTCAATATATTGGGAGTGCGCTGTCAGCACACCAAGCCCGTAGCCGTCAAAATATCCACGGAAAGTACCGATAAACGCAGCGAAAATGAGTATCGGAGCAACCGCCATGACCGCCATACGGGCAAACGACTCCAACACAAAAATATCCGCTATGATTTTGGACATTAGTAATACCAGCAATGCCAGCACAACGCTGATAAGCAAATCCATACTGAATGCCGCACGAAACGCACGCTTCGCATTCTTATACTGGTCCCGCTTCACCCGATATCGTATGATTCCGGCCATGGTCTTCGTCATACAGTATGAAGTAAAAATCGTAATCAGAAAAAAAATCTCGTATGCTGGCGCAAACAATCCGATTCCGGCATCGCCAATCACCTTCGACAAAGGAATCCTCATGAGAAGCAATATGATATAAGATATAATGCCCGCATATTGTACCATCGGATTTTTAATCGATCTATTCAGTAGTCCGCCGTCAGAATCTCTCTTTCGTAATTTCATAGCAATACCATGCCCTCTTATTCATCTTAGTTTCATCCGTTTACTGCGCTCTGGAAATCCCCAGATTCATAAGGACTGCCTCCTGCTTCTCCTCCATGACGGCAGCCTCCCGCTCTTCCATATGATCATACCCACACAGATGAAACATACTGTGTGCCATCAGAAAAGCAAACTCGCGCAAAACACTGTGCCCGTATTCCTGTGCCTGCGACAATACACGATCCGCGGATAAAATAATATCCCCCAAAATCAGTTCACCGCTGTCCGGATCAAAATAATCAGCCGACATATGCTCAACTCGCGAAAAATCCCCTTCATTGTCAAAAGAAATATTCGGAAAAGACAGTACATCTGTCTCGCGATCCATATCCCTGTAGTTTTTGTTATATTCACGTATCCCCGCATTATCCGTAATCAGAAGATTGACCGTCGTCTCATACGGACAGTTTTCCATCTGCGTGACTGCTTCCATAATCTTATTCAGAATATCCTGCACATTGAAGGGAAAATCGACCTTAGTCTCGTTCTCAACGTAAGAAGTCATAATATAATTTCTCCTCAATAAATATCTTCTTCATCTCACGAATCTGTGACAATGATATTTCATTCCACCACAGCTCGTCCGTTTCCAATTTTTTCTGGAACACAGTTTCAATTAACTGCGCATAATCCAACTGTGCCATAGGATCTTTCTCAAACAGATATAGAATCGAAGATACAATGCAGTCTGCAAACAATACGACAATCGTTTCCCTGGACACTACTTTTTCCGATTCGTCCACATACTCCTTTAAAATTTTCTTGGTACTGGAAGGGAAATGATACTCATTACAGATCAAAGACACATTCTCCCACGTATTCTCACCCCTAAGCTTGCCGATACGGTGATAATATGCACATGCTTTCGCCGCTGCATCGTCCAGTTCCAGACGTCTGGCAATGCGGTCGCTTAAGTAGGCCGTGTGTACCGCATGATAATACTCTTCCTTGGACATCTCCTTAAGCTGTACCAAAAGCGGAAATTCTGGATCGTTGATCTCCATATACTTTTCCCGATTCCTGTGAATTACCGCAGTACTGAACATCTTAAGACTGATCAGCAGCAGGATACAGCACACGACCAGATTGATCGCCGGAATCAAAAATTGCGCCGCCGAAAGCTTCATCGGAGTAAATAATATCTCATTGGCAGTCAGACACAGCGTCAAAACAGCCAGCGATATAAACAGCGGCAGCATAACGCGAAAATCATCATCCAGAGTACTGAAAACCAGACTTCCTACCACACCGCTGATAAAATAAAGCCAGAAGATCGCAAAATCCCCTCCGACAAAATGGACCGACAAAAGAAGGCATACACTTCCTGCCATCACACCCGTCGCAGTATCGCTGAAGACTCCGAGCAGTACGAAGATCACGAGAAAAGGCCAGCCTGTCACCGGCAGATAGGGAAGGAAAACTGCCGCCAGCAAGCCGCCCAGATACATGAGTGTAAATCTGCCGTATTTTCCTTCATTACGATATATGAAACGCTGATTAATCTCCTCCATTGCAAAAGAAAATATCACCATACCGGTACCGGTCATAACCATAACCGTATTACGCAGCATCTCTTCCATCTCGCCCTTATGCAGTATCGTTCCTGCCAGCGCAATTATGCCTGCCAGTATAAACATTAATCCAAACACCGCTATTCTCTTTAAAGTCTGTCTCTTATCTTTTTCCACGTTCGTAATTCCTGTTTCTCTGTTTTAGTTCTGTACGCTTCTTCTCTTTAGATTCATAGTCATCATATGCCCTGACAATTTTCTGCACCAGGGGATGCCGTACAACATCCTTACTTGTCAGTCTGCAAAAGGCAATATCGTCGATCTTAGCTAATACCTTCATGGCAATGTCCAGACCCGATTTCACATCCGGTGCCAGATCCTTCTGGGAAGCATCCCCTGTTATGATCACCTTAGAGCCGAAACCGATACGGGTCAAAAACATCTTCATCTGTGCCGGTGTCGTATTCTGTGCCTCATCCAGAATAATGTAGGCATTATCCAGTGTACGTCCCCTCATATATGCAAGAGGCGCCACTTCGATCAATCCTTTTTCCATATTCTTGGCGAAACTCTCCGCTCCCATGATCTGATATAAAGCATCATAGAGCGGTCTGAGATACGGATCCACTTTACTCTGCAGATCCCCGGGCAGAAAGCCGAGCTTTTCCCCTGCCTCGATCGCCGGTCTTGTGAGAATGATCCTGCTCACCTCGTTATTTTTAAAAGCCGTAACCGCCATCGCCATGGCCAGATATGTCTTACCGGTTCCGGCAGGCCCGATACCAAATACGATCATGCGATCCCTGATGGCATCCACATATTGTTTCTGTCCCAAAGTCTTTGGTTTAATCGGCTTACCGTTTATTGTATGACAGATACAGTCGCTGTCTATCTCAAGCAGCACGTCCTTGTCACTCTCGCCTTCCATTTCAATGGCATAATTCACATTCTGTTCTTCCAATACATTACCTCTCTCTGACAGGGCAAGAAGTTCTCTCACCACGTGAGACGCTTTCATGACCGCCTCACGGTCGCCGCTTATCTTAACGGCACCGTCCCTGTCTACAATGACCACATCCAGATCGTCTTCTATTTTCCGGATATAGGCATCACGCTCACCGAATAAATTCCGCATATGCTCCACGGACGCATCTATACTGACTGTAAATTCTCCCATCTATCTGTCTTCTGCCTCTCTATCCGTTACCGTTTGCTCTAAATCTCTACTCTGCCGTCTCATCCTGTACAGGCTCTTCCCCAACACTTACCTGCTCCGTGCTCGTCGGCACAAGTTCCGCTGCTGATTCCTCCAACTGTATATTGGCACTTAATACCCAATTTTTATCATTCTTTTTTATTGTAACATTTTTTTTGATAATTTGTACCCCTTTTTCGTTTAAAGTTTCTTTAATTTTATGCCACTCATCCTGCATCATCGAATTCATTTCATCTTCCGTGTGCTTCTGGCGTATCATTTCATATTCCTGAACTGTTTTTTTTCCGTAAAAAATGGGCAGATAGAGACGATCCAACAATTTCACCTGTTTCTTCTCGCCGCTGACATCATATTCCGCATACGGGATCTTTCCTAGTCTGAGATTGAGCTCCCTGTCATTGACCCCGAGCATGAGCATTGTTTTCTGTTTGCCGGTATACATCTTCTCCTCATATAGAATGTCCTTTTTAACGGAAACCGATTCCGTATAACGGAGTTTGATATCGGCATCTGACTCCACATATTGATATTTTCTGACCGTAGTGTCCTCATTGTATACCGGCACGGCTCCGCTGACCAGCACATCCCCCTTTTCTACCGTATCTCCCAACGCTACCTGCGGCACACCGCTCCTTGTGATGATATACGATATCGTTCCGGACTTCGTGGCAATCAGATCGTGTCCTTCCGTCCCGGCTTCGCTTCCTGTTTTATCAGATTGACTAAGTTGGTCATAATTTGGCATTTCATTTTCCTTGATATAGATCAGCAGCGTAGTACCTTTTACCTGTACTGATGTCCAGGTAATCACATCATAGTCTTCCCGCAGTGCTTTCTCCAGCTCCTCAATCCGAAGCCGGCTTTTTTTCATGGCGACACGGACATCCTTCTCTTCCAGATAATCAAGCAGCACATCCTCTGTCAGCACATAGTTGCCCTCGAACCTGATATTCCAGATATAGCCCGATGTCAGCATCCAGAAGAGCATGCAGCATAGGAAACCTGCAACGAATATTTTGCGTCGTCCCATTTTGGACATAAAAAAAGGCAGTCCGTACCTTTTCAGAACGGATGCCTTCGTTCCGGTCTTCTTAAGAAGCGGCTTTAATGCAAAAAACCCCCGCACGCTGATATTCATCGTATCATAGTCGCCGTGATCCTCAATATCCCACACCAGAATATTGTGATTTCCACACAGATTGAGCAGTCTTTCCGTGGAGTACCCCCACACTTTGATCGTCACATAACCTCTGATATATTGCACCCAGTGAAGCATCCTACCCTCTCCATCAAACATATCGGACAGCATCGATACTGCCGCTTATTTTCATGTCTTCATTGGTATAATAATCAATTGACAGTCTCCGTCCCTCAAAGCATATCTTACAATTCTTACCTTGCAGTACGATAGACTCCGTGGTATACTCCAGAATCCCCTTATAATTCTCTATAAAAGCTTCCTGTTTTCCCGTGATCGTCACAATCGCCGCTCCCAACATCGTATCTTTCGGAAGACGTAAGGATTCCACGATCAGTTCTTTGGAATTTGACAGAGCTTGTATTGGCATTTTTTTATGATTTCTCTTCATAGTTCACTATATGTTCCGAAGAAGAAATTCATGACTGGATTTATGTCTTTATTCCCGCACAATACCCTTAATTAACTCTGTTTTCTGTACGGACTGTTTTGTAAAATGGTACGCCTTCAAAAACCTTTCTCTTGCCGCCGCCAGCTTATCCGGGTCGTTGGCATAGATCGTTGCTAAAGATTCACCTGCTTTCACCTGATCCCCGACTTTCTTATGCAGGATTAATCCCACCGATAAGTCGATCTCACTGTCCTTCGTCTCGCGCCCACCGCCGAGAATCAGAGAACAAATGCCGATTTCATCACAGTCGATCCTACTCACATACCCCTCCTGCGGTGTCATAATCTCTTCCACCACAGCCGCCTTCGGCAGGAGTGAGGTATCATACACCGCCCGAGGATCACCGCCCTGTGCCTGCACAAAATCTGCCAGCTTCTTCAAAGCACTTCCGTCCGCAATCACATGCTCTAATTTCTCTTTTGCCTCCTCCTCGTCGGCGGCTGCACCTCCTGCAACCAGCATATAAGCTCCCAGCGTCATGCACAACCGCATAAAATCCTCCGGTCCTTCTCCCCGCAAAGTGGCGATGGCCTCCTCCACTTCCAACGCATTTCCCACTGCCCGTCCAAGCGGCTGGTCCATATCCGATACGACAGCGATGGTTTTTCTGCCGGCCATATTGCCAAGCGTAACCATCTCCCGTGCCAGCGCGAAGGAATCTTCCTCCTTTTTCATAAAAGCGCCGCTTCCTGTCTTCACATCCAGCACTATGGCATCCGCGCCGGAAGCAAGCTTCTTGCTCATAATGGAGCTGGCGATCAATGACATATTATCCACCGTGGCAGTCACATCCCGCAAAGCATATAATTTCTTATCTGCCGGCGCGATATCCGCTGTCTGTCCCATGATGGACACACCGATCTCATTGACCTGCCTGATGAAATGTTCTTCTGTGATCCCCGTAGTAAATCCGGCAAAGCTCTCCAGCTTATCAATAGTACCTCCGGTATGTCCCAGCCCTCTGCCGCTCATCTTAGCAATCTTAACACCACAGGCGGCAACCATCGGCGTAAGCGCAATAGATGTCTTATCCCCCACGCCGCCGGTGGAATGTTTATCCACCTTAACGCCTTCGACAGCGCTTAAGTTCATCATGTCTCCGCTGTGAGCCATTGCCATGGTGAGCGCCACTGTCTCCCGGGCACTCATTCCCTGAAAATAGACTGCCATCATCATGGCGGACATCTGATAGTCCGGTATATGATCCGCCGTGTATTCTTTGATCATATACTCTATTTCTTCGGTGCTTAATGCGTCTCCGTTACGTTTCTTCATAATCAGATCATACATTCTCATAATAAACGACCTCCATTATTTATGATACGGCTCTCCGTTTATAATGCGGTAAGCGCGATAAATCTGCTCTAACAAAATGACCCGCATCAACTGATGGGGAAACGTCATTTTAGAAAAGCTGACCGCAAGGTCAGCCCTCTTACACACATCTTTATGCAGTCCCAGAGAACCGCCTATAATAAACTGAATATGGCTGATTCCTCCCGTCGCAAGCTTCTCGATCTCACCTGCAAAACCTACGGAATCATACATTTTGCCTTGAATTTCCAAAGTCACAACGTAAGCTTCCTCCCTGATAAATCGCAGGATTCGCGCCGCCTCTTTCTTCTTAACCGTTTCTTCCGACGCAGTTCCTGCCCCATCCGGCGTCTTCTCATCTTCCACCTGAATAATTTCCAGCTTACAGTAACGACTAAGCCGTTTCTCGTACTCTGCTATGGCATCACGATAAAATTTTTCTTTGATCTTTCCGACCGTGATCACAGTTATCTTCATTGATTCTCGAACAACTCCTGATAATACTCGTCCACAAAATGTTCCAACAGCGCCTCATCGAGATTCATAAATTTATCATTAATAATCGACTTCATCTTATCTGTCCGTCTGAAATATTTCTGCTCATCCGGAATGTTCTCCCCTGCTTCAGCCATAAACAACCCCTCATCAATCTGCTGTGCACTCAGGTGTTCTTCACACCACTTGGTCATCTCCGATAACAGGGAGTCTTCTGATTTCGCCTTAATAAACAGGATCTTGGAATTACGCATGGACACGGCTCCGAACACGATAAAGAGCACAAACAGGGCACCCATAACACCGCATACGAGATATTTTGTCATACCGCTGCTTCGATAGAGCGGTATTACCCCCATAAACACAAGCAGAACAAGAATAAATCCTACGATTCCGACAAACAAAAGCGTATATGCCGAAGAACGGTTATCCTCCGCCTTCGCCGCACTGTTCTGATAGGCATGGTATACCGGCGGCGGATCGGGAATGCTATCTGTCTCCGTTGTCTCATGATCATCGACGAATGCACCATATCCCTCCAATATTTTAGAATTTGCGGCTGATTCCTCAATCGGATAACCATAATCCTGTCGCCCAGCCTCCGCACTCTGTTCCTTCTCATCCTCCAGCTGATCTACCAACTCTACTTTACATTCCGCACAGCGCTCTATTCCCTCTCTGTACTCGCTCTTACACACCGGACACCAAGGCATACTGTCACACTCCTTATCACAAAAGTTTGCAAACTGCCTAAAAATTCCATCGCATAATCTTATTTTATAATCATTTTGCATAAATTGCAACTATTTCCAATGTGCATTTTGTCAATTTTACTCACTTCGCGCTACGTTTTTCAGTAATTCCCTCAAACCCTGATTTTTATTTTCTGACTTATCAATATCCATGCAAAGAGAAGAATCATCTTTATTACGCCACACAGAGCACTCGCCGATGGCACTCATATCTCTCCACAGTGTAAACACACCTTTCTCGGTAATACCGCTCCATTCTTCCACGCTGCCGGTATAATCCACAGTGTTCGCATACAGCTCACCGTCATACAGACCGTTGCTGAAATTGCCGACCACATTCTGTAAGATCCGCTCCCTTACCTGCAGCTTAGAGATGTCCACATCATAGTGTTCCGCCCCATTTCCATTCGGCAGATCGTCCGCCCATTCACCGCTGTAACTGTGCTCCGTATATTTACCCATGGCATTGCTCTTATTCTTCTTACCGATATAGAATCTGAACCATGTTCCGTTGCCGCTTCTTACACCGTTTGCCCAGCCGCCGTAATAGTAACTGTTATTCTCATAGATTGCCAGCCCTTGTCCGTGCGGCAGTCCGTCACTGTTCACATCCCCGTTATAATAATACTTGTCTGTGCCTTCCAGTTCCTCAGACAGTTTCACATACCGCTTTAAGTGCGCCAGATCCCAGATGGCAGCCTGATTATTATCTGCAAAATAAGGCAGCGCCTCATTTAAAATGAATTCCTTGCTGTATGCTACATCGCTTTCGTCTTCTATATCGACCACGATTGCTGTCTTATCGCTGTCGCTTGCCACAAAAGTATCATCCGGATCAGTGTCCGTCTCTGTTTTCTGCCCGCTCTCTGCCCCGGCCTTCTCCTCACTCGTCTGCTCCGGTGCCTCCACAGAAACGGTCTCTCCGGACATTCCGGAGACATAATCGTTCTGTTTCTGCTCCTGCGCATACTGCGTGATATCCTGCTGTAGATCATTTGCTCCGGTCTGTGCCGCTCTCTTTCGACCAGGCAGCAGAAACAGCAGCACAATGATACATATTAAAAGCACCGCAATGATTCCCAGCAGTACCGGCGTCATAAACGGCTTCTGCAATATCTCCGCCAGACCACCACCGACTTCTTCCACTTCATCATCCTGCGTTTGATCAAGCTCCTCCATCGGGATTTCGCTCTGCTCGCTTTGCTTTGTATGCAATTCTGACTTAATATCATCACGCCAATCATCCTGATCCGTGTGAGGTTTTCGTTCCATCAAATTCATAGGCCACACTTACCTTTCTCTTAATAATCCAGGCAGACTCTCCCCTCTGTCACCGTTCCGATATATTTTGCAGCCGCAACATGTGCAGGGTGCACCTGATAGTTCTGCAGATCCTCCGCGCTTTCAAACACCGAGATCAATCCGATATCCTTATTACTTGAGACAAGCGGTGATGTTACCACCTGCAGCGACACCACGCCCGACACCTGCTCTTTTACACCTTCCAGTTCTCTATTAATACGCTCCGCCGCTTCCTTTTTCTCCTGATCGGATAACTCTGCCTTCCAGTTCCACAATACAATATGATTTACCATTTTCTTAATCCTTTCTCATCCATTATACTTGTCAATCCTTAATAAACTACTATACAAATTATTAAGATTTTCGTAACTATTTAGAACTCTTGTTCTTCACAGTTACGAAGCACCTTCTGAACAGTTATAGATTTGCTTACTTATTTTTGACACTGTTCAAGCTAACCTAGCCAATACCTAAGCACAGATGAAAGTTAATATCTTAAAGAGCCCCTCAAAAAGCGTCGGCACTTAACGAGGTTTCTCACGAGTTTAGTGTCCGCTACGCTTTTTGCGGAGCGAAAGCGCGGCTCCGTAGATATTAACTTTTATCGCTGCGTACCATTTAGATAAAGCTGTGGAATACTCCACAGCTCTATCATTTGCACTATTTGGACAAATACTCATCAATCCCTTTTGCCGCCGCTTTACCCGCCCCCATGGCAAGTATCACGGTAGCAGCTCCCGTCACAGCATCGCCGCCCGCGTAGACACCTTCTTTGCTCGTCCTACCGAACTCTTCCTCTGCAACGATACATTTATATTTATTGACTTCCAAACCTTTCGTGGTGGAAGATATAAGCGGATTCGGTGATGTACCGAGAGACATAATAACCGTATCCACTTCCATTGTAAACTCGGAACCTTCGATCACTACGGGACGTCTTCTGCCGGAAGCGTCAGGCTCTCCCAGCTCCATCCGTACACACTTGATACCGCACACCCATCCGTTCTCATCCTCGAGGATCTCTGTCGGGTTAGTAAGCAGATCAAAGATAATACCTTCTTCCTTGGCATGATGCACTTCTTCCACACGGGCCGGAAGTTCTTCTTCGCTTCTGCGATATACAATATGCACCTCCGCGCCGAGACGAAGCGCTGTTCTTGCGGCATCCATCGCCACATTACCGCCACCTACGACCGCTACCTTCTTGCCTCTCATGATAGGTGTATTGGATTCCTCGTCAAATGCCTTCATCAGATTACTTCTTGTCAGATATTCGTTGGCGGAGAATACGCCGTTTGCCTGTTCGCCGGGAATTCCCATGAATTTCGGCAGACCGGCTCCTGAACCGATAAATACGGCATCGAATCCTTCTTCCTCCAGAAGTTCATCTATTGTGACGGATTTACCCACCACTACATTCGTCTCGATCTTAACACCCAGAGACTGTACATTCTCGATTTCTTTGGCAACCACATCCTTCTTCGGAAGTCGGAATTCAGGAATGCCATACACAAGTACGCCGCCTGCCTCATGCAGCGCTTCAAAGATGGTGACATCATAGCCCATCTTAGCCAGATCTCCTGCACAGGTCAGCCCGGACGGACCGGAACCAATCACCGCCACCTTCTTGCCCTTCTTCTCCTTCGCACCTTCGGGCTTAACACCATTCTCCCGCGCCCAGTCAGCCACAAAGCGCTCCAGTTTACCGATAGAGATAGGCTCACCTTTGATACCGCGGATACATTTACCTTCACATTGGCTCTCCTGCGGGCAGACACGTCCGCATACCGCCGGAAGTGCGGAAGATTCACTGATAATCTGATATGCCGCAGCAATATCTCCTTCTTTTACTTTCTCGATAAATCCGGGTATATTGATTGCTACAGGGCAGCCCTTGATACACTGTGCATTCTTACAGTTGATACAGCGGGTCGCCTCGCACATTGCTTCCTCTTTATCATATCCCAGACATACTTCCTCAAAATTTGTTGCACGTACCTTGGCATCCTGTTCACGGACGGGTACTTTCTTTAATACATCTGCTTCCATTATTCCTCTCCTCCGCAATTTCCGCATCCGCCATGATGGGTATTACCCTCTTGTGCCTTTAAGAATGCTCTTCCCTCTTTCGTCTTATAGATCTGCTGGCGTTTCATTGCCTGATCAAAATCTACTTTATGCCCGTCAAATTCCGGACCGTCCACACAGGCAAACTTAACCTCCCCATCTACTGTCAGACGACATGCACCGCACATACCGGTTCCATCCACCATGATCGGGTTCATACTTACTACCGTGGGCAGATCATATTTCTTAGTCGTAAGACATACGAATTTCATCATAATCATGGGTCCGATGGCTACACATACATCATAACTCTTGCCTTCCTCCGTGATCAGGTCGTCGATCACCTTCGTCACCATGCCGCTTCTGCCATAAGAACCGTCATCCGTCGTGATATAGAGATTTCCTGCAACCGCCTTCATCTCTTCTTCCATAATCAGCAGATCCTTCGTCTTTGCGCCTACGATCACATCTGCCTCTATTCCATGCTCATGCAGCCATTTCACCTGCGGATATACCGGTGCCGTGCCGAGTCCGCCCGCTACAAACAGAATTTTCTTTTGACGCAGACTCTCTATCTCTTCTTCCACAAATTCGGAAGGGCATCCCAGCGGTCCCACAAAATCGTGGAAGCTGTCGCCGGTCTTAAGGTTACGCATCTTCTCTGTCGCCGCACCTACCACCTGCACTACAATTGTGATCGTACCCGCCGTCCTGTCATAATCGCATATGGTCAGCGGAATGCGCTCGCTGTCTTCGTCCATTCTGACGATTACAAATTGTCCCGGTTGACAGGCCTTCGCAACCCGTGGAGCTTCAACGTCCATCAGATAGATGTTCGTCGTAAGTTCTTCAGCTTTCAATATCTTGTACATTGTTACTTTTCCTCCTAAACTGATATCCCTGTTTATCCAATACGCACCCGGATTACATGATATGCCTATCATATACAGAATTAAGCACGCACCTTACTTATGATAAAAGAACTTCCTTGTTTTTGCAACTCTTTTCTGTTAATACCAGATTTTTACTCAAAGCACCGCATGGAACAGACTTATATGGGAATCGCTATAAATGCGCCTTTATCATCATATCCAAGCTGCGCCGCCTCGCCGGTGTAGATCTGAATCAGGAATACCTTATCCGTGCGGCTCAACATTCCCGTTCCGTCGTCATAATACTCATAGATCGTATAATAGTCATCTGCCCCGCCCACTCTCAGTACAGAGCTGAACTGATAGCTAAATGTTCCGTTCTGTCGTTGATTGTGCCCCTCGGTATCTTCCAGATATCCGTTTTCCACCAGCCGGTCTACCAGATTCGATACTGCCTGGGCAGTAGATATGGCGCCCGGCAGCCTTAACGTATATGTACGCAGTGTTACTTCACTGGACACGCCCTCTTCACTGATATTGACGAATTTAAAAAGTGTCTTTCCCAGCGGCATGGGAATCGGTCCGGTATACGGCACACTGTCCGCTGTCGGCTCGGATTCATCTGTGGTATAGTAGATCTTACATCCCTCTATTCCCTCTACCGCAATCATCGTCGGTTCCGTATACTCCCCACTGTAGAGTTCAACCTCCGGAGCATTCGGTACCGGCAGATTAATGATATACTTCTTACTGACGATCTCGCTCTCTATTCCATAATCGTTGACGAAAAAGGCGCTGATCGTATACTCTCCTGTCTCCAGGAATAACGGAGCGGTATAGATCGTACTGTTCTTCGTAGGTTTCGTTCCGTCCATCGTGTAGTAGATGGTGCCGGAAGTATTAGAGCTGAGTTTCAAAGGGATAACTTCGGCATAGCTTCCTTCCACATAACTGAATTCCGGCTCCATGGCGAGATATCCCTGAAACATATTGACGATCCCATCCTCCGGGCAGTTTCGCAAAAGCTCGTTGATCTGACCGTACATCTCCTGATTCGCATAGATCGTCACGATCTTATTATATGCCTTCTCCAGATCTTCATATGGAAAATCGCCTCGTTCTATGATCCGATACAGAACCTGAAGCGCCGAATCATTATCCTGCTGTAGATAATAATAATCCGCTTCCAGAAAAAGAATCTGTGCCACATCGGGATATTTCACATACGCGGTTTCCAGACAGGCAATCGCCTCACCATAAGACTCATCTGCGGCATATTCCTGTGCCTTCTTAATCTGATATTCCACTGTCCTGATATGGTAGGCATACGCACTGTAGGAAAGTAGTCCCACCACACATATGAGCACAACACTGGCAATCACCCAAATCTTCCTACCGTCTTCATCCGAAGCATTATGTTCCTGTGTCTTCTGCTCTTTACTTTCCCCGTCTTCCCGCGCTCTCCCCTGTGTGTCTTCCCCTTCCTGCAACGCTGCAAGTGTGGACAAGGTTTCCGTTATGCTGTTTTCTATCTCCGGCTCAAAGTCCGGCACGATTCGAATCTCTTCACCGCATTTCTCGCAGATCAGATATCCTTCCTTTAACTCATTTCCACAATGGGGACACTTCATAATAGTTCCCTTTCTCTCTCGACCACTGAAAGATTATTGCGCTTTTCCCGCTTCCACACAGTTGTGCATAAGCATTGCTATCGTCATGGGACCCACGCCTCCCGGCACGGGCGTTATGGCACTGCAAACCGACGCCACATCGTCATAATCCACATCACCGCATAACTTATTATTCTCATTGCGGTGGATACCTACATCTATTACCACCGCCCCCTCTTTCACATATTCCTTCGTAATCATCTTAGGTCTGCCCACCGCGACAATCAGAATATCCGCTCTTTTTGTCACCTCTTTCAGATCCTTAGTTCGGGAATGGGCAACCGTTACCGTCCCATTCTCCCGCAGAAGCAGCAATGCCATAGGTTTTCCCACGATATTACTTCTTCCGATCACGACACATTCTTTAGCGGCAATCTCAATTCCGGAACGTTTTAGCAACTGAATAATACCGGCCGGTGTACAGGAAACAAAACCGGGTTGACCGATACAGAGCGCACCGACACTCTGCGGATGGAATCCGTCCACATCCTTCTTCGGATCGATCGCCCGTATCACCTCGTCTTCGTCAATATGTTTCGGAAGCGGAAGTTGTACCAGAATACCATTAACTTCTTTTTTCTCATTCAAATCTCTGATCAGCTTAAGCAGCTCCTCCTGTGTCGTCTCCTCCGGCAGCTCATACGACTGAGAATCGATACCGATATAGGCACAGGCCTTTTTCTTATTTCCTACATACACACTGGAAGCCGGATCATTTCCCACCTGAATCACTGCCAGGCATATATGAATATGCTCTTCTTTCAGTTTTCCGACCTCTATCTTTAATTCCTCTTTGATCGCCGTAGAGATTGCCTTACCGTCAATGATCTGTGGCATAATCCGCGTCCTCCCTTTTTCATATTTTAAAATAAACCTGTAATTACTCCGCTCTCATTCACGTCAATCTGGTAAGCTGCCGGATTCTTAGGAAGTCCGGGCATAGTCATGACCGTTCCGGTCAGTGCAACCACGAATCCTGCACCGGCAGCCACATATACCTCTCGCACATTCATGTTAAATCCCACTGGCCTGCCCAGAAGCGCCGGATCGTCTGACAGAGAATACTGCGTCTTCGCCATGCACACCGGCATATCACCGAATCCCATTTCCTGCAGCTTCTTAAGCTGCCGCTCCGCCGCCGGCGAATAAGACACTCCTCCAGCGCCATATATCTCTGCAGCAACCGTCTCAATTTTCTCTCTAAGAGACAGGCCATCCTCATATAGTACTTTAAAATGACTTTCTTTATGTTCCAACGTATCAAGCACCTTCGTAGCAAGTTCTACCCCTCCGGCACCGCCTTTCTCCCAAACCTCGGAGATTGCGAACTCACAGTCTCTGTCCTGACAGAACTTGCGCACATATCCGATCTCCGCCTCCGTATCGGTTACGAAAGAATTGAGTGCAACTACGATCGGCACACCGTATTTATGAAGATTCTCAATATGTTTTTCGAGATTAACAATGCCGGCCTCCAGCGCAATCAGATTTTCTTTGCTAAGCTCGCTTTTTGCCACTCCTCCATTGTACTTTAATGCGCGGACCGTGGCAACCAGTACTACCGCATCGGGTTTCAGTCCCGCCATACGGCATTTAATATCAAAAAATTTCTCTGCACCCAGATCAGCGCCGAACCCGGCCTCCGTAATAACATAGTCCGCCATCTTAAGCGCTGTCTTCGTGGCGCGGATCGAATTGCAGCCGTGCGCAATATTGGCAAACGGTCCACCGTGTACCAGTGCCGGTGTGTGCTCCAATGTCTGAATCAGATTCGGTTTCATGGCATCTTTAAGTAATGCCGCCATTGCGCCTACCGCTTTCAAATCTGATGCCGTCACCGGTCCGCCCTGATAATCATAGGCAACAATGATCTTGCCCAGCCTGTCCTTTAGATCCGTCATATCGGAGGCTAAACAGAGTATCGCCATAATCTCGGATGCCACTGTAATAACAAAATGATCTTCCCGCACTACGCCGTCCGTCCTGCCGCCGAGCCCGACGATCACATTGCGCAGCGCCCTGTCATTCATATCCAGACAGCGCTTCCACACGATCTGTCTGGGATCAATATTCAGCTCGTTTCCCTGCTGGATGTGGTTATCCAAGATCGCGGCCAGCAGATTATTGGCTGAGGTAATGGCATGAAAATCTCCGGTAAAGTGCAGATTCAGATCTTCCATGGGCACTACCTGCGCATAGCCCCCGCCTGCGGCACCGCCCTTAATCCCGAAACACGGACCGAGAGACGGCTCTCTGAGGGCGATAACCGCCTTTTTCCCCATCTTTCCGAACGCCTGACCGAGCCCGACGCTTGTAGTGGTCTTACCCTCTCCGGCGGGCGTGGGATTGATTGCTGTCACGAGAATCAATTTACCGTCAGGATTATTCTGAATACGCTCTATGTATTCATCCGATATTTTAGCCTTATATCTGCCATACAGTTCCAGATCATCCGGTCCGACTCCGATTTGTCCGGCAACATCCGCAATATTCTCAAGAACCGCTTCCTGTGCAATTTCAATATCTGTTTTCAAGCCCGTTTCCTGCCTTTCTGTTTTTCCTGAAAAACAAATGAATACTTTGCGCCGCTTGCTCTTCACGAGCGGCTGTTATATGGTTTCCTCTACGAACTGCTCAAACTCCTCCGCCGTCATTACTATTTTACGTGGTTTCGTTCCCTCTTCTTCTCCGACAACGCCCGCTTCACACAGTTGATCCATAATGCGGGCCGCCCGGTTGAATCCGATTTTGAAGACGCGCTGCAGCATACCGATGGATGCTTTGTCTTTCTCAATGATAAATCTGCCGGCCTCTACGAAATACTCATCATATTCGGAACCGCCGTCACTTCCCGGCATTCCGCCGCCGCTGCCGCTTCCCATATTTTTGATCTGGTTCTCCACATCGTCACTGTATACATTGCCGATAGCCTGATTCTTAAGGAAATCTACCACATCCGACACTTCCTTATCCGACACGAAAGCACCCTGAATGCGGGCCGGTTTCGGATATCCCTGCGGATAAAAGAGCATGTCACCTTTACCTAACAGCTTCTCCGCGCCTACCATATCAAGGATCGTGCGGGAATCCACGCCGCTGGAAACGGCAAACGCCACACGGCTGGGCATATTGGCTTTGATCAGACCTGTAATAACGTCTACAGACGGTCGCTGTGTCGCTATGATCAGATGGATACCGCAGGCTCTCGCAAGCTGAGCAAGACGACAGATGGATTCTTCCACCTCACCCGGCGATACCATCATCAGATCCGCCAGCTCGTCCACAATGATGAGGATCTGCGGCAGTTTCTCCGGCGCCTCCGGATCACCTGATGCTTTCATACCCTCCACTTTCTTATTGTAACCTTTCAGATCCCTGACATTGTAATCCGCGAATTTTTTATAACGATCCGTCATCTCCGCCACGCCCCAATGGAGGGCTGCGGCCGCTTTCTTCGGATCTGTCACTACGGGAATCAGCAGATGCGGTATGCCGTTATAGACACTGAGTTCCACCACCTTCGGATCGACCATGATCATCTTCACATCCTCCGGTTTTGCCTTATATAAAATTCCCATAATAATCGTGTTAATACAAACTGACTTACCGGACCCGGTAGCGCCCGCAATGAGCATGTGGGGCATCTTGGCGATATCCGCCACCACGATCTTGCCGCCGATATCCTTACCCACAGCAAAGGCAAGGTTTGAATTAAATTCTTTAAATTCCTTGGATTCCACCAATTCTCTGAAGGAGACCGCACTGTTCTCTTTGTTCGGAACCTCTATGCCGACAGCCGCCTTACCCGGAATCGGCGCCTCGATTCGAATATCCGTAGCCGCAAGATTCAGTTTAATATCATCCGAAAGCCCTACGATCTTGCTGACCTTGACACCCTGCTCCGGCTGTAGCTCGTAGCGTGTGACAGACGGTCCCTGACTGATATCCGTGACGGTTACTCTCACACCGAAAGTATTTAACGTCTGCTGCAGCCTCACGGCAGTCTCTTTTAGCTCCTTAGCGGAATCTCCGTTTTTCTTGCCGCTGCCTTTCGCTAACAAATTCGTGGACGGAAATTTATACGGTTTCGTAATCTTTGATTCTCCGCCTACAATCTGTCTGTTGATTTCTCCGCTGTCTGCCGTTCCCGACACTTCTGCCGGAGCCTCTTTCGTCTGTCCTGCCGCACTCTTATATGCAGCCGGACGTTCTCTTCCGGCATCCGGCGCCATGCTGTTACCAAACAGCCGTTCCGGTCTGTCAGGCATCGTCGCTTCTTCCTCGTGAGCCTCCGGAATTTCGAAATCATCTTCCTGATCCGGTTCGTCGACCGCACCGTGAATTTGAATCTCATCCAGATCGTCAGACTCATTCTCTATATAATGATAGGAATGCGCCTCCCTTACCGGCATGCGATTCGATTCCGTCTGCTCATCTTCTTCTGTCATATGTAAAGTGATTTCATGGATATCATCCCTGGTCTTTTCCGTGTTCTCCTTCTCTTTACCCCTGTCAAGCGCCGTGTCAACCATAACACCGGTCACCTTTTTATCCATGCGCAGGATTTTCTCGTTCTCTATCTCTTCCTCCCGCTGTCTGCGCTGCTCCTCTGCTCTGGCGCGCTTCTCTTCCATAGCGATTCGTCTTTCCTGTGCACGTTCCCTGCGGTATGCAGCATCTTCCACAGAACGCTCATACATCCGCTTTCCCTGTCTGGTTACGCCGCCGATAAAGGATTTCTCCGTGACAACCACTATACAAATGATTCCTACTACGAAAATCGCCAGTACCGTGCCTACCATCCCCAGAAATTTATAGGAAAGATAGGCAATGGATCCTGCAATAATACCACCGCCGTTTCGGTTCTCACTGCAGCGCAGGTAGATCTCCTTAATCTGATATCCCTCCGCCTGCGCAAGTTTTGTACCAAGCAACTCACATACCATGCTGATCAGCACAAACAATACAATGCCTGCCACCAGTTTTCTGGTAGCAATATCATTCCCCATATTGGACATGCCGAAAGCGATCGCCAGAAAGACGATCACCGGCGCAATATATGCCGTCAACCCGAAGATACCGAACATCACGCTGCTGACTGCATTGCCGGCCCTGCCCACGATACCGAAGTTGCACAGAAACAGAATGACCGCCAGCGCCAGAAAAACAAGTAACAGAATCTCATTGCGTATCGCGACATCCATAGGCTGTGCCGCTCTGCCTGCCGTATTTCTTTTTTTCGTCTGCGTCTGTCTGCTTCCACCCGTATTTCTATTTGAAGTTGTCGTTTTTTTCTTTGCGGAAGAACGGTTTCCTCCCTGACTTGCTGCCATGACAATGCCTCCTGAGCATACTCCTCCTGATAATATAACTCAATATAGTATAGCATTTTCATTTTCGCTTGTCATCCCTTATTTTGTATCTGCATTTTTCTTATCCACCATATCGTGGAGCTGTGCGATGGCATCTTTGATTCCGCCCACCTCACATATGATCCCCTCCTGGACCGCTTCATTTCCTACCAGAATCGTTCCTACGTCTTTCGTCAGCACACCGGTCTCCATCATCAGCTCTTCCAATCTCGATTTGGATATCTTACAGTGTTCACAGACGAATCCTGTAATTCGATTTTGAATCTGGCGGAAATAATCAAATGTCTGCTGTACACCGATCACCATGCCATTTAACCGTACCGGATGGATTACCATGGTTCCCGTAGGCACGATATAGGAATAATCTGTGCTTACGGCAATCGGAACACCTATGGAGTGACTGCCGCCCAGCACAAGCGAAACCGTCGGTTTGCTAAGCGATGCGATCATCTCTGCTATGGCAAGCCCGGCTTCCACATCCCCGCCCATCGTATTGAGCAGGATCAATACACCGTCTATCTCCTTACTGTCTTCGATCGCTGCAAGTTGCGGCAGAATATGCTCATATTTGGTTGTCTTGGCCGTGCTGCTTAAGTTATCATGTCCCTCAATCTCTCCGATGATAGAAATCAAATGGATCTTGTGATGTGATTCGTTTTCATCCAATGTGATCTGTCCCACTTCGCTGATCCGTTCATCTCTGTGTTTCTCTTTATCCTGTTGTTTTTCCTGCTCCTCGCGTTTCTCATCCTTATTATTTTTACTTTCTTTATTCTCTTTACTTTCCTTATTTTCCCTGCCGTTATTCTTGTTATCCTTATTTCCCATCATGACCCTCCGACTATTTCCTATAAACTTAAAAAGGAGAACCGACGTTGTTATTTCACGTGATTCTCCCTTAGTTTGCGTTATTCGTGATGATTTATGCATCGAATTATATTCTGAACAGTTACAAAATATCAAAGTCGTCATGTTCCGGGACATTTACATCATATTTCATATCCTTCTCCTCGACAGCATACTGATAATCCATTTCTCTCTTTACATGTTTCTTCGGAAGGGGCAAAGGATTCTCTATGTAGCGCGGCGGCTTCACCTCTGCCTCCGGTTTGCAGCTGTCTATTGTCATTTCATCCTTCCCGGCATCCTCTGTTCGTCCGCTCTCTTCTCCCTGATCGGCTGATGCATTGATGTTTTCGATCACCGCCTGCACAATCTTTGCTTTATCGCCGAAAATACAGTTCTGTATCCCTAACCCTGCCAGAACGGCCCAGATATAAAGTGACAGCAGTCCGAACTGCCATCCCCCGATTGCCGCCATGGGAGTCGGCGCTACAATAATACACAACAGAATCCACAACATATAATTTTGTTCCCTGCCGCTTCGGAAAAACTCAAAAACAAGAAAAGAAGCAGGGATAATCAGTAACCCGATCAAATAGATATCATTCAAATACGGGCTTAAATTATTGAATGCTACACTATATTGATACCATAGCTTCACATTCCGAATATTAAATTCCGCGCCGTACAATCCGAAATAAGTTGCCGCGAACAACATAGCTGCATATACGACGATCGCTATGCCAATCACTGCAGCACTGACCCCCGCAGTGTTATTCACAGGCGCCTCTTCCTGCCTTTTCTTCCGTCCGGTAGCAACTGCCACGATCATAAGCATAAGCGATGCAGCCGACAGCTCAATACATGCAAGCAGCCCGAGCACTGCACCTATTACCGCAGCCCCGAAAAACGCCGCCGGTTTATTTAAGTGATTGTCGCAATAACTTTGTATAAAATTGACAACGACCAGCATGCCTATCATATATAACACGAAGAACAGCCATTCCGGACCGAAACATACGAGCATCTTCAGACAACAGAGCGAACATGCCATATACAGGAGCACAACGCATGCCGGAAGACGTCCGGCACTCTTCCTCGTCACCGCATAGGCAAGCAGCATACCGACAATCTGTAAAGCAATCTGTAAGATAATCGCCGAATCAATCTTATGACCCAGAAAGGATACTACCACCGATAGACACAGTACATACAGGTACGAAATCCCGTTCAACGTGTTAGACATAACATTTCCGCCGGCTGCTATCGCCATATTATAATATTCTAAGCCGCTCACCTGGAGCCCCCACTCATTGTTAACAACAGATATGGCATATTCGGCATACATGATCCGCAAAAAAACGCCGCCTGCCAATATGAGAAGCACAACGACGCATTCCCATATCCGCAAAGTACGTTCTTTCCACGTACATTTCTTTCTGATCACTCCGGACAGGCCTCTGATCGCCCAATATAACAGAACCGTAACCGGAACAATGAGAAGTCCGAGTAAGATCAGTATATGGGTGTCCAGCCCGGCGAGAGGGCTGACTACAGGGTCCGGGAATCCTTTTCCATACGGTATACCCGCAAGGTAGGCTGTCCATACACCTCCGGCAAGCACCACCAGCGATATGACACACAGTACGGTATACAGAATCCACAATACGTAGCTAAACCACGTCTTACGATAAGTCATAATGATTATCCTTTTACATCATATTTTAGATAATGCCTGTTCTAAATCCGCAATGATATCATCTATATGCTCAATTCCGACGGAAAATCTGATCAGATCGGGAGCCACGCCCGCTTCTTTAAGCTGCTCCTCATTCATCTGCCTGTGCGTGTGGCTGGCCGGATGGAGCACACTCGTCCTTGCATCCGCAACATGCGTCACTATAGCAGCCAGTTCCAGAAAATCCATCATTTTAGAGGCCGCCTCTCTCCCGCCCTTTAAACCGAAAGAGATAACCCCGCAGGTTCCTTTCGGCATATATTTTTGTGCTGTCTCATAATATTTGCAACTCTTTAATCCCGGATAATTCACCCACGCTACTTTCTCATGTCCCTCCAAATACTCCGCCACTTTCTGCGCATTATAACAATGCCGTTCCATCCGCAGGTGCAATGTTTCCAATCCGACATTCAGCAGAAAAGCATTCTGAGGAGACTGCATTGATCCCAAGTCTCTCATCAACTGGGTCGTGGCCTTGGTAAGATAAGCCGCCCTGCCGAATTTTTCCGTATAGATAATGCCGTGGTAAGACTCATCCGGCGTACATAATCCCGGGAATTTATCGGGATATGCGCTCCAGTCAAAATTACCGGAGTCCACGATACAGCCACCCAGCGCCATTGCGTGTCCATCCATATATTTCGTTGTGGAGTGGATCACGATATCCGCTCCCCACTTAATCGGATTACAGTTGATGGGTGTGGCGAAAGTATTGTCTACGATCAACGGAACTTGATGGTCATGTGCCGCTTTCGCAAACTTCTCGATATCCAGTACTACCAATGCCGGATTCGCTATCGTCTCCGCAAAAACGCACTTGGTATTCGGGCGAAATGCCTCTGCAAGCTCCTGTATCGATGCATCGGGATCCACGATGGTGCATTCAACCCCCATCTTTTTCATGGTGCAGGTGATCAGGTTAAAGGTTCCGCCGTACACGGTGGACGACAGCACGACGTGATCTCCCGCCTCACAAATATTAAATACGGCATAATAACTGGCCGCCTGCCCCGATGATGTCAGCATAGCCGCCTCACCGCCCTCCAGCTCACAGATCTTAGCCGCCACACAATCATTCGTGGGATTCTGCAGCCTGCTGTAGAAATATCCGCTCTCTTCCAAATCAAAAAGCCGCCCCATCTGTTCGGAGGATTCATACTTAAATGTCGTACTCTGATAGATCGGCAGCACACGGGGCTCACCGTTCTTCGGCTGCCACCCTGACTGGATACAAATAGTTTCTTTCTGATATTGTTTATTCATCTCTATGTAATACTCCTTCCTGTTTATGTCGGTCTGTCACCATATACTCCGCCTTCAGCTCCGACATCATCATTTCATACAACTGTCTGCATTGTTCATTTTCACGATTCTCAACATATGCAACACATTTACTGATATAATGCTCCCACAGATACAGATATTTCTCTTCGGGTGCCGCCTCCCTGGCAATCCGCTTGACAATCGTAGGCGCGATATCATAATATTCCCGAATAATCTCCTGGCCATCGTCCTGCCGGAACAGATACTCGTCCCTGTACCGCTTCATCAGTTCGATCTCCCTGCAGTCCTGCGGCTTATGCAGCCCACAGCATACCGCAGTAGTCACGAAGCACAATTTCTGTTTAAACCCGGCTTGAATAGATTCATAATCGGCTGCCTGTATATGCTGCCCGAATCGCTCGTTCCATCTGTCGCATATGATGCCTGTCATTTTTTTCATCTCTTCTTCTGCCGCACCGCACCGCCTCTGATAAGCGATAATGGCCGGCAGAAAATAGGATACCATATACAGGTTCATATTCAACTGCAATTCTTCTCTCTTCGTCCTTCCTTTGATATATTCCTGCATGTGCTGTACCTTATCTGTAAGGCAATCCGCCACTTGCATATAAGCCTGCTCCCTGTCCGGCGTATCTTCATTCCACTCCGCCGCAAAAGCACACCATACGGAAACATTCTCTTCCAGATATTTCTCAAAGGATGTCGCATAAGTCTCTTTTCTAAACTCGGAGATCCGATCTGCCGCCTGATCCAGCATGCCGGCAATCTGATCCAAATGCATATTATTCATTTGCATTCTCCTGCTCTTTGCCAATTACTCATCCCAATTATGATACACCGCCTGCACATCATCGTCATCTTCCAGTAAATCGAGAGTTCTCTGCAGATTTTTGATTGCTGTCTCGTCTGTCAGTTCCACCCAGTTCTGAGGAATCATAGTAACCTCTGAGGATACCGGTATGACACCTGCTTCCTTTAATGCCGCATCCACTTCACTCCACTGATCGGGATCTGTATATATTTCATAACAGTCCTCCTCTTCCTCGAAGTCTTCCGCACCCGCATCCAGTGCCAGCATCATCAGATCATCCGCTTCCACATCACACTCTTCCTTATCGATAATGATCTGACCCTTCTTATCAAACATGAAGGAAACACATCCGGGTGTTCCGACATTGCCCTGTCCTTTTGTAAAAGCGCTCCGCACATTTGCCGCCGTTCTGTTCTGATTATCAGTCAGGGCATCCACAATAATCGCTATTCCGTTTGGTCCGTATCCCTCATATGTCACATACTTATAGTTGACGTTGCCGCCCTCGCCTGCCGCTTTCTTGATGCCTCTGTCAATGGTATCGTTAGGCATATTGTTTGCCTTTGCTTTGGCAATGACCTGTGCCAGCTTGAAATTATTGGCCGGGTCCGGTCCGCCCTCTTTCACTGCAACTGCGATCTCTCTTCCGATGATCGTGAAGATCTTGCCCTTGGCAGCATCGTTTTTCTCCTTTTTATGTTTAATATTTGCAAATTTAGAATGTCCTGACATTTCATACTCTCCTTTGTCTTCTTATTTTTTATGTTCCGGATCGTTCATTCCGTTACTTCAGGCGATTTCGGACACGCCAACACCGTCTGGATCATACGGTCTTTCACTTCCAGAATACGGAACATATAACCTTCATAGTCAAACTCGAAATCCTCTCCCTCTTCCGGAATATGTTCCAGTCTGGATATTACAAATCCGTTGACCGTGTCAAAGGGTTCCTCTTCAAAGCTGATTCCAAGCTGTTCCTCCAGCTCTTCCAACGGCATTTTGCCCTGAATAACATACTCGTCCGTTCCGCTCCTGCTGATATAGCTGGCCTCCTCATCGTACTCATCCTCGATGTTTCCGACAATTTCCTCCAGAATATCTTCCAACGCCACAAGTCCCGCCGTCTGCCCGTACTCGTCAATCACGATGACCATCTGGATCTTCTCCGTCTGCATCACCCTGAACAGATCGTCTATCTTTCTCTTCTCCGTTATAAACCGCGGTTCCCGCAAAAGCCCCTTGATCTTGCCGATCGGCTTATTCTTCATCCTGTCATTCATCTGCATGCGCATGACGTCTTTCAGGTGCAGAATACCTACGATATGGTCAATCGTGCCGTCATAGACCGGAAAACGGCTGTTGTGCGCATCCACAATAAACGCGGCCGCTTCCTGCAATGTCATCGTGCACTCGATCCCTATCATATTATTTCTGTTGATCATGATATCCTTGGCTTCTTTATCGCCATACTCAAAGATATTGCTGATCATCTCCGCCTCATTGGCATGCAATATCCCCTGTTCATGACCTTCATTGACCATGGACAGTATTTCCTCCTCCGTGACATCCGACTTATCACCCGACGCATTAATACCGAACAGACGTAAGATTCCGTTCGCCGTCATCGAGATCATCGCTGTCAAAGGAGACACCACCCGTACATAATAATAGATTGGTGTGACGAAAAGCCCCAGCCACCTGTCCGGATTACGTGCTGCAGTTTTCTTAGGTATCGATATACCGAACGTTAACACTATGTACAGAAGAAACAGTGTGACCAATATTGCCGTAAGTACGGCAAACAATGTGATCTGCCATTCGGCCAGAGTCCCTATATTATAAACCGCCGCCCGATAGACAATATATCCGAAGTAACTGTTCAGGCGGTATAAATGCAAGGCTCCCATCAATAAATTGACCGTCACAGCCCCCAGTTGGATTGCACCGGTATATTGCGCATGATGTTCTGTCAGATAAGTAAGCCGAAGCTGCTTTGCACTGAGCCTGCCGGACTCTTCTTTCTCCGTCTCTTCCTTATCCGCACCTTTCATATTGCTAAGTGCAGAACCGAAACCGTAAAATAACATTTCAAGCAGCAGTAGCAGAATAAACCATACTATACTGCCCGAGACACCGTCATCCATATTTTGAATCCCTTCCTTTATAATTGATATTATCTGTTCTATAATATAACAAGGAATGGAACCTGTGTCAAATTTAAGTCAGTCTTATGTATTTAACTCGAGGCTGACCATCAATCCATTATTCACCACCTGCATAATATCCTGATCAAGATGACATATCCTGTCCTTTAAACGTTTCTTATCGATCGTCCGCAGCTGTTCCAGCAGAATAACAGAATCTTTTACCATATCATATTTGCTGGCATTCAGTTCAATATGCGTAGGCAGCTTTGCCTTATTCATCTTTGAAGTGATCGCGGCACAGATCACCGTCGGACTATGCTTGTTCCCGATGTCATTCTGTATGATCAGCACCGGTCTGATACCTCCCTGTTCGGAACCGATCACCGGTCTTAAATCCGCGTAATAGATATCTCCTCTTTTCATTATCATACACTTCCTTATATTATCCTTATACTAATATTTCCAACAATAGTATTGCCGGTTTCTCTAAGGGTATACATGATAATAATAGTAAATAACATAACAAATTTATGATGACCTACAGATAGTCTTCGTAATAGTCCTTGGTTGCCGTAATCCGACCGTTTTTCAAGTAAACTCTGGGTATCCGCTTTCCGAGATCACAGGCAAGCTCATAATTGAATCTGCCCGATAATTCTCCCAGATCTTCCATAGTGATCTGCTCTTTACCGTCCATTCCGATCAGAGTCACTTCGTCGCCTTCCGCCGCCTCCGGTATCTCCTCCACGCTGACCATGAACTGATCCATACAGACCCTGCCGAGAATCGGCGCTCTCCGGCCGCGAATCAGCACATAACCTTTACCGGACAATCCTCTCGGATATCCGTCTCCATACCCTACCGGTATCGTCGCAATGCGCATCCGCTTCGGTGTCACGTAAGTACCGCCGTAACTGACCGGCACCCCTGCTTCCACTTCCTTGATATATACAATATGGCTTTTTAAGGACAACACCGGCTGCAGATTCACGATATCCCGTGACACCTCCGACGAAGGCCATAATCCATACAGTGTAATTCCTGCTCTGACTACATCCATATCCGCCTCACGGATCTCAATCAGCCCGGCACTGTTGGAACAGTGCTTCACGGGGATACGGTAACCTGATTCTTTTTCCGCCAGATTCATAAAATCACGTATCTGCGTAAGCTGTTTCATTACCGCCGTCTTATCCCGCTCATCCGCCCTCGCGAAATGGGTAAACATCCCTTCCAGTTCAATACCTTCCGTGTGCAGCACTTTATCCACAAAGGCAAGGCCGCTCTCATCCGGTCTGATCCCCACCCTTGTCATTCCGGTATCAACCTTCACGTGCACTTTCGCACTTTTGCCGAGTCTGCGTGCACATGCCGCCAACTCGTCAACGGTATCTTCCCGAAATACTGCGGGCCTTATATCCTGTCGAATCAGCTCCTCATAACAATAGGGAAAAGTATATCCCAGAATAAGGATCGGTTTCCCAAGTCCCGCATGACGCAATATCAGCGCTTCCTCCGCAGTCGCCACCGCATAACCGAATACATAATCCATTTTCTCCAATTCACGCCCGATCTGTACCGCCCCATGCCCGTAACCGTCCGTCTTAATGACGCCGATCATTTTCGTATGTGCAGTAAGATTTCCGTGCATCTGTTCCATATTATAACAGACCGCGTCCAGATCTATCGCAGCGTAGACTCTTTGGTAATTTTCTTTCATGCCTCTTACTCCATTCCGTCCTGTTGCAGCAGGATCACATCCCTAATCCGTTCTATCATATCCGTGGCCGTCATGGACACGTTTGTTTCACGCTCTGCCGCCAGATCACCTGCGATACCGTGAAGATATACTCCCGCCACCGCCGCATCCATCCCCTGCATTCCCTGCGCCAGCAATCCCGTAACCATGCCTGACAGCACATCACCGGAACCTGCCGTAGCCATTCCGTCATTACCTGTGGTATTCAAATATCCCCTCTGTTCTCCATGCCCGGCTACCACGGTGCGCACATCCTTACAGACAACTGTACACCGCAGTCTGTCGCTAAGCAGAATCGGATAGTCTGTCAGGTGTTCTTTGGCCTGCGCAGTCGTACATCCATACAATCTCGCAAACTCTCCCAGGTGCGGGGTGAGAATAACAGTCCTTCCCCGACTGCCCTGCTCTGCCAAATTTTCCTGTAACCCTTGATCCTGTGCCAGAAGATTCAAGCCATCCGCATCGATGACTAACGGCTTACTGCTCTTAAAAATACTGAATCGAAGCAGTTCCTGCGCCTGCTTTCCCATACCAATCCCCGGACCGATCAGGATACAGTCTGCCCAGTTCTCCGCCTCCTTAAGTCCCTGCGTAAACTTCTCCTCTTGTTCGGATGTAACATCACCCGTATAGGTAAGCAGCATTGCTTCCGGTACAAACTGCTGCAGCGCTTCTCTGTTCTCCACCGCCGTAACTACCTTCACCATACCTGTTCCGATTCGAAATGCGCTCTTTGCCGCCATCATGGCGGCCCCTGCGATCTGATCGTTTCCCGCAACGATAAGCACCTTGCCGAATGTTCCCTTATTGCCGTCAGGCCTGCGCCCCGGAAGCACACTGTCGTGCCGCCCTATATAGGTATACCAATACGGTTTCTCGCCAAGAAAGCTGCGCTCGTCTATCCCCATATTTCCGCATACCAGCCTACCGGTATATTCCGCTCCCGGATACAGGATCTGTCCGACCTTGCGAAATCCGTATGTCACAGTCAGATCGGCCTTCACGGCACATCCCATGATCTCCCCCGTATCGGCACGAATCCCCGATGAAATATCCACGCTGCACACATAGGCGTCTCTTCGGTTGATCCACTCTATGGCCTCCGCGTAGACTCCCGCTACAGGCCTTGACAAACCGATCCCCAATATCGCATCTATCACTATATCATATTCACCATTCTGTATTGTGCTAAAAACCTGCGCATCATATTCCCGCAAAATCTCGATCTGTCTGGCCGTCTCTACCGAATACCGTTCTTCATCGTCCAACATAATAAAGGTTACTTTATACCCTTGCAGCATAAACAGTCTTCCTACCGCCAGACCATCCCCGCCGTTGTTACCTCCTCCCGCTATAACCGCCACTCTGCACTGGACTTTACCGTACGCGCGCCTGATCTCCTCTACCGTCACAAGCGCCGCCCGCTCCATAAGCAGCAGCGCCGGAATCCGGTACTTCTCTATCGTGTTCCTGTCATAACGCTTCATCTCGGAAGCGGTCACTAAATGCTGCATCATACACTTCTCCATTCCGCCTGGCACCACCCGCAGGCATACTTTCCCCAACGCAAGGGAAGCGTCAAAATCTCACGATTTCAACGCATCCTCATCGTCACCTTTGTTTTCTAAATCCGAATCATCGTTCTTGTCATCCGGCTCTTTCTTGTTACCGTACTTCTCCTTCGGATCATATTTCATATCAAAAATCTCTATGACATCCGCCCCGAAGATATCATGCATATAGGAGTACAACAGATGATTCATCGCCTCTTTCTCCTGCTTACGCACAACCTTTTTCTTCAATTCTCTCCGGATACCGTTGATCCATTCATTGATCTCTTCCAGTTCCTCCGTATTTTTCTGCAATTTATGGTAACATACCTCCATCGTGGCAAGCATCAGTTTATGATTCAAGTGGTTAATCTGCCTGGGAAGTTCCAGCATCTCCTCCTCACAGGCCTCTATCTTCTCGTTGCAGGCTGTAACAGTTTCCCTGCACTCTTCCATCTTTTTTTCCAATTTTTTGGAAGGCACTTTCCCCATTTCGTCCGCAAGCACTACGATCTCGTCCATCTTTGCCTTCTTCAGCTTTTTGATTTCCCGGCTTTCTTCATTGACCTTAGCCTGACGCTTGAGCAATTTATTCATTTCGCTTTCCATACGCTTGATCTCTGTGCTGTATTCCTTCTGCGTAAAAAGCTTATGCCATTTATTATCCAGCGTGAGAATCGGGATTTTCTTCCCGGACAGCGCCGGTTCAAATATTTCGTCTGTTCTGGACATATATTCACTGCCTCTCTGTCATGTAATACTCTCTGTTATGCGATATTATCTGTCATGCGGTGCAAGGTTGTAGGACAATTTCATCAAACTATCCGAAAGGTGCACGTTCTCAACCTGTATATCATCCGGCACTTGCAGATCCACATGTGCAAAATTCCATAATCCCTTGATCCCGCAGGATACAAGCTGTTCCGCCACTTCCACCGCGCTGCTCTTGGGTATGGTAAGAACTGCAATATCAATGTCATTGTCTTTCACAAAACGTTCCATTTCCCGCATCGGACGCACAGTGATCCCCCGAATCTGTGTGCCATGGAGCCGTTCATCGCTATCAAATATTCCTCTGAAAATAAATCCCCTGCGCTCAAAATTCATGTAATTTACAAGCGCCTGTCCCAGATGCCCGGCTCCCACAATAATCAGATTATGTTCCTCATGTAGTCCCAGGATCTTACCGATTTCATCATACAGATATCCTACATTATAGCCATACCCCTGCTGTCCGAACCCGCCGAAGTTATTCAGATCCTGTCTGATCTGCGAGGCAGTCACTCTCATGATATCGCTCAGTTCCTGTGAAGAAACCCTCTCGATCCCCTCATCCTTCAATTCGCCAAGATATCTGAAATATCTGGGTAAACGGCTGATAACAGCCTGTGAAATCTCTTTGTCTTCCACCTTGCCGCACCCCCTGTATCGTAATATGATAAGTATACAACTGTGTTAAAAAACTGTCAAACAACTTAGCACAGCCGGTCCTCAACCGTAACTTGACAGTTTAGCGTTCTGACGGTAAACTGTTTCTGGAATTATTGCGGTTCATCCGGATCAACCGGGAATTGACCTCAATTATTGAATAAAGAAATTTCTTATAACATAAAAACAGAAAGGGTTGTGCCATATGCTGCTTTCCGTCAGTAATATTGATAAATCTTTCAACGATATCCCTGTACTGAAAAACGTATCGTTCCATATAGAAGATCACGATAAGGCTGCCATCGTCGGAATCAACGGCGCCGGTAAGACTACTCTGCTGCGCATTATCATGGGAGAACTGACTCCCGACAACGGAATCGTGACGCTCTCCCGTGACCGGACGATCGGTTATCTCTCCCAGCACGAGGCAGTATCCGGTGAAAACACGATCTATGATGAACTTCTCTCTGTGAAGCAGAACATCATTGAACTGGAGCAGAAGATCCGTTCCACGGAATTGCAGATGAAGACGGCTTCCGAGGATACTTTGCAGCGCCTGATGAACACCTACTCCGACCTCACCCACGCCTTTGAATCCGCCAACGGCTACGCGTACAAAAGCGAACTGACCGGCGTACTCAAAGGACTCGGATTTACGGAAGATGAATTTACGCGGTCTGTCGATACCCTCTCCGGCGGTCAGAAGACTCGTGTGGCTCTAGGTAAACTCCTCCTGATAAAGCCTGACCTGATCATCCTGGACGAGCCTACAAACCATTTGGACATGTCTTCCATCACTTGGCTGGAAACCTATTTAAGAAGCTATAAAGGCGCCGTGATCATCGTATCCCACGACCGTTATTTTCTGGACAGAATTGCCAATAAAGTCATAGAGATCGACAACACCAAGGCCACTGCCTTTACGGGAAATTATTCCGATTACGCCGCCAAAAAAGAAATTCTGCGTACGGCGGAATATAACGCTTATGTAAAGCAGCAGCAGGAAATTAAGCATCAGGAAGAAGTAATCGAAAAATTAAAATCCTTTAACCGCGAAAAATCGATTCGTCGTGCCGAAAGCCGCGAAAAAATGTTAGATAAAATCGATGTGCTGGAAAAACCCACAACAGTACGCGCCGATATGCACCTTCGTCTGGAGCCAAAATATGAAAGCGGTAATGATGTGCTTCACGTAGAGAATCTGTCCAAGCACTTCGGCTCTCTCACGCTTTTTGAACAGCTTGGTTTTGATATCAGAAAGGGAGAGCATGTAGCGATCATCGGTGACAACGGTACCGGCAAGACTACGATCCTTAAAATGATCAACGATCTGGTAGCTCCGGATACCGGTGAGATCCGGCTCGGTACGAATGTAGCCATCGGTTACTATGATCAGGAACATCATGTATTACATATGGATAAAACACTGTTTGAGGAGATTTCCGATGATTATCCGACTCTCACTAACACGGAGATTCGTAATACTCTCGCTGCTTTTCTCTTTACCGGGGAAGATGTGTTCAAGCAGGTAAAATCCCTAAGCGGCGGCGAACGGGGACGCGTCTCTCTCGCCAAGCTGATGTTATCGGAAGCTAATTTTCTCATTCTGGATGAGCCCACAAACCACTTGGATATTATGTCTAAGGAAATCTTGGAAGATGCGCTGAATGCCTACACCGGCACGGTACTCTATGTATCCCATGACCGCTATTTCATCAATAAAACCGCCTCCAGGATCCTTGACTTAAACCATCAGGTACTGACCGGATATCTCGGTAATTATGATTATTATTTAGAGAAAAAGGAAGAACAGCTCGCACTAATCGATGCCGCAAAAAGAAATGCCGGCTCTGATCTGCCGCCGAATTCTCACAATATCCGCTCCGCTGTTTCCGAAGGCAATACAAACGCTTCGGCTGATGGCAGACAGGACTGGCTGGCACACAAAGAACAGCAGGCGGCACAGCGCAAAAAAGAAAATGCACTAAAGAAATGCGAAGCTCGGATTGAAGAATTGGAAACCCGAAACGGGGAAATTGATGCACTCATGACATCGCCCGACATTTGTACCGATGTGGCTAAACTGCAGGAACTGAGCCGTGAAAAGGAATCCAACGACACTGAATTGTCTGATCTGTACGAAAAATGGGAACAGCTCTCTGAATAAGGGCTGTTCCCTCTTATATTTAAAATCTCTTAAAATGAATCGAACTTGTTCCATTTTCTAGATTGCTTCATATTCCGCCTTGATTGCTTTAATAAAATTCTCGCTGTTTAAGACAGTCACATTCTGCAGCGAAGTGATTAAAGCCAAATCTTTGGTCATCTTACCTGACTCGATCGTTCGGATCGTTGCACTTTCCAACTTGTCCGCAAATGTCACAAGCTCCGGATTATTATCCAGCTCCCCGCGTTTTCTGAGTGCTCCTGTCCATGCAAAGATAGTAGCAACAGAATTGGTGGAAGTCTCCTCACCTTTCAAGTGCTTATAATAATGCCGCTGTACTGTTCCGTGCGCCGCTTCGTATTCATAGACACCGCTGGGAGATACCAGTACGGAAGTCATCATAGCAAGAGAACCGAATGCGGAGGAAACCATATCGCTCATCACATCGCCGTCATAATTCTTGCACGCCCAGATAAATCCGCCCCTTGCCTTCATAACCCGCGCCACCGCATCGTCAATCAGCGTGTAGAAATACTCTATCCCTGCCGCCTCGAATTTGTCCTTGTACTCCGTATCATAGATCTCCTGAAAAATATCCTTGAAATTATGATCGTATTTCTTGGAGATCGTATCCTTCGTGGCGAACCACAGATCCTGCTTCGTGTCAAGTGCATAATTAAAACATGCTTTGGCAAAGCTCGTGATAGACTCATCCGTATTATGAATCCCCTGCAGGATACCGGAACCCTTAAAATCATGTATTGTCTCCCTGATCGTAGTGCCGTCTTCGGCAGTAAATACCAGCTCCGCCCTGCCTGCACCGGGTACTTTGATCTCCGTATTCTTATATACATCACCGTAAGCATGACGCGCCAGTGTGATCGGTTTCTCCCAATTTCTGACACAGGGTTCTATCCCTTTCACCACAATAGGGGTACGAAATACTGTGCCGTCTAACGCTGCACGTATCGTACCATTGGGACTTTTCCACATTTCCTTAAGATTATATTCCGTCACTCTTGCCGCATTGGGCGTAATTGTGGCACACTTAACCGCTACACCGTATTTCTTCGTTGCTTCCGCAGAATCAATCGTAACCTGATCCAATGTCTCATCACGATGTGCCAGCCCCAGATCATAATATTCCGTCTTTAAGTCGATATAGGGCAATAACAGTTCGTCCTTGATCATTTTCCAGAGAATTCTTGTCATCTCATCTCCGTCCATCTCTACAAGGGGTGTCGTCATCTTAATCTTTTCCATCGTTGATTCCTCCTACCTTTTCATTATTTATTTTAAGATTATTTTGCAGCTTCTTCACCGTAAATTTCATACAATCCATTCTTCACCATGTTGTCATAAGCATTCAGCATATGTTTATTCGCAAGCTGCTCTGCCTTGTTCGCGTCACCCGCTTTAATCGCTTCCATTATCTGTCTGTGTTCATCATTGGAGGCCCGCCCTCTCGTGTTTGTAGAAAGCGTCTTCTGTCTGACCCTGAGCACATACTGGTGATAATCCCGCAGCGTATGCTCCAGCATCTTGGAATCGCATGCCTCGTAGAGAATATCATGGAAACGGTTGTCCAGCTCCGCCATCTGATCCATATGCCCTTTAGAAGCATGGAACTCGGCCAGATAAATATTTTCCTCCATCTCCTCCATCTGTTCTTTCGTAATCTTTTCTGTGGCAAGCCTGGCACATAATCCCTCCAGAAGCGAACGAATCATATAGATATCTTTTACATCTTTTGCAGTGATTCCGGTAACATATGCTCCCTTATTGGGCACGATCTGTATCAGCCCCTCCAGCTCCAACTGCCGGAAAGCCTCCCTGACCGGTGTGCGGCTGACGCCCAGTTCTTCCCCGATCGCCACTTCCTTCAGTTCCTCGTGTTCCTTATACTTTCCGCTTAAAATATCCTCCCGCAGCTTCTGAAACACTCTTCCACGCAGGGAATACTTATCATTGACTTCATTCTTTAAACCATAATTAGCCATTTCGTTTTCCGTTTCCACTCCTTTTCACGTATCAGTCTTACCACTCCTAACAAATGCTTATGCACCCGGAGCCTCAATCCCTAACTCCTCACAGGTCTTCCTTATCTGTGCAACAAGCTCCTCATCCGTCAGCACCGTCACACGACCTGTGGCATACTCCTCATCTACCCATACCTTAAGCGCATGTACCAAATCGCAGTTCTTGTCCAAATGCTTATCATCCGGCAGATGATAGTACGTATTGATCCAGTGCGCGATTCCCGCCAGACCCGATGTATTGGATACTGCGCACAGAACCGGTCTGTTCAGGAATTTATCCGTGTCAAATATATTATAGATCTCCTCGTTCTTAAGAAGCCCGTCCGCATGAATTCCCGCTCTCGTCACATTGAAATTCTTACCCACAAAAGGTGTTCTGGGCGGAATCTCATAACCGATCTCTTTCTCATAATATTCCGCCAGCTCCGTAATCACTCTGGTATCCATACCGTTTAAAGTGCCGCGAAGCTGTGCATATTCAAATACCATTGCCTCTAGCGGTGTATTGCCTGTCCTCTCACCGATACCAAACAGCGAGGTATTGATCCCCGAACAGCCATACAGCCATGCGGTGGTAGAATTGGATACCGCCTTGTAGAAATCATTATGCCCATGCCATTCAAGCAGTTCATGCGGTACCCCTGCATGTGTATGTAACGCGTAAATGATTCCCTGCACGCTTCTGGGAATAACCGCACCCGGATAATTGACCCCGTATCCCATCGTATCGCAGGCACGCACCTTAATCGGTATCTTATACTCTTCCATGAGTTTCATCAGTTCCATGCAAAATGGAACCACATATCCGTAAATATCCGCCCGCGTAATATCCTCCAAATGACATCTGGGACTGATTCCCTCTTCCAGACAATCACGGATCACACCCAAATAATGATCCATCGCCTGTCTTCTTGTCATTTTAAGTTTTAAGAAAATATGATAATCCGAGCAGCTTACCAGAATGCCCGTCTCCTTCATACCGATCTCTTTCACCAGCTTGAAATCTTCCTTGCTGGCACGGATCCAACTCGTAATCTCCGGATACTGATATCCCTGCTCCATACATTTATATACCGCGTCCCGATCTTTTTTACTATACAGAAAAAATTCGCAGGCACGGATCATACCGTTTGGTCCGCCCAACTTGTGCAGATAATCATAGATTGTAACGATCTGCTGCGTTGTATAGGGCGCTCTGGACTGCTGACCGTCCCGAAACGTGGTATCCGTAATCCAAATATCTTTAGGCATATTATGCGGAACTGTCCTGTCGTTAAACGGAATCTTGGGTATTTCAGAATAAGGAAACATATTCCGAAACACATTAGGCTTCTGAACATCGTCCAAAATGTACATATGTTCTTCTATTTCCAGAAGATTATTATGATTATTCATGGTTACCGGACGATTCGCAAAAGTTCTCTCATCATACATAGCTGTCACGTACCTTTCCGTGTCTATCCGCTGCGATCAACTTACTTATCTCTCATGCTGCATTGTCGCATGGATGTACGCCACGTATAATTGTATACAATCATACCATTTGTGTCAACCCGTACCGCACATTTCTTCAAGATTTATCATCCCCCACCCCTGCTTATCCCATGAATCTCCCATATCACGGGCACTGTAGATCATCCTGCGTTTCACCTGCTCATTACTCATATCCGGATATTTCTGCAATAAAAGCGCGGCCGCACCGGATACGATGGGTGTTGCCATGGAAGTTCCGCTCTTCCTGATATATGCATTGCGGTAACCATTCCTCGGGTTCCCCAGAAACTGCAGATTGCATGATACGATATCCGTTCCGGGTGCAACCACATCGGGCTTGCGGTACAACATATCTCGGCTTCCTCTGCCGGAATAATTCTCACAAAGATCTCTGCGGGGACCAAAATACCCTCCTTCATGGCAGCCTACCGTGATCACCCTGCGGCTGCTTCCGAGGGGCGATACCGTACCCTCCCCCGGACCGTTATTACCGGCTGCACACACTACTACAATTCCTTGTTTCCACGCCTCATCCAGCAGATCTATCAGTTCCTTCATGCGCTCTTTCTCCCCGCTTGTTCCGATGCCCAGCGATATGTTGAGCACGCGGATCTGATAGCGGATGCGATTCTGCATAATCCATAGGATGCCCCGATGCATACTGTCTATACTGCCTTCTCCGTTTTGATCCAGTACCTTTCCCACACACAGACGACAGGCCGGCGCTATCCCTTTGTATACTCCATGGGATGCATATCCGCTTCCGCCCACACACCCTGCCACATGAGTACCATGGCCGCTGTCGTCATAGCTTCCCTGCCGGTCATTCACAAAATCGGCAAAATCAACGATACGATCTCCAAAATCTGGGTGTGCGCAGATTCCCGTATCAAGAACTGCCACGGTAACATCTTCTGTTACGATATCCTCCTGTATATGATCAGTACATCCAACCTGCTTTCTGACACGATTCACGACAATCCCACCATATTTCGTTCTACTGTCGTTCAGTCTTTGTCATATAGGAAGTCCAATGAACTTTCCTGCATAATAAAAACTCCCGACTATAGATTTATTCTATGCCGAGAGTCTTACCATGTTCAGTGTCTTTTTATTTACATCCTATTATATATACCGCACGTTTTGACCGGGCTACTTTATCTTTCTTCGTCTGCGTTTTCCTCCGCGATAGAAAAACAACGCCATAGCGGTACAGACCATTCCCGCACTAAAGAACCACTTCGGATGAATACTGTAATCGCCGGTATCCGGTGAAGCATCTTTTTTACCAAGAGAAGCAAAGACCGCCTGACCGTCCTGTACGTCCGCCACCACCGTGCTGTTGCCGTAATTATAGATACCGTAGGGAGAGAAATGCTTCGCCGAAAACATAAGCGCATCCATGCCATCCACGGAGACGACTCTGCTCTCCACCTCTTCAAGCTGCCCGTCCGCATCCAGACAGATTACATGAAGATTATCTTCTCCTACGCCTTTCGGAATCGGAAGTGTAACTTCCACACTCTGCTTACCCAGTCCTGTAATCGGAACTCCTGTCTGTGCTTCCGTCATACTGATCTCGTACGCGCACAGATTGTGCGGCAGCCTGTTACCGTATATTTTCTTATAAACATCACCAATTGTGGCTTTTGCATCTTCGCTGTCTGTGATCGTCAACACATAGTTTTCCTCGGAGCCTTCCATCACCGCGCCGGCCATACCGTCCTGCGGCAATGAATAACTGTTAATCCGCACATCTATTCCCTCACGGACCTCCTCCTGAGGCACACCACGTCCCAGCTCCTCTGTCCCCTCTTCCAACACATAAGTCCTGCCGTCTATGGTACAAGTCTCACCGGCTGCGGGTAAACTACCGAATCCGCGTCTGCCAACGATCTGGAGCGTACCGTCTTCTCCATCCGCCTCCTTCGTCACTTTACAGATTACACCGTTAAAACCGGCCTGTGCATCATCCAGTACCGTATCTGCCAAATCACTTACGCTCTCAGGAATCACGGCGATCATATTCCCCTTAAAAGCCAGATCCCGATAGTCCTCTCTGTATACTTTCGTCGAAGCATCCTCATATGATAATTGCGGTATCGTCTCTGTCTCAAACACAATGACGCCATTGTCCGCCGCCTTCTGTGTTCCCGTACTGTCATAAGCACGCAGCCCGATCTTCTGAGCCGCTGCCGGTATATGCACCGTATTAATGGGACAACCCGCATAAGCTCTGTCCCGAACTTCTTTTACATTATTGCCACCCTCTATCGATGTAAGGTTATTGCAATTTTCAAAAGCTGCTTCACCGATCACTTCCACGCTGTCCGGCAGAATCACTCCGGTCACGCTTTTATTATTTCTAAATACCTCAGCCCCGATCTGTTTTACTCCCGAGGGAATAGAAACGACACCGCCGCTTCCCTTATACGCCAACACAATGCCGTCACCTACGATCAGGAAATCTCCGCTGCCGCTCTGTTTCCATTCTGAAAGCCATGGAGTTGCGGCAAATGCGGAAGCCGCAATATTACGCACACTGTTCGGAATGACCACATTAGTCAATCCATCGCAGTGATAGAATGCCGCATAACCGATCTCTTCCACACCATTCGGAATCTGCACGGACTGCAGCGACGACCTCGCAAAAGAGAACTCACCTATTCTGACTATTCCATCGGGAATATCAAAAGATGTCATGTCATCATCATAATATGCCTGCGCGGCAATCACGGAACCGTCCACTACGGTATACTTCGGGAAGGAACCGCCTTTCGCATCTCCCGACCCTGCAAGTCCCGGCACGGTATCGGTCGGTGTATCCTCCACCGGAGTACCGCCTATCGTCTCGCCCGTACTTCCCACATTGATCGTGGCATTTGCATTGTCAATCAGGATAAACGCCTCTCGGCCGATTACTCTCGTCTTACCCTTAACCGCGTCATCCTCTTCCGCCTCCATCGCATTCATATGCGACACTTCGTGATAATAATCTACCGGTGCCACAATCTGCGCCGTATCATCTTCACCAGATACATCATTTCCGCTTACGCTGTCAGTACCCGGCGCTTCCTCATACTCTGACACTTCGATATCTTCCAGTTCCAGCGACTGCGCAAAAGTATTTGCTACAGTGCCGACTTCCGCCTGGATTTCCAGCTTTGTGCATCCGTCGAATGCCGTACTGTGAATTGTACCGACAGAAGGCGGGATCTCAATTTCCCGCAGTCTGACACAGTCCTCAAAAGCTTTCATGTCAATGTTTTTGACGGAATAGGGAATATTAACTTCTTTCAGATTCTTACAGTTGGAAAAGGCATATGCGGAAATCTCCTTCACGTTGCTGCTGATATTCACCTTCTCCAGATTATAGTCACCCCAAAATGCATACGGTTTAATCTTCACAACCGTAGACGGCATCGAATAGCTGTCGCCTCTCCTGCCTGCAAGCAGTTGATACAGCGTATTTCTGCCGTTCTTATTATAGATTGCTCCCTCATCACATGTAAATTGAGGATTACTGCTGTCGAAATGAACGTCCGACAGATTATAATCTCCCGCAAAAGCACCGTTACCCAGATCGCTCAGCCCGACGCCGACATTCACTTCCCTTAAGGACGGGCAGCCGCTGAAGGCCGCATTTCCTATCGTCTTTACCGAATCCGGAATCAAAACACTCTCAAGATTATTGCATCCGGTAAATGCCCCGGAGCCTATGACCTCCACGGAATCGCCGATCGTCACGTGCCTGATATTATCATTGCCCGCAAAAGCTCCGGCTTCTATCCGCTCGACGTAATTGGAAATAGACACGTCCTCAGCCGTGCCGTTGTATTTCACTAATGTCGTTCCATCCATCTGAAAATCAGATGCGGAAGAGGTCGGAGCCGCTTCCACATCTGATACAGGGATCTGTGTAACTGCCACTGCCGTAACAAGAAGCAGTATACCAATCAGATTTCTTACTTTCTTTCCCATAGGATTTCCTTTTATGCCGTTTTCACTTTAGCTGATTTATCCTTCTTCATGAACAGAATAATGGATAAACATGCCAGACCGATGGATAAGAACCACTTCGGATGAATCGGATCTCCGGTCTTAGGTGTAGTATCCAGCATACCCTCTGTCAGATTTCCCGTGTCTACATAGACCGTGTACGGCGAAAAGTGCGAAGCCGTAAATCTGATACAAGGAACACCGTTTATCGTTGTAAAGTTCTCATTTAAATTCTCTAACTGATTACCGTTAACAACCGCACCGGCCATATTATTACCGCCATACGCCACCAGTGCATCCGGAATCGGAATCGTGATATCCACTGTAATTCCCGCAAGCTGGTCACCCGTAAGCTGATAGGTTCCTGTAGAATCCCACAAACTGATATCCATCGCATAATACAGGATGCTATCCAGACTGCCGTACTTGTTCGTCAGTGCTTCGGCTACCGCTCTGGTCGCCTCATCCGTCTCCGTAATCTTCACGATAAAGTTATCGGTCGTACCATTTGCATTGGCAGTTGCCAGATCCTTATTGGATATACCGGGCTTCGTGATATCCACACGCGTACTGCCGCTTCCGCCGGTGTTACCGCCACCGCCGTTATTGTCTGTATTCGCCGCCGGTGTTGTTGCCGCCACATAATTAGCCGTCACGGTAACATTGCCTGCTGGCATCGTAAAGGTAGTAGCCGGCAGACTGACACTTGCCAGCGTAACCCCGTTAGACTCCGTCGTCCACTTCTGGAATACCATGCCCGCTGCAGGTTCGTTTGCCGCAATCACAACGGTAGAACCCTGTGCATACGTACCGCTTCCGCTGCCGTTTACAACCGTCACCGTAAAGCTAGCCGCTGTAGACGATGAAGTATTGGACGTAGATGATGTTGTGCTCGTAGAACTGCTGGACGATGATGTACTACCCGATGAGGATGAAGTACTTCCTCTCGACGTATTAGAACTTCCGCCGCTGGTAGAACCTCTGCTCGTGTTCGTGGAACCGCCGCTTGTATTCGTAGATCCGCCGCTGGTCGCTGCATCGCGGTACAGAGCAATGATCGTCATATTGGCATCGATCGTTGTGTTCTCCGTCCAGTTATTACTCCACTGCAGGAATTCCTTGCCTTCCTTAGTGTGATCGGCATATTGTGGAGCCTCCCATCCCAGATCCATAAAGCTGTTGTTCGGCTCTACATAATACTTGCCATCATCATCACTGGAGTTACGTCCGCTTAATCTGTGACCGTCTATACCGTCAAGGAACTCCACTACATACTTGCCATTAATCATGGAACCATCCGACTCATACTGTGCGATAAATACGGTCATATCGTCTGTAATCGGATCGTCTAACGTCATACCGCCGGTGGTCTCCCAATGGCTGAACTTATAACCCGGTCTGTGATCCGCCTGCCTCAGAGTCTCCTCCTCCGGCGGTGCTGTCGCCTTGCTGCCACCCGTATCATGATCGACAATCTGGGTTGCGCCGACCTGTGTTCCGTCATAGTCATAGAACATAACGCGGAACGCATTCAGCACTTCCACCTTCATGCCCTGACCCTCATATCGTTTTCCATAACGATACGCTGCGGAATCTTCGTAAGTATAGATCGTCACATTCCGTTTCGGATCAAATGCCATATCCGCTATATCAACTTCCCGTCCGGGAATGGTTATTGACAACGGATGCGTCGCATTCGCTATACCACTGAATGCATCATCTCTGATCTTATTAACAGTTCTCGGCAGTTTTACATTGATCAGGCTTAAACAATCCTTAAAGCAATTTTCCGGAATAATCCCCAATCCTTCCGCCGTGGAAAGATCAACTACTGATATTCCGTCACAGCCTTCAAAAGCACTCTCTGCAATCTCGGTCACACTGCTAATCAGCCTGTCGGGATCCGGTGCTACGGAAGTTTTCTCCAGATTCTCGTCGCCTGTATTCGGTTTACCTCTGGTCATAAGGCATTCTATGATTCTATATTTCCCGGCGTTATTCGCATCCTGCTCGTAGATGATACCGTTCTCTGCCGGATATTTCTCGTTGCCGACCACACTCGTCAGATTGCCGCATCCTCTGAAAGGAAGTAATCCGATCTCTTCAGCCTGGCCAAGCACTACTCTCTCCAACTGCTCGCAGCTGTCAAAAGCATAATCCGGTAATTTCTTAACGGTCGTCAGAATAACGCTTCTTAAATGGTCGTTACCGTTCGGATTTTCCTCACGTTGATCACCTTCTGCATAATCCACGTAATAACCGCTGAACAATCCGGGTGTTGCACCGTTTGTTCTTCGTGTATACATATTGTTGCTGGCTGCCGTTCTCTTCTTTCTTATATATGTGTCATAATTGTCGCCGTTTGCTGTCGCATAAGCGCTGACATCAATAGAGTCCACTCCCGCCGGAACCACTACTTCCTGTGTTGCATTGATGAACGTCCATACTTTATCCGGAACCTTCTTATAATCAGGGAATGATTCATATTCAGGATCATTCAGATAACTCTCATAATTATCCATAAAGTTATATGGTGTTGCTTTAAAGTACGGTATCGGATTAGCCACCGCCGCCTCTGCAACTATAGGCTCAAACAACAAATCAATTAAATATGCCTTTGCGGTATCTGTACCTCCGCTTGTCGGCAGATAACTTTTCCAAAATCCCGGCTCACAATAATTCGGATTAATCCAAGGTCCGTACCTCTGCTCCAGTTCCTGATCATATTCAGCCTTCGCAATTCCCAATCCGTTATCCAAAACAACCTGATCCTGATCCTGCTGCTTCGCATTCCAGATATAGGCATATTCTCTCCGCATCTGTTCCACGGCATCTCCGCTGTCATATACCGTATAGTAATAATAGTTCTCCATATCCTTACAGTAATCCCGCAGCTCTTCATCGAGATCGTTCACGTTCTCCACATCCAGATCGCTGAACTTCGGATAATCTAACAGAGTGACTACCCCGCTCTTATCACACATTACCGTCAGATGCGTACCAACTTCGCTGTCCCACAGACTCTGATAGCACACATTGATTGCAGGAAGATTGACATTATCCTGATCCTTCAACACATGTGACATATCTGTTGCCCACTCAAACGGCGCGTAGTCTTCCACGATATCTCCATGGAATGTAAGCTGACTTCCCGTGGTCACGAATGCACTGTCATCCATCACCAGAGATTCATATCCCGCAGACGGTTTTGTGAAATATACATCATATAAATACTTACATCCTGCAAACGCATCTTTGCCGATGTTTGTCACGGAATCGCCGATCCGTACTTTCTCCAATATAGGCAGGTCTCTAAACGCTCCATCGGCAATCGTGCTGACAGACCGGTTCTGTATTGTTATACTTTTGATTTTATTGCGCAGCTCCTTATTAGAGAAACATTCCGACCCAATACTCTTGATATCAAAATTACCGATCTTGCTCGGAATGACAATGTCGATGCTCTTCGCGCTGGAATCAATCAGCGCACAGGAGATCAATTCCCCGTCATTACCTGCCCCGTAGCGATAACGATTGCCGTCCTCGCTCTCCAACGCCATCTCATAATAAGTCTTACCGCCGCTCTCATATACATACGGTATTCCGTTGCCGTCATTTCTAACCGCATCCCAAGTACTTCTTCTGGGGTACGCCGGTCCGTCCGCATACAACTCCGGACCATATACGCAGAACTCCGGATCTGTCACGTAACGGAATAAGCCTTCATCAAATGTTGCCGTTCCGCATTTCTCGGAAAATACAGCTTTCTTTAATCCAAAGCAGTTATAGAAAGTAGATTCCGGTATCTTCTTAGTATAATTCTGTATATTGACTTCTGTCAGATTCCTGTGGTTCGCAAGGACATAATCGTCCATATTGCTAAGTCCTTCACTTGGGAAAGAAAAACTCTGTAAGGAATCCCCACTGGGCGACTGCACCGCAAAGCTTCCCTTACCAAGATTCTTAATCTTGGCCGTGCCGAAATTAACCGTCGTCAGTCTGGTATCATCAAAAAATGCATAATCACCTATATCGCATTCACTGATTCTGTCATCAAATTTAATCTCATTCAGACTCAGACAACTTGAAAAAGCACCGTATCCGATTGTCTTAAGCGTCCACGGAAGCGAAAGCGGCGTATTGATACCGGACATACGGAAGGCTTCCGCACCGATCGCATAAGTATCCGCCGTATCCGTGAAATGTATCTCCGTCAGTTTCTGACAGCCATAGAACGCACGATTACCGATCATATCTGCATTACCGATCACCACGCTGGTAATGCCGGAATTTTCAAAAGCACTTTCACCGATATACTGTACCTTATCGGAGAAGTCGATCTGTCCCACATTCTGCACATTGTAAAACGCCTTATCTGCTATTGTGCTAATGTAACGAACATCCAGCAGTACAAGGTAACCGTCCACATCCACATAACCGTAAGGGAGTTCCTCAGACTTCTCATTACTGTATGCTACGTAGACGAGCTCGCTGTTACTCTGTCCGAGTCTCTGATCTGTAGCCGATGTCAGTCTGTACTTCGTTCCCTTCAGAATGTTATTATGTTCACAGAAGAAATCGATCTGCTGATCACTATCCAGATTCGCAGGTGTTCTTACCATATCCTCCGGCGGATTCAGGGCAGGATCATTTGCGGCATAATATGCCTTAAATTCCTCTGTCTTCGTATTAAAATCTCTCTCGAAATATTTCTGGAAGAAGGCCACGGTCTTCTCATCCAATATCACGGCACCCGAAAGCGGATCATAATCCATGTAACTGTATGTAAGAGCATTGGTGGGATAAAACTGATTGCTCGGACTCAGATTATCCATATACTCAATTCCACAGCTCTTCGGGTCTCCGTTTGCACCAAAATAATTGTTAAATTCCGTCGCTTTTACTACAAAATAATTTTTATTCGGCTGCAGACCGAGGTTTACAACATCTCTCGGGAAATAATTATTATATCTGCAAAGACGACCGAACTGAGAATTAATGGGCTCATACAGGAACTGCCATGTCAGCACGAGAGACTGTCCGTCCCGCACTACGATCTCCGTCTGTTCCAGATCAGGATAATCCCCCGTCACGGCTGCAACCAACTGATCATCCGTATAATCCACATACTTGTTAACCGTGTTGCCGGGGTTTGACACATACTCATCTCCGGTTGCATCCACATATTGGATACCCGCATCACCTCCGGTCGTATCATCCGCTTCATCTGCCAGGTTCTCCGGTACCGGAATCGCTGCAACGGCGATCGCTGTGACCATCAGTACTGCAGCAATACTGCGTCTCACTGTCCTTTTTAATCTTCTTTTTGATTTCTTTAATACTGTCTTTTTTGCCATTACTCTTTCCTCATTCCCTTACACATTTCTATTTATGTAAAAAAATTAATTTTCCTCCCGTACTCTCTTCGCCACTACCACGAACCTGCCGTCTGTCTCGGAACTATCGCAGGTTGACAGTGTCAGGAGTTCGTCTCCGTAGCTTGCCTTCACTCCGGTGTCATAGAGTGACAGTGCCGCCATTTCCTGCATATTAGAATCAAATTCCTTCTCAGATGCGGCATCAAAGAACTGATAATACTTAAATACTACTTCATCCTCATTGTATATTCTCGACCGAAACACGTACATAACTTCGTATGTCCCCTTCTCGTAGATCGTGTCGAACTGAATCTGAGAATGCTTCTTACCATATTCTTCACTACTGTATCGATTCAAATTACCGAACATCTTGCCTGATTTCATATGATGACCGTATATGATCAGATTCGTGTTCCTATGCACCACATCGCAATCCTTATCCAAAAACAGACTGCCGTTCTTATCATATTCCTGATTAAAATTGTGATCCAGATAATACTCGTTGTTAGCCGTCTGCATAACCGGATAATCTATATTTGTATCGTCAATTTTCAGCCATCCGATTAGTTTTTTGTTCTTACTATATAAAGTCCGGTACTCCTCCAGCACCTCCAGTTCTATCGTCTCATCTTCAGAATAGTGGATTTCCCGGAAAAGACTTCCCGTCAGGGTGCTGTTCCCCTTACCTTTAAGTTCAGCAAGATCCTCATAATCCGCCTGGGTACGGTCGGAAAAATAATAATAAATCCCAAAATATCCAAAGCAAAGAACCGCCACAAGTGAACATATGACAACCGCTAATTTACGGCGTCTCTCCCTTTTTTTCAATTCATGGAGAATTTCTTTCTGCATCTCTTTATCAAATTCATCCAGAGATACTTTCTTCTCTTTTAAGGGAGTTGTTTTCCCCGTTCTTCGGGCTTCTTTTTGAGGACTTCCCGCCTTGCTCTTTTTCTTCTTTCCGGTCGGAAGCCTGCTGTTCTTATCATATCCCTGCCGCTTATACTGCTTCGCCAGCTCATAGATCTCATCATCGAAATCATTCCCGACAACCGTTTCAAAGCGATATGCACCCGCACCGATGTCGGCATACAGCGTAATTACTTCTCCCGGCTGCTCCATATTGACTTGTGTCTTGATTTTCTCAATCTTCGCCTGATCCCGCAGAGCCGCCTGATAATCCGACTCTGTCCGGAATCTCCTGCCGGAAACTTCAAATCCCGCCATAGGGGACCCGCTCCTTTATCATAATAATATGTGCCTAATAACCCAATCTGACTTATTAGCATATAGTATAATTTTACTATATCTTGAGATTTATGCAAGTGTTTTGTCATAATTTACACAATTTCTCCAATTTGCACCATATCAAAACAGGACTCCCATCATGAGAGCCCTGCCCGTTAGAACTATAAGCCAAAGAGTCCGAGTCCCTTTCCTTTGATCTTAAACGTAGCCGTCTTCGTCCCCCCGTAATTGCCCAGTCCGCGAATCACTACTTTAGCCGTACCTTTGTTAATATTATTGCTGTAACTGTCTGCTACGATCTCATACTCCTCCGGCTTTAAGGCTGTACCATTTACTTCCACATAGACCGCCTGCGGATCGGCTTTTGTATCAAGCTCGATCGCTTTGCCGGTATAGGTCTGGTCTTTTATGCTCACCTTTGCCTTCGTGATGCTCGCTGCAGTGATCCTGTAAGTTCCCGAAACTTCTCCGCTGTAATCCCTGCCCTTCGCCGTGATTGTCACATTAATCTTGGTTCCGACCGGGATAATATCATCCGCCCCCACCAGATCTCCTGCCTGCTTGTAAATTTTACCAATACGGGTTTTTTCGGCATACGAGTATTCCATATTCTTGTCATAGTCTTTGCCCGCTGCCAGTTTTTTACCATTCGTATCTGTCACCTGAACGGTCGTCTTATAAATATTCTTCTTATCCTGAAAAACCTTATCGGCGGCAGTTACTGTCATCTTACCGATATCCTGCGTTGTAATCTCATACTCTTTGGTTGTGCTTCCGGTAAAGTTGCCTTTGCCTTTGATCGTCAGTACAGCCAGACTGCCCGCTGCATTATTCTGTTTATATGCCAGCGTATAATCTGTACCGGCTTGCAGGGTCTGACTGCCGAATTTTACAACCGGTTCCGGCTTACAGCCGCCCTTAACGTAACTGTAAGCCTTATCCAAACTAATCTTTACCCTGCTTATGTCATATGCGGTAATCTTAAAGGTTTTCTTGATCTTTCCGCTGTATTCGTTCTTACCCGTAAAGGTTGCCGTTGCAGTTCCCACCTTCACATTATTGGTATACTCAACCTCATAATCCTTACCTTTCGTAAGCGTACGGGTTACCGTCTCACCGTCCAATTTGACATCGACCATCACTTTCACATCATCATCACGGATCGGCTTGCCTGTATAGACCGACGTATTACCAAACGAAAACTCGACTTTCGCTTTGTTCAGGGAGGCAACCTCCGTAATCTTAAAAGTCACCCTCTTCGTTCCCGCATAATTTCCCATTCCTATAACAGCGATGGTCGCGGTTCCGACATTTGTATGATCTCCGATATTATAGTCTACTCTATAATCTTCGCCCAGAGTCAATACCTTGCTCTTCTCCTTGACCGTAAGCAACGGTTCGATCGGTTTTCCCGTATAGGTCTGATCCGGTATTTTGGTCACCGTAAGCTTCGATACCAATATGCCGTCCGTTATCGTAAACCGGAAGTCTTGTTTCCCTTTATAATTGCCGATGCCGGACACGATTAGGGTATACACGCCTACATCCTTGTAGCTTGCCTCCTGATTATCTGCATTCCGTACAATATAATCCTTGTTGACCGCAAGCTTCTTACCATTCCACAATACTGCCGGAGACGGCTTCTGTGCCTTCTTGCTATTGTATGCTACGGCGATATCATCGATAATGACATCTTTGTCACTTATATCTTTAGGTACAATCGTAAAGGTTCTCGTTACCTTGCCTTCATAATTACCTTTACCTACGATGATAATCGATGGTGCCTTCGCCGCATTCCGATCCGCCGCATTCGTATTGTTGGTATAACTTATTGTGTAATCTTTCTTCTCCACAAGTCGCGTCTTATAATCATACACCCTGACCTCAGGCTTGATTGCCTTTCCGGTATAGGTATACTCCGAGACTTCAGTCATCCACAGTCCTTCCGGAATGATTCCACTGCTCGGAATATCTTCCGGGGGCACTTCAGGCTCATCATCCTCTCCGCCTGCCAGCAAATCGATATAATAATAGAATTTCACCGTATCGCTGTCCGGCTGTCCCTGCTTATGCGCATACGCCCAGATCACCGTAAATCCGTTCACCTTCACTTCGATCGGATTATTATAGAGTGAATAGCGATTGCTTCCCTTATCAGGTTTCGAGCTGTCCAACGTATAATAAATCTCAGCACCCTCTGTCTCACAAGACAGTTTGATCGTCGTCCCGCGACTCACACCGCTTCCGGTGGCAACACTTGCTGTCGGAACTGCCACAGCATCCCTGACCGCATATTTCTCACGAACGCTGACTTGTACTGTCACACGCAGAGACACCTCGCCTCCATCGATATCCGCCGGCAGAACCACGTTACCTCCCATTATAAAGGTCTGTTCCGCTTCATTCCGCGGACCGTATGAAGTACCGTCTGTCGCTACTCTCTCCCACGCTACCGCCGCTGTTTCGTTGATCTCTGTCAGCTCGTTTTCTTCCGCACCGATATTCCGCGTTACGATCTTCACTGTCGCCGGCAGCTCAATCTTATCGATAGGCGTGCCGTTTTCTACATTGGTCACCGGTGCCGGTGCAATGATCCGAAGCAGGTTCCTCGTCGGAACGATCTCTTTCTCCACTACCGTCAGGGTTCCTGACCGATATGTGATCCTGTAATTGGGACCCGCATCAGCATCCGATGCCACGATATCATATGTTCCTGCCATATCGGTATTCTGAATATCACAGGTAAATATCGGTTCCTTTAACAGTTCCTCATCTTTCAATAACCCCATCCCTGCAATCTCATAGGAATAATCACTCCGTTCTGGCAGTTTATCTTCTGTCTTAATCTCCTTATCGCCCACCTTAATAACTATCGGTCGTTGGGCAATGCTGAACGAATACTCCATCGATCCCCGATACTTGTCAGTCTCCTCCGGTTTAGAGGATGCCGTCACGGTAATCGTATATTCTCCGGCCGCGCTCGGCATACCATTCACAATGTCACCAGACGAATATGCCCTGCCGTTCGCCAGCGTACCCTCAATACTGTACTCAAAATCAACCTTTTCCGTGATGTCCTTATTCTCGACACCGCTCTGATTTAATTCAACCTTCAGATTTTCTGTATTACACACCACCGGAGTCCCGTCATACACTTTCGGTGACGGTGTTATCGTAATACCTGAGATCGTGATTCGATCTTTCTCCAATACAGTCAGTGTACCCGATACATATTGGATCACATAATTCGCCCCCGCAGATGCATTACGCGGTGTGATCGTATATTTTCCCGTCTTCTCCGTGTTTGATATATCGCAGATATATGACGGTTTTTTCGTGATTTCATCGCCAGGCAACAATCCCTCTGGTGGTTCATAATCAAATTCCGTCGGGATCTTATCGCCCTGCTTAATAACCATATCCTTCGCCGTAAGGGTCACGGGTCTCTGGGTAATAGTAAAGTCTCTTCTCAGTTCACCTCTGTATTTATCAGATATGACCACAACCTTCAATGTATATGTGCCGGCTTCCTTCGGTGTACCTGTCTTATTCTCCGGATCATCCGGCCCAGTAATATCATTTGAAGTGTACAGTGTCCCATCTTTCTGTCCACCCGAAATGCTATACTGTAATGTCAGACCGGAAATTTCCGTTCCGGACGATGTCACCTTCACCTTACTGATATCACATTCTACCGGCGTTCCATCGTATACTTTATCGGACACGGTAATACCGGAAATATCAACCGTCTCTTTACTTGATACGGTCAATGTCCCCTCAAGATAAGTAATAATATAGTTTGGTCCCGCCTCTGCGCCCGATGCTGTAATCGTATATTTCCCCGGCGTGTCCTCCGTATCCTTTGTAACATCACAGGTTAGATTCGGTTTCTCTTTAAGTTCTTCCCCGTTTACCAAGCCAATAACTGTATATTCATAAGCCGGCAGCGGATCTCCGATTTTCTTCTGCTTATCACTTACCTTGATGGTGATCGTCTTCTTATTAATTGCAAACTGAATTCCCTGCGATCCCGCATACTTTCCGTTCGAGTCCGCAGCAGTCACTGTGAGCGTATAGTTTCCTGCATCCTTAGGCATTCCGGTTACGATAGTGCCGTCCGTCGTACTGTCCGAGGTGTAGCTATATGTCGTATTATCCGCCTTAGTTCCGGAAATACTGTATCTGAATTCCACCAGCGATGTAACATCTTCCTCTCTGGATGCTGCTGATGCTTCTTTCGGTACAATCGCTTTCAAAGAGCCGCTTGCTCTGGCCGATGTGCCGTCATAAAGCTTATTGGATACTGTGATTCCGGAAACCACAACTCTCTGCGGTCCGGTCGGTGTTGTCTCCCCCTCATCTCCATCCGCCTGCACCGCAGGTGCATCTGATTCGGCAGCATCTGGAGTACTATATGCTTCCGCACTTTCCTCATAGTTCTCAATCTGCGTTTCTCCCTCCGGCACAATACCCTGATCCGACTGTGTCTGCCCGACCGTATCCGGATTCTTAACCACAGTCTCATCATCGGCTTCCGAATCTGCCTCCGGCGTTATATCTGCTGTTATTTTCGGATTCTCTTCCTCGTACAAGTCCCCTTCCTGTGCCGCATGCACAGTAAGCATATTAATATCCATACTTCCTATGCAAACAGCCGCCGAAAGCAGCCATGCTACCATCCTCATACGCTTTGTCCGAAAAACTCTGCTCATTCCCAACACTCCTTTATCCTTACGGCAATACTAGATATAGCTATATTTATACATATTTATTATACTCGAAATACCACCTGTTGTAAATTCTTCTTTTATAAAAATCCTTTTTACCTTTTACTCCTGACTGTATGTTACTATTCATACCCATGCCACAGCCTAAGCTCAGAGGGGAGTTAATATCTGAAGGAACCCCTCAAAAAGCGTTGGCACTTGACGAGGTATCTCACGAGTCTAGTGCCCGCTACGCTTTTTGCGGAGCGAGATCTCGGTGACGCAGATATAACTTCACTCTGGGCGACCGGGGTGCCCAATGTGTGAATGGTAATGACTGTATCGCTGCACAGAACAATTTTAAAATTTGTAACACATATGCCCCATGCTCATAAGATAAACCATAAACAACATTTGGAGGAATTAACAATGAGCGATTTATCAGCAACTCACTGCGGATGCAACAACAATAATAACACCAGTCTTTTCGGCGGCAACGGATGTGGTTCCTGGATCTGGATCCTGCTCCTCTTATCCTGCTGTGGCAACAACAACGACGGATGCGGATGCGACGGCAACGGTTTCAGCCTTTTCGGTAATAACGGCGACAATGGCTGCTGCAACACATTGATCTGGTTATTGATCCTTTCCAGCTGCTGCGGTAACTAATCCATGAAACTCCCCTTTTACACATCTATTTGATTTCACATCTGGGAAATAGGCTCTTGCACTTTAGAGCCTATTTTTCTCACATGTGTCATATACTGTAGAGAAAAATCAGTGCACCATGGCATCAGAAAGGCATACCTTATGGCAGCTAAAAATGAAGAAGCAGCAAACGTTATGGCATTCGATGCCTTATACACTACCAATAATATTCAGAAATGGAAGGTTCTTCTCCCCTACATAGATCCCTCCATGCAGAAGCACATGGCGATCTATATTAAATATATGGAGTTGCAATACACAATGAGTTATGTCAGACGGCATCCTTTTCAGATCAGCGGATGCAGTATACCTTCCGATAAAAAGCCGGATCTGCGCGAGCTGTGCCGGCAATTATGTCTCTACTCTTCCCCCGAGGAAATCAGACAATTGGAACAGATGCAGAACATGTTACAAACCATGGAAACCATGCAGGAAATGTCTCAGACCATGTCCGCCCTGCAGGAAATCTTTCCCGATCTTGCCGCAGCATCACCTTTCGGAGATTCCGCTTCCTCAGAAAATAGCAGTGGTGCCGCAGAGGATTCGGAAGAATCGACCGGTTTCGGCGATGCTGCACCATTTTCCATGATGGATATGTTAACGAACATGCTCACACCGGAGCAGAAGGCCATGTACGAAATGTTCCAGCAAAACACAGACATGCAAGAGTCGTAATATATTTTTCGTACAATCAAAAGCAGCCTTTGTTACAATCATATCAAAAACGGATTCCGCACGAATCAGGCTATGATCAAAGCGGTAGAAAGGATGATATCATGACCGGAAACTGGATGGACGATCCGGCTGTTGCGCATATTGACAAAGCAAAGCTGGACTTTCTGCAATCCCTTGTCTTTGAGAGCCAGTCTCTCACCAAAGAGCAGATGATGCCCTTCTTTATGGCAATCGCAAAAAGAGGCAGGGACAACCACATTTCTTTTACAAAAGAAGAAGTGGAAACAATCACCACCACGATACGCAGTTATTCTACGCCGGAAGAACTGGATAAGATCGACAAATTAATGAAACTGAGTAAAAAATAATACAAAAAAAAACGAGCTCTGCTCGTTTTTTTATTTCTGTACAATATTTACGATCCTGCCCGGAACATAAATCTCTTTTACGATCGTTCCTGTCAGCTTATCTGCAATAACCTCTTTCGCCTTTGCGATCACATCATCTTTCGGATCGTCTTTGCCGATGGCAAGGGTGGCTCTTGTCTTGCCGTTGATCTGTACCGCAATCTCCACCGTAGACTCTACAGTCTTGGCCTCGTCGTACTCCGGCCATGTAGTCTGGTACACTCTGCCCTCAAATCCTACTCTCTGCCACAGTTCCTCTGTAATATGCGGCGCTACCGGATTCAACATCGTGATCAGTGTCTTAAACTCACCCTTTGTCACGGAATTTTTCTTATAAAAATCATTGATGAGCGCCATCATTGCAGCAATCGCTGTGTTATATTTCAGATTTTCAAAATCATTGCTGACCTTCTTGATGGTCTGATGCATCTTCGTTTCGAAATCTTTAGAATACGTCATATCATCCGTCAGAATATCCTGCAATTTCCAAACTCTCTCCAGGAAACGCCGGCAGCCTTTGACACCGTCTTCACTCCACCCTGCACTTAATTCAAAAGCGCCGATAAACATTTCATAGGTTCTGAGTGTGTCCGCACCATAATCTGTCACAATGTCATCGGGATTTACCACATTACCAAGGGATTTGGACATCTTAACGACCGGATGCTCCGCCATTTCTCCGTATTTCTCTTTAAGCGCTTCCCTTGCCGCTTTCTCACTGCCATGCTCCTGAAGCAGCTTCTCCTGTTCTTTCGCGGACAGATTCGCAAAATTATGAGGATTCAGTCCGAGAATCATACCATGAGATGTTCTCTTCGCATAAGGCTCGGGACAGGGAACCGCTTTCTGGTCATAAAGGAACTTATGCCAGAATCTGGAGTATAACAAATGCAGTGTTGTATGCTCCATACCGCCGTTATACCAGTCCACCGGCATCCAGTATTCCAACGCCTCCTTACTTGCAAGCGCCTCCGTATTATTCGGATCCGTATATCTTAAGAAGTACCATGAGGAACCTGCCCATTGAGGCATGGTATCCGTCTCTCTCTTCGCAGGACCGCCGCAGCACGGACATGTAGTATTGACCCAATCAGTCATAAGCGCTAGTGGAGATTCTCCGGTGTCTGTAGGCATATAACTGTCCACCTCCGGGAGCTCTAGAGGCAGCTCACTCTCATCTATCGGTACATAACCGCATTTCTCGCAATATACAATCGGAATAGGCTCACCCCAGTAGCGCTGTCTGGAAAATACCCAGTCCCTTAATTTAAAGTTCGTCTTAGCACATCCGATGCCTTTCTCTTCCAGGAATGCGATCATCTTCGCTTTTGCTTCCTCCACGCCAAGGCCACTGATAAAGCCGGAATTAACAATCGTACCTGTCGCCACATCCGTATATACTTCTTCCTGCACATCTCTGCCGCCCGCAACGACCTCAATAATCGGCAGATCAAACTTCTTCGCAAACTCCCAGTCTCTCTCATCATGAGCCGGAACCGCCATGATCGCACCGGTACCGTAACTCATAAGTACATAATCGGAAACAAATATCGGTATCTCCACGTCACTGACCGGATTGACTGCCGTCAACCCGTCAATCTTAACACCGGTCTTCTCCTTTGCCAGTTCCGCACGCTCGAAATCAGACTTTCTCGCCGCCTGTTCACGGTAGGCTACGATTTCATCCCAGTTTTTAATATCCTCTTTGTACTTATCCAGAAGCGGATGCTCCGGAGACATAACCATATACGTCACGCCGAACAGCGTATCACATCTGGTCGTGTATATACGCATCTTATCTTCTTTGTCCTTGATAATAAAATCAACCTCGGCACCAGTAGACTTACCAATCCAGTTCTTCTGAGAAACCTTCACTCTCTCTACATAATCAACAGTGTCAAGTCCTTCGATCAGTTTGTCCGCATATTCTGTGATCTTAAGCATCCACTGGCTCTTCACCTTACGTACAACCTCGGAACCGCAGCGTTCACATACGCCGTTGACTACTTCCTCGTTGGCAAGCCCGACTTTGCAGGAGGTACACCAGTTAATCGGCATCTCGGATTTGTATGCCAGACCGGCCTTAAATAACTTCAGGAAAATCCACTGAGTCCACTTATAATAATTCGGATCTGTTGTGTTAACTTCCCGATCCCAGTCAAAAGAATATCCAAGTGAATGCAGCTGCCCTTTAAAACGAGCCACATTATTCTGTGTCACGATCTTCGGATGAATATGATTCTGAATCGCATAATTCTCCGTAGGAAGACCGAACGCATCCCACCCCATCGGATAGAGCACGTTATATCCCTGCATCCTTCTCTTTCTCGCCACAATATCAAGTGCGGTATAGGGTCTAGGGTGCCCTACATGAAGTCCCTGTCCCGAAGGATACGGAAATTCCACCAACGCATAATATTTCGGTTTGGAATAATCATCGGAAGTCTTAAACGCCTTCTCATCATCCCATACTTTCTGCCATTTTGTCTCTACTTCTCTGTGATTGTAAACTTCTGCCATTTTATGACCATACCTTTCAGCTCCGCACCGTTTAAACCGACCGGGTTTGCGGAGCAAATCTAGCAAACTTGCTCGTTATATCCACGCTTAATATTTTATTATACTGAATGAATTTGTCAAGCGGATTGCATAACAATCTTTTCTCTCAATAGAAACAGGGCGTGTCAGCCACGCCCCGTTCCTATTATAGACCCTTCTCTATCGCTATAGTCGATCATATAGCATCCCGCGAGACATTCCCCTAAGCCTCGCTTCCGGCCTCCGCTACCTTATTAGCTCTCGCAGCAACTTCCTTCTCCTGTACATCGCTGGGAGCCTGTTCATATCTGGCAAACTCATATTTATATGTGCCGCGTCCACCAGTCATGGAGCGCAGGTCAGTGCAATAACCATTCAGACATGCCACCGGAATATCCGCTTCAATGACAGTCTTACCGTCCCCGGCCGGATTCATGCCGAGTACGCGTCCTCTTCTTTTATTCAGATCACCCATCACATCACCGGTATATGAATCCGGTACAGTCACCTGCAAATTAGCGATCGGCTCAAGAAGTACCGGTCCCGCCTCCATGAAGCCCTTCTTAAACGCCTGAATTGTCGCCATCTTAAAGGCCATCTCGGAAGAATCTACCGGATGATAAGATCCATCATAAAGTATCGCTTTGACGCCCACTACCGGATATGCTGCGAGCGGTCCGCTGCTCACGGAATCCTGCAGTCCCTTCTCAACAGCCGGGAAATAGTTCTTAGGCACTGCTCCGCCTACTACTTCCTGTTCAAACACATAAGCTGACTCCAAGTCTCCCGATGCCTCGAAGCGCATCTTAACATGGCCATACTGTCCGTGTCCTCCGGATTGTTTCTTATATTTATACTCTACATCGGACTTCTTTCTGATCGTCTCTCTGTAAGCTATCTTCGGATCAGACAGTTCAATTTCTGCTTTATACTCGTTGAGCAGCCTGCTGGCAATCACATCCAGATGCAGATCTCCCATGCCGTAGAGCAATGTCTGCTTGTTCTCCGCATCATTGACGATCCATAAAGTCTGATCTTCATGTTTCATCTTCTGCAGTGCCTGTGCCACCTTATCCACATCACCCTTATTCTTAGCTCTGTACCGCTTATATGTATAAGGTGTGGATATCTCTGTCTTACCGTACCGGATAATTCTCGCCTTGGTAGACAGTGTATTGCCCGTTCTTGCCGCCGTCAGCTTTGCGATTGCGCCGATATCTCCGGCATGCAGTTCTTTAACCTCAATAGGCTTATTACCCTGCAGCACATAGAGCTTATTGATCTTCTCCTCGACCTCTTTCTCGTCATTATAGATCGTATCGTCATTCTTAAACACACCGGAGCACACTTTAATCAGTGAATACTTGCCGATAAAAGGATCCACGATGGTCTTGAAAATATATGCGGACTTCGGTTTGGAAAAGTCGTAGTTCGCCTGGAAGATCTCATTACTCTTCAGGTCGATTCCCGCAAGTTCACGGTTCTCCGGGCTGGGCATATATTTCACGATATCATCCAGCAATGTGTAGATACCCTGACACAACACATTCGAGCCCATAGACATGGGAACGATACTGCCGTCCATGACATTGCTGCGAAGAGCTGCTCTGATCTCCGCCTCGGAGAAGCTGTCCCCGTTAAAATACCGTTCCATAAAATCTTCGCTGGTCTCGGCTACGGCTTCCATCAATGTGTCTCTGCAAAGCTGCAGATTAGCCTTACTGTATTCCGGCATCTCGCACTCTACAACTTCCTTGCCTTCCCAACGGTATGCCTGCTCGGTGATGACATTGATATATCCCACAAATTTCTCATTCTCACGGATCGGGAGATGAAACGGTGCCAGTTTCTTACCGTATTTGCCAGTCATATCCTCCACTACCTGACGGAACGATGCGTTATCGATATCCATATCCGTTACAAATACAAATCTGGGAAGCTTGTATTTATCACACAGTTCCCATGCCTTCTCTGTGCCCACTTCCATGCCTGCCTTACCGGACACTACGATAACGGCCGCATCAGCCGCGCCAACTGCTTCTTCCACTTCTCCGACAAAATCAAAGAAACCGGGTGTATCCAGTACATTGATCTTCACATCTTCCCATTCGATCGGAACAACAGATGTCGCAATGGATATCTGGCGCTTCTGCTCTTCTTTACCGAAATCGCTTACCGTATTGCCGTCATCTACTTTGCCCATTCTGGAAGTGATACCGGACAGGTAAGCCATCGCTTCCACCAGACTGGTCTTACCACAGCCGCCATGCCCCAGCAAAACCACATTACGAATCTTATCCGTTGTGTAAATATTCATTTTTTGCAATCCTCCAGTTCTGTTATTCACTTATGATTGGGCAAATTGTTCTTTTTGACTTATTCCCAAGCACAAATTGTAAGTATATTTTACTAAATTTCTTTATAAATTACAATATCAATTATGCGAAATGTATAATAAAAGTTAATTTGCTTGGTAAGGCAGTTTGGCGAAATGTGGTTTGAAAACTCGAAATGGAGTGAAAAATTGCATGATTACTTAAATGGTCCGCACAGAGGGAAGTTAATATCTACGGAGCCGCGCTTTCGCTCCGCAAAAAGCGTAGCGGACACTAAACTCGAAAGTTGCTTCGCAACTTTTAACCTCGTTAAGTGCCGACGCTTTTTGAGGGGCTCCTTAAGATATTAACTTCCCTCTGTGCTGGGTATTGGTTAAATTTAAAGAGCAGTAACAGATTCAATTATTAGTTTCACTCTTGTAGCATAATTCATGAAATGTTATACTATACACGAATTTTGAAGCCGCCGGAGACAGTATATCTGAGCCCGACTGCATATTTTCTACATCTTTATATCAAGCAAATTTTATTATAGAAAAAAGAAAGGCTGCTATAATTATGAACACTCTTACCTGTGGTTTTATCGGACTTGGATTGATCGGCGGTTCCATTGCCAAAGCAATCCGTAACGCTGTTCCGGACGCACGTATCATCGCATATGATGTCAACGAAGCTTCCCTGCTTCTTGCACACAAAGAGCATGTGGTCGATACGATCTGTTCCGCCATAGACGACTCTTTCAGTGCCTGCGATTATATATTCCTATGTGCGCCGGTTGCACATAATGATGATAATCTTCTCATTTTAAAGAAGTATTTGTCTGCTGAAACGATCCTGACGGATGTCGGAAGCGTTAAGACAGGCATACACAGGCAGATCGAATCATTGGGATTACAGGATCAATTTATCGGCGGACACCCCATGACCGGATCGGAGCGGTTCGGTTATCAGAATTCTAACGCTTCTCTTCTGGAAAATGCTTATTATATTCTGACTCCCTCCGATACCGTGGCTAAGGGCAAACTGGCCGGATACCGAGAGCTGGTGGAATCCATCGGTGCGATCCCGCTTATATTAAACTGCGAAGAACACGACTATGTAACTGCCGCCATCTCCCATCTTCCTCACGTAATCGCTTCCTCTCTGGTCAATCTGGTCAGAAGCTGCGATTCCGAAGAAGGCATCATGAAGATGATTGCTGCCGGCGGATTCAAAGATATCACAAGAATCGCTTCATCTTCTCCTACTATGTGGCAGCAAATCTGCCTGACAAATACGGATAATATATCGAAGCTTCTGAAACTTTATATAAAGTATCTCACCGAGATATCCGACCGCCTCGACAGCCGATCCGCTGATTCACTGTATGACTTTTTTGATACAGCGAGAAATTATCGTGAATCTTTCATCAACACCTCCAGCGGACCCATCAAGGAGGAGTACGTTATCACGGTAGATATTGCAGATAAACCCGGTGCCATCGCCGCCATTGCCTCGCTGCTCTCCATGCACGATGTGAGTATCAAGAATATCGGAATCAACCATAACAGAGAGCTCGCCGAAGGCGCGCTGCGCATTGAGTTCTATGACAAGAACGCCATCGAGCAGGCAATCCAAATTATGACCAAACACGGATATCCGATTCATACCAAAAAATAAGAAAAAATCATCAATAATACCGAAAGCTGCGGCAGTTCTTAGTAAGCCCACCGCAGCTTTATTATTTTACCGTAACATACATTCAAGATGACAGTTTAACCAACAGCCTGTTCAGGAAATAGGAAATAACCATACATGTGATACCTGCCAGACTACCATACCAGTTGAGCGCCACATCTGACATCTGAAAATGTCTTCCGTCAATATATTGTTTATAATACTCCGTATAATACGCCAATACATAGCAGACAAATCCGGCTCCCAACACTCCGATGATCCGAAAATATCTTCTGAACACCACCATACTGACAAAGGCCATAACGATTCCCACTACAAAAAACAGTCCCAGATGAGCCCCGTACCGAATGATCCGACTGACAGTCTTAATCTGTTCTTGTGTCGGATTGTCAAAAATACTTACAGCAACCTGCTCTGCCACTTTCATCGTCACACTGGTTGATTGCTCACCATTCTGAAATGAAACGACCATAACAAAATATAAAAGCAATATAAGTCCTAAGAACGATGCCGCAATTACGACAATCTCCAGCCACAGTCCGGTATGTCTTTCCTGTTTCATTGCAATACGCTTTCCTTATGCTTCCATGTCTTCTATCGTACCGTATGTCTCAATCCTGCTGGCATCGATCTCTGACATGCCGATAAATATCGCGCCGTAGATATACATGCCGTTCTCTCCGGGATCAACGCGAACGATCTCCAGGAAACAATGCAGGACTTCCTTCGTCCATATTGTCAGAAAACATTCATACACGGCACCTACTTGAAGACCTGCGTCACACTGAAATCCGACTCCCGTTTTGGACACATCATGAATCTCTATATTTACCTCTTGGTTTATCTCCTCGGAATATCCGCTTCTATCCATTCGTTTAATTAATAGTTTCGCGGACAGCTCCATACGTTTGTTTTTTCTTCTTTCCTCCATAGTCCCCTTCTCTTCCTCCTATGTAATCAATAATATAGCCACTTAAGCCAAACTGTGTAATAACAGACGGCCGCATCCCCAAAGCGGCTGTGCAATATACACACTTCCATATTACATTATTTGGCTTTTTTTGTAAAGGAATCTGTAATAAACATCGCGTCACCGAAACTGAAAAACCGATACTGCTCCCTGATCGCTTCTTCGTAAGCCTGCAGCACATTCTCTCTTCCGGCCAGTGCGGAAACAAGCATCACGAGTGTGGATTCCGGCAGATGGAAATTAGTAATCAGGCAGTCCAGAATCTTAAAGCGGTACCCCGGATAGATAAAGATTTCCGTGTTGCCGCAGCACGCTTCCAGTGTTCCGTCCGGTTTCGCCGCGCTCTCGACCGTGCGGCAGCTCGTCGTACCCACACATATGACACGATGACCTTCCGCCTTGGCACGATTGATCTTCTCTGCCGCATCTGCCGTTACCTGATAATATTCGGAATGCATATGATGCTCCAGGATATTATCCGCCTTGACCGGACGGAAGGTCCCGAGCCCTACATGCAGAGTCACATAGGCAGTCTCCACACCTTTGTCCTCAATTTGTCTGAGCAGCTCTTCCGTAAAATGGAGCCCGGCAGTAGGCGCTGCCGCGGATCCATCGTATTTCGCGTAGACGGTCTGGTAACGGTTCTTATCCTGTAATTTGTGTGTTATATAAGGAGGCAGCGGCATCTCGCCGATCCGGTCCAACACCTCCTCGAAAATCCCCTCATATGAGAACCGGATCAAACGGTTCCCCTCTTCCACCACTTCAAGTACTTCCGCATGCAAGGAACCGTTACCAAATGTAATTCTTGTTCCCGGCTTTGCTTTTTTACCCGGCTTTACCAAAGTTTCCCAGACATCATTCTCTTTTCTTTTTAACAGCAGAACCTCTATCGCCGCACCGGTATCTTCTTTCACACCCATGAGTCTCGCAGGAAGTACCTTAGTGTTATTTAAGACCAGACAATCGCCCGGTCTTAAATAATCAATAATCTCTTTAAAAATATGATGTTCTGTTCTGCCGCTTATCTTGTCAAGCATCAACAACCGCGAACCCGAACGTTCCTCCAAGGGGTCCTGCGCAATCAGCTCCTCCGGCAGTTCAAAATAAAAATCTGATTTTTTTATTATCTCCATAATATTATATTTTCCGTTTTCATATGAAAGTTACTGTTTGCGTGTTACAATGTACAGATTGCAACACACAAACTTTTACTACAGATCGGCATGCTTCAAAAACGCCACATATCCTCTCTTTGCCTCATATACATCCGCCTTGCTGGTCGCTTCCCAGGGCGCATGCATATTCAGCACCGCCACACCGCTGTCGATTACGTTCATGCCGTAAAGCGCCAGAATATATGCTATGGTGCCGCCGCCTCCCAAGTCCACTTTGCCAAGCTCTGCCGTCTGGAAATTCACTTTTTCCTTCTCAAAAATTGCCCGGATATGTCCCAGATACTCCGCGTTTGCATCATTGGAGCCCGACTTGCCTCTTGCACCCGTGAACTTATTAAATACCATGCCGCCGCCGAGATATGCCACATTTTTCTTATCAAAGCTGGATGCATAAGTGGGATCAAAAGCGCTGCTTACATCCGAAGATAGCATACAGGAATGGGCCAGACATCTGCGCATGTTCAGTTCGCTGTACTCTCCCGTCAGATTCATCACCTCAGCCACTGCGTTCTCAAAGAACTTAGACTGCATGCCGGTGGCGCCGACGCTGCCGATTTCCTCCTTGTCTACCAGAATACAGCAGGCGGTGCGGTCACTGCTGGTAACCTCCAGCATTGCTTTCATGGAAGTAAAAGCACACACTCTGTCATCCTGTCCGTAGCCTAAGATCATGCTTCTGTCAAATCCCGCCTCCCTCGTTCTGCCTGCCGGAACCACTTCCAGCTCTGCGGAGATAAAGTCCTCCTCTTCGATATCATAAGATTTCTGTAAGATCTCGAGGATGCCATTTTTTACGGCTTCCTTATCGGCAGATTTTTCTTCTTTATCTTCCTCATCCTTGTTCTTTGCATTCTTTCCCTTTTTCTCGATCACCAGCGGTTTATTGCCGATGATAATGTCTAATGCTTCTCCCTCAATGACCTTGTTCGCCTTCTTCTCCAGCTGCTCGTTTGCCAGATGGATCAACAGATCGGATACGAAGAATACAGGATCGTCCTCGTTTTCACCCACATTAATTTCTACCGTAGTGCCGTCCTTCTTCACCACAACACCATGAATGGCAAGCGGAATCGTCACCCACTGATATTTCTTTACACCGCCGTAATAATGGGTATCCAGATATGCGAAACCACCGTCTTCATAGAGCGGATTCTGCTTAATGTCAAGACGCGGCGAATCGATGTGCGCGCCCAATATATTGATACCGTCCGTCATCTTCTCCTTACCGATCTGAAACATGACAATCGATTTATTCATCCATACGGAATATACTTTATCGCCCGTCTTCAGTTTTGCACCGGATTTAATCAGTGCCTCCAACTCCTGATATCCTGCCTGCTCAATCGTATTCACGATCCGGTCGATACACTCCCGCTCTGTCTTGCCGTTATCCAGAAATTCCATATACTCCCGCGCAAAAGCGTCCACTTCTTTGAGCTGTTTCTCGTTATAAGTTTCCCACGTATTCTTATGTTCCATAATTACACCCACTTTCTTTATTTTCATGTAAAAATATTATATTACTATTATGACCTAAGCTCAATCCCCATGCCATCCAGTCCGTTCAGAATCTTCTTCATAGCCGCAGACACATCCGCTTCCTCCAGAGTCCTGTCTTTAGCCCGGAANGTGATAGANTACGCCACCGACTTATAGCCGTCCTTAATCTGNTCGCCCTCATAGATATCGAACAACTGATAATCCTCCAGNATCTTACCGCCCCGCTGTGCNATAACNGCTTCGATCTGTCCTACCATGATCTCNTTGGGCACTACCATNCTGATATCTCTGGACACCGCCGGGTACTTGGCGATTCCCTCGTACTTACGGTCAAAAGTCGCATACGGTATCACTTCCGGCATATCCAGTACAGCCACATAAGCTTTCGTCTTCATATCATAATTGTCGCATACTTCCGGATGCACCTCTCCGAGATAACCGAGTGTTTTTNCGTCATAGATAATATTCGCCTGTCTTCCGGGGTGTAGGAAGTTTTTANCAGCGCCTGGGTCGTAAGTGATTTTTCCCTTCACACCGATACTGTCGAAGAATTCCTCCACCACTCCTTTCATCACNAAGAAATCACAATCGCCGTACATACCGAGCGTGAACTGCATTCTCTCCTCCGGCAGTTCTGTCAGCGGTAATGCCTTCGGACGATAAATATTCCCCAATTCATAAAGGCGTACATCTTTATTTCTCCGATTATAATTCGTTGCCAGGCTGGTCAGCATACCGTTTAAGGAAACCGTTCTCATGATGGAGAAATCTTCTCCCAGCGGATTAGATATGGTGATTGCCTGACGGGCAGGATCATCCGCATCCAAAAGCAGCTTATCAAATACTTTCGGGCTCTCNAAAGAATAGCACATACCCTGAGAGAAACCACAGTACTCGGCGATATCNCGTGCCTTCTGCTCGATGCGAAGCTTAAACGGAAGTTTACCGGTCGTCGCTTCTCCGGTAGGCAGCGTGGTAGGAATCTTGTCATAACCGTAGAAACGTGCCACCTCTTCCGCAATGTCACAGCGCCTAAGCAGATCCTGCCGGAATGTCGGAACNGTCAGTTCATTAGTCTCCGGATCATAATCTACCTNTATCATCTTAAAGATTTCCAACATTTCCTCTTTCGATACATCGGTTCCTAACAGTTTATTATATTGCTCCGGTTCAAAAGGCAGTACTACCTTATCTTTCATAGCACCGTGCACATCCACGATACCGCCGACCACTTCACCGCAGCCCAGTTCTTCAATCAACTGGCAGGCTCTGTTGATGGCCGCCTCCGCATTATAAGGGTCCAGTCCTTTCTCGAATTTACCCGACGCATCCGTGCGCAGACCGATCCGCTTAGCTGACTTACGGATGTTGGCACCGTTAAATGTTGCCGCCTCGAACAGCACTGTTTTCACGTCATCGGTAATCATAGAATTCTCTCCGCCCATAATACCGGCAAGTCCGACTTCCTTCTCGGCATCACAGATCATCAGCACATCGGAATCCAGATTTCTGTCCTGTCCGTCCAATGTACGGAATACGTCTCCGTCTTTGGCACGGCGCACGATAATCTTATGTCCCGCAATNGTATCCAGATCATACGCATGCATGGGCTGTCCGTACTCTTCCATCACATAGTTGGTAATATCTACCAGATTATTGATCGGACGGATACCGCTCGCCGCAAGACGTCTCTGCATCCATTTGGGTGAGGGACCGATCTTAATATTTTTACATACTCTTGCACAGTATCTGGGACACAGATCCATATCCTGTACTTCTACGGATATATAATCCTCCACCTTCTCGCTGTTACTCTGCACCTTAACCTCGGGCGGATAGAACGGCTTGCGGAATGTTGCCGCCNCCTCCCTTGCGATACCGATTACNCTGTAGCAGTCCACACGATTGGAGGTAACTTCATATTCAAATACCGTATCCCTTAAACCAAGCGCCTCTATGGCATCACTGCCTACCTCCACATCTTCTTTAAAAATATAAATTCCGAGTTCCGGCGCTTCGGGGTACATATTTCTGTCGGAGCCAAGCTCCTCGATGGAACACATCATGCCATTTGACGGCACACCGCGCAGCTTACCGGCCTTGATCACAATCCCGTCCTCCGGAAGCGGTCCGCCGTCATGCCCGCCTGCCACTTTACCGCCGTCGAGCACAACGGGTACTTTATCGCCTTCTTTAACGTTGGGTGCGCCGGTCACGATCTGTACCACTTCCGTACCGATATTGACCTGACAAACGATCAATTTATCCGCGTCGGGGTGCTTTTCAATTTTCTCAATCTGACCGACAACGATCTTCTCCAGATTCTTGTCTAACCTGCTGTATCCTTCCACCTTCGTGCCGGACAGCGTCATTGCGTCCATATATTCCTGATCCGTGCACTCTAAATCAGGCACGTATGCTTTGATCCATGATAATGCTGTATTCATTACTTTTCTCCTTTCATNCAATGATATCAGAACTGTCTCAGAAAACGAATATCATTCTCATAAAGCAGTCTCATGTCGTCAATCTCATATTTNAACAGAGCAATACGCTCCAGTCCTACGCCAAAAGCAAATCCNGTATACTGCTCCGGATCGATGCCGCTCATCTCCAGCACATGGGGATGTACCATACCACAGCCTAAGATTTCGATCCAGCCTTCGCCCTTACAGAAACGGCATCCTTTGCCGCCGCATTTAAANCAGCTCACATCCATCTCTGCACTGGGTTCTGTAAACGGGAAATGATGCGGTCTGAACTTAACCTTCGTATCTTCTCCNAACAGTTCTCTTGCGAACTCNGCCAGCGTCCCTTTTAAGTCAGCAAAGGTAATATTCTTATCAATAACCAGTCCCTCGATCTGGTGGAACGAAGGGGAATGAGTCGCATCTACTTCATCGGAACGAAATACACGTCCGGGAGCAATCATGCGGATAGGCAGTTTTCCTTTTTCCATCTCATGCACCTGTGTAGATGAGGTCTGTGTTCTGAGCAGGATATCTCCGGTGATATAGAAAGTGTCCTGCTCGTCCTTCGCCGGATGATCGGCAGGAATGTTCAGTGCCTCAAANTTGTAATAGTCTTTCTCGACTTCCGGTCCTTCTACAACCTCGTAGCCCATACCGATGAATATCCTCTCCGCCTCCTCCAGNGCAATGGTATTGGGGTGGCGGTGCCCTACATTGTTCTTCTTCGCCGGCAGCGTTACATCGATGACTTCCTTCTTCATCTTCGCTTCCCTGACAGCCTTCTCCATCTTCTTCACGGATTCTTCCAGTACGCGCTCGATCTCTTCTCTCGTCTCATTGACAAGCTGTCCTACCTTCGGTCTCTCCTCCGGNGCGACATCCTTCATGCTCTTAAGCACGGCTGTCAATTCTCCCTTTTTACCAAGGTAATTGACCCTCACTTCATTCAGTTTCTCCAGCGCATCACTCGTCTCAATCTGGCGCAGTGCTTCTGCCTTGATCTGTTCTAACTTTTCTTTCATTGCTGCTCTCCTTTTTCATGAATTTCGTAGATTTTCTGACTTTTGNTGCGTATACAAACAAAAAATCCCATGCGCACAAATGCACATGGGACGAAATATATCCGCGGTACCACCCAGTTTCCTGTCCTGCTGCCACGACGTTTATTATTACACACTTCAAGCATAAGAGGACAGACACCTCATTCGGCGTAACGTGCCGTAACGTTCCGGACTACTGTTTTCACCCGGACGGCTCCGGTGGGAAATTCAAAAAACCATCTGAACCTGAGGAAACTTACAGCCGATGATCTCCTCTCTCTGTCGGAAAATGATTTTCTACTGACACCTTCACTGCCTTTATCATTGTAATTAACTATGTCCTATTACAAACCTATTGACATTTTAGTGACTTTTGGCTGACTTGTCAAGCCATCCAAACAGAAATTTATACACCGGTCCGAAATAACGATTGATGTGAGCCCCGATCAACAGAATATACATAAGCAGGTAAAACCATATCATCATAATAACCACTGTAGTCAACCCTCCGTATGTACCGAACCCGTTGAAATGATCCACATATACGGCAAAAAAGAACGATGCCGCACTCCACATAACTGCCGAAAAAGCTGCTCCCGGAATCTGCCCCTTGAAACGCATCTTGCTGTTCGGCACGTAGGTATAGATCAATGCAAAGATAAGCGTCAGTACCACCCAGGAAAAAAGGAAACGAAAATGCATGATAAACTGCATCAATATATGCAATGGCGGAATATCCGCAAGCAGAAGATTCACGATCACATTACCGAATACCATGACGAACAACGCAAGAATCATTGCAATTAACATAATCACCGTATAAATACATGCAATCGACCGCAACACAAAATAGTTACGCCGCTCTTCAAAATCATTCACCGCATTCAATCCGTGAATCAATGCAAGCATGGCTTTGGACGCAGACCAGATCGTGACGATCGCAAATATAGTAATGGTACCCGCCGACCTCGCATACACATCCGACACTATACTGATAACCAGCGCATTCATGGCATCCGGCGTAAACTGTGTAATGGCATTAATCAGATTCTCCTCCGTAAGCGTCGTGTAGGGCAGAATTGCGCACAATGCCATCAACAGCGGGATCATGGACAGAAAAAGGAAGAACGCTGTGCTCGCCGCAAATGCGGCTATATTCTTCTTCGTCATCTGCCAACTGAAATCTCTAAATATATAATATAACCTATAGATTGTTCTCATAGTTCACCTGACGTGTTCCAACCGGAACACCGCCATTTTCCTCATCATATTTACCGACATCTGTTGTATCTATAAATCAGCCGTCCGGTCGGAATCCGTCAGCTCGCAACCCGGAAAAAAGAATTCCAGAATCTGACCGTAGGAACTGCCTTCTTCGCCAAGCGCCTTGGCACCATTCTGAGACATTCCTACCCCATGACCGTATCCACCGCCAATTAACGTATATCCTACCATATTTTCCTCTTTTTTACCAGCTTCTATTATGAAAAAGCCACTGGGAAGGAGCGTGGACGGAACCGTTGTGCTTCCATCCTGTTTCACAATCTCGCTATTTGTGTCACATAAAATATAACGGATATTATACTCCGAAAGGATCTTATAGTCACCTTGATCCGTCCTGATCAGCAATTCCTCCGCCACACCCCCCGCACCGCGTTTTGCAATACTCAGCTCCTTAATCTTACCCAGCTTCTCAACAGTCTGGGATACATAATATTCGCCTTCGGTCTTCGTCAGAACCGAGGCGGGACTGACTGCATAACGCTCCCGGATACGCGACAGCATCGCTTCCTCATCGATCTCTTCTACCGTATAAGTCCATCGATACCAAGGTTGTGTATATTCAAGATCCGTTTCATTTGTTGTTGTGATAAACTGCCGGAAATTTTCTTCGTCCCTCAGGCTGTCTGCTGCTTCATTACCCCTCACATTCTCTATGTCCTGTGCACCTTCCGCCTCTTCATCTAATCCCAATGCAGCATATGTATCACGATTGATTTCAACCGCACGTAAATATGAGATATCCTCCGCATTTCCCGATTTCCAGATAGCCGCATCCGTACCGATGCCGCAGGACGTGGAATAATAATAATTCTGTGCCGGTTCATCCTGATAGGTCAACAGCACACCATCCGTCTCCTTAACCGCTGTCGTAGTCGCCGCATTCTCCCTGCAGTTATGATACACCTGATAAGCTGTGGTATCATCCACATGGGCTCCGACCTCAGGAAGTCCTGCACGCAGGATGTAGCGATATGCATATGTTCTGGCACATACCGCCTGTGCTTTGAGCGATTCCGCCGGGTAAGAAGCTGGCATCTCGCTGGGTACTACTGCATACAAGTATTCCTCTAACGGGAGTTCATTGATCAGAATCATTCCTTCCTCATTCCGGTAACACTCAATGACACCGCGATAAGCNTTATCCTCCTTGCTGATTCCCTCAATATTAAGCAGGATCTTATCCGTCAGCGCGGCACAGCGGTAACTTCTGCGTTCTCCTACCGCCAGCTCCTTCTCCTCTATCTGTATGGTCTCCCCATCCACGACCAGCTCCACCCTGTCATAGTAGTTGGTGCCCTTCGCAGTATTCTTAAGGAGCACCCGAATCCTGTCAGCCGTCTCCCGTTCGGACACAAGGCACGCGCACACTTTACCGCGCTCAATCACATAATCNGTATCTGCATAGCCGATTCTTAAATCTGCACACGCCAGTGTCTCCATACTCCCGTACAGCTTATATACTTCTATCCCCTCTGAGAGCGGATAGACACCGCTGCCTTCTATTTCCAACGCTTCTTTAGATACCCAGAGCAGTTTACCATGTACTTTCTTTGATTTTTCACGGGCTTCGACTACCCGGCCATCCCGAACAACCAGATCGGTAACCTGCTCCCGCATAACCGTTTGGTCTGCCATAACCGTAAAATATGTCTGCTGGTAGAAGCATTCCATCGTCCCTTCTGCTGCCTCTGCAACCCAGACATTCTTCAATTCATATTCTCCCGGAAATATCTCCGAAACCGCCAGCAGGTCATTTCCTTTTACATAGACCTTCATCTCCCGCAGCTGACTCTTTTCAAATTCATCGGAAAGATAATGATACGGTGCCTTGTTATTGCCGTTTACAATGTATGCCTCTTTCGCATCCGTGTCGGTCTTTAACAGAAAGATNTCAGTCTCCCANATAGAAGACTCCATATCCAGATANGCAAGCATGATTCGATANGCCGCGTACCAGTCTGTCTTCAACATCTCATNTTCCGNTTCATAACGCTTNTCATACTCCGGCAGCTNGGGCACTTTGTCCTGCAATGCCTGTCTGATCGTCACATACATCCCGTATGTCAGATTATGCGTATCTTCTTGCGTTATCTCGGACATATTGATACCTAACGCTTCTANCAGAATCTCCACATCCTGTACGGCAATTTTGTCACCCGTGGGAGGCTCCTGTTTCCTTTCCCTCCTGCCGAGCAGAATACAGAGCATAAACAACAGACCAAAAAAAATCAAGGACAGTTTTATAAGTAATTTGATATCATACTTTATTTCTCTCTTCATATCCTCATCCCATGTCAGTCTCTATGCATAAGCAACCTGCACTATTTGCANACACAAAGCGCAAACATAGAATAGAAAATATCGCCAATCCTATGCTTAATCTATATATATACAATAGTCCCGCCGACTATTACTCATTCTTTCCTCCGTTACATCAACGGAGCCACTAATTTTAATACAAGTCCCATCACTTTCATCTTTATTTTTTCATTTTTCACATCAGCATGATCTACCTTTTTACACTCTTTTAATGTCTTNTGAATATCTGCTTCAATATCACTATTTCTTCAAATTTCGCTTCCCCGAACGNGAAGTACGTTACATCCGTATTCGNATATGCAGAAAATCCGCCGACCTTTTCCATGTAATCAGCCATCCGGTACAATACCGGATCTGTGTCCCTTAGATTTTCCGGCAATTTCATACAATCATCCTGATTTTGCGCCATGTCCTGCTGTATCTTTTGTAAACGTAACTGCAATGCACGATAACCAAGATTCGTTTTGATATAAATATAAAGCAGGCTGCCTGCTATCGGTGCGCTCAAAACCAATAGCAGCCACGAAAGTTTTACGGTCGGATCAGCACGGGAATTCATAATATAGAACACCATGACTAACGACAGTAAAATTCCACCGCTAAAATAATATACCATATACTGTCCCAAAAACCGAAACACACCGAACAAAATCAGCACCTGTATTAGCAACAATAAAATAATCACCGCGGTGCGGCTGAAGATTATATGATGAAGTCCTTTTTTCCCTTTTTTCAAAAGTGTTCCACTATCGTTATTATCACTTTGCATTATCAATACGCCTCCCTCGTTTGTACACATATTCATGATGAATGTGCCAGTTGTTCTATCAGCACGACTCAAAGATCACGTTAAAGATCAGAATCTGCTTCCACAATCTCCTCATTCCATACTTCCTTTGCCAGACGGAACACGGCCCAGCCCTTAGGCCAGCCCACATACATGGTAGCATGGGTAATGATTGCAGCGATTTCTTCCCTTGTCACCCCATGGTTCTTCGCATTCTGCAAATGGTAGGTCAGGGAAGAATCTGTGATACCGGATGCCATCAGCGACACCACCGTAATGATACACTTTGTCTTTACGGAAAGTACATCTTCGTTCCATACCTCCCCAAACAGCACATCATCATTCAGATGTGCAAACATCGGTGCAAATTGTCCAAGGCTCTCCCGTCCTGCAGTCTGTACTATTTTTTCACTCATTTCTGTTATCCTCCATTTCTTTTTTTACAATCGTTCAACCCATGATTTAAGCGATTCCTTCATCTGTTTTCCATTCAAATTTCAACTATGCGATCCTGTCCCTTTCCTTCTTCCTGCTCCTTGCCGTCAGTCTCCCAATTCCTTTNTGCACATAATAACCTGTAAAAATCCATGTTCCCANCATCGCCATATGCTCCGCAAATACCAGTGCGNCGCTTTTCTCATAATCAAAGAATACAAACTCCACTTTCACAAACATATAGGAAAAGATATCTGCATGCCGGAAACAGACTGCCCCATATACAGCAATTGCCACAGCCAGGAAACNTGCGAGCCATGCATGAACCGGTCTCCTTTTCCCTCCTGCGAGTTTATGGAATATCCCTACCATCATGCCCCAATGGAGTCCTATGTGCAGACTCATTAGGACAAAGCCCCAATAGGAGGCGGACAGGTGCATCACCCTGGCCAGTGCCATCCCTCTTGTGATCGGCAGGAAATCAAATACATGCCGCGACAATACCACCCCGCTGTATGCAAGGGAAAGCATTGCCACAAGAAGCGCTGCATTCAGTACAATGCTGATAATCCTTTGCAGTGTATATTTTCCTTTCAACAGACTCTTGTACCATCGGACATTCAGGATGTCTATGGCAATCTTCCATCTCATTTTTGTATTCATAAATCCAGTCCTTCAATCCATGCCTTTACATCCGCTTCGGAAGCTCCGCCGCCAAACNTCATGCCTTCCANCCACTGTGCACCGTCAGTNAGTTCCTCCAAATTCTTGCCACTGGAACCCAGCCCGCTGCTGGATGAGGTGCAGAATGGAATNAGTGTTTTGCCATCAAAAGAATAGCTTTCCATAAATGTGCTCACAATCCTCGGTGCCTCACCCCACCAGATCGGATAGCCTATGAACACGATATCATACTGTTCCATATCCTCCACTGCGCCATTAATCTCAGGCCGGCATGANCTGTCATTCATTTCAATGGTGCTGCGACTGCTGTCATCATGCCAGTCCAGATCTTCATCTGTATAAGGTTCCCGGGGCANGATCTCATAAATATCAGCCCCCATGTTTTCCGCTATNATCTCAGCAACTCCTTTGGTCGTCCCTGTTGCTGAAAAATACGCTACTAAAACTTTGCTCCCNTCNNCNTCCNGAACNTCNTGNCTGNCGGCTGCNTCTGNACNGTCNNTNCCTGTCACNGCNGCNTCCTCTGATGNTTCNNNNGTGNNGTNTGTTTCCGGCTGNNCGGNNNCNGNTNCCGNTTNCCCTGNAGNTNCAGNNCTTTGTTCCCTNTCCGAAGTNTCNGANGNNGNNTTCCCANNNTGNCCGGCATTTNNNCCNCATGCNGTCAGGGATATTACCATNGNNGCCATAAGCAGNGCCATCACTATCTTTTTCATAACTATCATCCTCCTTATANGAAATGGGTTATACATGTTTATCCTTTGCACTTTCAGGCTTGTTCTGTGCCATGACTCCTGCCAGTGCATGAGGCACATACGGCTCCTCCAAATAATGTATTTCATCCTCTGTCAGNTCCAGNTCCACCGCTTTTGCCGCTCCCTCGATATGATGGAATTTCGTNGCACCCACCACAGGAGATGTCACTTTTGTGAGCAGCCACGCAAGGGAAACCTCTGTCATNGTNACATCCCTCTTNTCTGCAATNTCCTGTACACGGCGGATGATGACCTCATCCTGTTCCTTTGTNGCATCATATTTAAATTTTGCATAGNTGTCCTGCTGAAGCCTCTTGCTGTCCTCNCCCGGTTTCCGGGAAAGNCTGCCGCTTGCCAGCGCACTGTATGGTGTGAGGGCGATATTCTCCTCATAACAGAAAGGCGCCATCTCCCGTTCTTCTTCCCGGAAAATCAGGTTATAATGCCCCTGAATAGATACGAACTGTGGGAAACCTTCTTTCTCTGCAAGGGCATTTGCTTTGGCAAGCTGCCATGCATAGCAGTTGGAAATTCCAATATAGCGAGCCTTTCCTGNTTTTACCACGTTAGACAATCCTTCCAGNATATCATAAATCGGTGTCTGGTAGTCCCACATATGGTAAATATAAAGGTCAATATAATCCATNCCAAGATTNTGGAGGCTTTTGTTGATCATTTTTTCAATATGCTGCTGTCCGGACACGCCTGCCTCTATTTCCTCNTGTGTNCTNGGCAGAAACTTTGTGGCAACCACCATCTCATCACGTTTTGCAAAATCTTTCAGTGCCCGCCCCACATACTGCTCACTGGTACCGCTCTGATAAGCAATCGCCGTATCATAAAAATTTACGCCAAGCTCAATGCCCCTCTTAATAATCTCCCGTGAATGCTCCTCATCCAAAGTCCACGAATGCTGCCCTTCCCCTGCAGCGCCGAAACCCATGCATCCCATACAGATGCGNGAAACGGTCAAATCTGATTTTCCTAATTTTGTATACTGCATATTTTTCTCCTTTTAAAATCATACTCCTAACAACTTTTTTACCTCAGCGTATGCTATCTCATAAATCGACATATACACATAGTTTACTTTCGCCTGTGTCATTGCCTCCCTTTGTTTTTCCGTTACTACCGTATAAGGATAAATCCCAAACATAAAAGGGAAGAACGAGAATATAAAATCCTGCTTATCCTGAACCGTCATTTCCGGAAAGAACTTATCCAAGCAATTCCTGACCTCCGCCAGCGTCTGTCCGTATACCACCTTAAACTCAATCAGCCGCTCTATCCGACTGTTTTCCTCCATGTCATAATGGTTCATAGACATGATTTTCAACAAATTCTCCCGTTCTTCCAGTGAATGAGCTAACGCATCGGCAAACTCTGTCTTAGTCATCCTGCCATGTTCCGACTGAATTTGCTGCAATCTGTGAATCCACAATTCATATTCCCTTTGTAACAGAGCCAGAAAGATTTCTTCTTTTGTCTGGAAGTAATTGTAAATGGATGTCCGGGTAAAGGAAGTTACGCTTCCAATTTCCTTGATAGTGATATCTTTGAAGCTCATGGTCTTATACAGTTCAGCACAGGCTGTTACAATTTCTTCTTTTCTGGCTGCCGTCAGCTCCTCTGATCCCTTTGGCATTTTGCACCTCCTCAAGCGTATTCTGACACAGTGTCAATATATAAATTATACATTTATTCTGACACAGCGTCAATATATTTATGAGGCTTCAACAGGAAACCGTCTAATCAGAAAAAGACCGTATCTGCTTTTCCTTACAGGTACGGTCTCCATTTTGCCATCTCGTCCTCTTAACCACAATTGTTTTNAATCAGCCATTTCTCGGCCTTTTCAACCATTTCCGTAATGTCCGTTCCATCGCTTAATACGACTTTCTCCTTAGGCAGCTCCTGAAAGCAATCCTGATGTGCTTCCTCCGCNCTATTTAATCACTGATAAAATGGGTTGGCTGCCATGGTTCTATTGTCGGTATTGGCTGCTTTCCTGCCGCAATATTTTTTAGCATCCATGCCATATTATAAGCAAGAGTNCGCATAGTCTGCAGACCTTCTTCATCTTTNTTTACNTCTTCAGNCGTAAATCCATGGACACCATTCCAATATTGCGAGGAAACAATCGGCATCCGGTTCATGGTGAAATATTTGTTCAGGCGGTCAAAGGTTGCTGTCGTACCACTTCGTCTCGCACTAACTACCGCTGCTGCAGGTTTAAACGCAAAGCCGCCGCTCGCATAAAATGCTCTGTCCAATAATGCACACAACGCGCCGTTTGGTCCCGCATAATAAACAGGCGAACCAACCACGATGCCGTCAGCCTCCTTCATGAGCCGCATCATTTCATTTGCCGGATCATCATCAAACGCACATTTCCCGAGTTTTCCGCATGCACCACAGGCAATACAGCCACGCACAGGTGCTTTGCCAATCTGAAAAATCTGTGTTTCAATCCCCTCTGTTTCCAGTGTCTTTGCCATTTCACACAACGCTGTATAAGTGCAGCCGTTTTCGTGAGGACTTCCATTGATTAAAAGAACTTTCATACCTTTTCCTCCTGAAAATTGTCTAAATTTTTTATTTTCGTTACAACCGCTCTTGCGGCAATAATCGAATTATCCCCAACCGTTACATTCTTTCCTTAATCGATATAGAACGGCTCTTTTGCAATAAAAAATGCTTTAATCAGTCATAACTGCGCTCAGCAACATCCGTGCCAATGAAATCCACCAGTTTCTCCCATTAGCCCTCCGTATATATATGTCTGATAATTTTTTCCATCGGAAGCTCCTTAATGGAGATATCGGTAAACCCATATCTGCTGCTCAGTTCGGAAATACATGCTGTAATTGGCGTAATATCTACATCTACTTCCATTCTTAAGGTGGATGTGTCATGGGTTTCCAGTAGTTTTGTCCCCTTCATATTTAGCTGTTCCGCATCATTTATCGGCTGATTCAGAGATATCTCTACTATCTTCTTATTTCCGAGATTTTTTCTCAGATTATCCAGAGAATCATCAAATACCTTTTTGCCGTTGTTAATGATAATAACATTGTCGACAAGCTCCTCCACATCTTCAAGGTCGTGGGTCGTGAGGATAAAGGTAGTTCCCTTTTTGTTCATTTCCTTAATAAATTTCCAGACGTTCCTCTTTGAGATGACATCAAGTCCTATGGTGGGTTCATCCAGAAAGACAATTTGGGGATTATGAAGCATCGCCATAATAAATTCACACTTCATACGCTCTCCCAGAGACAATACTCGCGTCGGACGATTAATCTTGTCTCCCAATTCTAACAATTCCGTTAACTCCTTCAGCCTCTCATTATATTCCGCATCGGAGATATCATAAATTGCCTTATTGAGTCTAAAACTGTCAACCGGCGGTATATCGAAAATCAACTGGCTTTTCTGACCGAATACCGCGCCCATTTTTTTCACATACTGCACACGCTCCCTATTCGGGTCATAATCCATAACACGAACGTCACCGCTGCTGGGATATAAGGTTCCCGCAAGCATCTTAATGGTTGTGGACTTTCCTGCGCCGTTCGGTCCTAAAATTCCTACAATATCCCCTTCCTCTATCTCAAAACTCACCTGATCCACTGCGGTAACATATACTTTTTTTCTTTTAAAAAAGCTTTTCAGGCTCTCCTTAAAATCACTTCCCCGCTTATAGGTAACATACTGTTTGGTCAAATCATGTACCGTAATTATTTTCCCATATCAGCCACCAACCCCCTCGTATAACCTAACCATATACTGATAAATTCCTATGCCGAACAATAAAAATAAAATGCAGGGTATTATTGTAAGATACATCCACGGTTCCAGTCTGCCTAAGAGCGCCGCTGCCGGAAAAAATCCTACCATCGCCACCGGCATGATAAAAGAGGTAATGGCAATAATCTGTTTCGGGAAAATACTTTGCGGATAATTTCCCAGATTGGCCACACTTTCATACATCTCCGGTATCCTTGAATTCTGCACCCATTTAAAGGAAGTTGCTGCCATAAGAAGCATTACCCCAAGCATAACCGAGATTCCGAATACGAACAACAGCACACAGGACAACACACGGACAAATGTCACGGAACCTATGTGAGCCGCCGATATCCCGAAGATTACCGCTCCTCCGAGTACTATTCCAAAATCCGATATATTAAAATTCGTCGCAAGCAGATAGAACAAACAATTTATCGGCTTTATCAGAACAATCTCCAGTGTTCCTTCCGCCACATAATTCATGGTGCTCCACACAATTCCCGAAAACATCATTCCCGCCACACCGTTCGACACCGAAAATAGGGATTGTATTAATAATACTTCATACATTGTCCACCCCTCATAACAGGCGCCCGAATGATAAATCAAAAGTGTAATCAGCGGAAATACAATGTTACTTAACAATGTAACGACCACACCCAGTATGAAATTTGCCCTATATGTGGCTGTCTGTGCAATACTGTTTCTGATTGTCTCTTTGTATATTCTCAAATACCTAATCATCCTGACTCCTCAACCACCGACGGAACTGAATCTTATAATCGCCCGTCTATAAATTACTTCACTGATGAAAAACATGACTGCTACAGCAACCGCCTGAAAACCGACGATTTGTGGAATTTCCATTGTGACGCCGCTCAATGAATAAGAGCCGGTAAACACCATTGCCGGAACATATGAAATATATTGAAACGGCAGAAAGAATAGTATCTTCTGCAGAGATTCCGGGAAAAATACCAACGGAACTATCGAACCGGACAGAAGGGAGGATATCACATTAAATACCCTTTTTATGCCGGATGCCTGTACCAGCCAGAATGCCGTCATCCCAATGCAGTAATTCACATAGAAATTCATTAAGAAAGCAAGACCCACGGACAGAATTGTCCAGCCGATCCTATCCGGTATCATATTCACTTTAAATATCAATTGAAAAATGAGAAAACAGGGAAGGAATTCAAACAAGAATCCCAAAACCCTGTGACCGATCTTCTGTGATAAGGCAAAAAATCTGTGATGTATGGGGCGCAGATTAAAGGTAATAAACTTCCCTGTGCGTATCAACATCTGCAAATTCCAATCCGCAAAATCCATTGTCAGATATCCGATTAGGGTAATCGCCCCAAAATAGGTGAGCATCTGGGATAATTCCATGCCATACAGCTCTGTCTGGGAACCGCTGTAAACGGATTTCCATATGAAATACTGAACAATAAAATAGACCGGTCCCACAAAAATAGAAACCATGGAGTGGGTGCGATACGCACTCCACTCCTTATATGTAACGGAAGCTACCGCCTTCGCCACGGTGAAATTATGTCTTACATTCATCCTTCTCTTACTTTCCGGCAAAGCCTTTCAACCTATGAAGCCTGTTCCTCATTCAATGCCCGACCATATGATAGAGGCAACATTCCGCAGTGCATGGGGATACCATATGTCGTAATTTTGAAACTGAGCGCTCCATACTGCCACAAAATTTTCCTCGGGATCTATCATAAGACAGCTTGGTCCATAGCCTTCGTGATTGACTAATCCCGGTGTGATGAGCTGCGATTTATCCCGCCATGTATAAATATCAATGCCTACGCCGTATGCCTTATATGCTCCGCCCGCATCCCACGCAAAATTTCTGAGTGTCGGCTCCGTTGTATTTCTGAACATTGCCTCCAATGCCTTTCTGCCGATAATTCTTTTTCCGTTGTGAATTCCATTGTTAATGAGCATATTTCCGAATTTGATGAGATCTTCACAAGTGGAGAAAATTCCGCCTCCGGTCCTCGGAAGCCCGCTCCGTGCCTTATCCCTTTCACTTTGCGCGTTATTTTTGATTGCCTCAAATCTCTCTTTCATCCACTCTTCCCTGATATAAGTGTTATCGGCATCCACTCTTTCCATATAGAATGTGCTGTTTGTCATCTCACAGGGTTCCATGATATTTTTCTCGATATAATCGTGACAAAATACACCACTGACACGCGTAATAATTTCACCCAAAAGCATAAAACCGGCGGTACAGTAACACCACTCTTCCCCAGGTTCCCGACGCATGCCACATTTTAAGATGGCTTCAATCCATTCCTTCCCGACATCCTCTTTTACAAATTCACTCCATCCTACATAGTAATCATTATGTAAGACTCCGCCGTCCGGAATCAGTCCGGAAGTATGGTTCAGCAGATGAAGCACCTTAATCTTATTGAACGGCTCCGCTTTAAACTCAGGAATAAAATCTCCTACAAACTGATCCAGCGTCATCATTCCGTCCTCTACTAATTTCAGGATGGCAACCGCCGTAAATATTTTTGTGATGGAAGCAATAGCGAAAACGGAGTCCGGTCTTAATTTTTTACCGCCCCTGTCCGAATAGTCCAAATCTCCCATTGCATTGTTGGCAAACATCTTACCGTTTCTGGAAAGCGCGTATCCGGCGCACAATATTTCTTCCTTTCTCAGCATTTTTCGAAAATGCTCGTCTAAGACCGCCAGCCGCTCTTCCTGATAACAGGCTTCCTTTGCGGTAAAGGGTACCTTGCCTTTTAATGTCTCTAAATTCATATTTGCTCCCTTCTGTCCTTCTAGTGTGCTGACCACCTGAATCTGAGGGATTGAAAGCGTATTTTTCTGCTCTCATCTCCCCGCCCACAATTGTCTTCCATTCAGTATCATAACCGCATATTTGCTATTATATCAAATCTCCTCTATCCAGAGCAACACTTTGGTGGAAACTGCATATTTTCATATGATTATTAACCGTTAGAACACCCCAGATTTTTTTGTTGGCAGGTGAAGCAGGTGGTATAAAAACAGCTTCTGCAATTATATTACTTTGAATTTTCCCTAAATTGGT
>JAAUZT010000012.1 GCA_014804485.1 Lachnospiraceae bacterium
AACAGAATCTGGACCAACGAGACACCAACTATCACCGGGAAATGAATATCTTCATTTCCCGGTGTACTTTGCTAAGCTTTATTTATTTCGATTTTTCAGAATTACAGTCACACGAACAGCAGGAAGCATTATTTTGGGGTTCCTCGTTTTCTGAACAGCAGTTATCTTCTGCTTCCTCAATAATTTCCATGTTACAGCAGCCATTCTTTGATTTACCGCCGAACAGATTGGATAAAATAGTCTTTTCTTTGCTCATAATCATTCTCCTTTATATTTTTATAGTGTCATGTTGAATATATAGCCTGTTATTGTTGCAACTGCAAAGATACAGAGAACAAAAGCCGCTACCATTTTTTTCTTGAAAATGGAACTAAGCAGAGATACTTCCGGGATACTTGCGCCTGCACCGCCTAAAATTAAAGCAATCATCACGCCCGGAGCTACGCCTTTTGTAATCAAAATACTTGCAATCGGTATCATTGTTTCTGTACGGATATACATGGGTATTCCTAAAACAGCCGCAAGAGGAACAGCCCATAGGTTATTTGCTCCCGCGAAATTTGCAAGTAAATCAGTAGGGACAAATTCATAGATAAAAGCCCCTATTCCTGCACCTAACAGCAGAAAACCGACAACTCCTTTGAATAATCCCAAAGCGTCTTTCAATGATACCTTAACCGCCTGCCACTGTTTCTGCCAAAAATTTCCTTGCAGTTTTTCCCACGATACACCGTCATTGTGACCACCTTTGACAGATACATTTTTTATTTCTTTTTCAAGCCCTGCTTTATCCAGTACAAGCCCCATAATGACAGCGAACAGAAAAGTAAATACTGTATATATGACAGTTGCTTTTAGTCCAAAGAAAGCCAACATAAGGGTAATGACAGCGGGGTTTAGTATTGGAGACGTAAGCAGGAAAGAAACAGCGCCATTAAACGGCGCACCACTTTTAAATAGTCCGACTAATACCGGAATCGTGGAGCAGGAGCAAAACGGCGTTACTGCACCTAATAAAGCTCCTAAAACACTGTTCAAAAACTTTCGGGGCGTTGTCAGCACCCGCTTGATACGTTCCGGGGATATATATATTTGCAGTAATGCCACCACAAAACTAATCCCTATAAAAAGAGAGAATAATTCTCCGAAAAGCATTAAAAATGTTTTTCCTGCATGAATAATTGTTTCTGTTGTAAACATAATTTCCACCTGCTTTCAATCATTTTTTGTTGTATGAAAAAGCAAGTGTATTATCTTGACCTGCAATGAAGCCTGCACCCACAATGACACATAGAAATCCCTCTAAGAACAAGTCAGCCGCTCAATAAACTGTTTAAAACCAGTAAAAGTATCGCAGTTTAAAGTGTAATAACTCCATTTGCCCTCTTTTCTGGTATCGACAAGCCCACATTCACACAATATTTTCATATGGTGTGACAAGGTAGGTTGTGTAATCTCAAATACTTCTAATAAATCACACCCGCACTTTTCCCCGTCTGATAACATTTGAACAATGTGCAATCGGTTTGGATCGCCTAATGCTTTGCAGATTGCAGATACTTGAATTGTATTCATTTCATTACCTCGCTTCACATAGATATTTGTCTATGTGTTATATAATACACTTCATATAGATGATTGTCAATATGTCTTTTAAAACTCACAAAGCATTGTATGGCTTTTATCCCGCTTGTAGAAATAACAAAATTTCTAAATTTATCACCTTACCCACTTTACACTAATAACCATTGCACCTTTATGTGGGTGTGACTAGACCGGAGGCTAAAAATCTAAAGTATGATGAGCTGTTTACAAAACTTCATTATGTGATTAGGGAAATGAAATAAAGTGAAGTGTGCAGTATGCTTCTTATTGACTGGGATATGAAATGAATAGAACCAAACAGTGGTAAACCTATTACAGATTTACCACTGTTTGGTTCTATTCTATATTTTCAGATTAAAGCCAAAATATCGAACGGCATTCCGGTAAGAAATATCCTTAACAAGTTTTTCAAGCGACTTTTCGTCATTTGGATATTCCCCGTTTTCCACCCATCCACCTATCAGATTGCAGAGTATCCTGCGGAAATACTCATGCCTTGTATAGGATAAAAAACTCCGTGAATCTGTCAGCATTCCGACAAAGTTTCCCAGAAGTCCCAGATTGGCTAAGGATGTCAGCTGATCGATCATTCCCTGTTTATTGTCATTAAACCACCATGCACTTCCCTGCTGGATCTTTCCTGCACATTCCTCATTCTGGAAACAGCCTATAATGGTACCAATCGCCGCATTATCCGCCGGATTCAGACTATACAGAATCGTTTTGGGAAGTGCATCCTTCTCCTGTAATGCATTTAGCAGGTCTGCTAACTGGGCAGAGGGCGTATAATTATTGATACAATCTATCCCGGCATCGGCGCCCAGGCAGCGGTATACCCGCTTATTATTGTCCCGTTTTACGCCGAAATGAAGCTGCATAGCCCAGCCTAATCGTCTGTACTCTTTTCCGGCATACACAAGAAATGCTGTCTTGTATTTTAATTCTTCTTCGTAAGACACTTCCCTGCCTGCCATTGCCCTTTCGAAAATATCCTCTATCTCTTCATTGGATGCCGGTACATACATCGCATAATCAAGACTGTGGTCGGATATCCGGCATCCCATTTTATCAAAAAATTCCATCCGTTTAGTAAGGGCAGTTTTCAACTCATTAAAAGTCAGGATTTCCATATCCGCCACTCTTCCAAGGTGCTCTATATAGCCCGAAAAATTCGGTGACGCTATGTTCATGGCAGCTTCCGGTCTCCATGCGGGCAGAACCTGCACATCAAAAGTCTTATCCTCCGCGATCTTTTTATGCCATTTCAGGTCATCCGCCGGATCATCAGTGGTACACAGCAGCGTCACACCTGACTGTCTGATCAGGCTTCTCGCGCTGTTCTGCGCCGCTTGCAGTTTATCGTTACAGATATCCCACACTTCCTGCGCTGTTTCCCCGTTCAGCACTCCGTCATATCCGAAATATCTCTGCAGCTCCAGATGGCTCCAGTGATACAGGGGATTCCCGATTGCCTTTTCCAATGTCTCGGACCACTTCTGAAATTTCTCCCGGTCAGGAGCATTTCCGGTGATATATTCTTCCCCTATCCCATTGGAACGCATCTGCCTCCACTTGTAATGATCACCGCCCAGCCAAAGCTGTGTGATATTCTCAAATCTCTTATCTTCCGCGATTTCCTGTGGGCTGATATGGCAGTGGTAATCCAGAATCGGCATTTTTGCAGCATACTCGTGATACAGCTTCTGCGCTGTTTCAGTTGATAGCAGGAAATTTTGATCCATAAATTTTTTCATGTTGCAACGCCCTCCGTCAGACTATCTCTGCACACGTCCGGAAGCATCTCCGTCCGTCAGTTTCAAGACCTCATCCATCGACACCATATTGAAGTCTCCCTCAATGGAATGCTTCAGGCAGGATGCCGCCACCGCAAATTCAACAATCCTTTGCGCGTCATATCCATTTAAGCAGGCTGCAATCAGACCGGCGCCGAAGCTGTCCCCGCCGCCCACGCGGTCAACGATGTGCATTTTATATTTCTTGCTGAAAAAATAATCATTCCCATCATACAGCATCGCCGACCAGAGATTATCATTTGCAGAGAGTGACTCCCTCAGGGTAATTGCCACCTTTTCAAACCCGAAACGGTCTGCCAGGCGTTTTGCAACACTCTTATATCCTTCATGGTTCACCTCGCCCGCATAAACATCCGTATTCTCCGCTCTTATACCGAATACATCCGCTGCATCTTCCTCATTTGCAATGCATACATCTACATACTTGCAGAGTTCACCCATGACCTGTCCTGCTTTTTCTCGGCTCCATAGCTTATTCCTGTAATTTAAGTCACAGGATATCTTTATACCTGCTTCCTTGGCAGCCTTACACGCCTCAAGGCAGATCTGTGCCACATTGTCATTCAGTGCAGGGGTAATCCCTGTAAAATGAAACCACTCTGCCTCTTCAAAAATCGCTTTCCAGTCAAAATCATCTTTCGATGCCATGGCAATGGAAGAGCCGGCACGGTCGTAAATAACCTTTGAAGGTCTCTGGGACGCCCCTTTTTCAAGAAAATAGATACCGATTCTGTCTCCTCCGCGCACAATCCCGGATGTATCCACTCCGAATCTTCTTAAAGAATTTACCGCGCCCTGTCCGATCTCATGTGCCGGAAGCTTTGTGACAAAGCAGGCATTAAAACCGAAATTTGCAAGGGATACCGCCACGTTTGCCTCCCCACCGCCATAAGTCGCGCCGAAGCTTTCCGCCTGCACAAAACGATAATATCCTTCCGGTGCCAGCCTTAACATGATCTCACCGAATGTAACAACTTTTTTTCCCATATTCTGCTTCATTTTCATCCTCATACCTTTCCGCAGTCTGCCGGCTTTGTGCCGCAGACACAAATTTGCGTCATTTATTTCTGATATCAGATACCATTCTTACTGCTTCAGCAGTCAGTTTCTTTACTATATCAAATTCTTCGTTTCTGATCAGATCCGCTTTTACCATCCAGCTTCCTCCACATGCCACAATTCTGTCGTAAGACAGATATTTCTCAAGATTGGCTGCGTTAATACCACCGGTAGGCATAAACTTAATATCCGTATAAGGCGCTGCCAGAGCTTTGATCGTGTCAATACCGCCGAACTGCTCTGCCGGAAAAAATTTGATAACCTCCAGTCCGCGTTTTACTGCCTGTGCCACTTCCGATGGCGTAATACATCCCGGGAATACCGGAATACTTCTCTCAAGACAGTGATCCACGATCTCCGGATCAAATCCCGGACTGACAATAAACTTAGCTCCTGCATCTATGGCACGGTCGGTCTGCTCTATGGTAAGCACCGTCCCTGCCCCGACGAACATTTCAGGAAATTCCTTTACCATGCTCCTGATCGATTCTTCTGCGGCTTCTGTCCGGAATGTAACTTCCGCACAGGGAAGCCCTCCTTCACACAATGCCTCTGCCAAGGGCCGGGCATCTTTTGCATCATTCAGTACAACTACCGGAACCACTCCCAGTTCCTGTATCATTTCCAGCTCACTCATCATTTTCGCCGTTCCTTTCAAATTCACAAATATATTGTAAATAATTTATCAAACTTTTCCACTCATCCTCCCTCATACATATTTTTCCAATGTTTTGCGGACTGCTCCCCGTCCTGCAATCAGTTCCTTGAAATAGCCGCATACCTTATCAGCCATACCCGCCTCATACAGATCCACACCAAATATCTTGACATTTTCCATGATCGGTCTCAGGATATCTTCCACATCCGTATCTCCAAGTCTGATTCTTTCTATCTGTGGACAAAGTTCCTCAAGCAGAGGATCCGGGCTCAGTTCAAATGGCTGTCCTTCGTCATCTACCGCCATCAGATATCTCATCCATCCCGCAAACACGAGCGGGATCATCTGCAGATCATCTGTCTTTAAGTTTTCGTCTGCTGCATAAGCCTTAATCGTCTCCCCAAACCGGATTGCCAGTTTCTGGGATGTGTCTGTTGCGATCCTTTGTGGTGTGTCCGGCATAAACGGATTCGGCACACGCACCTTAAGTACTGTATCTATGAATTCCCTCGGGCTTAAGATTCCCGGATCGACTACCACCGGAAGCCCTTCCTTGTAACCCACTGTCTCCACCAGCTTTACCAGTTCCCTATCCTTCATCTCATCAGAGATTTTCCGGTATCCAAGCAGACAGCCGAATATCGCAAGGCAGGTATGCAGAGGATTCAGGCAGGTACATACCTTCATTTTTTCTACTTTATCCACCGTTGCACGGTCTGTAAAGATAATGCCGCCCTGAGTCAGATCCGGTCGTCCGTTCGGGAAATCATCTTCGATGACCAGATATTCTGTTTCTTCCGCATTAACAAATGGTGCCACATATGTATTTTTAGTGGTAATCACCGGTTCCAGCTCTTCCACGCCGTCTTCTCTCAAAACAGCCTCCACGGAAGCATCCGGTCTGGGCGTGATCTTATCGATCATACTCCATGTGAAAGATACTTTTCCGGAATCAATATATTCCATAAATCCGGCATCCGCCTTTCCGCTTTCCGTCCATGCTCTTGCAAATGCCGAGACTGCCGCATATAATTTATCCCCGTTATGGGAGCAGTTATCCGTGCTTACCATGGCGATGGGTTTCTCTCCCGCACAGTATCTTGCATAGAGCAGAGAAGCAACCTTTCCCATGTAGCTTGCCGGTCTCTCCGGTCCCGCCGTAAAATCTGCCGCCACATCCGGCAGCCGTTCTCCTTTTCCGTCAGTGAGACTGTAACCTTTTTCCGTGATCGTAAAGGTAGCCATCTGCAGGGAATCCTTTCCAAAGATCTCTTTCAGTCTTCCGTATGCCTTATCATTACCTGAATCTAAAGGCAGCGCCTCCGCCACGCTTCCGATCACTTTTTTGTCGATCGTCCCATCTGATTTCAGCGTCACTGCAATCCCCAGATTATCGTGTGTATCATACATCTTTTCCACGATTTCATAATCGAAACCTTCCGCGACAATAATACCTCTGTCCAGCGTTCCGTCATTCAGCATTTTCTCTGCGATCGCGGCATGAAAGGCACGGAACAGATTACCTGCACCGAAGTGAACCCAGAACGGGTTTGCTTTTGTTGCCTTTCTCATCTTGCTGATGTCGTACCGTGGAAGACTATATCCCTTTTCTTCCCATTGTTTCCTATCCGATATTCCTTGTAAATCAACTTTCATCACACGCTCCATTTCTGCGCACATCCTTATGCATCATTAATTTGTACCAAATGCACACAAGCCATATTTTCTATTTTCCTGCTACTGACGATTTTTCAATTGCTTCCCACAGACCGTTAAGATAAGCTGCGCCAAGCGCACGGTCATAAAGCCCATATCCGGGCATTGCGACCTCATCCCAAATCATACGCCCGTGGTCCGGACGAATGGGCCCGGTAAACCCGATATCATACAGGGCTTTCATGATTTCATACATATCGAAACTTCCGTCGGCGGAAAGATGGGCCGCTTCTTCAAAGTTGTCGGGTGTGATAAACTTTAAGTTCCGCACATGGGCAAAATGAATTCTTCCCTTCAAAGAGCGTATCATATCAGGCAGGTCATTCTCCAGATTTGTACCATACGAACCGGAACAGAATGTTACGCCGTTATGCGGGTTATCCACCATTTTCATCATACGGAGAATATTTTCCTTATTGATGATAATGCGTGGAAGTCCGAATACGCTCCATGCCGGATCATCCGGATGGATTGCCATGTTGATATCGTATTTATCACAGACCGGCATGATCCTTTCCAGAAAATATTTCAAGTTCTCAAATAATTTTTCATCATCAATATTTTTGTACATCTCAAACAGCTCTTTTACATGAGCCATGCGCTCCGGCTCCCACCCCGGCATTACCGTTCCGTTCATATCCCCGGCAATAGACTCAAACATCTTCTCCGGATCAATGGCGTCCACAGCTTCCTGTGTATATGCGAGCACTGTTGACCCGTCCGGTCTTACGCGCGCCAATTCCGTACGCGTCCAGTCGAATACCGGCATGAAATTGTAACATACCAGATGAATATCTTCCTGTCCCAGATTCTCAAGGGTTTTGATATAATTCTCAATATACTGTTCCCTCTCCGGCACGCCGGTTTTAATCGCATCATGAATGTTGACGCTCTCTATGCCCGCAATATGCAGACCTGACGCCTCCACCTCATCGATCAATCCGCGTATCCGCTCTCTGCTCCACACCTCTCCCGGACTCGTATCATACAATGTTGTAATGACCCCTTTTACACCCGGTATCTGGCGGATCTGTTTCAATGTTACCGTGTCAAACTTGGAGCCGTACCATCTTAGTGTCATCTCCATGTCTATGTCCTCCGTTAATCGGTTTTATATTCTAAGCCTGCAGATAAAATTTCTGCAGAACATGAAATGCCATCTTCTTATACTTCTTATCCGCAGAACACAGCCCCTTCCGGTTATAATAATTCTGAATATAGCTGGTTCTTCTCGGACATCGGAAATCATATAAGATCCAAGGTGTCATTCCCTTGATGTAATCGATCTTTCGTAATACTTCGATCTGCCGCTCATATACATACGCCTGACATTCCTCCGTTCCCTTATCTGTCACGGTTCCGTGATGGCCTGCCAAAGCATCTGCCCCGAATTCCGTAATAATGACCGGCTTCTCCGGTCTGCTGTTTGCCATGAGCTGCGGAAGCTTCTCGAAATCAGGTGTATACCAGCCACAGTATTCATTGATACCGATCACATCCAGATACTCAATCAAGCGATCTGCTATCACATTTTTCTCGCCGTCAACAAGACATGCGGCCGACACCAGACGGTTTCCGCCTTCTTTGTGTGCACACCCGGCAAGACTGCTCATAAACTTTAACCGTTCGTCCGTATCGGCATTCTCATTACCTACAGACCATATAATCACACTTGCCCGATTCCAGTCACGTCTCATTAATTCCCTCATTTGATTTTCGGCATCCTCGTAAGTCTTGTCTCTTTCAAACCGGATTGCCCAGTACACGGGAATTTCCTCCCAGAGAAGCATCCCCATCTCATCTGCAAGCTTTGCCATTCTTTCGCTGTGCGGATAATGTGCAACCCTCATGAAATTACATCCAAGTTCCTTTGCCAGCAGAATATTCTCTGTTCTTTCTGCGTCTGTCAATGCCTTTCCGTTTTCTACACTTTCCTCATGGCAGCTGATTCCGCGCAGGAACACAGGACTGCCATTTAGAATAATCTCGCCCTTTTCTACTTTAATTTCACGAAATCCTACCCTGTCACTGACGGAATCATCCATATATGATATTGTTACATCATATAATCTGGGCTTATCCGGCGACCATAACTCAGGCCCTGCTTCTATAACAAGAGTCCCTACTCCGTCCACAACGGAAATCTGCGATTTGATTCCTAACTCTTCAATGCACAGCACGGCTTCCCCTGAAAGCTCCTCTGACAGCTTCACTTCTGCCTGTATTTTGCTAAATGTTCCATCGGGAACAAGCGCGATCTGAAAATCTTTGATATAGACCTTCGGAAGATAGATCAACTCAATATCCCTGTATACTCCCCCATAGTTAAACCAGTCCGTATTCTCGGTCGGAACCTGCGTTTCCCTTCTGGTACTGTCAACGACGAGCATGATTCTGTTGTCTGCTTTTAAAACATCAGTAATATCAAAATAACCGGGTGTAGACCCGCCTCTGTGCATTCCCACATAGGTTCTGTTTACAAACACACGGCACAGATAATTTGCTGCTCCCACTTTCAGGACCACTCTTTCCTCTCTGTTTCCGCAATGGGAGAATTTTCTGGTAAATACCATGCTGCTGTCATATAGTAAAAATCTTTCATCCAAAGTATTCCAGCAGCAAGGCAGAGACATCACCGGCCACTCGTCAAAAGAATAATCCAGCGGAAGCGTATAGCCGTTTTCATCAAATTGTCTTTCTTTGAACCACTGCTGTCTTAAACATGTATCATACTGATCCACGGCATACTGCCATTCCCCATTCAATAAAACCTTCTTCCTTCCGGAATCAAATATCATGGTATCTGCTGTTGCCTGTTTCCCCTCATACTGCTGTGTATAATCTTCCAAATGAATATCTGACATATATATTTTCGGTTTATCCATGCTCTTTTCCTCCACATTAAACAATACTGACTTCTACTCGATATGTTTTCCCGTCCTGATAAGGCAGAACTGCCTTTTCAAATAATCGTCCGTCCACAGATACAGCGGCTTCTTCTCCACGTTTAATCGTTATATCATAAACCGCATTCCGGTATCGTCTTCTACACTTTACCTGATCCCACCCGGACGGAAGTAACGGATGAATACGCAATCCCCTCACGGTACTTTCCACTCCCAGCAGCTCCTCCACTAACAACATCTGCATCCATGCGGCGGTGCCCGTGCCATAATGCTGGCTGGAACGCCCGAAATTATCGGATTCCCTTAAGCCATAATAGTAATTTGCCAGATAAATCGGAAGCTGTAAACTCCGGGAAGGCATATTCTCAGGATTCGTCGGAAGCGTTCTCCACAAAGTCTCATAGAAACCTTCCGCATCACCTTCCTTCGCTTGTGCAAACGCCATAAACATAGAAGCATGACAATATACCGATCCGTTTTCCGTAGTGCCGGATTTCTTCACGCTGATACGTCCCCAGTGCGGATTCCATTCCCGAAACGGCGGATCGAGTATGATCGGACCAAAGGGTGTTGCAAGCTGCCCGAATGCCTCCCCCAGAAGCTTCATTCTTTCCTCATCTGCAATTCCTGCCAGAACAGCCCATGACTGCGTGTTCAGAAACAATCTGTCATGACTGTCTCCGAGTATCGTTCCGTCATCGTGGATGGCTGCCGCATACCATTTACCGCCCCATGCATGTTCGTTCAGCGCATTTTCCATGTGTTCAGCCGACGCCGCCAACTCATTTCTTTCCTCCGGATTGCTTTCCAGATAAACGAGTATTTTTCGTGTCGCATACACCAATGCCATAGAAAGCCATACCGACTCTCCTTTGCCTTCCCTGCCGACGCCGTTGATCGGATCATTCCAATCCCCGTCGCCCATCAGACACATTCCATGTATCCCCACACTTTGGTACAAATAATGCAGTGCTTTCAGCAAATGCTCTAAGACCGTCCCATCACCTCCGTCCAGATAAGGGACCTTCTTATATAACACATCCTCTTCGCCCCTTTGCCGGGCATATATTTCAGTACAGATAACCAGCCAGACCGGTGCGTCCGTGTGGTTTAACAGACACAGCCCTCTTGGCGGCGCGCCTGTCGTATCATGCCACTGCCGGAGCGATCCGTCCCTTTTCTGTAACCGCATCACATCTAAAATATATTTCTCCGCCTCTTCTGGGGCAAACATGGCATACCCCATTGCATCCTGAAGCTGATTTCTGACCGGACAATAAGAGCTCCCACGATTCTGTCTGGTCAGCAATGTGATCTGCTTTTTTAACCAGTAATTTCCGAATGCGTTCAGATTCTCATCCGGCGTCTCCATAAAGAAACGATCCTCCGTTTCCTTCCATGCCTTTTGCAGAATCGACCGCTCCTCCTCCACATAGACACCACCGAACTTTCTCTTCTGCTCAAAAATCTGCTCCTTCGTCACCGCAGCGCCCGCCTCCAGAAAGAGTACTACTTTTTCATTCGGTCTTATCACGAAATTATGGCACAGGGCACCGCAAAAATCTTCCGCTTCTCCCTTTTTTCCGCTCAGCACGCCTTCTTTGACTCCCTGTGGAATATGGGTTTCACCGAAACTTCCGAAGAAACGCCGTCTGCTCATATCACAGGAGTCCGGCTCACGATCCGAAAACAGATAGAAATATGCCGCCTCCTTCTCCACTTTCTCCTTCTCCTCATACAACGCATGATACGGAAAGGCATATTTGATGATCACCTGCTCCTCCTCGTCATATACGCATTCACCGCCCATGACTCCGTGATCATAAAATCCGAATACGGTATATAAGGAAATCTCCCGCTCTTCCTTGCTTTGATTCCGTAAGGATAAAGACCACAGCTCCTTATTCCCGGCGGCCGGCACCATCACTTCTATCGTAGTCTCTATTCCCTCACAGACAGAATGCAGTGTCGTACTCCACAAACCGTGCTCACAGGAATAAGAATCATAGTCTTTTCCTAACGGAAGAAAATTCGGATTCCATATCTTTCCCGATTTTCTATCTGCAAGATAAAAATACCTCTCCTGACAGATACATGGTGTCCTGTTATAACCGTTTACCAACTGCCCGCTTCCCTGCAGCGTCTGATCCATTTCCAGATAATATGTATCGTTATATAAGAAATTCTTCCATGGGGCAGGTGTGTGCGGAGTCACAATCTCATACTTCTTTCCGCCCTCCGTAAAATGTCCATATTCCATCTTCTTTACCTCTCCATCTACATTTTGACAGCGCCTTCTGTCACCCCGGCAATTACCCATTTACTGGTACATACATAAACGATAATGACCGGAATAATTGCAAGACTCGCGCCTGCCAACAGAAGTCCCCATTCCGTTGCCGCTTCTCCGGCGGAATCTTTAAGCGCAATTACCGCAACTACCAGCGGCTGAATCTTTGTATTTGTAAATGTCATAACATACGGCCAGAAGAAATCATTCCAGATCCGATTAAAAAAGATGACTGAAAAGGTTCCGATCATCGGCTTCGCCAGCGGAATCCCCATATAAAAGAACCTCTGAAATATATTACATCCATCCAGTTCTGACGCCTCGTTAATCTCTTTTCCCTGGCTTCTGAAATACGCTTCAAAGACAAATACCTCTGCACCTGCGGTGATGATCGTACCCAATATGATAGACAGTCTGGTTCCGGTTATCCCTAACGAACGCATGACCTCAAGCTTCGGATATAAAGTCATGGGACCTAAAGATACAAACATCGTAGCCATGATCAGAAACCGAATGAGCTTTTTCCCCGGAAAATCCTGACACGCCATGCAATATCCCAGAACACAGATATTAAACATGGATATTACGGTTCCGACTGTAGAATACATCACACTGTTTCCGAGATACCCGACGAAATTTGCTTCCTTAAACGCCCTTGCATAATTATTCCAGACAACCTCTTTCGGAAAAAACGTACTTTCCGTTAAGAGTTCGGATACCGGTTTTAACGATCCCATAATACTGAATATAATCGGAAACAGTACAATGATACTTACGATAATCAAAAAAATGTAGATCAATATCTGTCCTGCTGATTTTTTTAATTTACTATTCATAATTCACACCTCAGTCATACTGCATTTTTTCTGTTACCACGTTGTAAATCGCTGTGATAATACCTACGATAACTGCAGAAACTACTGCAACCGCAGCGCCCATTCCATATTGTGCCGTTGTGCCGCTCGGGAAGAACAGATTATAAATATACATAAAAGTCAACTCTGTTGTATGATTAGGTCCGCCTTTGGTCATAACGAAATAGGATCCCATTGCCTTTAAGCATCCCACAAGTGAAAGCATAATGATCACCTGTCCCATTCTTGCCATCATAGGGATCGTGATATAGCGAAGTCTCTGAAAATCGGTTGCCCCGTCTATGCTGGCACTCTCATACACATCCTTCGGAATATTGGTCAGACCCGCAATAAAAAATAACATATTCAGTCCGAAGTAAATCCACGCATCCGCAAGTATACCTACAATAAACGCACTCTTCGTATTGGCAAGAAAATTATAGTACTGCGGAACCGCCCCTATATTTGACAAATACTTTGTCAAAATTCCATTGTATGGATTCAGCATAATGGTGAATACCATAAAAATTGCAAAACTCGGCAGGATCTGCGGCATATAGAACAATGTTTTGAAAAACGTACGTCCCTTGATCTTACTGGTGACAAATAAGGCACAAAAAAAGGCAAGCGGAATCTCAATCAAAGTTTTTATCACTGCATATGTCAGTGTCCTGCCCCATGAAGACCAATATACCGCATAGGGATTCCCTGCCTCACTTAAAATTGCTTTAAAGTCAAAAAGTTTCTTAAAATTGCTCAGTCCCACAAAAATCGGTATCGTCGTACCGTCATAATTATATAGACAATACTTTAATGCCCATATGATCGGATAAACGCCCATTACCAGAAACAAAATCATTGTGGGCGCCAGAAGAATGTACGTAGGTACATTCCTTCCGGCTTTTTTTGCCACACCTTTGAGATGACTTTGTTTACCGGCAGCATTTTTTTCGTATGCTTTCTTTCCAGTTTTCATATACATCTCTTCCTTATTTTATTATATCCTATTCTCTGTTTCTACTGCAATGCCTTCCACTCATCGGCTGTCAGATACTTAATATTTTCAGGATCGATCGCCTGTTTCGGATCAAAATTCTCGATAGACATAATCTTTCCCTGGAATCCGATCTTAACATCAGATACTTCCGCCTTCTGTTCGTCCATCTTGGCCTGCTCATACAAGCCGTTATTATAACGTGCAGACAATTCTTCCAATGTTGCCATAGCATCCATGCCCGGATTGCTGATAAGCGTTGCCAGTGTTGTCGCCTCATTATCGCCAGAGATCTGTACACTCAGATTCACATTGGATACCGGCACCATATCTTCTGTCGGATTATAGCTCACCCACTGTGTATATTCAGAAGCAGGCTTATTCTCAGCTGCCTCTAACGCCCACGGCAGAATAGACATATCCGTTGCCTTGGATAACATTTCCGACTGATAGTCTTCTCCAAGCATGAACTCAACAAATTTTGCGGCAGCCTCCTTGTGCTCACTTGTGGAAGAAAGCATATAGTTTGCTGAATCACGCAGGCACAGTGCGCCTTTATTCTCTCCGCCCATAGCTGAAGGCCAATCAAACACATCCCAATCGCAGCTTGCTTCAAATTGATCATTAATTGCTGCGCAATCCCATGAAACAGAAGGTAAAATACCGATTTTTCCTGCTGCGAACTGTGCGCGGACGCCATCATTATCAAGTGTCTCTGCTCCGGGGAATGTAATTCCTTCTGCGATCATCTGTCTGAATAAATTAATATACGGTTCCATATATGTGAAATCATAGGCATTCTTCCGGAAATCATATCCCATCTTGTAATATCCTTCGTATGCACCGATCGGCTCCGTGATAAAAGCCACTGCCGATCCGGAAGGTGCACTGCTGAGTCCGAATCCGTAATACTCTCCATTGCCTGCCTCAGTGATCTTCTTTGCGCACTCATATACTTCATCCCATGTTTTCGGTGTTTCCGTAATTCCTGCCGCTTCAAACAGCTCTTTATTGTATGCCATCTTGTAAGTTTTGGCTCCCCATACAAATGCGTATGTATTCAATTCGCCGTCAACTTCCACTTTATAGGTATACGGATCGATCTTCTCTTTAAAATCAGCGGATAAATAATTATCCCACGGCTCAATCCATCCGTTACTCAGAGCCTCCGTCACATCCTGTACGCCATGAAGAATATCCGGTGCCTGTCCCGATTGGATTGCGGTTTTTAATGCCGTCTGCCACTCTCCTGTTTTCAACACCACTTCTACAGTAATATTGTCTTCATTCGTCTCATTAAATTTCTCCACCATTGGTTCAATGGCTGTCATGGATCCCGATGTCCATGTAAAATACTGAATCGTCACCGGCTCTTTATTGCTGCCGCTGTCTGAACTCTCCGTATCGGCGTTTCCTCCCTGATTTGAAGTACTTCCTGCCTGTTTCGCTTCAGCGCTGCCTCCCGTACTTCCACATCCTGATAATACGGACATCGTCATCGCTGCTGTACAGATCACAGCCAGCACCTTATTCATTATGTTCTTTTTCACTTTTGGTTCCTCCTTGTTTTTTGATAATTTCATTCTAAACAAAGACAGCGAAAAAAACTTATGACCCATGTGTAAAAACTTCCGCCGCTTATTAATACCATTTATTGCTTTTCTTCCTGATACTTCTTGTATACCTTAGAGAAATATCTCCCGTCTTTGTAGCCCAGCTCCTGTGCGATCTGATTTAAGTTATACTGTTCTGTCTTCATCAATTCTGCCGCCCGCTCCATCTTGATCCTCACCACATAATCTTTGAAGTTCTCCCCATGCTCCTTAAACAGAAAACTCAGATAATTAGGACTGACGAACACGGCATCCGCCACCGTGATCAATGACACATCGCCGGACATATTCTGTTTCACATACTTCTCGGCTTTCTCAATGATACCTTCATTCCGCAGAATACGGTTATTGTTGATCCTGTCCGCAATATCATACAGAACTCTGCTTACCTTTCTCTCCAGTTCCTGCAGCGTCGATAATTTCTTTCTTCTTCCCATATCCGCTATCAATTCTTCAAGCTCCGTAAAAAAATCATCCTCAAATACGGAACCGTCTTCCTTCAGAAAAATCAACAGATAGGTAAGAAACATTTTAATCGTTTCAATAATAAAGTCCTGTCCCTTGGACACATAATTCTCCAGAGCTTCAAAATACTTCCTAAGCTCTCTATCCGTTCCCGTACCATCACCTATCTTGATACACAAAAGCAGATCTTCCTGCTGTGCAAAGAAAAGACCTTCCCCATGCTCGTCCTTTGCCATATCACCGATATAAACAGTGCTCATATTTCCCATAAAAAAACGGAAATTCAGTGCTTTTTCCGCTTCTCGGTAGGCTTTGGGCAGATATAAAATATTATTTATCATCCTTCCGATCCCAAAACTCACTGATTCTTCCCGCAGCTCTTTCATTTCTCTCTGAATACGCTCCGCTTTCCCCTGTAAATACGTCACAGTGTCCTTCTTGGAAATATCCGCAGAATAATTTAATACGATCACAACCCGGTCTTTTAAATCATCAAATACAATACACCGATATTCATTTCCGATTATCTCCTCACAGAGTTCGCGCAACTGGAGCTGGGATATCCGGAACAGGTCTTCTTCTTCAGGTTTATGATCCAGTTCTGCGATCATCACCGCTATATTTTCTGCATCAACAGCCACTTGGAGATAATCCATCTGCTGCCTTATTCTCTTTTCGTCTCGCTCTCGACCGTTCAGCAGTTGGTTCATAAAGTGTTCCCGTAAGATCGGAATACTCTTTTCCAGCTTTATCTTTAAAAGTTCCTCATCCGCTTTCTTCTTCCGCTCCGCCAGTATTTCTTCCTTTACCCGCAGCACTACCTCTAGCAGTTTTTCCATACGGGCAGGCTTCAATAAATAGTCACAGGCATGGTACTCCATTGCTTTCTTCACATATTCAAACTCTTCATGTCCGGACAATAAAATCACCCTGATATCCGAATACTGCTCATATACGGTTCTCGTCAGCTCAATTCCGTCCATGACCGGCATAACAACATCAGTGAGAATGATATCCGGTTTCTCCCTTTGTATCTGCTGCAATGCAGCCTGTCCGTTTTCTGCCGCCCCTACAATCTGAATATCATACTCTTCCCAGTTTCCTACCTTACAGATTCCCTCTCGAAGAATCTTCTCATCCTCAACGACTAACATTTTCATCATCTGTATGTCCACCCCTTTCCTCAACTTTACCTCCGGAAAAATTCATCGGAAAACAAATCCGCACCTTTGTTCCCTCCGTAATTTCTGTGTCAAACCAGACGCCGTATGATTCTCCTGCATAGAGTTGGATTCTCGCCTTTACATTTTCTATTGCATATCCATAATTCCCATCACCCTGTGCCCGGTTGCGGTTGATCTCCTCCCGCTTCTCTATGGGCATTCCACATCCGTTATCCGCAATATCAATGATGATATCTTCCTCTTCTCTAAACACACGGATATCGATCTTCCCTTTTTCCGTCATACCTTCAAATCCATGCAGCAGTGAATTTTCTACAAAGGGCTGCAGGATCAGTTTCGGAACGCTGTATTTAACAAGCGCCTGATCTATTGAGATCCGGTAGTCAAATGTGTCATCCATCCGCCTTTTCTGGATCTCCAGATATTTTTTGACATGTTCTGCCTCTCTCTCCACTGTAGTAATATCTTCTCCCTTATTTAAACTCAGCCGGAAGAAATCCGCCAAATCCGCTATCAGATTTGCCGAACTGTCATTTCCCTCCATCTTATCCATCCAGTAGACCATATCCAGCGTATTATATAAGAAATGCGGATTGATCTGTGCCTGAAGCGCTTTTAATTCTTCGATCTGCTTCTGCTTTTCTGCCTGTTTTACTTCCTCGATCAAATTTGCTGTTTTCTGTACCATGGCTGCAAATCTTCTTCCTAAATAAGCAACTTCATCATTATATTTTGGCACAAAGGTAACGACCATATTATTATCCACAACCTCGTCCATTGATTTCGCCAGCGTCCGTATCGGTGTCACGACAGTGCGGGAAATGAACGACGCAATACCGATAACAATAACAACTGATATAACGAAAATAAACACTGCAGCAGTTTGTATCTGTTTCGCCTGCCTATATAAAATATTCATATCATACAGATAAACAATACTCCAATCCGCAAGATCAATCTTGCGAATGTTGATTCCCACACGCCCCTCTATTAACTCTCCTTCAAAGATTCCTGAAGTGTTGCCCCTAATCTCATCAGTCAATGCATCAACATCTTCCTCTGTAAGCCAGTCAATACTTCCTTCGGAAACGACTACATCTCCCTGATCATCAAAAATCATCACACTGGTCTGACGCTTGACCGCTTCCTTATGAATCTGTTTCTGCAGCCACGACTTCTTCAACCGAAAAATTAATACGCTGTAGTCTTCATTCTCCTCCGAAAGATATCCGACATCAGGATTTACGGAATTTTCTCCGTTCGTGTAATAGAATGATCTCACAATACTGAAATATTCCTTGTCCGGTTCAAAGTCTCCATATAGGATCCTGTTCTTATTCTCCATGCATACATCATAATAAACAGACTTCTGAAACTGTGCCCAGTCATATTCCGGTCTGTATTCACTGGAATAAACTTCGCCATTGTGGAACAGATAGACGTCGTCGAGCTGCGTGCTGTTCCTTATCTTAATATCCATAAAATAGTTTGTAAGTTCACTGCTCAATTCCACCTTCTGAACAGGTGTCTTCACCCCTGATACACTGTTTCTGTACAAATCAATAAATTGATTATCCGAAAAAATGTTGATAAACTCTCCATTGATTCCTTTAACCTGCGTACTGATATCTTTTTCCAAATATTCAAGCGAATCGCTTAGAATCGCCATCTCCTTCTTTTTCAGCAGATCTACCGTAAAGTGATAGGAATATAACGTAATTCCTCCCACCAATATAACCGCAAACAATGTATATAATACTATCATTCTCATTCTCAGTGAGGTATTCATAAAAAAACTTTTCAGTATCATTGGCTTTCCTCTCTTTATCTGTGTGATATATTGATTTTAACACTATCATTGCCGCTGTTGTAATTTTTCTGTGACAATGCGCTGAAATAGCAGACCATATTCTCATAATAAAAACCCCTATTCGTAAAAACTTATCTAAAATGTATAAAAATTCATTCACTTTTCTTAATCAGCCTGACCCTGCCGTGCACACACAAAAATACAGCCCTGCCATAAACAAGACTGTATCTATACACTAAGTCAATAACCACTAATTCCATTCGTAAATTATCTTTTGTCCAGCATCAGCATAATACAGAGGCAAAACTCCCCATCCTTTAATGCAATATCTATATCGCCGGCATACTTTCCCGCCGTCCTGCGGATATTGGACAGTCCGTATCCATGTCCTTTAGCTTTTTCCTTTGCCGTGACCGGAAGCCCGCTTTCCGCATCCCATTGCAGATTTCCTGTAAAGCTGTTACAGATTTCCATGATATAAGCATTCTTCCTGCGGTATGACTCAATGGATATCTGTTTCGACTTTTCTTTTTCAATATTTTCTATTGCATTCTGCAATGCATTATTTAATATCACGCTCATGTCAAAAACATTGATATTAGAATCCACAGGGTAATGAAATTCTGAACGGAACGTAATTCCCCTTTTCCCTGCTTCCTTTCTAAACTCCTGTAAAATCACGTCCGTTACCGGATTTCCGCTTTCTATCCCGCCTGTCATTTGAGAAAGCTCTGTCTTTAATTCTTCGCTGTATGCTTTGGCCTCCTCCGCATTATTGCCTTCATAAAGCCTTTCCAATGTGAGGATATGGTTGGTCATATCATGCCTGACACTGCGTATATTCTGATAAAGGCTTTCCACCTGCCCGATATGCCGTCTGATACTGTCAATCTGCACAGCAAGAATTTCCGCCTGCCGGTTCTCTTCCTGCCTTGCCTTAATTTCCTGATATAACACAATAAGCACAACAATCAAAACAACAGTTGCTGTATAAAACAGCAAGATCAATATATCATAATCATCCTTCTTTCTCCCGGCTTCTACAATATAAACCATGCGGTGGCTCCCTATGATTACAAATGCCATCATTCCCATGAGCGATGGCAGCGACAGCATAAACAGCTCCCCTTTTTCCAGATCTGCACTCTTATTTCTATAGACCTTTATAATCTGCCGGATTCCGATAGCGGTAAATACAAACTCCAGCGTCAGATAGAAAACAGTTACCCCTGCATACAAAGCAATCCACGTCGGATCATCCGGATGACTCTGCATATAATCCGTATGTTCAGCATATGCGTATAAGTTGTCATATAGAATTTCTGCCATCGCGGCACAAAGCCAGCTGACGGAAAAAAACATGATCACAAGAAATGCTTTCTGTCTGTAATTTCTACGATCGATACAACAGATCAAAAAGAACATGATAAAACTTCCAATACGATATGCCCTAAAAAGATCCATGGGCTGCGGCATAACATATAGCAGCATTATTATTAAAAAATGGATAGCTCCGACATAAAATGCAAATTTTTTCCTTTTCTTGGCAGATACATGGATATCCTCTGAGCCACACATATCATCAGGCATATCGCCGGAGAACATAAACGGCTTTACCAGACGGTAAAAAAAATATCCCCTGATCAATATCTCCATCGCCACATACATCTCATGAACTACAGTATATCCCACCCTCTATTCCTTCCCCTTCCTCTGATTGAATCTTAAATAACATTTGACAAAATTCTGATAATTCTGCTTTGACATGGGCACCTGCGCATTTTCTAAATAAATGGTTCTCGCGTCATATTTCCTGATAAAATTGAGATTTATAAGATATGCCCTATGGGAACGGTAGAAATCATCCCCTGCTTTTTTCTCCAGTTCTTTCATTTTCCCATAGAATTCTATGTCCGCATCCATTGTGTGAATGATTATTTTCCGGTTGAACACTTCTGCATATACGACGTCTTCCATAGGGATGGTAATGTGCTTGCCTTTTGCGGTTACCATCAGGCTCGGCATTTCCTTTTTTATGCCCATGCACTCCTTCTTTCTTTCCCGAAACTGCCTGACGGCATTGTGTAAGACTTCTGCAAATTTCTCATCTTCAAACGGCTTAACAAGATAATGAAACGCTCCGACATCAAACGACCGGAATACATAATCTCTTGTCACGGTCACAAAAATAATTATCATATGCCGATTCAGTTTACGGAGCTCTCCGGCAGTTTCCAGTCCGTCCATTTCCGGCATCTGTATGTCAAGAAACAGGATGTCCGGAAGGTGTAATGCCTCCAATACTTCCTGCCCGGATCCGTAAGATGCAATATCTTCCGCCGGATAAAGCTTCTTTACTTTATCAATGATCATCTCCCGGATTTCTTTCCGGTCATCACATACACCAATCTGCACAATTTCACCTCCTGCAAAACATATGATATATTTATATCGGATTTGAGCCCGGTTTTCATCAATAGCTTGTCGCAGACAGACCATTTTATGTTGCAAAAAAAGTAAATCGCTTCGCGATTAACTTTGCGAGATTTGTTCGCTTGCGCTTCGCTAACTCGTGCATGAACGTAGGAATTTCCTATAAGAAAAACCCCCGCCACGGTTCCTTTACGGAATCATGGCGGGGTGTCGTTATTTACAGCACATTTTCGCACTGCTTATTATGATTTGTTACATACATCACCTGAGATACTATCTTGTACCCAATATCATCGGTTTCGCGTTAATCTTAAAGCTTACGGTCTTGGTGCCGCCGTACTCGCCGATACCGTGTATAGTCACTTTTGCCGTACCCTTCTTGATATTGTTGGTGTACCCTGTGATCTTGAAGTTGGATGGTTCTACCTTCACCCACTGTCCGTTCTCTTTCATCTCAACGGTGATGTCGTCATTGCCGGGTTTCACTTCCAAACCTGTATATTGCTGTGGCTCAACCTTAACTCTGGCTGCGGCAATACTCTTGTTATTGGCAATGACTTTGAATTTCGCGGATACTTCTCCGGTGTAATTTTTGCCCTTGCATAAACTACCAAAAAAGTCCCCTAGATTCGAAAAATACAAAATTTAGTGTTATCCCTATTCCATATTACACATAGTATTTAATAATTTGCCACTCCTGTTGAAACTCCAACTCCCCACAATATAATGCGTATAATACCACATATAAATAGCAGATAGGATGTTATCTTTCAGGATACCTTAAATAATATATATCATTATGTTCCATATACTTAGTTTTTTTGAATCCGTGCTTTATGTAGAATTTCGCCGCCAACTCATTTTCTTTATGGCAGCCTAAAGCTATAGGTCTAACTCCGAAATCTTTGTAAACTTCAGCAATTGTCATTTCCAGTGCCTTACCCCCAATTCCTTTTCCACGATACTTTTTATCGATAACAAACCCCATTAAGCGATAAAAGGGCACACTTTTCATTTCAGGTGGATCAGTTTCCCATTCTATTGCTTCTCCAAGCATAATTAATCCTATATATACATCATTATTTATGATTGCAAAAGTATGACCGATACAACAATGTTCAATTCCATAATTCGTATATTCCATTATCGTATTTATGTTATCAACAAAATTTTCGCTTATATCGCTTCTGTCAATTCTACTTGCAAGTGCAAAGTTTTTATGTGTAAGCTCTTTGAGTTCAATGTTCATAATATCAACCTTGCCTTTATAGATAAGCCAGGGGGAATGTCTATTCCCACAAACTGACAGAACTTATCAAATATCATCGTAGGTTTTATATTGCCGCTGCTGCTTGCATTAACCAATTTCATTGTGCCATATTTGGCGAATTTGATTCTGATTTTCATTTGCTAGTCCTCATTTTGGAAAAAGTCCTCCACCTTACGGCGAAGGACTATACTTTCGACCCAACCACTTATATACCGCATATTAGTCAGCGGTATACTTTCTTTGTAATTTCATTCTATTATTATTTCCCCGAAATCACAATCTTGTCAAAGGCAATGTAAGGCAATACGTCACTGCCGTTTTCTACCGTCTCTTTGGAGATGTCTACCACATTCATCAGCATCCTGGCAAGGTTGCCGCTGATCATCGTCTCGCTTACCGCACCGGTGATTTCTCCATTCTCAATTAAAAAGCTGTTTTTGGCCACCCCGGAAAAGTCTCCGCTGCTACCCGGTCTTCCTCCTGAGAAGCGTCCTACGATAAGCCCTTTTTTGATTCCTTTCAGAATTTCCTCATAGGGAGTAGCGCCGCCCTCGATGATGACAGAGAAGGAAGAGCTCTTCTCACGCTCAAATCCGGACTTATTTGCCACATACAGAGAGATCATAAAGGATTTAAGTATACCGTCCTTTATAATATCATAGTCTTCTTCCAGAAAACCGTCCGACGTAATGTGATCCCTGTCTACAACGCGGGGATCGGATGGTTTTATGGAAAGGGTAAGCCGTTCGTCTGCCACCTTTTCATTCAGCTTATTAAGCCATATACTTGTCTTCTCCAAAATGGCAGAATCACATGCGAAATTGCTGAGAATACCGTAAAGGAAAGAGCCAAGACTGTCGGGAGTCAGGACGATGACACCCTCAAACTTGCCTTCAAGGGGAGTCGTCACAAGCTGAGCCTCCGCCTCCTTTAACTGTGTTTCAATGGTTCCCAGTTCTATAAAGGGTTTATCCAGATTATCTGTCATTACGCCTGTTCCACAGATTGAAGTGGTCACATCTCCTTCATGCCCTGCAAACGACAGAGAAACCGAATACTTTCCCTTAAATACTTCACATTCCGTACCGTTGGTATTCAGGTAAAGGGTATGGATCTTCTGATGGGAAACGCTCAATTGATCCACAAGGACCTTGGGATATCGCTTTTCAATATCAGCCATCAGTTCCCTGGTTCGTTCAAAAAGGCGTTCCATATCCGGCTCATAGCCGTTGTCATGAAAGCACTGTTTCTCCTGTACGGGTGCAATATCATATGCCTCATCCGCAATTCCCGATTCTGCAGAGGCAAGGGCCCCCTCCACAGCCGAGTCGATGGAAACGTCGTCCAACTTATTCGTGGTGATGGAGCCTTTTTTGTTTTGATGATATACCGTAAGATTTAAACCATTGTCAAATAAGGTGCGGAACAGGGTAAACTCCCCGCCCTCTACATTAAATTCCTGTGTTTCCGTTTCCGTCACCCAGAATCCTGCCTTGTCCACACTATGTCTTTTTAAGGCGTCATTTACCCTGCCGCCTGCGCTTTTAATATCTACCATATTATAACCATGCCTTTCCGTAGCCTGCCGCCTACGCCGCAGACACAAATCGTTTTAACGTCCACCTATCATAATCTTGCAGCGGAGAGCCGGACCGCCCATGCCCACCGACATCGGCTGCTTTTTGCCACACGTACCGCTGCAGGTCCAGATGACCTCATCCGATACCATATCCACCGTCTTTAACATATCAAAGGCGACTCCTGAGACCGTGGTATCAAGAATAGGACGTGCAAGTTTCCCTTTTTTGATCTCATATCCCATGGTGACACCGAACATAAATTCGCCCGTAAGGTCTGCCTGCCCATTATTTGTGTTGATCAGATAATAACCGTCATCCACCGATGCGATAATATCTTCCAGCTTATCTTTTCCGGGCAGCACAGCCGTATTTCTCATGCGGATAAGCGGTTCATCCGAAAATGACCACGCACGGGCGTTACCCAGAGGATTCATGTTAAAGTGCTGTGCGCTTTCGCGGCTGTTCAGATATCCTGTCAAAATGCCGTCCTTTATCAGAACTGCATCTTCCGCCGGCGTTCCCTCGTCGTCCAGAAATACGGGAAGCGGAGCAGGCTTACCAAAAGCGGTATGCGCAAAATCCACAAGGTTCACAAGCTCAGAAGCCACACGCCTGCCCAGATTCGGTCCCGCCACGGAACCGCTCTGCACAAGGTCTGCTTCGACCGTGTGCCCCACCGCCTCATGTGCGATCATTCCGGACAAAAATCCTCCCAGAACCACCGTTTTATAACCTGCGTCAGCATGGACGCCTTCGCGTTTGTGCATCAAGGTCTCATATAATTTATCTATTTCCGGGTAAAGGAGCGCCGGATCTGAAAAATTATCCTCAAAATTGCCAAAACCGCCCACCGGTGTATATAATTCAACAGGATCACCCGAAGCCGATTCCGTGTTAAAGCTAAAAATAATGTGGACGCGCGGTGATGTGGTATGCCCATTGTAACCATCGGACGTACATAATATTTTTTCCATGGAGTCCGCTCTCATTATGACGGAGCGGCTGGACAGATCAGGATAAGTTCCGGCAATGTAAGCGTCCAGCTCCTTACAGAACTCAAGATATCGTTTCTGCTCTGTGTCGGAAATCACTTTACCAACCGGTATCTGCCCTGCCGGTATGACGGGGAAGGCGCCTTTATTCTTTTGGATATGTCTGTCCATAAACATAGCATTCTCCGTAGCCGCCTTCAATACAGTTTCCGCAGCCAAGGAAGAGCATTCCGCCATAGATGAGAAACCGTACACTCCGTTCTTATATACTCTTGCGCAAACTCCTGAGACCTCGGAACGGCTGTTGGATGTCAGGCTGCCCTGTACCAACGCGATATGCCTGTTACGGTTCTCCTGCGCTCTCAGTTCCATATGTACACCATCTTTAAACAGTGCCTTTTTACCTGAAATAAAATCATCAAGCATTATTGTTTCCTCCTTATTTTCATGGCGGGCAAAGAAACATTTCCACTTCTTTGCCCACAAACAAATTCAGTATAGCACATCCTGCGCATATCCACAATTATTTCACCCAAAACGCCTCGTATTGCACATCCTCATCACAATACATGTTGGCAAACGTCAGGTCAGCATCATTGTAACAAATTCTGCTGTTTTCGCTGTAAATGGAGTAAATTCCCTCTTTTGCCAATCCGGCCAGCGCATCGTACTGAAGCGTGTCCGCGATATAGACGGGAATCATCCGAAGCAGAATTTCACTACAGCTTGATCCGCTGCTATAGCATACCAGATCACTGCCGGCACTCCTGCAGAAGCCGTCCTTCGTATCCAGATATGGGGTGCGTCTCTCTTCGCCTGAATATAAGTAAAATAAATGCTGCTCACTGCCCAATGCATAATCACGGAGACAGACTATACATGACGGACCGTTGTATTGTATGCTTGCCGCAGGATAAATCGTGGTATCCTGTCTGTTGTAAAAAATATAATCATAGACCTCTCCACTCCGGTCCAGATTTCTGGTAAATCCGTCAAGGCTGGAAATGCAGCCCCTAAAATAACCTGCCGAAATCATCTCCTGTGCCAGATAGTCCACAATAAAAGCATTCTTCATCCAATAAAAATCAATAAAACTTCCGATCTCATTTTCCGAAGCAAAATCCAGATACTCCTCCGCTACCCTCAGGCAAATCCTGTTTTCTCCCAGAAGTTCCAGATCTATCATCTGCGTATCATTGGCGAACCCTGCTACTGCGGCGTAGTAATCCGCCACATCCTGATTCAAATAAGGATCATATTCCACCGTCTGATATTCCTCCGTGCAGTAGAATAAACCATCATATTGCTCATAAACAGGCGCAAGATAGAGGCTTCTGTCTTCGGATTCCTGAATCAAAGAAAATGCCCGGTACAGAACATCGTCTACCTTCATCTCCTCGTTTGGATGGCGATTGATATAGTACATATTGTGAACATTTTCGTATTCCACATCATTTGTAAACATCCGAAACGCATATTCTGTGGCAGCGGAATAACATGCGGTGATCTCCTTATTCTCCGCTGTGGCTGAAGCCTCGCCCTGTCCCAGGCAATACAAAAACACAAAATCATCGCTACAATTTAGTTCTGAAGAATCGGCTTCTATTTCACTCCATCCGGAATCCTTTGATGAAAGATTTGCCACACTAATAGCTAAAAAAAATGCTCCCACGATCAAAAAAACGACGGTCAGAACCAATCTCAGCCGCCTGTGCTCTGCCGGAAGTTCAATCTTATTCACTGGTTTCGGATGCGGCAGGTCTCTTCCCCCGCCGCCGGTTCTGCTTTCCCTCAAAGTTCTTCTCCTCATTCCTGTTTCATTCAACACGGCGCACGGAATGAAATGCTCCCGTGCGCCATACATTTATATAAGAAATTCTTAAGTTTAATTCGAGTTCGCCGAGATGCACAGCATCTCATGGGCGATATCTCGCAATCGAGCTTGCCTCGCAACCCCGCAAAGCTCAATTTTTTATATTACCGCCAATAATATCAACAGCAGGAAGATAAGCACGATCACAGCCAGAGTGATCAGCCCGGCAATAGCCCCTCTCTTACATGCCCTGTAATTTCGAATATGATTGATCCGCCTGAAGATAAATGCCGCAATCAGTCCGAGTATTGGCAGGAAGAATGAAAGAAGCTTATATATGAATGATCCCGTATCATGAACAGGCGGAAGCTTTATCTCATCCTCTGAGGCTGTCACCTCCTGCACATGATCCGTAATCTCAGTACCGGAAAAATTAATGGTAATAGCTTTAACAGGCTCATTCTTGTCCCTGATGGCTTTATACTCCTCAATCTCCTTTTTGCTTCCGTATACATAGTGGTTATGGCCGATGTTGACTAACTCCGGCTCTTCCTCGCTGTAATCATGGATGGAAGGATCGTATGTATAGAGCACTTTGTTCTTCTCAAGTTTCGGATCCGGAATGGGAATCGCCGAAATCAGAGAGTGGGTGTAAGGATGCAGTGGAAAGTTGAAAAGCTCCTCCGCCTCTGCAATCTCCACAATTTTACCTTTATAAATAACACCGATACGATCTGAAATAAACCTTACCACAGACAGATCGTGTGCAATAAAGAGATATGTAATCTCTTTTTCACGCTGGAATTTCTTCATCAGGTTCAGCACCTGCGCACGAATAGACACATCCAGCGCAGAAATAGGCTCATCCGCCACTACCAGCTCCGGTTCCATAACCATAGCGCGGGCGATACCGATACGCTGACGCTGTCCGCCGGAAAACTCATGCGGGTATCTGGTCAGATGTTCAGGCAGAAGCCCTACCTCTTTGATCATATTTTCCACCTTTTGCTGACGGTCAGCCTTGCTCGTATAGAGATGGAAATTGTACAGTCCTTCGGAAATAATATAATCCACTGTCGCTCTGTCATTTAAAGAAGCGGCAGGATCCTGGAACACCATCTGAATGTTACGAATCACCTTACGATCCAGTGCGCGGGGAATTTTCCCTGAAATACGGACACCTTTATACAATATTTCACCGCCTGCAAGCGGATTAACGCGAATGACAGCCCGTCCCACAGTAGTCTTTCCCGAACCGGATTCTCCTACCAATGAAAAAGTTTCTCCTTTGTAAATATCAAAGGAAGCATTCTGTACGGCTTTGACCGCATTTTCCTTTTTTCCAAAAGTGATATCAACGTTCTTAACCGACAGCAGGATTTCCTTTCCGTCTTCATTAAGCGGTCCATGTTCGGGAAAAACGGTGGCGGTACTTGATTTTGAGTTTGAATTTAAATTTGACACAATCACACCCCCTGAATATTGTATGCATGCATGAGCCGCTCATGAAGATTACAGATGATCTCCGGCTTCTCAATTTTCGGAGCATCCGGATCCAAAAGCCATGTCTTGGCAAAATGCGTATCGCTGACCGAAAACATCGGTGGCTCCAGCAGTGTATCGATTTTCATGCAATATGGATTTCGGGGCGCAAACGCATCTCCCGTAATTTCATTATAAAGTGAAGGCGGTGTACCGGTAATGGAATATAGTTCGGTATCAGGCTCCGCCAACTGAGGCAGCGAGGACAATAATGCCCATGTATAAGGATGGCGCGGATCATAGAACACATCCTCTACCGTTCCCAGTTCTACAATCTGTCCTCCATAAACCACTGCCACCCGGTCGGCAATATTTGCCACAACTCCCAGGTCATGCGTGATAAAGACGATCGTATAATTAAATTCTTTCTGCAAATCCTTGATCAGCTGTAAAATCTGTGCCTGTATGGTCACATCCAGCGCAGTAGTCGGCTCATCACAAATCAGAATCTTCGGCTGGCAGGAAAGCGCAATCGCGATAACAATACGCTGGCGCATACCGCCGGAATACTGGAAAGGATAATCATCGTAACGGGCAGCCGGATTCGGAATGCCTACTTTCTGCATCAAATCCAAAGCCTGCATCCTTGCCTGCGCTTCAGAGCAGTTCTGATGCTTTATAATAATGGAAGAAATCTGCTTTCCGATTGTAATAATAGGATTCAATGAGGTCATGGGATCCTGAAAAACAGTAGCAATCTTCTTTCCACGAACTTGAGCCCAATCTTTGGGAAACTGCATATAAGCTAAATCCAAAATGCAATAACCGATCAGTTCGCTATTCGTTTCGCTTACAAATTTTACCCTTGGTACAATGCCGTCGTAAATACCGTTATGCTGTGCCTCATCCTTCCAGTCGATTCCGAGTTTCATCGCGTCTTTGAAGGATTCCATCAATTGATTCATAACCTTTCTTCGGCGTATTAAATCGCCTCTGGCAACAGACAGATATATTTCTTTTGCCAGTTTCTCATTTCTGTCCAAAACATCCTTAGAGAGTTCTTTATGGATCAGCTTATCATATTTCTCCTTAAGTTCCGCTTCACGTCTGGCATACTGCGCATTATACTCCGTATCATGCTCTGCAGCTTCTTTCTGCTTGAGGATTTTCTCTTTATTACGGGCTTCCAGCTCTTTGATCTGCGTATCCAGCCGGGAAATCTCCTCCTGTGCAGCCTTGATCTCTTCTTTGTCCCTGGAACGGTCCATCGCAGTCTTACGGTTATAAACCTCTGTCCGCTGGAACGTCAGATCTTTCAACTCTTTTTCCTGCGCCGCTCTCTCTTCTTCACTGAGTTCGTAACGATCTCTTTTCTCCGCTTCAAGGGCAAGAATCTCGCGATATACGGAAGCGCCCGGCTCCAGCTTTGAAAAAGTATCCAGTTTTTCCTTAATGGAAGCGATATTGCGGCGTGTTTTATCATTTAACTGTACGCGTGTATCTGCAAGCTCCTCATCATGGAATACAATATGTCCGTTGCTGACAAACCCGTTGGAATCCAGCATTCCGGCAAAAGTTTTAGTAAAAACGGATTTGCCCGAACCGGACTCTCCTACAATAGCAATCGACTCATTCTCATATATATCAAGAGATATCCCGCGAATCGCCTTCAAAATCCGCCCGCGGACACGGAATTTTACTTCCAGATCCCGGACAGACAACAGTACCTTTTTATTTTCCATGCTCTACCTCCTACATATGCGTCCGAGGATCGGATGCATCACCCAGATTCTGTCCCACCACATACAGTACAATCGTGATGATAGAAACAACTGCTACAGGACCCCAGAATTCCAACTCCCAGCCCGGTGTCACCATGGCCGCCTCAGCCGCATAAATCAGACGTCCAAGAGACATCTCACTCATGCCCATTCCGATGTAAGCTAAGAACACTTCATAGGAGATATAGGACGGAAGCTCCGTTGCAAGCAAAGTTACGATCACCGATGTCATAAAAGGCAGAATATTTTTTATGGCAATCTTTATCGTGGAAGTACCCAGACATCTGGACGCCAGATTATATTCCCTGTCACGGATGATCAGTACCTGTGTACGGATAAAATACGCTATGCTCAGCCATCCGACGATCGTAAGTGCAAACACCATCGTCCAGAAAGTAGGCGAAAACAGCATGGAAAGCACAGATATGATCAGAATCAATGGTACATTTCCGATAATATTGTAAACCTCTGTCATGATGATATCCACTTTCTTGGAAAATCCCCATACCGCTCCCAACAATACGCCGATGGTCATATTAATGGCTGCGCACAAAAATGCCAAAGAAATTGAAATCTTCGCCCCGTTCCAGACTGCTTCAAAGGTCGGCTCTCCGGACGCTCCCGAACCGAGAATCCATTTCAAACCGAAGCCAAAATGTTCGAACGCGCCGCTGGGGGAGAGATGCTTAGCTCCGGTATCCAGCAGGTTGGCATAAGGATCATAATCCGTCACCGTAGGATATATGTATGCAAATGCAATTACAAACAACAGAAGACTCAAAATAACAATATTCACTTTGTTCCGGAAAAACACACGGAACACCGACTTCCAGTAGGAATACCTCGGCGCTGCTATTTTTTCCGACTCCGTATCACTATGTGTCACACGGCTGAACAACTCTTCTTTACTTAAACCGGTCTTACTTTTCAATTCTTCATACATTCCTATCACCTGCCTTTCGATGTAAATGAAATCCGAGGGTCTACACTGGCTATCAAAATATCTCCCAGAATAATGGAAGTTACCGTCAACAGCGCATAGAACAAGGCAACGCCCACAATGACGCCGTTATCGTACTTGTTGATAGCCTGAGTCAGCAGATTACCTGCACCGGGAACAGCGTACACACGCTCGGTGATAATTGCTCCTACCATAGCAGTCAGGATACTTCCCGGAATACCATGGACAAGAGGGATCGCAGCATTCTTCCAGATATGCTTCGTAAAGATTTCTGTCTCGCTTAATCCTCCTGATCTGGCAAACTTCACATAATCGCTATTCATCTGGTCAATCATGTAACGCCGCATCCATTTCATCAGACTACCGACGCTGGGCAGTGTCAGAGATATAATGGGCATGATGAACATAAGCTTACTGGATGAATCCATATCAAACAATGTAGGTAGTTTGAATACGCTTCCGCCAATCGCTTTAAACAGGAAAATATATGCCAGTGGAGGCACTGCTATAATGAATATAATATATAAGGTGCCGATTTTATCCAAAATGCCATTCTTGAACCGTGCCATTAATATTCCAATCGGAAGGCCGAGAACATAGGCAATTATAGTCGATATAATACCGATCACAAAGGAATATCCCAGTTTTGACATGCTTCTTTTATGTGTAATCGTATTTGTGTAATCATCCGTAAACCGTGCTGCATACATATCGCTCATCTCCAGAGATCCTTCCGCATATGTTGCGGTATGCAGATCATCGGCGCTTTGCTCAACATGCCCTGTGGGATAACTCACAGTACCCAGCACATAGCTGCCCTGGGATGCAGTCATTGTTTCAAATACATCAACGCCACGGTTAACAGTGTAAGATTCTCCCAGATTCAGCGTCAGGAAATTCTGATGGAAATAAGGGAATTTTTTGTCGAAATACATTAAGTATTTATGTTTCGTACCGTTTCCAATAATAGCAGGTGAAAATTTATCCCCACCATAAAGCGGGTCATAGAGCGTAAATGTCAGTTTACGTTCTCCAATATCCGTATATTCATCCACATAATGAATGTTATCAAGGAAAAACATTCCCGTAAAATAAGAAACAACACGGGTATACAAAGGTTTATCTCTGGTAGCAAATAAAGCTGCCTGCCCACCGTCCTTCACCCGGCCATTTGTCTTTTTATCCGCATCCAGACGTACAATGGTATACCCCTGGCTTTCATATTCTTCCGTAAATTTCTGAATATATTCGGCCGCGATCTCTTTATCCTTTTCCGGCGTCTGTCCGATCAGCGCCGCATCGCTTCTGTTTTCTTCGTCAAGCTCTCCTCTTTTTACCAACATGGTAATATAGTCCGAATAATTCACATAGTCTACATAGCCAAACGCCTGATAACGGGTTTGTTCATATGTAATTCTTGCATTACTCTGCGTCTTGGTGTAATTGCTGTCACCGGCAAAGATATTGCCTCTGTCCATCAAAGAGTAGACAAGTATCATGATAAGAATTACCACACAGATTGCAGAGAGTGTTCCCTTTATAATTCGCTGCACTATATATTTTGCCACTTTCCTATCCCTCCATGAAATGCCCTTCCCTATTCTATACAAGGAAGTGCGGAGAAGTAAGACTCCCCCGCACCTCCATCAGTGCTTTAAATTTTCACTGCTGTATCTTCTTAATACAATCCGATGTTCTTGCACATATAACCATAAGGCTGGATCGTATCAAGGTAGGTCTGCGCATCACCATAGTCAGGACCCCAGCCGCTGGTACCGGGAGCAGCATCAAAGTTTGCTTCATTACCGTTGCTGATACGGTAATATGAATAGGTATAGTTGGTCTGGTCATCGAATTCAACCAGATTTACAATTACCTTTCCGCCAAGTGACTTCTCAACTGACTGCTTGTATGCATTAGCCCTGTTAGAATAATATTCTGCGAAAGAACCGCAAGGAATATCAATATAAACCGGATTCTCCGCGGAAACCTCTACACCAACTTCTGCCAGTTCAGCGATTGCTTTATCCAGGAATGCTGCTGCGTTGCTTTCATTGTACCAGCCGTCAAAACCGTCGCCGGAACCTACGCCGTCATCTGCTGACGGATCCCATACCTTAAGCGGTATTTCATCTGCATCCAACTGTGCCTGCATAACCTCACCATAGTAGGTGCCTGCTTTGAAAGTAACGCTCTCACCATTGATATCGATTGTTGTATCATTAGCAAGGCTCTGGAATGTACCGGGTACATAGGAATTTCTGAGGCTTGCATACTTCAGATCCTCACCAACGCTCGTTGCGTTAAAGGCGCCTCTGTCAAATGCCATTGCCAAAGCAAGACGGAAGTTCTGGTTGCTTACGGCTTCTCTTGTCTTAGCTTTATCTTCGTCTGTCTGAGGGGAAATACCTACCGTATCGTCATTGTAATTCGTCCATGATGCACGGTTAACGTTTACCCAGCCGCAGAAGGTTGTACCGTCAGTAGCGGATACATAATTATACAGATCGAAATATGTCTCAGTCTCTCCATCCGGAGTATCCTGCTGTGCCTGTACCAGTGAGGAAGAGTTAAATCCACATGCAGAACAATTATTATCCTTCGTATCGTTATACATACGGAGCGGATCCGAACCGTCGTTATAATAAATATTTATATTCGGAGTATTAACTGCGTCCGCATTCCAGTATGCAGGGTTTGCTTTGTAGCTGGTAACATTATTCTCCGTGTAGTTGGTAACCAGATAAGGACCGCAGTATGCAATGTGGCTGGGGTCAGTACCGTAATTACCGGGTGTATATTCATCGCCTTCCGCTGAGAATGTACCGCCCTGTGACTTATAGAAGGAACGGTTAAGCGGTGCGAAACAGCCATATCCCATCATAGACAGGAAAGCAGGGAACGGAGCTTCCAGTGTGTATACAAGAGTATAATCATCTACAGCTTCAACACCTACTTCTGAGAAGTCTGAGATTTCGCCGTTTACCCATGCGTCATAATTCTTGATTCCACAACCGTCTGTGGTGGTCATAAGATATCCGAGTTCACCGTCATTATCAGCCACATGCTGCATGGAAGCAACCCAGTCGTCTGCTGTTACTTCGCCGACTTCACGCCCCTGCTGGTCTACCCATTTCACACCCGGACGGATATGGAAAGTATAGGTCAGAGCGTCATCGGAAACCTCGTAACTTTCAGCCAGAGCAGGCTGCTGCTGGTTCAAAGTATCATATTCCAGCAATCCTGAATAAGTACATGAAATGAAGTAAGAATCACTTGTCATACTGGTAGCGATAACATCCCATGTTACCAGCTGGTAGCTGATCTCATAATTGTATGTATCGTTCAGAGTGTAACCCTTCTCCTCCAGAAAAGCCTTTGCATTAGTGAACCATTCGTCCTCAGTCTTGCTCTCACTCCATATGGAAACCAGTTCTGTTCTGTCCTCCGAATGAAGCAGTTCGTTAGTAACCAGATAAGTATACCACTTGTACTCATCCAGACCCCATGTAGTTGTGGTGCCGGTACGAGGTACGATACGGGTCATTGCATATCCCCCCCCATTACTCTGAACAGGCTGGAATACACCGGACTCTAACAGTTTCGCTTCAGCAACAGCCATGAGCGCCATACGCTTGTCCAGATCTGTTACCTCTTCTTTTGCTGTCTGATAATAGTCATTGAATTCACCTAAATTGTAGTCATACAAAGCATCGGACTTTTCATCATAGTCCATTGCGTCAATAGCCTCCCAATCCGGTCCCACATAACCATCTGATTCAGCTGTGTCTGTGTCTGTCTCTCCTTCACTTTCGCTGCCGTCGGTAGATTCATCGGCTTCATTTGTACTGCTGTCGGTAGCCGGAGCATCATTGGTTGTTCCGCCGCCATTACCACAGGCAGACAGTCCAAATACCATAGACGCTGACAGAAGAACCGCCAGCAATTTCTGAACTTTGTTCTTTTTCATTTTTTTCTCCTCTCATTAGATTTGTACATACTTTTGCACTTTATTGCTTTAAACTGTTACAATCAACAAAAAAGGATAGAATAGAAATAACAGATCCACTCGTCCCTTGTGTGCATGTATACAATAAAACAACAAAGTGTAATATGCAATTACATTACAGCACTATATATTGTACTGTATGCCACATTAAATGTCAATGAATAAAACCATTTTAAACACGGAAACCACGGAAAGCGGCAATTAATCTGATTAAACGGTATAAAGAAAGAGCAGGGTCAAAGCGCGCTATGTCTAAAATTATGTTTGACTGTCTGCTCAATCCTTCCGCAACATAAGCATGATCGTCAGAGGAATTGACGGCATCCGTATTTCAAAACGAACTTACTTCGCCCACGAAAGCGCCTCCTCCAGACTTCCCGCACCCAGAATATTCAGCATGAATTTCGTATATTCCTTCCCCTGATCCGTGTCGATGTTTTTGTATACGTCACAGATATACTTGGGCGTGTGATCCATTTCATAGATACCGAATGAAAGTCCCTGTTTAACTTCTTCCAGCGCATCGGTCTGCCTGTTCATGATGAATGCATCCACATAAGGGTTGTCCTCAATGATATAATAGCAGTACGCAAAAGCAGCCGCCTGCAGTTTTTCGCCGGAGGCGGAAGTAAAACCAAGTTCCGTGACTGTAATACTCCGTACATTTCCGTTCCGGTCAAGATATTCTTCCTGACTTAAGAAATCCGTCACCGTGCTTAAATTCATCAGCGTAAGGACAGGAGCATCCGGCGTCTTGTCATAATTCTCCGTCCAGTAGTTTACTTTGGTGAGTGGATTCGGGTACGGATGGATCGCCAGCCCCCAATCGTAATTTCCTTTCTGCCCGGCCATCTCATTAACCGCCGCCACGACCTCCTTCGCATTGAAGTATTTCTCGTCATTTCCTCTGTTGCTGTTCCAGTCGTGATCTATGCTGAAATACACTTTGGCATCGGCATAGTTACTCTTCGCCGCATAATAGAAGATACGCAGCGCCTTCTCAAATTCGGAAGCGTATACCATAATGTCATCCGTGTCCATATAATTCCAGACTTTATATTGATTGATTTCATTGGCAATGACCCAGCTCGACACAAGTCCGTGCTCCTTGCCGGAATAGCGCTCCGTCAGAAAAGAGGCTATCGCTTCCAAACAACGGATTCCCTCCTCATCGGCGGTATTAAAAGCATAGTAATATGCGCCCGCCTCTTTATTGTCTGACAACGGATGGATCAATTCCGGATACGTTTCATTCCAATCATTTAAGATGATTGCCGTGGAATTCATCCCCTGGCCTGTCAGGTAAGAAAAAAGGTAGTCATAGCCGTTTATGGCAGCACCGTTAAACAGATATGTCTTTCCCTGATATTCGTAAGAGATCGTGGGAAAAGTCTGATCCGTGGTTTCTCCCATAATAATGGAAAGGGGAATATTGTAAATCGCGTACTGCACCCCTAAATCCGTCAGTAGTGAAGTCTCCAGCATCTGCGGGTCTAAGAGCAGTCCTTTTTTGGACTTAGGCTGGGGGCAGTCTTCTATCGTATCCGCCAGCATTTCCGGATTGCTGATGCAGATACCCGCGGACAGAGGCATATATTCCCCGTTCAGAAGCAGGGCCGGAACGAACTGTTTAAAAAGATATTCATCCTGATATGCACACTCCAGTCTGCACTCTGTGGATTTTCTCTGACTCGCGATCGGTTCACACTTAAGCTCTTCGGTAAAGGTACATTCTTCAAATGTTTCAAAGGCAAACAGATAGATCATGGCATCATCGCTCTTCGGAATATCCGGCATAGTAAGCGTAAGCGCCAGCGTTTCCTTATCGCTCTGCAGGGAACAGTCCGTAATCTTACCGTACAGTGCAAGCTGCAGCCGTGACATGGTAACATTTCCTTCCGTCAGTTCTCTCTCGATCTCTTCTTCCGTTTTTCCCGACTGCCGTGATATGCTGTCAGAAACCGTAGGTGTTTTCCCTCCGCATCCCGATAACAGGATCAGAAGACCGGAAAGAACCAGTACAACAAATATATATGGATTATAGCTGGATTTCATCATTTTTCCGGTATCCAAAGGTCTTCCTCCTGCTGTTCATGCCGGATAACCGAAACGGTCGTCTCCGGCTGCGTATCTATGCCGTCCGATACTTGAATGTCACCGCTCTTTAGACCGGCGATCACATGTAAATAGTCACTCATTTCAGCCGTCTGAAAGCGCCATGCATCACCATACACGGGCAGACGGACGCATTTTTCTTTCGCGCCGTAGGAGTTCACGCTGCCCGCAATTTCTCCAGGCCAGCTCCTTCCGTTGGCAAAAAAATCATCCAGCGCGTCGATCACGGAAGAATCAATCCCTTTCATGGCGGAAGTTAAGATCAGTTCGGAAATATCGCTCTGGTCTACGTCCGCCCCGATCACCTTTCCGCCGCAGGACTCCGCTGACAACAATACCGACTGATACAACGAACCGCCGCAGGCGAATATAACCTCCGTACCCGCCTCGTACCACTCGCGGGAAGTCTCCTCAATCTGTTCATCGGGCAGAAAAGTACCCGCATACCAATACTCCACGCTGATATCATCACTGTTGCCCAAATGGGCTGCCGCCGCATCGATTCCCTGCAGATAACCGTATCCATACCGCTCCACAGAGGGAAGCTGTTCCCCTCCGATAAATCCCAGCTTGGTGTAGCCATCCAAAACCGCCATATATCCGGCCAGATATCCTGCCTCCTCCTCCCGGTACGTAATACAGTGGACATTGGGTGCAATGACAACCGCATTGCCCTCGGCATCTTTTGGCACGCCGTCTAACAACAGGAAAAACACATCGTCGTATTCATTTTGCATCCGCCCAACCGTCTCTTCAAAATGGCTGCCGGCACATATGACAAGTGCCGCATCATTCTGAATCGCCGTGGTTACGGCTTTCTCATAGGATTCCTGCGTGTCATCGTCGGCACTGTAGTAAGAATAAGAGACCTCCGCTGCATCGGCATAGGTCTGCGCACCGTTAAGCGCCGCCTGGTTGAAACCGCTGTCCATGGCGGAACTTGCATCGATCACCAACGCAACCTGTCCGCCTGCGATCTGACAGTTACTCACCGTAGTCTGTTCCGGTTCCATCTCCGGTTCTTTCTCAGACGTATTGTCCTCCTGCGCCGGTCTCTCAGTCGCTACAGGTTCCTCTGTAATCTCATCGTTTTTCCCACAGCCTGCGGATAACATACCGACTGCTGCAGCCAGGCCGAAAATTGTTAATCGTTTTCTCATATTCCACCTCTTCTTCTATCATAAATCTATCGTTGATAGAAAACTCACGCCGGAACTTTTCATTCCTTTCGTACATCAAACGGCGGTATAAAACTCTCCCGTGCCGTATCTCCCTCCTGAATGTAAGCGTTCGTGATTCCCAGATCTATGGCATAATCCACTACGGACTCATACTCCCTTTTCGTCACTTTCCTGCCCAACTCACCATACTCCGGACGATCCCGCAGTCTGTCAAAAGGAGTGTACTGGTTCATCAGACTGATATATACGCTGTCACCGTATGTCTCATAAACATATCGGATCACATCTTTTGCATTCTGCTTATGACCCGGCAGAAGAAGGTGCCTGACGATCACGCCTCTTTGCATCATACCGGTTTCATCGAAGAGAGGCAAATTCTCATCGCCATCTTTATATGTTATGTAAACCATTTCTTCCAGTGCTTCCTTCGCTACGGCAGGATAATCCAACGCCGCGGAATACTTCGCCGCAAGGGCCGGATCCATATACTTGAAGTCTGTCAGGAAAATATCTACGATCCCCGCCAGACTCTTTATAACCTCCCGCTTGGCATAGCCGCTGCAGTTATATACAACGGGAAGCACAAGTCCCTGTTTTTTTGCCTTAAGGACAGCCTGCGCCACACCGGGCACATAATGATCAGGCGTGACCAGATTGATATTGGCAGCTCCCTGCTCCTGCAGTGTAAGGAATATCTGCGCCAGTCGCTCTACGGAAACCGCTTTTCCTCTTCCTCCCGCCGCAATCTCATAATTCTGGCAGTAGACACAGCGCAGATTACATCCGGAGAAAAACACCGTTCCGGAACCTTTTTCCCCGGAGATGCACGGCTCCTCCCACATATGCAGCGCCGCCCTCGCGATAAAGATCCGGTCATCCGAGCGGCAGTAGCCCATCTGTCCTTCTTCCCGGCGGACATTACACTCTCTGGGACACAGATTGCAGGGATTTATACTCAACTTATCCATTTATATAGCCATGCCCCTTTCTCAGGCTGTGAAATTTGTGCTGGGAGCGCTCTTACCGATCATCGCGATCCATTCATCGGGATTACCTGATCTGATACACTGCCCGCAGCGCAAACTCCGTGGCATCTCCTTCCAGGATCTCCACTCGCTTCGTGCCGGGATTCATGTCAAAAAAGTTATCGGACAGTTTCACATCTCCATCCACACCCCGGATCTCCACACTCTTCGCATATGCCTGCGCATTAATTAACAAGCTGTTCCCCTCTCTCGTATAGGACAGCTTCGGATCTTCAAACTTAAAATGCTTCGGCGCCGTAAACAGGCTGGTACCTTCCGATACAACCTGTCCTTCTACTTCCAAAGCATAACTTATGTAAACTTCCAATTCGCTAAATGATGAGAAATCATGTCGCTCAATCCACGTGCCGCTAAGCGGTTCCACTCTGACCCGCTCTTCACCTACCAGCAGAATCTCACCCTTGGCCGTGCGGAGCTGCCACGTCACCAAACCGCTCACCGGTTCAAACGTCTCATTTGCCACATGCAGTCTCGCCGACTTCACAATGGGTGCCGGCTGTGAGACACAGAAGGGTCTCTCACTCAGTTCCCCTGTTTCTTCACAGGAGATCATGATCGGTGCAAAAGCCCGCTTTTCGGCATAATGCAACGCTTTCCAGCGGCCGTAATAATCAATGCCCGCCCAGGATGCCACCGGCCAGATATCATTGAGCTGCCATACGATCGTGCCCATGCACCTACCCCGGTGTCTGCGAAAATGCTCGATTCCGTAGCGGATCGCATCCGCCTGCAGAAGCTGAGACGCATACAACAGTGTGTCGAAATCTGTCGGATAGAGGTACGTCGCAGACAGATATGTCATGATCTTACCGTTCGCCGCCACATTCCGCTGATGCATCTCCATGACTCTGGAAAAGATATTGCGGTCCTCGGGTTCAGTGAAGGTCTCCACAGTCTTTAAGCACGGGAAAGACTGGAATCCAAACTCAGAAACGTAGCGGAATCTGAATTTACGGTACTCCGTAAATGGTTTATTTCCATGCCATACATCCCAATAATGTGTATCTCCTCTGTTTTCATCCCACGGATTGTCAAAATTCCCTCCGGAAGACGGAGATGACGGCCAGTAAAATGTCCCCGGATCTTCCTCTTCCAGAATCTTCGGAATGATATACTCAAACAGCTTAATATAGTCACATTTCTGTTTCTCTGACGGCTTCCACGCCTTATCCAGCGTCTGTGTCTCCATCTCGTTATTGCCGCACCATAGCCCCAGACAGGCATGATGTCTGATTCTTCTTATATTATCGCGGATCTCCATACTGACATTGCGTGCAAAAGCATCGTCCAACTCATAAGATGCGCAGGCAAACATGAAATCCTGCCATACGACCAATCCCAGTTCGTCGCACAAATCATAAAACCAGTCATCCGGATAATATCCGCCGCCCCATACCCGGATACAGTTGTAATGGGCCTGTGCGGCATCCTGAAGCAGCTTCTTCGTGCGCTCCGGCGTCACTCTGGACAAAATATTATCCTCCGGTATATAGTCCGCCCCCATGGCAAATATTTTGACACCGTTCACCTCGTGGGCAAAGCACTCTCCCCACTCGTCCTGCTGCGTGTTAACCGTCATAGTGCGCAGACCGATTCTGCGGCTCCACACATCCAGCACCGCTCCCTGATCATCTAACAGCGTCACTTCCGCACGATAAAGCGGCTGCTTGCCGTAACCGTTAGGCCACCAGCGCTTCGGATCATGCACAGTGATCGTATCCCAGCTATCCCCTGTTTCCTCGCCCTTATCTGCCGTAACCGTCTCCACATATGCCTCCGACACACTTGTACGCGCACACTGCCCGGAAAACTTTTCCGCAATCAGAATCCCCGTGTCGTCATAGAGCGCCGTCCTGATTTCATAGCTGTCATCTGCTATTTCCGGCACAAAATTTTCAATGGTGACGTTATACTTTATGTCAACCATTCCCATGTGAATATCCACGCCCTTCGGTGTGACATCCACTGCATTTCCACGGAGCCAGTTCTGCATTATGTAAACCTGTTCCAATCTAGCCTTCCTGCCGGATAAAACGGAGACTTCCCTGAAAATCCCCACATCAGGCAGCCTCGGACCCCAGTCCCATCCAAACATGCAGTGTGCCTTGCGCAAATGCGGGAACCCTTTCATACACTCTCCGGAACCGCCGGTATATACTTTCTCATTCTCTTTTGCAATGTATTTCGTCGGAGACGCGAGCTCCACGCGTAACGTATTCTCGCCAACCTTGGCAATTTCTTCGATATCAAACTCCCAGATACGGTGCATATTGTCGGTTTGTCCCAAAAGTCTGCCATTAAGGTAGACTTCTGCAAGTGTATCGATTCCATCGAAACGTAACAGCAGGAAATCGCTCTGCAACTGCTCTTTGTCAATAGCAAACGTGGTCTGAAAACAAAAATTGTTTTCCATCAGGCGCAGCGCCTCCAACTCGTTCATCCTGTCATAAGGATCAGGCATAAGCCCCTTTTCCAGCAAAGTACCATAGACAGAACCCGGAATCCGCATATCAATCCAGTCTTCCGGTATGTCATAGACATTCTCCCCCACGATCTTCATCTGCCAATTCTTGTCGAGTATCATTTTATCCATACAACTCTGTCTCCGTTCTTCGTACTAAATATGAATGCATTTACTGTTTTGACATAACCAATACCCAGCGCAGATGAAAGTGAATATCTTAAGAAGCCCCTTAAAAAGCGTCAGCGCTTAACGAGGTTATGAGTTGCAAGGCAACTCACGAGTTTAGCGTCTGCTACGCTTTTTACGGAGCGAAAGCGCGGCTTCGTAGATATTCACTTTCATCTGTGCGTGCGGTTTACATAACTAAAAAGCAGTAACATTGTACACTTATTACATCATAACGGAATTCCCCCCGTTTGTCATCTTAATTATTTCTGTACATCCGTGTCCTCCGAAGCAGGCACAGATCATCCGTTGCTTCCTGACCGAAATCATGCTAAAGTATGAAAAGAAAAGTATCCGAGAAGACATGAGGTGCAAGTATGGGATATAGACTGCATTAAACTGCTCTGACACGTAGACTGACATCAAATACACAGACGTTAAGAAGGAGAACTCTAATGAAAAAAAAGACCCCGAAACAGATCGTCGCTCTTACATGCGTCGTTCTGCTCGTTGCCATGTATGTGATTACTCTGATTGCGGCATGCCTGGATGTGACGGCTACCGGGCGGCTCTTCGCAGGATGTCTTGCGCTCACGGTAGCCCTGCCGATTTTATGCTGGATTATACTTCATTTTTGTAACAATTCTCAAGACCAATCATAGCAGACCGCCCCTGCGATAAGCATAGATAAACATTCCTGCGGCGATTACGGCGCTGACCGCAATGACGAGCAGACTCTTCGGCTCAGTTCCCGTCCCTGACGCAAGGCCGTTCAACATCAGTTGAACCTGTTGTGAGTAGGCATAATCCGCCACCTTGGCGATGGTTTCATTGAACATGGCAAGCATGGGCAGGAAAGCGAACACCATCATGGTCGGCGTTGCAATCGTTGTGGCGCTGATCTGACTCTTCGTCAGGATTCCGATCACCGCGCCTAGCAGCATGGAAACGCAGATCCCTGCTGCCATAATCAGCAGAAATCGTAGGAACTCTGCTCCGCCATATCCGCCCACTACGGCGAATACAACACTTCCCACCATGCAGGCACTAAAGACAAATCCGCCGATTCCCAGAAGATACTCTACAGGCTTCACACTGCCGAAGAAGAGCATGCGAAGTGTGTTCTTCTCTTTTTCCTCCGAGATGACCGCCGCCATGACGTTGAGCGGTGCCATACCGATATGCATGACCGCAAACATACCTACGAAAAAGTGCGGAGGCATATTCTCGACCTGTATGGCGTTTTCCATAACGACCACCATCAGGGGAAACATAATAAACTGGATGCCCAGAGCAAGATTTCTGCCGGTATCTTTCACTTGTTTTCTGAATATAATGATCGAATTTTTCACTCTTTTCTCCTACCTTCCATATACTTTTACGCTACGCTTTCTCATTTGACTGGCTACACGGCACTACCAAATCAGTTTACATAACACTTCGTTCTGTACGCTTCCGTATAGTTTACATAATATTTTAACATAAAAATCTTGTATTCAACTCACATAATGTTTCTCAATAAACACCTCTTAATAAGTTTACATAACTTATTCCTGTAAACGCTGCCCAGTCAGTTCCAGAAACACGGATTCCAGATTCGGCTCCGTGGAATGTATCGTCTCAATCTGTCGGGTCTGCAGATATTCATATACCTGAGCCGCCGCTTCCTCCGTATTCGGCAAATCCAGATCCTTGCCGCTATACAGGCGTATCCTCAGCCGGTTTATATGATTATACTTCCTGTTGATCTCCTGAGGTTCTCCGTACTCAACGATCTTCCCTTCATGCAGGAGTGCAACATGTTTACATAACTTCTCAGCCTCGGTCATATTATGGGTCGTCAAAAAAACTGTTGTCCCCTCCTTACACATTCCGAAGATCAGCTCATGAATATGTCCGGTCGTGGCAGGGTCCAGTCCGCTTGTGGGTTCATCCAGAAACAGAAATTCCGGTCTGTGCAAAACGGCTCTCGCCAGCATAAGTCTGCCTCTCATGCCTTTAGACAGCTTCTGCGCCGGACATTTCCTGTCTTCATACAATCCAACCCACTTTAACACCTCCCCGATCCTGTCGTGACCAATTCGGTACAGATCGGCATACAGCCTCAGATTGTCATAACAGGACAGTCTCTCATAAAGCCCGCAATCGTCCATCATCATGCCAATCCTCCGATAGATTGCCGGACCGGGACTTCGCATATCACACCCTGCCAGTTCCACGCTGCCGGATGTGGGTACAAGCTGCCCCGTGATGATCTTAATAAGCGTTGTCTTGCCCGCACCTGACGGTCCTAAGAGTCCTATGATTTCTCCTTTCTTTACAGACAAAGAAATATTTTTCAGCACTTCTTTTTCTCCGAATCGGTGCGATACATTCGTGATCGCAATCGCGTTTTGATCAAGCCGTGTATTGTCTTCTGTTTGAAACTCTTTTATTTGAAAATCTTTTGTCTGGAACTGGTTTTCCATCTTCAAAATCCCTCTTTTCTCTACTTTTTCCTTTACTCTCCTCCGCTTTCCGTCCTATCACCTCGGCGGCTCATGATATTTGCACAGAAAGCTCATCTCTGACATTAAGAATCCCCATTCCCTTTCTCCTGCTCCTTCAGCCTCGACAGCGCTTCCTCCATCCTGCGGTTCTGCGTCCGCTCCTTCAACAGTGTGAGTATAAGGCTTCCCACAAAGCACACGCCAAAGCTGACAGCAAATCCCGCCCATGCCTGCCACATGTCTACCGGAAACCAGCCAAACACCGCCGCACATACTATGATCATCACGATCACACACAGCAGCATACATACTGTGCGCAGCGTGACGGACATCCGCTTGATCACGCCATCCGTGAAGAAAATCGTACGAAATGCAGTAATGCAGACCGATACACCTAAAAACTGCAGTATCGTCGCTACGGACAATCCCTCTTTGCCCAAAGAATACAGGCTCGAAACCTCCCTTGCCTCCTCTCCCACAATACTGCAGAAGATGCACAGCACTAAAATACTGAAGCCGAATGTAATAAATACATGACCGCAATAATCAAATATCGTTCTTTTCTCTTCCATAATATCCTGCCTCCGTCATTTCCGCGATTCTGTTTCTCTCACTTCGCAATCCCAAGCCGTTTCTTAATCCCGTCTGCATACTGCCTTGAGGCGATGATCACTTCTCCGTTATCCATTGTCACACGAATCCTGCGGTTAATGTCACTTCGAAGAGACCTGACAGCGCTTAACCGAACCAGACATGATTTACTCACCCGCAAGAATCCCCACGCTTCCAGCTGCTCCTCCAGCTCATACAGCTTAAGTCCCGATTCATACACGCCGTCTTTCGTGTAGACAAAAGTCTTTCGCTCCAAGGATTCTATATAAATGACCTCTGTAACATCAAGCAGATACGTCTCCTCATCCCGCGTGACGGCAAGCTGTCTTTCCGGCAGCCGCAGCATGGCAAGGATTCTGGAGAGTTCCGGTGTCAGTTCCCTACAGGATATCCTGATGCAAGTCTCATCGACCTGCTCATCCACATTAATCTCTATTTTCATTTTTCTAACTATGCCCTTCTCTCAACCTGCAAGTTTGCATCCGTATGATGCCCCATATTCCTCTTGATATATTCTGACATGGGAAAACATGCTATGCAGTATGCCTCCCATATATGAGTGCCACTGTACGGATCAGGATTTTATACTGGAAACATACCACAACCCTGCTTCCAGCACAATATCCCGATACCTGTTCTGCCCGATTCCGGACATAACATGCCGTGACAGTGGCATGAAAAGACTTTAATAGATACTATTAGAAATTTTTAATGTCGTTAACTATAAAAGAAATGAATCACTGATACTCTGCAAGCGTTCCCTGTTTCACCAGCTTATATAATTCTTCTGCGGCAAGTCTCGCTTTCGCCACAATGTCTCCGCTTTCTTTCGGGAAACAGTAATACTGCACCCGCGCGTCCCCGATGCTGATCACATCACCGATCTCATACCAATAGAAATCGGAATACAGGCTGTAGGAGGCAAGCGGCTCCTGCCGATAGTCCAATCTGCCGTCACATCCTGTCAGCCGGAAACCTTCTGTAGAATGGCTGAGTACCCCTTCCCCTACCTGATAGATTCTATCCGTATTAACCATCATATAGATCGTAACAGGCACATTCATCTGATAATTTCCCGAAAGAATCTCCTGTCTGACACACTCACGCTCCCAATGGTACCAGTCGGGAATATGGGTGAAATTAGGGAATTCCTGAATCTCTTTACTCTCATCCTGTTTCTTGTTTTCCCTGCTCTCTGTTTCTACGGCGTGTAGATATCCGTATTCTGTCAGCTCATACGCTTTTCCGCATAGTTTACATAATATTTTTGTCCCCTGCCCCAGCATCTGGCCTTCCGCCCTACAACGAGGACATTTGTACAGCATCCGATTGAGTCCGTCCGCGCGAAACGGCTCTTTGATCCTGATCTCATTCTCCTGCTGCCAGCGGAAATAATCGAAGGTAAACTTCTCCTGTAAGATATCGTTCAGCTCCTGCTGGGATTTCTCTGCAATCTCTTTAGCGGAAAGCAGGTATTCCACATCGGCGGATACCCTGACCTTGCGAAGCTGCAGATTATTGTACAGCGGGTCTCTCGCAAACGCACCGTGGGTTCTGATCATGACAACCGGAACCTTCAATATCTTAAGGCATTTTCCGAGGCTGTCCGGCAGAGGTGTCTGGGTTCCATCAAAGCTGTAGCTCGCCTCCGGAAACATAAGAATGGAACTTTTCAATTCTTTGGTCGCATAGACCATATCCCGTACCAATGTCACATCCGTCATGAATTTTCTCGTCGGAATACAGCCTATCTGCCGCATCAGCCACCTTTTTCCCACAAAACCGTCGGCAGTGCATATGATATGAAACGGTCTGGTGCACATAAGCCGTGCCGCGATCTTTAAGTCAATAAAGCTGGAATGATTCATCAACACGAGACACGGTTCACCCTTTTCCAGTTTCTCCATGCCGATCATCCGATAGGTAAACCGGGTCATCCACAGATCCCATATGGACAACAAAAGCAGCACTACCCGAAAGAGCAGCCGCTGCTTGATTGGTTTCTGATGTATCGTAACCGGAAGCGCAAGCACTTCCTCATAGCTCATCTTAGCAGTTTTAATCTTCAATCTTTTCTCCCCTTTGTCCTCTATCCCATCAGATCTATTATATACAGCTGCTTCCATGCTGTATGATATCTTCTGGACATTATCATCGGTAACTGTTTCGCCTGTATGAATCTCCTGTACGGGCTTTATAAGTTTAGTATACTATAGTGGAGGGCCATACGGCAATATCCTATCCCCAGCCAGGTCCTTCACCACTTCCCCCGCAATGATCAGTCCCGCCACGGACGGCACGAATGCGATACTGCCCGGTGTACTTCTCCTGCCTGCCGTAATCTGTCCGTTTTCCGCACCTGTCTCTTCCGCCGCCCTTTTCTCCTGCCCGATCGGTTTCATAGGCTCTTCCTCCGAATACACCACTTTCAGATGTTCCACATTCCTTTTTTTCAATTCCCTGCGCATCACCTTGGCAAGGGGACACACTTTCGTCTCATATATATCCGCTACACGAAAAGCGCCCGCATCAAGCTTGTTCCCGGCTCCCATGCTGCTGATGATTGGAATGTTCTTCTCCTGTGCCCGCAATACCAGTTCGATCTTAGCAGTCACGGTGTCCACCGCATCCACCACATAGTCGTATTCCTCAAAAGGAAACTGATCCGCATTTTCCGGCAGGAAGAAGCACTGATGAATCCGCACGCGTGCATTCGGGTTAATATCCAGAATCCGCTCTTTCATCACCTCTGTCTTGTATCTGCCTACTGTCTTATGGGTGGCAATGATNTGGCGGTTCAGATTGGAAAGACAGACCGTATCGTTGTCTATCAGATCAANCGCGCCAACGCCGCTGCGCGAGAGTGCTTCNCATACATAACCGCCAACGCCGCCAACACCGAACACCGCCACACGTGCATGCGCCAGTCTGTCCATTGCGTCGCCGCCGATCANCATTTCCGTTCTGGAAAANTGTTCCGTCATANTAATAACCATGCCTTTCCGTAGCCTGTGAATTTGAGCCACAGNCACAATTTTGCGNTAACTGTCCTTATTGTACCTCATTCCACAACCGCAGGCAACGAGACTTTCCGCCAANCCCATCAGTCCCCATCATTTGTGGTATATACATTTCCACNGTTACTTTTCTCACCCACTCCACAGCCTAAGCGCAGAGGGAAGTTAATATCTGAAGGAACCCCTCAAAAAGCGTCGGCACTTGACGAGGTATTTCACGAGTCTAGTGTCCGCTACGCTTTTTGCGGAGCGAGAGCGCGGTGACGCAGATATTAACTTTCCTCTGCGCGACCGGTTTTGCCGCATNTAAAAAACAACTTTCCTGCCGGCCTGCCAGACTGAACCGTCACAAAATCTTGTCAAGCTTTTTAAAAGGGGTTATACTAATATAGCATCGCAATGAAAAATCGATGTATTTTTTCAAACCCCAAATATATCATAAAAAGGAGACTCACTATGCAGATCACGAAAGACATTCAATACATAGGCGTAAACGACCACGATATCGACCTCTTCGAGGGGCAGTATATCGTAGAAAACGGAATGGCATACAATTCCTATGTGATCATCGACGACAAGATTGCCGTCCTCGACACNGTNGATNCNCACTTNGGCGAAGAATGGCTGCAGAANCTGAAGNAAGTTCTCGGANCACGNACCCCGGACTACCTGATCNTACAGCACATGGANCCGGATCACTCCGCTAACATCGACACATTTGTCAAGGCCTATCCAGATGCCGTTATCGTGGCATCCGCGCCCGCATTTAACATGATGCGCCAGTTCTTCGGNACGGACTATGCCGANAGGCGGCAGATTATCAAAGAANGCGATACGCTCGAACTCGGCTCGCACACCTTACAGTTTATCGCCGCTCCGATGGTTCACTGGCCCGAAGTCATGGTCACCTATGACAGCTTAGATAAAGTACTCTTCTCCGCCGACGGATTCGGTAAATTCGGCGCCTTGGATGCGGACGAAGACTGGGCCTGCGAAGCACGCCGCTACTATTTCGGTATTGTAGGCAAGTATGGCATGCAGGTACAGAACCTGTTGAAAAAAGCTGCTGCCCTTGATATCCAGACAATCTGTCCTTTACATGGTCCGGTCTTAAAAGAGAATNTNGAATATTATGTAAACCTATATCANATCTGGTCTTCCTACGGCGTGGAGTCAGAAGGCATTATGATCGCCTACACCTCCGTTTACGGCAACACGAAAGCTGCAGCGGAACTCCTTGCCGCAAAGCTCACNGAAAAAGGCTGCCCGAAAGTCGTTACGGCCGATCTTGCACGTGAGGATATGGCGGAATGTATGGAAGACGCTTTCCGTTACGGCAAACTGGTACTTGCCACCACCACCTACAACACGGAAATCTTTCCGTATATGCGGGAATTTATCGACGAGCTGATCTCACATAATTATCAGAACCGCACCGTNGCCCTCATCGAAAACGGNTCATGGGCACCGATGGCGGCAAAAGTTATGCGNGCTAAACTGGAAAACTGCAAGAACATTACATTTGCAGAAAATACGGTTCAGATCAAATCTGCATTAAACGACGAGAGTACGGCACAGATTGAAGCGCTGGCCGAAGAATTGGTTAAATAAAAAAGCTTCGTTCCATTNCGAAATTATGAATATTTCTGCGAAAAACTCATTGCAAAGCCAAATAAAATGAAATCTAAACAATCCTTTCTTCATCTGCTATGTTTATATGCATGATTTCTGATGTACATATAACTAGGGATGTGCAGAAGGATTGTTTTTTATTTCCATGCATTATACTGTTTTTGAAAAGATTTTTGTTTTGATTCACTTATCGGCAACTTTGTTCCGTCGCTGAGGGTCACTTCGGTTTTTGAACATGCCTTAATATGATGATAATTTACAAGATATGACTGATGGATTCTCAAAAACGGTATCTTTCCATCCCGTACTTCTTTCTCGACTTCGGACAGTTTTCCATAAAAAGAGTCACATTTTCCCTCCTCTAGACTTATATTAATCAGCCGCCCTGCGCTTGCAAAATACAAAATATCACTACACAGTATTTTATGCTCTTCATTGCGATATCGAAAATGAAAATACACTTTTTTCCTACAAATAATACGATTAGCCTCTAAAAAAGCGGTTTCAAAATGCTGCTGTACAATTGGAATTATCAGAAATGCAAAGAAATTCATTCCGTATACATCTGTCATTTGTCTATTTTCCTCAGATATATAAATCACCACTACATCATTCATTACTTGATTTATATCATGCGTCTGTACAATTTCATTTAACATCTCTATATTAATATAAATTAAATCAAAATATTCCTTTTGTCTGATAACCTTCTTCAACTCCTGCACATTTGAACAAGATAACGTATCAATCGGAATACTTCTTCTTGCACTGATATTGAACAAATGCCTCTCTATTTCATTAATATTTTCATTTTTTTCATCACAGATCGCAATTTTTATCATATTACACGCTCAACTTTCAAACGGGGGATTTAATATTCTCTGCAGAAGATTCACATATTCTTCAAATTGCCGCAAACCAAAGGTTGTAATAGTATATGTTGTTTTCGTTTTTCTGTTTTCTATCCTCTTACATGAAGTCAAATATCCCCAATTTTCCAATTTCAACAACTGAGTACTTAAATTCCCTTTTGTTGCACCGGTTATGTCAAGAACTTCATTGAATGTTTTAGAGTCCGTAATCAAACAGGATAAAATCTTTAATCTTAACGTAACACTGAACGCCTCTGGAATATCATTAATTTTCATTGCACACTCTTTTCCGTAAATATAAGCCCATAAAAATATATCCGCCACATACAAACACCAGATAATACAGATAGCTATAACTTAATACCGATTCTGGCGACATACATAATGCAATCCTAACTCCCTGATCCCACCAAACATCCGACAATAGAATATACCCAAACATCATGCAGGCTGCCATATAAAATATTTTTTTATTTCCAATCACATATGCTGATACTATCAAAAAAGTAGCAAATAGTAAAACATTCGCAGACTCTCCCATCTTTCCCGGACCACCTTCTTTTCCTAAAAGATAAGAAAGTATTTCTGCAAGCCGTGTCATAATCGGCATAGCAATTCCAAAAAAACCCCATATATTGATCAAGCTTAAATAATACTTATTCATATGTCTCTTTTCTTTACCATATATGCATAGATAAGAGCCACTAAACAACATTAAAATTGATATTTTCATCAGCATGACTCCATCAATATATTGCGGCATATAAAGACATACAAGCGTTAAAAGACTATCTGATAAATGATATACTCCAAATATAATGCATAATTTGGAAACAACACTATAATTTGTTTTTGATTGTTCAATCGTATTCCTAATGTAACCGATACTTTCTATTGCTTCCTTTATATTGTGATCCATCACTTACCTCCTACTACAATGCGCTTATAGTTTATATCGCAAACCAGTTTATCATATATATATAATAAAANAATAGAGACGTAAATAAAACCGTCTCTATTGTCAAAATTTCTCACAATGAATTATGAATCAAAATAAAATTCTGTATAAAGCTTTACATTGGCTGCTATGAGTCTTCCATCCGCGGTATATGCACCATAATATGTAACTGTTAGTGTTCTGCCGGAATCAATAATATCAGTTGTGGGAGAACCAATATTAGGAGTATAGTCCAAGCCAGACGCAGCAGCCGCTAAAGTTCTGGATATACTTATCGCTCTTGGATTACTGATCGTCGTTCCACTCACATCATATGTTGCCTTGATTTTAAACTGATTGCTATAGCCTCCCCAAACCGCTTTCTCTACTGTCTTACTCGTCACCGCCCGCGCGCTATATTTTTCTGAGCCTTGATATACTCTCCTCTGCGCTATCATATCATTAACTTCTTTTTGCTGAATAGCCAAGGAACGTAATTCTGCTTCATATTCACCTAAACTAATTACATCCGAATCCACCTCCANATACCCAAGATCGAGATTGTACTCTTCATTAATCTTTTGCATTATCTCCCGATATGCCGCATCATCTGGTGTTTTCGCCAGCGTGGTTGTGCTTGTTNCAAGGAAAATTACTTCTCTTTCCATTCTAAAGATCTTGGTTTCCTGTTCTTCTACGCATCGACACCCAGTTTCTGCAGTTCCGCAATCGCCTGTGCCNGATTTTGNAANTGGATTGTATGTATACCGAACTTCTCGGCCCCGGTCAGATTCGCCGGTGTATCATCCATAAAGACGCATTCTTCCGGNACAAGATCNTATCNGTCNATNAACAACTGATAAATCTCCGGCATGGGCTTGATCACCTTTTCCTGATATGACAAAATGCCGCCGTCCATATATGGGATAAAATCCAGTGCACGCGCACACTCCCGCTCTGCTTTCTCTGAGAAATTAGACAGATACAATGTCCGGTAGCCCTTACTCTTTAACTCCTGAATCCACGGTATCGCATAGTCATTGCGCGCTACTATTGTTTCGACATTTTTCAGCACCTTGCAGATATCTTCTTCAATGTCCGGATCAGACGCTACGAACTCCCGTATGATATCCTCTTCTTTCATGNCGCCTCTGTCAATTTCATTCCACGCCGGATTCTTGATCGTCGCCTNGGCAATACGCTCCACCATCTGCGCATCATACCCGAATNTCTCAAAGTGTTCCTTCCACGTAAAATCCGCAAGCACATTGCCGATGTCAAATATAATTGTCGTAATCATATTGATTTTCTCTCCGTTTCATCGCTTTTCTTCTCAGGTAAAGCTCCTTCGTTACAGCTTTTCTCCTGAAGTTTCCTACAGCCGTTCATCACAGCAGCTCCAGCATACTCCGCGCCGCCGCCGACAGTGGATTCTTCGGATTCGTCACCACGCAGAAATGCCGCTTCGGTATGATCATGTTAAACCGCAGTTCAAACAGTCTTCCGTCCTCCAGATACTCCCTTGCAAAATCCCGAACGACACANCCCACACCNAGATTGCGCAGAGCAAACTGCACGATCATATCACTGGTCGCCAGTTCAAACTCGGGCCGGACGTACACATTGTTTTTCTGCAAAAAAGAATCCATATAGCTTCTCGTGCTGGTCGCACCCTCCAGATAAATAATAGGCATTTTTTCTAATTCCTGCAAGTCTAACATGCGGTTCTTATAGCTGATAAACTTCCGNCCCGCCACGAATACATCTTCAATCTCCCGCACATTCGCCACCTGCAGNCCGCCCGGATTNTCAAAAGGTGTGCTCACCACACCGAAATCAATTTTATTCTCATTCAGATTACNCANCGTCTCCGGAGTAGGNGCGTTGCTGACCATCACCTTAATATGGGGATATTTCTCATGAAATTGCTCCAAATAAGGCAGCANATAGAATTGCAGNGTCATGTCACTGGCTCCGATGTGAATCTCACCCAGTTCCAGNTTNAACATCTGTTCCAGNTTCTGCTCNCCCAGCCTGATCTGCTCATATCCCTTCGCCACATAGNCATAGAGCAGGCTGCCNTCTCCCGTCAGCCGTACCCCTTTCGATNCCCTCGTAAAAAGCTTCGTCCCCANCGCNGTCTCCANCTGCCTGACNGACTGGCTGACNGCCGGCTGCGAAATATTCANTTCTTTCGCAGCCATCGTCAGACTTCCGGTNGTTGCCACATGATAGAATACTTTATAATACTCNAAGTTGTTCATAGTTTACATAACTCCAAATCTATCACCGCATANATTGCCTCGTACGCTTNCTGCCGTCTTCTTCTTATTGNCNGCNNCCATACTCAGCTTCTCGCCAGCCCATCCACATGNAGAATCTCACCGCTGATATAAGAGGCNCTATCCGATGCGAGNAATACNAANGCATTGGCGATATCCTCCGGCTGTCCCATGCGNCGCAGCGGAATCTGTGCTATCATCGGATCGATCACTTCTTTCGGAACGGCACGCATCATNTCNGTATATGTGATGCCNGGTGCCACNGCATTGACCCGGATTCCCTTCGGTCCCATTTCTCTGGCGAGAGATAACGTAAATCCGTTGACCGCCCATTTGGATGTAGGATAGGCNACTCCCGCCGGCTGCCCATATACACTCACCATGGAGGATGTGTTCAGAATGACGCCGCTGCCCGCNGCCACCATATACTCGCTTGCCGCTTTGGTGCAGTTGTATACGGCCTTAAGATTTAAATCCATGACCTTACTAAACAGNTCTTCCGTATATTCCGTAAAAGGAGTNCTCTCCGACATTCCCGCATTATTAACCAAAATATCGATCTTTCCGTACTTCCCAGCCACCTCGTCAAAAGCCGCCTTCACGGCCGTATATTCGGACAGATTCGGGAAGATTCCCTCCACTANCGCATCCGCATATGTTTCCTTTAACTTCGCCACCGCCTGATCTGCCGTTTCCTGCCTGCTGGCACATAGCACTACCTTGGCGCCCTCCTGTAAGAAAGCCTCGACAGTCGCATAACCGATCCCTCTGCTCCCGCCTGTAATAATCGCAACCTTGTTTTCCAGCAACATAGATTTCCCTCCTTTTCTTGCGTCTGTATTCAGACACTTCTCACTTTTACTGCATATAGTATATCACAATCCGTCTTATTTTTATATACACATACCTGCTTCTTTCGTTTTACACGTTTGTTGCTAATTCTTGCAGATTATCCGATGCAAAACGGCAAAAAATGCATAGAATACGACGACCATTTCAGCAGGTTTCGCGNNCGGTTTCCAAATTCCTAAAATATAAAGGGCAACGAATTTGAATCGTTGCCTTTTATTTCGTCGTCGAATTATCTTATTGTAACATACAGCANAGGTANTCTGTTCCTCACCGCTGATATAACCCTACCGGCTAAGCGGGCTCTTCCGATAGATAATATCCTCTCTGCCCGGTCCGTTGGAAATCATCGTGATTGGGTATCCGATCTGCTCCTCGATAAATTCCACATACTTGCGGCAGTTTTCCGGAAGCTCCTCATAACTCTTGATACCCCTGATTTCGCATTTCCAGCCCGGAAGCTTCTTTAACACCGGNTTTGCNTTTTCNAATTTACANGTGACAGGGAANTCNGTNGTCACCTCTCCGTCCACTTCATAGCCTACACACACCGGNATCTCATCCAGATATCCCAGCACATCTAACACCGTAAATGCCACGTCTGTGGTGCCCTGCAGTCTGCATCCGTACTTGGANGCCACACAGTCGAACCACCCCATACGCCGGGGCCGTCCNGTCGTAGCGCCGAACTCACCGCCNTCNCCGCCTCTGCGTCGAAGTTCATCCGCNTCATCTCCGAATATTTCCGATACAAAAGCNCCTGCNCCCACGGCCGAAGAATATGCTTTNCACACGGTAATAATCTCNTTGATTTCATGAGGCGGTAATCCTGCACCGATGGCACCGAANGCCGCCAATGTNGAAGAAGATGTTACCATAGGATAGATNCCNTGGTCGGGATCTTTTAATGTACCCAGCTGACCTTCCANAAGCACGGTCTTGCCTTCTTTTAACGCCTGATCCAGATATGCGGACACATTGCACACATAAGNCTCTATCATCTCACGATATCCCTTNAATGTATTAAGCAGTTCCGTCGGATCGATCAACGGTTTATGATATAAATGCTCAAGAATTACATTCTTGGTCTCACAGACACGATCTACTTTTTCACTCAAACGTTCCTCATCAAAGAGTTCACTCACCTGAAACCCAATCTTTGCATATTTATCCGAATAAAAAGGTGCGATTCCCGATTTGGTAGAACCAAAAGACTTACCTCCAAGTCTTTCNTCCTCATACTGATCAAACAGAATATGATANGGCATAACCATCTGGCACCTGTCAGACACGAGAATNTTCGGCATNGGGACACCNCGGTCTATGATCGACTTGATCTCATTCATCAGAATCGGAATATTCAGCGCAACGCCATTGCCGATCACACTCGTCGTATGACCGTAGAAAACGCCCGACGGTANCGTGTGCAGTGCAAATTTACCATAATTATTGACAATCGTATGCCCCGCATTGGCTCCTCCCTGAAAGCGCACNATAATATCCGCCTTCTCCGCCAGCATATCTGTGATCTTTCCTTTNCCTTCGTCTCCCCAATTGGCGCCCACCACTGCNTTTACCATTGTGATTCCTCCTTCATTCATGCCCGCAGATTTAATTTCGCATATTTTTAAGTTTACCCAATATGATGTTTCATCTGCATATNCTTTCATATTAAAACGGACGTATTGCGTCCGTTTCTTACTGTTTGATTATATCGCATGATTCATTATAAGTAAAATCAATATTTATTATGCATAACATAATTTGTATTTATAATAGAGGTAATTACAATTTACATTGTTTTCAGTGCCTTATTTCACTGACGATACTTAAGCGCTCTGGTCGCATTTAATACCGCAAGGATCATGACGCCCACATCCGCAAAGATCGCCCACCACATATTGAGCGTTCCCACTGCACCTAATCCTAAACAGATAAACTTGACTGCCAGTGCAAAGACTATATTCTGGTGCACGATGCGCAAGGTCTTTCTCGAAATATTGATCGCGGTCGCGATCTTCTCCGGATCGTCGTCCATCAGCACAATATCCGCCGCTTCGATTGCNGCATCCGCTCCCAGCGCTCCCATGGCGATTCCCAGATCCGCACGGGATAATACGGGGGCATCATTTACGCCGTCACCTACGAATGCCAATTTTTCTTTTTTATCTTTCGATGCCAGAAGCTTCTCCACCTCGCCTACCTTGTCGGCCGGCAAAAGCTCACTCTTGACTACATCTACCCCGAGTTCCTCTGCCACCGCGTCTGCCACCTTTTTCGCGTCTCCGGTTAACATAACTACTTGTTTAACTCCGGCCGATTTTAGTCCTAAAACNGCCGCCTTCGCATTGTCCTTNATCACNTCCGAAATCAGAATATATCCGGCATATNTGCCGTCNANTGCCACATGTACCTCTGTNCCTGTCTTNTCCGGTTCCAGATAAGGAATATTTAACTTTTTCATCANTTTCNCNTTACCGACCGCNGCCCGTCTTCCGTTCACCACAGCCGTCACGCCATGACCGCCGATCTCTTCCACGTCCGTGACTCTTTCCGGATCAATGGGCTTGCCGTAGGCTTGTTTTAAGCTCTTGCTGATGGGATGATTGGAGTAATTCTCCGCATATGCNGCCGCTTCCAATANCTCTTCTTTCGAAACGCCGTCCGCNGCTTCCATATATGTCACTTCGAAAACACCCTTGGTCAAAGTCCCNGTCTTATCGCAGACCACGTACGNCGTCTGNGAAAGCGCTTCCAGATAGTTAGAGCCCTTTACCAAAATTCCCTTCGCGGAAGCGCCGCCGATTCCCCCGAANAAGCTTAACGGAATAGAGATCACCAATGCGCAAGGGCAGCTGATAACCAGCGTCGTTAATGCTCTGATCAGCCANTCAGACCATCCTGCGGGATTTCCTAANAACAGATTAACCACAGGCGGAACGAGCGCCAGTGCCAGTGCACCAATGCAGACTGCCGGTGTATAATACTTTGCAAATCTTGTAATAAAGTTCTCNGATCTGGACTTTTTCATACTGGAATTTTCCACNAGATCNAGAATCTTAGATACGGTGGACTCNCCAAACTCNTTNGTTGTCCTNATNCGAAGTACCCCGGACATATTNACACATCCNCTGATCACTTCATCACCTTCCNCCGCCTCTCTGGGCAGACTCTCTCCCGTTAANGCACTGGTATTCAGNGTAGATGAACCACTNACAATTACNCCGTCGATNGGTACCTTCTCCCCCGGCTGTACCGTGATNACNGATCCCACCTCCACTTCGTCGGGGTCTACCTGCTTAAGTTCTCCATCCTGCTCCACATTGGCATAATCCGGCCGGATATCCATCAGTGCAGTGATATTTCTGCGACTCTTACCCACCGCATAGCTCTGAAAAAGTTCACCGATCTGATAAAACAGCATAACNGCCGTTCCCTCAAGATACTCTCCCAGCACGATCGCTCCTACCGTCGCCACCGCCATCAGAAAATTCTCGTCAAACACTTGACCGTGAATGATTCCCATAACCGCTTTCTTCAGGATATCATAGCCGATAATGAGATACGGAATCATGAAAAGCGCCAGCCTTATATATGGATTCTCNACNGGAATAAAATTAAATCCCACTACCAGTACCGCAGATATGATAATCCGTATCAATACTTTCTTTTGTTTCTTTGTCATAACATTCACCTTCTCCTATCCACAACAGATAACAGATTTTTCTTGCCCGGCGCTCATTTCCCGACTGTCATCTGCTCATATTTTTATTTCATATGAACATTTGAGCATATATTCGTTTGTTTGTCAAGTATTTGCNCCGTTTTTTTACAAAAAGAAACCCGGCGNCATCACCGCTTGTTACCGCGATTATACCGCCGGGCATATAATCATGTGGGAATCCGCAGTACCTGCCCGATCTGCAGCGCATTACCGGTCAATCCGTTCAACTGTCTGATGGCANCCACCGTCGTGCCGAACCGATTTGCCAGCAGCCACAGTGTATCTCCGGAACGCACCGTATAATTGAAATATTGTTGGGTNTGCGCTGACGGAATCTTAAGGACCTGACCTATCCGCAGACTGTCGCCTGTCAATCCGTTCAGCTGTTTGATCGCANCTACCGTTGTGCCGTACCGATTCGCCAGCAGCCACAGCGTATCTCCGGATCGCACCGTATAATCAAAGGAACCNGTACCCGTTCCGGGTGACGTACCGGGTGTAGGATTTGGGGAAGGTACATTCTGTCCGATCCCCTGATAAGCCCGATACAGCGCATTCCATGTGGCCGGACCCACAATGCCGTCCGCCACCAGTCCCATTCTTCTCTGAAAAGCACTCACTGCCTGCCGCGTGCCGCTGCCGAAAATACCGTCCTGCATTACGGCGGGAACATCGGGATAATATTCTGAGATGGTACTGAGCAGATACTGCAGTGTAATAACATCCTGTCCTCTCGCCCCCTCCCGAAGCACTACGTCCGGCGGCACGGTTCCGATTCCTATATTTGTTCCCTCACTATTTAGTTCCGCCAGTCTGGTAACTGCCGTATACAGGCTGGATAGCTTATACCAGGTAGATTTNCCGACGACTCCGTCAGCTNCCAATCCGAATATACTCTGAAACTTNATCACCGCNGCCCGCGTGCTGTCTCCAAACGTGCCTTCTGCGTCAGATATGACCGGTATCGCAGGGTAGTTTCGTCTGATCCTGTTTAAATAATTCTGAATNATCTGCACATTCANCCCAGTACTTCCTATCCTGAGCGGTGTNCCCGGATAAGAAGTCAGCATATTCGTTACAATATTCGTCTGTGCGANCTCCACATCGTCGGGATAATAATAACGCAGNATTCGNATCGGTGTATATCCCTGATTCGCCAGCGTAACTGTCCCCCACTGAGACANNCCNCTGCAGNTAGCNGTGGTCCCGTTNCAGAANGANGTGAAGTAAGGCGCTTCCTGCCCCTGNCTGCGGACATACTCATTAAATATCTCATCCACNATCCTGCTGACAGAATCATAGATCGGNCGCCCNTATACGAAATACTGGTCATAAGCNGTGCTGTTAGTGATGTCGAAGGAATANCCCTTNCTTCGATACCATTCCGTATAGACTCTNTTCANNGCAAACGTAATAATGGCGTAGATATTCGCACGCAGTGANGCCTCCGGCCATGTAGGNTAAATCTCGCTNCTGGCAACATTTTTCACATAATCCGGAAAAGATACCTGCACATTGGAGGCTGACGAATTCGGTGTTCCCAAATGCACCGTGATCGGATTCGGAATAGCGACCTGCCGCAATACATAGGGTGCTNCATCACCACCGACGCTTCCCTCCTGATTCCGTTCCCCTTCCATGGAAACCGCCGGTGCGCCCACCGGAATCTCCGTCTGTGTCCGCTGTCTCCCCTGCATCGGAACAAGCACAAGCGGAAGGGTAGCCAGCTCTCCGTCAAAAATTGGAATGTCGGAGACATACACTGAGTCAAATCCTTCCGCCTGTGCGAGTACATTATATGTTACATAGGGTGTCCCCGTAAAGTTCTCATTCTGCGAGTAACTCTTGTCCACTGTTTCCAATGGCACTTTTCTCGTCTCACCGTTCTCATCTGTCGTCAGTTCATAAACACGATTCTGCTCATCGTCCAGAACCGTGANCTGTACNNCGCTTANGGGCAGCGCTTCNTGCGCNGTCCGCGCCTGCATCATCAGATAACCGATCGCCATCATTTCATTCTCCTTCATAACTATATTATTCGATAAACCAATATGTTATAAAATATGAGAAATCCGGCTATCAGTTACACTTTTTTGCAAAATCCCTTTATCTTTTACTACTGAACGACCCCGTTACCNCCTCTCGTCCACACAATATTCTGACTGATCATCTGATCGATATCCATTCCGATAATCTCGGACGCTCTGGCCTTCGCCACGCCCTCATTGGCAGTTCCGAGATTCTTATATATATTGTAGGCCGGTTTCTTGTTACCATTCAAATCGTATAACCCCAGCGCCAGATGNCTCTCCATCTCATGAGCATCGTCAGTCTGNCTGAATAACATAAACGCGTCCACATCAGGCAGGGAAGCCGCTTTCAGATAGCCGTAAGCCACCGACGCCTCCTGCTTCTCNTTCCCGAAGCTTGATGTAAATCCGATCTCCGCCAGTGAAATACTCCTGACCTGACCGCTCGGATTTAGGAACTGCGGCTGGTGCATATAATTGATCAAAATATCCACATTCTGCATCGTAATATAAGGTGTGGAAAGATTCTGTTTTACCCATACTGCCGGTCCGTTCCATGCATAGGGATCGTACAGCGGCGAATTATACGGATGATAGGAAAGGCTCCAGTCAATATTCCCCTCCCGGTTCATATAGTAATTGAACTGATCCAGATAATCCTTTGCAAGGAAGCTTCCCGGATTGGACTTCCTTCCCCANTCCTGATCGATGGAGTTATATACTCTNACNTTGGCATTCTGGCTCTTTAGCTCNTTATAGAAGATACGGAATGCCTTTGCATAGATATTCACATTAAAATCCAGNGACGTNGAACTGCTGTACCACCATGATGTACGCGCATTCACCTCGTTGCCGAGAATCCAGTTATCCACCTGTCCNCAGCCNGTCTGTCCCGAATAACGCTGTCCCAGAAAGGCGCTGACCGCCTTCANGTGACTGACNCCTGCGTTATCCGCCACATTAAGCGCATACCCCGGACAATCGCCGCCTACTGCCGTAGGATGCACAAGATCCTGNGTGTAAGGNCTCCTNCCGCCGTTAAGAAGNACCATGGTAACCTGTATACCATANCTGTTAAANCTCTTGATCATGGANTCAAAGTGCGACACCATACCATTATTGAAATACCANGTCTGTCCGTTATAGTCNAAAGGAATCGCACCCNGCACGGANGCATCCACNCAGATATCATCCACATACATATTATACACGATCTGNTGAATACCAAGNTCCTGTAATTCTTCTTTAGAAGNCTTGGCAAGATCCGGGAGAATNCCCTTGATCCCCCTGTCATTNCGCGGCGAAGTATGTGCCGCAATCGCTTCCGGATTCGTGATATAGTGCTCATCGCTGACCTGCACCATCTGNCCGCCCCNNTTTACCGCAACCAGNAATTTGCGGCTCAGATTGGACTCCCCCGTATTATANCTTANCGGAAAGGCCGCCGTAACAGAAGCGCCNGCGTCAACCGTCGCCACNACCTTACCNGTNGGACCNTCCTGATATACCTCATCCGCATAGATNTAATATTTNCCGTCATCACCNGACGGAACGCTTCCCGCACTNAGCTGNCANACCACNTCCGCCCCCGCGATCGTACAGGACTGAATCGCAACNGGACGCCCNGANGCCTCCGCATAAAGTNTGTTTTCATTCACCAAGCACAGACTGCCTACTATCANTANTAAGGCAATNAACGCCGTAANCACCGATGTTTTCCTGTTTCCANCGCTTNCCTGNGCTCTCACGNCNGTCATACTNCTGCATTTACNGNTCTTGTTTCNTTTGTTTACTCTCATCTCTCCCTACCACCATTCCGAAGCNTCCATACANCCCATCNNNGCACCAATCCNGCTGACATTTCTGTATCCGCCTCTTGANATCAGTTCTNNCTTAATTTTCTCCTGTGCTTTATTATATCTGTAAAAATATGGATTGACAAGTANAAAGGCTTGATTCGTAGCTACTAATTACAGCACATACTACTTTTCACACCCAAGCCACAACCTAAGCTCAGAGGGGAGTTAATATCTGAAGGAACCCCTCAAAGAGCGTCGGCACTTGACGAGGTATTTCACGAGTCTAGTGTCCGCTACGCTTTTTGCGGAGCGAGAGCGCGGTGACGCAGATATTAACTCCCCTCTGAGCGGCAGCTTTGCCAACGTGTGAAAAATAACCATCCGGTTTATGCTTAAACGAGGCGAACGACTTAGATAAACTATGAACAGTAATTACGCCGGATTCTCATGCACCATAATATGCTTCACCTTCGGAAAATTCTGTTCAATGGCATCGTGAACCCGCTCCGCAATGCCGTGTGCCTCCCGAAGTTTCATCTCTCCGTTCACTCTAATCTCAATATCGACATAGATTTTATTACCGAAAACACGTGTCTGTAACAGATCCACGCCCAAAACGCCCGACTGTGCGAGCGCGCATTCTATTAACGCCGTCTCTACTTCGTCGTCGCAAGCCTTATCAACCATCTTATCTACCGCGTCCATGAAGATCTCGTAAGCAGCCTTCTCGATAAAGAAGCAGATCACCACACTGGCCACCGGATCTAAGATCGGGAACCCCATTCTGGCACCCGCGATACCAATCAGTGCACCTACCGAAGACAACGCGTCAGACCGGTGATGCCATGCATCCGCCATAAGCGCGCCGGAATCGATCCGTTTCGCATAGATTCTTGTATATTGATACATGCCCTCCTTGACAATGATGGACAGAAGCGCTGCTAAAAGCGCCAACATGCCCGGCACGGCCAGCTGTGCGTAGTCTCCCCCTGCAATCTTGCCTACCGCAGAATATCCGATTCCAAGTCCGGTAGCCGCCAGAATCGTAGCAAGAACAATTGCCGCAACACACTCCATTCGCTCATGGCCGTATGGATGGTCCTTGTCTGACGCCTTGCTGGAAATCCTGATGCCCACAATGACGACGATCGTACTGAACACATCTGAGGCCGAGTGGATCGCGTCGGAGACCATCGCGCCCGAGTGAGCGAGCACTCCCGCCAGCAGCTTTAGTACTGTCAGCACAAAGTTTGCCGCGATACTGACCTTGGATACTTTCATCGCCACTTTCTCATAATCCTTTATATCATCCATACTACTTCCATTCCCCTCTGCCACTTACTGTTTTACAAAAAAAATCTGCGTACACAGTAATTGTAACTACTGTCCCGCAGATGTCATAATCCGCTGTCACCCGAAGCGACCCGGCTCCCAAGCTAATGCTCCGGCCTGCTCAGTTTGTACTGTATCATCCCGAGAGTCTGTACTCTCTAAGTTTGCAGTGCAAAATGTATTGTACCTAATGTATCATACGCAGGTTCGGTTTGCAAGTGCAAATCTGTCGTCCGGACTCAGACCAGATAAACGGCCGCCGGGTGCAGATAGAGATCAATTGCATTCGCGATTCCCTCGGCGAGCTGATCCTGATATTCTTCCGTCTCCAGTTTCTTCCGCTCCGCTGCGTTGGAGAGAAACCCTGTCTCGATCAGACAGGAAGGCATCTTACTTTTACTTGTCACACACATTTCCGGATCGGATGCCAGCCCTCTGTCCACAGCTCCGGAGATCTTAACAGACTCCTGCTGTATGAGCGTCGCCAGTCTTTTCCCGGCCCCTGTCTCATCACTTTCATCATACCACGTCTCGATTCCGGACACGCTGTTATCGTCGTAAGAGTTCTGGTGTATGCTTACATAGAGTCTGGCATTCAATCTGTTAGCCTCCTCGATCCGATCCGCCTTATCCACCAGATCATCTGATTTTCTGGCCAGTACTACCCGATATCCTCTGGCCTGCAGTTTATCCGCCACCTTATCGGCAATTTCTCTGTTGATATCTTTCTCCAATACCCCGGCAAAGACGCATCCCCCGTCCATGCCGCCGTGTCCGGGATCGATTACGATCACCCGGTTCACCTCCGCCTTGGCATTCTCGACTGCTGTAAGCGCCGCACGTCCGGAACCTTTAGCCATCACGCTCGCTACATCGAGTATCTTTGCCTCGTCCGTTGCTATCGGAACTTCATGTATCTCCGCCGCGACTACCTTCGATGTGTTCGTCTGTACTGCCATCGCCACGACAACTACCAGAATGCAGATTACTGTCAGCACCCACACAAACGTCCGAAGGTACCCTCTGATCTCCTCTCTTCTCCTTTGTCTCCTCTTATAACGCCTTGTTCTTCCGTACATACAAATGATGCTCCTCTCCTGTGTGATCCGCCCATTGGTTTATGAATACAGATTACAGGAAAGGTGCATCAAAATTTCATCATTTTTGCAACATAGTTACATCATTTTTGCAAACTTTTTGCATCATTTGGATATTTTCAGGAAAAGCTCGTTGATACCGTCATAGAATCCTACCGTGACAATGGTTCTGTCATCGCCCGCACCCGAAAAAACATACTTCTTATAATACGGTGTGGTCTCTAAAAGCGGGTTATCACTCTCGTACACTTCAGGCGAAGTAAGCCCCATGTAGGAAGCCCATGCCGCCACCAGTGCATCCGGATCGATCTCCTCCCACTTAAGCCGCGACCGCACATAAAATTCATAGATTCTGCCGTCATCCGCATCAATATAGGCATCCAGCAGACGGTTCTCTTTATTGGCATTTTGTAAACTGCCCAGAAGATTCAGCTTCCAGACCGCCACATTGTTTCTCGGTTCCGGCACATCAATGGCGGAATACAGTGTCGCCTGATAGGAAGCCGGCTGTACTTCTCTGATATCATCCGGCAGGATACCCAGTTCTTTCAGCGTGGCGATCCCGTCATTGGCTGTCTGATAGATCTGCTCGTCCGTAATCTCCCGCCCTGACGGTCCGTTGTGATTGACCACAAAAGCATAAGTGCCTGTCAGTTCCTGATAAGCGGCATCCGTCTCTCTCATCTGCGAACTTAATTCCGTTCCTGCCGCGCTCTGGGAATTGAGACACTGTGACAGAATAAAGAGTTTCTCATTACTGCTAAGCTGATAACGGTATCCCTCTCCTCCCGTCTCTTCCTCCTGCGTCCTGATCTGATATAATATGCCTCTGTCTTTATATTGTGCGAGTGCTTCCGGTCCCCATATGGACAGAACGACAACCACGCAAGTCAGCGCAAGGAGCGCCAGATTAAGAATGTATTTCTTCATGCTCCGCCTCCTCTTCCACTTGCAGAAGGAAGCCGATGACGGTTCCTTCTCCGACCGTGCTGTCAATCTCCAGCCGGCTGTCGTGCAGCGCCAATATTTCCGTGCTGAGTGCCAATCCCAATCCCGCGCCGTTTCTGCTGCGCGATCTGGATTTATCCACCATATAGAACGCCTGCGTGATCTTAGACACTTCCTCCGCAGGGATACCTATGCCGTAATCTTTGACAATAAAGCGATATCCACCCTGCTCTTTGTGTCCGCTGACCTCGATCCGTCCCCCTTCTTCCGAGGCTTTACATGCATTGTCCAGAAGATTCACCAATACGGTTTGGATTAGGCTGACATCTGCCATCACGACAGCCAGTTCATATGAAAAGACAAACTCCATACTCTTATTCGGAAGAAACATGCTGCGCAGATACTCAAACAGTGTCTCCGCGGATATCGCTCTGATCTTAGCACCCTCCTTCTTCGTCACAATAATATCAAGCAGCCTGAGAGACATCGTCTCTAATCTTTTGCCTTCCGTATAAATATAATTCGCCGACAGCAGACTCTTCTCCTCATCCAGCTTTCTGGAGCGAAGCATGTCCGCATAACCGATAATGGATGTAAGCGGCGTCTTAAGCTCATGTGCAAAAGCGCCCACAAAATCTTCCCTCGCCTGCACTTCCTCCTCCAACCGTCCGATCGTCTCCTCCAGAACCTCCGACATGAGATTGAAGTCCTGCGTCAGCTCGCCCAGTTCATCATTACTGACCTTTCTGGCACGGTAACCGTAATCACCTGCTGCCATCTCCTTTGTCGCGCGCACCAGAAGCCTGATCGGTTTCGTCAGGCGGGAGGCAATAAAATACATGATCATGATACCGAACAGCAACATAAGGATCGTCAGCCTTCTGTAGACCGTAAATCCCATCTCCCGTTCCTCAAACACCTGCGTCACATCCCGCAGCGTCTCTAAGTACAACGATCTGCCGAGCGCGTTAATGCCGCTCTGCGTCTGGATATAATACCGCTCCCCAAGAGGAACCACACGGTAAGAATAGCGATTCTCCGCCGCCGCGTTCAGCAACTCATCATCCGCTTCGAATCCATCACCGGCATAGAGCACATTCTTCTCCTCGTCACAGATCCGCAGAAGCCGCCCTGTTCCCTGCCCGCTTGTCTCCAGATTAGAAGCGATCTGTTCCACCGAGCTGTCCTGCAGCAGATCGTATTTGACAGGCACATTTAATGCTGCCGTCTCAAATGCGAACCGCAATATATTATTTTCATCCAGCGCCAGTCCGACCTCTCTTTCCAGAGACGTCTCAAACACATAATTGACAAAATAAAAACCGCTAAAACCAAGCGTAAGGGCTATGATAATCGTAGTCCACAACAAAAGCTTCTGAGAAAACTTCATGTTATACCCCTTATATCTCTAAACGATACCCAATTTTATAAACCGCCACGAGATTTCTTTCCCATCCCAGTTTCCTTCTCAGGCGCTGCACGTGAATGTCCAGCGTCCTGCTGTTGGCGTAGTACTCGTCATGCCAGACCCGTTCATAGAGATTCTCCCGGAACAACGCCACATTTCTGTTCTCCGCAAAGAGCATCAGCAGATCGAATTCCTTGCTGGTAAGCGGCACCGGATCGCCGTCCCGCGTCACCCGTCGCGCCTCAATATCGATCTCGATCCCGCCTATGATCAGTTTCTTATCCGACTTATTATATCGGCGCAGCACCGCTTCCACCCGGGCCAGAAGCTCCGTCACGTCAAAAGGCTTGATCAGATAATCATCTGCTCCCAGCTTAAGTCCCTTCACTCGGTCTTTCACCTCATGCTTTGCCGAAATAAAAATAACCGGCACCTTATAAGGTCTGATATATTCCATCACATCATAACCGTCTGCCCCGGGCAGCATAATGTCTAAAAGCACGAGGTCAAATGTATCCTTCTCAACCGCATCGATGGCCGCCAGCCCGTCCTCTGCGGCGACGCAGTAATATCCTGCCGCCGACAGATTCATGTCGATCAGGTCACGAATCGGTTTTTCATCATCCACAATCAGTATCTTTATCATGTCTCCGGACTCCACCCCCAATAGGCTCTCGCCTTCTCCACAAGCTCCGCCACCGTGTCTTCATCGCTGCAGCGAACCTTCTTTTTCACTTCCGTATCCGTCTCAAACCCGCCGGTGCGCTGATAATAAATTGCATAGTCGGACCAGACAACCACTTTATTCTGATTTCCTGCATTACTGTAACGCGCCAGCACCAGAATGTCTTTCATGCCGTCCCCGTCAATGTCCCTGCAGCTGATCCCCTTGAGTGCATACAGATTATCGAAATCTCCCATCGGCTGAAAGCTCCACACGATCTCCCCCTGTTCGTTCACCAGATAGATCATAAAAGTGGTAAACTCCGCCATCGTGTAACTTCCCGGCATGACTTCAAGATATCCAAGCTTCTCAAACTGTCTGGAATAATCCTGTTCGGCAGTGATTACAAAGCCGTTCCTAAGAAGCTCCGCCTTAGTCGATGCCGTATAGAGAAATTCTGTCGAATAACCGTCCCGCACATAGGCGATAATGCTCTCCGCGCTCTTGTTCATTCCATACCGGTTGATTTTATCCGAAATGCGATAATCACGATAGAATCCTTCGTCACTCTGGAATAATACATCTCCTACTTTATAATCCTTGACTGCATATGTACCTGTCTTATTCCTGCAGTCGGCAATCAGTATGATATCCATTCTGCCATCCCTGTTCAGATCCTGAAAAGAGACCGCGGAAATGGCGCGGATCGGCTGTTCCAGACTGCCGATATTCCAACTGTTGGCGGCGAGCTGATCCGTTCTGTACACCACGGTTCCGTCCTCCGCCGTCAGGAAAAGAGCCAGACGATGGTACTTCGCTTCCATGGCAGGCACCAGATAGACATTGCCGAAGCACTGTGTCTCAATCGGAAAGATCTGATTCTCAATCACCCGGAAACCATGCTCGTCAATCTCCTTCCGTCTCTCAATTGCCTGTAACCGCTCCTGATAGTCTTCATAATCCGCAAGAAGCCGACGGTCGTCCTCGACAGACTCTTCGTTTGCCAACACAACTGCCGAGGATTCAAAAAGCAGCAGCATTGCAATACCAATCTCTATTAATTTTGTCAACACTTTAATCTTACGCAATTTGTACCCCGACTTTTCTTTCGTTTCAGCCTATGCGGCACAATAGAACATCTTGTGCTATCTGCCCTCTGCACCTATTATCAGGCACCTTTTGACACCCGAATTCTACACATTAATCTCCGCCTTCACCCCAAGCAGCTCCCGATTCTCCGCAAGGATCGGCTCCACAACCTCCTTCAGGAAATTCTCCACCTGAAGAGGCGCACGCCCTACATACTTAGACGGATCCATGGTCTTTAAGAGGTCTTCCTCCGACATGTTAAAGGCAGGATCGTCGGCAATCAGCTGTAGCAGATTGTTCTCCTTACCCTCACGCTTCACATTAGCGCCCGCCTCCATGGACAACTCTCTGATCTTCTCATGCAGTTCCTGACGGTTGCCGCCCATCTTCACGGCATCCATCATGATATTCTCCGTCGCCATGAAGGGAAGCTCGCTCATCAGACGCTTGGTAATCACTTTGTCATATACTACCAGACCGTCCACCACGTTCAGACACAGATCCAGAATGCCGTCGATAGCTAAGAACGCCTCCGGGATGGACAGCCTCTTATTCGCCGAATCATCCAGCGTCCTTTCGAACCACTGTGTAGCCGAGGTGATTGCCGGATTGAGTGCATCGATCATCACATATCTTGACAGAGACGCAATGCGCTCACTTCTCATCGGATTACGCTTATACGCCATGGCGGAGGATCCGATCTGACTCTTCTCGAACGGCTCTTCCACCTCTTTCAGATGCTGTAACAGCCTGATATCATTGGACATCTTATGGGCGGAGGCCGCAATGCCCGCCAGCACATTGCACACTCTCGTATCTACCTTACGCGAATAAGTCTGCCCCGATACAGGATAACACTTATCAAATCCCATCTTCGCAGCAATCATCGGATCAATCTTATCGATCGTTTCCTGATCTCCGTCAAAGAGTTCCAGGAAGGAAGCCTGCGTTCCCGTTGTCCCCTTAGAGCCCAACAGCTTCATCGTAGACAACACATACTCTAAATCCTCCAGATCCAGACAGAACTCCTGTGTCCATAAAGTCGCTCTCTTACCCACGGTCGTAGGCTGCGCCGGCTGAAAATGGGTAAAAGCAAGCGTCGGCAGGTTCTTATACTGCTCCGCGAACTTCGCCAGCTCGGCAATCACATTCACCAGCTTCTTTTTTACCAGCTTAAGCGCCTCTGTCATCACGATAATATCCGTATTATCTCCCACATAACAGGAGGTGGCACCCAGATGAATGATTCCCGCCGCTTTAGGACACTGCTGCCCGTACGCATAGACATGACTCATCACATCATGCCGCACTTCCTTCTCACGAGCCTTCGCCACGTCATAATTAATATCCTCGGCATGGGCTTTCAGCTCATCAATCTGCTCTTTTGTGATAACAGGCTGCCCGTTCTGACTAAGCCCCAGCTCCATCTCCGTCTCCGCAAGCGCGATCCACAGCTTCCTCCACGTCCTGAACTTCATATCCGGTGAAAAAATGTATTGCATCTCCTTACTCGCATATCTCTCCGATAACGGACTTACATATCTGTCTGTACTCATAATTCTTCTCCATTTCTATATTATAATATATACTTTACTCTGCGATAAGCGTGCCGCTCGCAATTACATTGCTCGCTGTACGTTGCACGTATATCCTCCTTCGGCGGCTCCACCGGATACCGTACCGACGGTGTCAAGCGCACAGGTTTGTTCTATCTCTGTGTTCATTTCATATACCCCACATACGGATTCCCTTATTTGGCAAACTTTTTCTCGTATTCTTCCACTGAAGCCATAATCTCCTTGGCATACTGCGGATATTTCTCCACCAGATCTTTAATCTCCTTCTGTGAACCGCCCGCTACCACCTCTTTATTATAATCCATCCGCCGGCGCAGCGACTGTCTCCGGATGATCAGATTGTGGCGGATCTCCACCATTTCCTTGTGATCCAATATGGCCTCTGTCTGGTGCAGCCACACGGCCGGATCTTTAATCTGATACCTTTTCAGCATTTGCAGCAGTTCCTGTTCATTATAGTCTAAATCCAGCTCCGCCTTACGGAATTTCTCCCGTTCTTCCCGTTCAATCTTATAATTTTCCCATAGATCTATCAGTTCCTTCGCACTGGAAACGCCGTATTTTAAATACAGATAATCCAGCAGATTGGTGTTGTTGACATACCTGATCTTCACCTTATTCTGCAAAAGTATGATCTTATTGATCCCTGTCTCCACACGATGCAGCTCTTTTCTGGCATCCACATGCTTGACATAGATCACCGTGATCGCAAACGCCGCCGCGGCTGCCGTTACAAGATATCCTGCCTTCGTGTCCATATCCAGGAAAAACTGCAGAAAAAGCAGGAGCAGGATGCACAGTCCAAGCGCGACCACGCATATAATAGCCATGCCTCTGGTATCAGCAATCAGCCGCATCACCTCATTCTTGCGATACAGATATGCATGCTTCTCACCATCCAGCCGGTTCAGATCCTGTTTGATCCGATCCTGATATTCCTCCGCTTCCGTCAGCTTCGCATATCCTTCATCCACCTCATCGAGCATCCGCTCGATCTGTTGATATTTCTCATCGCTGATCCGGTGTGGCCGTTCCATGAAATCAGCCTTGCTGTCCTGCAGAAGTGATACCCGTTTTGCACACTCCTTAAGCTGTTCGCTCTCCTCCGGCGGAAGCGCCTCAATCTCTTCCATATCCTTCAGATAGGAAGTTACCATATCGTACTCAAAAGTCAGGTTTTCCAATTCCCTCGTGGCATCCGCCATACGTTCCAGACAGTTTCTGACGTAATCGTTTCTCTGCTCTTTATTGGTATAATCCACCTGATGGACAACTTCCTCATCGTCCCACTCCTCGTCATATAAATCTTCTTCATCTCTTCTGCGTAATCCCGCAATCAGTTTCTTAAGCCAACCCATTTTAATCCTCATTTCTGCGTAGCCGCTTCTGCTGTGATCTTGACCTGCTTCGCAAGTCCGGAAATACTTCTCACACTATGACACATACTCTCTGTATTGTTCTTTCAACCCGTCCGTCAGTTTCTCAATCTCCTGATAATATTGCACCTCGCTGCCCGCCGTACTGTTTCCTTCTTCTTTAAATACCTGTAAGGTAAAAAGCATTCGATTTTCATCCGTTCCTTCAAACTGCCCCGAAGCGCGCTCCATCTTCCGCTCTACCCGTAAGGATGCGTCATGGTATTCCGGATGTTCCGCAATATAAGTAATATACTCCTTATCTTCACAACGCATACGCATGGCTGCCAGATATGACTCCAGACTTTCCGAATCCCGGTCAGCTTCATATGCCTGCAGGAACCACTCTGCCGCCTGCCGGAACATGAACATCTGCGCACATGCCACTCCCATATTGTGATAAATGCTGCCTCTCAGCTTTCTGTCGGTCTCCGGAATCTGTGCGAGCAGACTGTGATATTGTCTAAGCGCCATAAAATATTTTCTGCTCTGCAGCATGTGATCTGCCTTAGCCTTCCCACGCTCGTAAGGATTTAACCCCTCATTGCTCCTGATCGTCTGCTCTGCCTGCTCTATCACCTCAGCCGGATACAGACCCACATACTCCAATATTGTTCCCGCAAAAGCAGAGACGGAACCATTCTGGTTCAGCAGGGAATAAAGTGTATGCGCCAATTGGCTTAAACCGCACTGTTCATCCAGCCATTGTATCAGATCCCGCCGCATCACATCCCGATCCAGCAATTCTGCTTTCTCCACAAACAGATAACACAATTCTTCCACCGAATATAGGTTTACATAAAATTTCTCCATAAAGTAAGGGCTGCTGCTATATATACCTGTCCCAAGAATTATCCGACCCATGCCGTATTTCATATCCTCCGTATTTTACCGTTACTATTCACGGCCTAGCCGCTCATAGTAACAGCTGCACACAAAATGCTCCAAAGTCGCATTTTGGCGCTGCTACCCTCGGGTTTTCTGTGACTTCCGCTTTGCTCCACTCACAAAAAACACCTCGCGGTATAGCAGGCGTGAATAGTAACATTTCACCATATCTTTCGTATACGCCGTAAATTATCTTCACACTAAACTACGGTTAAAGATTCCTCCCACACTTGCCCGCTTGCCGGGAAGAGTTCTCCGAATCCCATATCGGTCACCTTGATCTGTACCATCTCCGGAGCGCTCATTGCCATTTCCATACGATATCTTGTATAAGGAGCACTTTTATTCCCTCCGTTTAACGGTATTACCCTCGTCTCTATGTCCTTGCCGGTCAGCGGAGTAACCACAAATTCCAGTTCTCTCTCTCCCTCCAGCAGAAACTCGCACTCTTTTTGCACCTCATACCAGTTCTCACCTGCATCCAGAAGCGCAAAGTAAGATTCCCTGCCCTGCCGCAGAACATTCATGCCGATATTGGATTTCAACTTGTCCTTTCCTAAGAACACATGCCTACTTCCCGCTTCGCTCGGATCCAGTTTCTCCTGCAATCCATAGCATGCACCTCTGCTAAAAAGGTTGTTTCCGCGAAAAACTCTCCTATTATGGCATAGAAATTGTATAGATTGCTTATCCCACTCTGCCCGAAACCCGTCTCCGAGGAGATAGACGGAAGATATGATCCTCCCCTCGCACATTTTACGCAGGATACCAAGAAACCGTTCATCCGCCATGTGATAGGCATCTTCTCTGACTGCTTCCTCTTCCGTCTCTTCCGGAATAACCAGTGTCTCATATATCTGTTCCTCGATCAGAACCACAATCGGCGTTGTACGTTTATTGCATTCCATGCGGTAGATTTTGAGACGCACACCATCATGCTCACACGCCATCGCCTGATAATTCCATAATTCGGGCGGCTGATGCAGCATAAAAGCATAGAAGCTCTCCGTGTGGCTCTGAAAATAAATATGCGGTGTCTTCAATCCCAGATTCACTGATGCCTGAGACAGGATTTCCACCATTCTATCATCCAACTCATCCACCGTAAACATGATCGCATCAATCTTCTCTATAGTCGCAATAAAGTTCATCAGCGTCATGCTGCGTTTCAGGAATAGTGTGAGCAGCGCCACCGGATCGTAGGACTCTCCGTCCAATTCAATTTTGTCGCCTTTTCTGGCAAGACCCAGAAGCCCTTCTACCGGAAGCATTCCCTCTTCATCCATATTCTTCACGGCATCCTTGCCATAGAACCACTGATTGACTCCCTCTCGTTTACATAACATTGTCGGAATATTATACTGCTTCGTTCCCACCACCGTTGCGATCGTGGTAGCTTCCTCCTGACCGTAGACACAATAGCTGATCTGAGAATATTTCTCCCCCAGATCATAGCCCACCAGTACACTTCCCTTATGCAGTTTACCTTCCTCTTTCCGCTCTAAAAACATGAAGCTTCTCCCCTATTTCAAAACGTTTCTGCCGCGGCCGTATACCAAAATGATGTCAGCGTATGCCAAATACCGCATCTGTCATATAATCCTGTCTGTAGTATTCCCGGAGCAGGTCATCTACCGTATCGTAATCCTGCAGAGTCTTGCCGATCATAATGTCATTGAGTACAGTAAAACGACTCTCGAAATTATCCTGTCCGATATCGCTCTTATTGATCGTGCCGCTCTTAGTCAGCTGCTCGTTACCGTCCATTTCCTCAGTGATGTAGAACTGCAGTCTCTCACCGAAGAAAAGAATAAATTCCTTAACGCAGATGCCCCCAAACATATTTTTCATCTCTTCTTTGCGATACTCATTCTCCGTGCTGTTCTCACTCTGGATCACGTAATGAATCACGGCCCTGCTGCCGGCTTTGGCTCGATATTCCACCATTGTCTTATCCTGATACGCATCCATCTGCGGGATATACCCCTGATATTCTTTATAAAGCGGCAGTACAATATGTTCATCCACAAGCTCACGCAGGAAATCACAGCATATCTGCCGCACCGTCTCATCCTGCGCATCCTTATTCTCCGCATAATATCTCAGACAGGCGATCTTGCACACCAGATGCAAAGACACGCCGTCCTGATATAGCTGCAAAACATTCCTGAAGATATACGGTTCCGTAATCTGTTCTCCGATGGCATAGTCATAGCAGCATTGAGACAGAAACGCCGCCATCAGTTCCTCATTGCCCCCACCCTTACTGTAGGTACGGAAGATTTCCATCTTCTCTCCCACATGTGCTCCGGTGTACAACATCTGAACAAGCATCCGCTCGCACAACATATAAGTGTCCAGACCGAAATCCGACGCTGCCTTCCACACATCCCTCATATCTTTGATACTTCCGGAGAAATACCGCAGCAGATAATTCATTACATTCTCATCATACTTTCCCTTTTTCACCACATACAGGAGCACTCCGGTCATCACCGGATCTTCCTGCGTCTGTTCCTCATCCAGCAACCGGCTACACAGCTTTACGAGTGTTTTGGCCTCCACGCCGTACGGTCCGTAACGCCGCACCCATCGATAGGCTTCCTCATACATCCCTCTCGTGATCATATAGCGGATGATCTCTTTGCGGTCATGTCTGGTTACGTCTTCCGGTGTAAGAAGCGTCAGATACTCATCCAATTCCCTCATTCGGTCTTTTTCGTAATAGAACTGCACCAGCATCCTGCGGATCTCGCGCTTCATGCTCTCCTTGATCCGGTCGGAATCGACAAGCCGCGCAAAGAGATCTGCATTGTCCTCCTGTACAGTGAACGTATTCTGATACTCGAAACATGCATAGACTGCATATCCCAAATGATCCCGCACAAACGGAGCGATCATAAGCGCCAGTTTCGCCGGGCTGATCAGCCTGTCCGCCTGATATTCCACACTCACCGTGTACCTGTTGCCTGTTCCGTCACCCAAAAGGATCTTACAGTCGGAATCGTACACCGGAACCTGTGCAGTGCCCGAAACCACGGGATATACCTCCTCGCTCACTCCGTACGGATACACCAGAATCACTTCCCTGATCTTATCCGAATCTATCTTGATATTCCTCATAAAAAGTAAAGTGGCAAGCTGCCCCGCACTCTCTTCATCGATCATTGGCAGACTAATCATATTGCGATACAGATATGCAAGCTCTTTATTAATTCTTCCTCTCCCGATCTGCTCTGTCACGAAACGCTCCATGGCGGCAGCGTAATTCACATAAATATCCGGTATTTCCTCTCTGTGCCGGTAAACATAGGCATACAGATATGCCGTGATCTCATATTGAAGATCGCTCTGATACGCAAAATACATCAGCACGATCTTGGGCAGCGGACCATCGTATGTGAGCGATATAGACATCATATAATATTCATACAACCTGGTGATCCTGAGATTCTGTTCTACCCCGGCACGATACCACTCAAAATATGCTTCCCCGTAGCGATTTCCCTTGATTAAGAGCGTACAGATTGCATGGAGAATATCATTGTCCTGCTTCTTCTCATAACAGCCCTTAAGAATGCGGAAGATGCCGTCTGAATATGTTTTCTGTTTCTGCGCCAGATATATGATCTGCATCTCGATCTCGTCCTTCATGAGATCATGTCTGACCGCATAGTATAATACCTGCTGCTCAAACTCCTCCAGTTTCAGCAGCATGGACGGATTCGCACGCAGCAGGTTCCAGGCTTCAATATAGATGACCGGAGAAGTACAGCGGCTCCGAAACAATTCTTCCAACAGTTCCCATTTGCGGAATGCACTTGTGACATACTTCTCCGACAGATATAGAAGCAGCCATGCGATCCGCCAGTTCCCCCTGTTGCGCTCGTAGACCTCCGCTACTTCCGCCGCCACATCGTCCACATACTGATCATCCTTACTGTACAGGGTCGTGAGATACAGATAATAACACCACAATTCCGGAAACTCTTCCCTCCTTGCAAGTACCTGATCCTCCTGCTTTTCGATCATCCACCTGGCTTCATTGCTGCGCTCTTCCGTCAACAGAATCTGCGCCTGAAAAAGTTTGATCGTAATATCCCTGTCATCCAGCTCCGTAAGACGGCTAAGAAGCTTTCCCGTCTCCGCCATCCATGTCTTCGTGCTGATCTTCTTTAATCGGAATGCCTGATAATATTCCATGACCTCCACGGTAAGCCGTCTCTTTTCCCGATGGATTCCCAGCGCTTTCCTTCCGGTCCGGTGCAGTACCACAGTAACCGGAACTCTGATCGTCCTGTGTTCCTGCATTAGCAAAATGCAGCCATAGTTATTGCCTGCATGCAGTTTCTCATAATCAATATAATAATACACCCTGTATATGTTGCCCAGAAATGAGGAATCCGTCACGTTGCGCTCTTCCACCCGCAGGAATTCTCCCTCTGTCCCGATTTGCAGATAAGTATAGCCCCAACCGTTTCTGTTGATTACAAGTGCATATCGGGTATTCTCCAGCGGATCCTCTATCTTGATCTCCGTCTCCTCCGGAATATATTCCACGGCTCTCTTTTTGTTGATCTCCTGCAGGAACTCCTCCACATTATGCTCATTGCCCCGGACTGCCGATAAGCCCTGATAAGCTGCATAATGCTGGCTGTCATTGCCCGTGAACACCTCTTTAAATTCTTCGGAATAAAACAGTTTTACCGCTTCTTCCCAATTGCTTTTCGCCAGATTGGTAAAATGAAACAGATTCCTGATATTGCCCATACTGGAAACAACCACCTTGGGCATAACAGACACGGAAAAAGGCAGATAATATTCTCCCTGATTAGAAATGATGTTGAAGGCTCCTTTTACTTCTTCTCCTTCTTCCATCCCGTGAGCATCAAACCGATAGTGAATCTCATCCTGACTGCCGCTAAAGGACTGCGTCACACACTCCATGCGCAGATCAGAAGATACCGCATAACCTTCTGTCATACGCCCCACCGGACCGTACACCGTAAAGGAACCTTCCGCCGTTTCGTCGGCATGCAGTGATATCTCAATACGGGGACAGGAAAAGTCCAGAGAACCGTTATCAAAATTGAATTTTCCGTTTAGTATCTCTTCTATTACCTGTCTCACGTTTCTGCTCTGCCTTTCTACATAGTTATTAAAATTATACCATTTATATAGCAGTCAGCGCAAGGGCGGGCGCATTTTATTTGCGTCCGTCGCAACCAGTACCTTTTATTTCCTGCCGCATACTATATTAGGAAGAGAATATTACGAGGTTTTCTATGGAAGAGCCCATCTTAAAAAGCATGCAGTCCGAAGGTACGGCACGGGGCAGTCTGCAAATCAACGTTACTGCCGATGTGGGGCTGATACCGATCCGGAATGCCAACATAACCATTTCTTATACCGGAGAGCCGAACAGTACACTGGAAACACTGACTACGGATTCCTCCGGTCAGACAGATACCATATCGTTAGACGCACCGCCGCTTGAATACAGTCTGACACCCAACTCACCTATGCCTTACGCCGAATATACGCTGAATATTACCGCTCCGGGCTATGAACCGGTAACCGTGTCCGGTGTAGAAGTTCTTCCCGATGTGACAGCGGTGCAGAATATCGAGATGACTCCCACCGAAATTGCGCAGGAAGACTCCGAGACGATCACAATACCCGACCACACACTGTACGGGGACTACCCGCCGAAAATTCCCGAAGACGAAATCAAACCCATGGATGAGTCCGGCGAGATCGTCTTAAGCCGCGTTGTCATTCCCGAATATATTATCGTTCACGACGGCGTTCCTTCCGACTCCACCGCGGCCAACTACTATGTGCGTTACCGGGATTATATTAAAAACGTGGTCTCATCCGAGATATATGCCACCTGGCCCGAAAGTGCGATCTATGCCAACACCCTTGCCATCATGTCCTTTACGCTGAACAGGGTTTATACGGAGTGGTATCGCAACAAAGGATATAACTTCACCATCACATCCTCCACCGCCTATGACCAGAAATGGATTTACGGCAGGAATATATACTCCAACATTGACAGACTGGTGGATTCCATCTTCGCCAATTACCTCTCCCGCCCCGGCGTGCGCCAGCCTATTTTTACCTCTTACTGCGACGGCAAGAATGTGACTTGCAGCGGCTTGAGCCAATGGGGATCTAAGTACCTCGGTGATGAAGGATATACCCCCATCGAGATCATCCGTTACTACTACGGCAGCGACATGTATATCAACACCGCCGTAGCCGTCTCCGGCGTACCCTCTTCATGGCCCGGATATAATTTGAACGTAGGCGCTTCCGGAGACAAAGTACTGCAGATTCAGCAGCAGCTCAACCGTATCGCCCAGAACTATCCCGCCATCCCGCGTATCACGGCGGACGGTATCTACGGTACTAATACAGCCAATGCGGTCCGCACCTTCCAGGGGGTTTTTAATCTGCCTCAGACCGGTATTGTGGATTATCCCACATGGTATAAGATTTCAGAGATCTATGTGGGCGTGAGCAGAATCGCGGAGCCGGGTTAAAGGATTATGCCTTTCATCTTAATAAGGGGAAAAGACAGCCGTCAAACTGCCTTTTCCCCTCACACATTAAGTTTACATAACTTATTTTGTCAACAACATCATAATATCATTGCTTCTTGCCACGAACTTCGTCATTGCCTCGGGCTCAAGCGGAGCCTGCTGCAACAGCGCCAGATCATAGAGCTGCTCGCAGATCATCTTCACATTCTCGCCGTCCTGATGTTCTAAGACATACTGTACCAGCGGATGGTTCGCATTCAGAATCAGCGTCTCGCCTTCCTTGCCGAACATACCCATGTCCATACCCTGCATAGAATACATCTTCATCATATCCTGCATTCTGCGGCTTTCCTCAGACAATGTGATCATGGATGAAATCTTCTTGTTTTTCAGCTTCTCGATCTTGATCTTGATGGCATCCTTTTTCAGAACCTTCTTCATCAGCTTAGCAATTTCTTCCGCCTGCTCTTCCATCTCTTTCTCAGCCTTCTTGGAAGTCTTCGCCTTAAATACGTCCGTCAGATCCGCATCGATTCTCTGGAACTTGATTCCCTCGTTCTTAGCCTCCAACTGAGACACAAAGGGCTGGTCGATATTGTGTGTCAATACCACGGCATCCATCTTGGCAGCCTTAAACATATTGATATACTGGCTCTGCTGCTTCTCGTCCGTCACATAGTATATGACTTTCTCTTTCTTCTCTTCCTCGGTTTCCTCATCCTCCGCGACAGATTCTTCGCTCTCATCTACCACCTCGGCTTCCACCTTTTCACCGTTCTCGTCCACAGCATTGCCGTTTTCCGTCTCTGCCCTATCACCGTCCGCAGCTGTCTCACCTTCTTCTCCGGCTTCGTCAGGATCGATCTTATTGACCTCGAGACACTCCGGCAGCGTCATATAGACACCGTCCAGATTTTTGAAGAGGATATAATCTGTCATCTTCTCGCAGAATTTATCGTCTTTCAGGCATCCGAACTTGATGAAGGGACTGATATCATCCCAATATTTCTCGTACTCCTCTTTCTCGGTCTTGCACATGCCGGACAGCTTATCAGCCACTTTCTTTGTGATATACTCGCTGATCTTCTTTACGAAACCGTCATTCTGAAGAGCGCTTCGGGATACGTTAAGCGGCAAGTCCGGACAGTCGATCACACCCTTCAGCAAAAGCAGGAACTCCGGAATAACCTCCTTAATGTTATCTGCGATAAACACCTGATTGTTATATAATTTGATCGTTCCCTCTATGGACTCATACTCCATATTGATCTTCGGGAAATAGAGAATACCTTTCATATTGAAAGGATAATCCATATTCAAATGAATCCAGAACAGAGGCTCCTTGTAATCCTGAAATACCTTGCGGTAAAACTCCAGATACTCCTCTCTGGTGCACTCATTCGGGTGCTTCGTCCAAAGGGGCTGCGTCTCATTGAGCAGTTCAGGACGCTTCTTAATCTTTAACTTCTGCTCGTCCTCTTCTTTTTCTTTTGCGATCTCCTCTACAACTTCATCCGTATCCAGTTTCTCGTCTACCTTGATGATCTGTGTCTCCGTAGTATTCGCCTTGGACAGATAGATCTCTGTGGGCATGAAGGAACAATACTTCTTAATCACTTCTTTCGCCTTATACTCGTTGCAGAATTCTAAGCAGTCCTCGTTGATATGAAGCGTGATCTCCGTGCCGACCTCGGTTCTCGTGCCTTCCTCCATGTCGAATTCCGTGCCGCCGTCGCACTCCCAATGAACCGCCTGCGCGCCGTCCTGATAAGACAACGAGTCTATGTGTACCTCGTCCGCCACCATGAACGCCGAGTAAAATCCCAAACCGAAATGACCGATAATCTGATCCTCGTTTGCCTTGTCCTTATACTTCTCGATAAAGTCCGTTGCACCGGAAAAAGCGATCTGGTTGATGTATTCCTCCACCTCGGCCGCCGTCATACCGATACCGTTATCTATAAATTTCAGGGTCTTTTCCTCAGGATTTACGATCACCTGAATTTTTGCCTTATAGTCGTCTGCCAGCGCATACTCGCCCATCATATCCAGTTTCTTTAATTTCGTGATCGCATCGCAACCGTTGGATATCAGTTCACGGAAAAAGATATCATGATCTGAATATAACCATTTCTTGATAATCGGGAAAATATTGTCGCTGTTGATTGATAAATTACCATGTTTTGCTGCCATTTTTTCACATCCCTTTCTTCATAATCGTACAATCAAAACAGTCTCTGCTTTCAAGCTGCTTTGTAATTACACAAATCCCTTCACTTGGAATTTATCACCTAGTGCATAGTTTAATACGCCCATATTCAGAAGTCAAGAAAAAATTAGCACTCGTCCGCAACGAGTGCTAATAATAATTGTTTTATCCAGCTAATATGCGGTTTCCGGCAATTCTAAACTTTTTCTAAACTCCATTCTAATCTCCGAAATACTGCGAATACACCTCAAAAAAGTCCATCGTCTTAACATTCTCATCGTGAATAAACCCTACACTGTCCCACAACTCTTCGTTCAGATTTCTGGTCAATGTTTCCACATAGGCATCGTACTCCTGTCCGAAAGCCTCCGCCCGTCTCTGATCCACGATCTTGACCTTGTTGGCATCCGTCTCATCCTTATCAAAAGTATTGAGGCACTTGATGATATGATAGCCAAACTCCGTCTCCACAATATCGCTGATCTCATCCTTACCCAGATTGAAAGCCGCCGTCTCGAATGTCTCTCCCATCTCTCCTTTGCCGAAGGAATAGGTTCCCTTATCGTCTTCGCTGTACTTGCGGATCAGCTCGTCAAAGTCTTCCCCTTCCTTTGCCAGTTCCAGCACTTCACACGCCTCGCGATAAGCATTTTGCTTCGCCTGCACCGTATACTCTATCTTTTTCCCCGTGCCGTCCAGCGCATAAGTCTTAATGAGAATATGCTGTACCGTGATAGTTCGCGCCTCATCATCACTGATCTCCGGATTAATATCCTTGATCGTATATTGATACACCTTCTCTGCCAGCGCAAATTCTCTGTACAATTCGCTGATCGTCTTCTCCGACACGTCCATCAGATCTATCTCAGTACTGTTAAGGGAACTGTAATAAGCGTTCGCCGCATTCTCCGCCTGTGCCTTTTCTTCATCGCTTAACTCTACTTCATACCTCCCGGCCATCAGATTCATGGTTTTGATCTGTGCGATCTGCGCCAGCGCAATATCCTTCACATTCTGCTCCAGTGTCACACCATCCACATTGGTATTCCAGATTTCCGAGCCATATACACTCTCGTAGCGGTTCTGGATATTCGTTAGATATACCATGATCTCCGGCAGTGTACAGGCGCTCGTCTCTATCCGGAAAATCTCATCCTTATTAAATCCGGTGGTCAGAACAACCTTTGTTCCGACCCCTTCGCTGTCACCACACCCGCTTAAAGCGCTCAGACATATACCTGCTGCCAGCAGGAGTCCTGCCGGTCTTCTTAATCTGCTTCCTATCATACATTTCCTATTCTGTAACTGTTCAGTACCTTCACAGTTACGATGCAAAATCCACCCTAAATTGTCTTTGACAATGGGATTTCGCTCGTCGAATCATATTCTTATGGTCTCAGCAGTAAATGCTTCGCCCTGTACTGAATAGTTACTCTATTCTTTCTATAATGTCACATATTTCATATCTGTCCCGCATTGCATATCCGGCAGGGTATTGTTTCTTCCATATAACTGACATTCTCATCATATAATATTTCCCAGCCGGTCATACCACTTCTCTCCGTCGGTCAGTACATAGTCTTCCCCGGTAAGGATCGCCTTAATATAATCTTCTGCCGATGCCAGTCTTCTCCGGAAAGCAACGCCGCCGCCGAACAGCTGTGTGTTATGAATGTCCGATCCCGCACTCATAGGCAGCTTATTCGCACAGGCATATGCTATTGCCCTCGCATCATACTCCGGATGGGCATGCCCCTTACTATGAGAATTAGAATGCGCCGCATTGACCCCTTCCACTCCGTCCACCCACTCGGGATACAGGCGAACCTCTCGAATATAATCTGCCTCTCTGTAAGGATGGGCATGCACCACGAGCCCTCCGGCCCCATGCACAAGCCTGTACTGCTCCTCCACACCCGCCTCCTGCAGCTGGGGATGTGCTTTCATCCAAGCCGTATCTATACCGTATATGAGAAATTCAGTACCGCAGTATCCAGCCTCATAACCGAAGAAAACATCCAGACCGATCCGGTCTCCCTCCGTCTTGGCGTGTTCATACCCCTGCCCGAAAGCCTCCACCCATTCTTCCCACGGAAGTCCTCTGTCTATGGCAGTATTGCCTCCCCAGTTATGATCCGTCACGAAGATGCCTGTATAACCGTACTCCTTACATGCTCTTGCCATCTCTTTACCTGTACTTCTTGCACAGGCGCTGGCTTCCGACGTATGCAGATGTGTCTCATACAAATAGGGGTATCTTTGCCGTATATCCGTATTCATTTCCCGTCCAACTTTCTTTTTATCGCAAAATCTACGTCGTCGAAAAGGGATTAAATTGCGTGCCGAAAGCATCTCAACCTAATCCCTCTCCCCTCGTATCTTCTATTTCTATTATTTGATCACACGAATCCATCCTTCAGGCGCCTCGATGCGTCCCATCTGTATGCCTGTCAGTGTATCATACAGCTTCTTCGTAATCGGTCCCATCTCGCTCATGCCGCTGGGTAATGCAATCTCTTTGCCGTGATCTACAATCTTACCTACCGGAGAGATCACTGCCGCAGTACCGCACAGACCACACTCCGCGAACTCTTTCACTTCCTCAAAAGGAACCGCTCTCTCTTCCACTTCCAACCCGAGATAATCTTTCGCAACTACCATCAGTGAGCGTCTCGTGATGGAAGGCAGAATACTGTTAGATTTCGGCGTTACGACCTTATTGTCCTTCGTCACGAACAGAAAATTGGCACCGCCCGTCTCCTCCACATAGGTTCTTGTCGCCGCATCGAGATACATATTCTCATCGTACCCTTCCTCATGTGCCGTCATGATGGCATGCAGACTCATGGCATAATTTAAACCTGCCTTGATATGTCCCGTGCCATGCGGCGCTGCGCGGTCGAAGTCACTTACTTTGATCGTTAACGGTTTCACGCCGCCTTTGAAGTAAGGTCCCACCGGTGTCGTAAATACTCTGAACTGATATTCTTCCGCCGGTTTTACGCCGATCACAGAAGAGCTGCCGAACATATACGGACGGATATAAAGAGTTGCGCCGGAACCGTAGGGCGGTACATACGCCTCGTTTGCCGCTACCGTATCAACCACCGCCTGCACGAAACGCTCCTTAGGAAATACCGGCATCTCCAGCCTCTTACAACTGTCTTCCATACGCTGTGCATTCAGATCCGGACGAAAAGTCACGATACGGCCGTCCTCCGTCGTATATGCCTTCATTCCCTCAAAACATGTCTGTGCATACTGCAGTACGCCCGCGCACTCATTGATGGAAATATTCGCATCAGAGACAAGAGCTCCCTCATCCCATGCGCCATTCTTATAATTAGCGACAAATCTCTTGTCCGTCTCCTGATAACCGAATCCGAGGTTTGCCCAGTCAATATTCTTCTTTTCCATTTTCCTTACTCCTTCTGCCTCGTAGCGCATTGTGATATCCGTTCTCTCACGCCGTACGACCTATATTTTCCTTTACTATATTATACCTTTATCCCCAAAAGTCAAGACACGAATTGCCTTACAACACGGCATTTACGACTTCCAGTGCAACGTCATATGCGTAATCCTTGACCGCCTTCTCACACAGGCGAAGCATCTTCTTATCCGACTCCGGTCTGTCATATTTCTTCAGCTCTTCAAGCTTCTCATTAACACTGTCCCCATCGAAGTCATCCAGACGGCCTGCAAGCTCCTTAAGCGCCTTTTTCCATTCGTCCTCCGAGATCGTCTTTTGTTCCTGACTCTCGGGCTGCCGGCTTTCCTCTTCCTCCTTCGCCTCGTTGTCCAGATATGCTTTCAGCCCGTTACGCATATTCTTCATCATGTTGAACAGGATCGGGGAGCGTACCTCCACATCCTCCCTGCGTCCGGCTTTGCTCATTTTCTCTAACTCGAAAGCTTCGTCCGCGAGACCGTCAGCACCCACATTCCGCGCATTGCCTTTCAGGGAGTGAACAATAATCGAGTATCCGTGCATGTCTCCCTTTTTCAGGAAATCCCGCAGCGCGTCTTCCTTTTCCGTTAAGATCAGATGGAAATCATGGAGTACCTTACCGTAAAGCGCCTTATCCCCGCCCATGTATTTGAGTCCGTTGCGGATGTTGAATCCGATCACATAGAGCTGGCTCTCTCTGACATCCAGCGCCATCTCCGCATTTTCTTTCTCGAAATCCCTCTCTATATGCTCGCCCTGTGTCAGATAGACTACATTTTCAGGCAGATACTCGATCAGCATATTCTCAAACTTATCGGCATCGATCGGTTTTGTCAGATAATCCTGAAAACCTTCCTTCAGGTAGAACTCTCTTGCTCCGGCCACCGCATTCGCCGTCAGTGCAATAATCGGAATCTCCGCAGACGGGTTCCCTTCCATCGCCCTGATCATGTGCAGAGTCTCAACACCGTCCATTACGGGCATCATATGATCCAGGCAGATCAGGTGATACGTCTTACGCTTCAAAAGCTCCAGACATTCCTCTCCGCTGCCCGCCACATCGATCTGCAGTCTGGTCTGTTTGAGCAGTCCCTGCGCCACCGCCAGATTCATGGCATTATCATCGACAATCATGATCCTGCCCATGGGCGCTATAAACTTCTGGTTGTAATTCTCGGTGCTGTGCAGACTTTCATAATACTGTTTCTGGAAATCACCTAACGGCGCATTGTCCACCACCTTCTGTACAAATGTAAATGAAAACGTTGATCCTTTGCCGTATGTGCTCTGCACCTGCAGTTCTCCGCCCATCATCTTAACCAGCCGGTTGGTAATCGCAAGTCCNAGCCCGGTTCTTTCATTCTTACTTCTGACTGTAGAATCCATCCGCTGAAACACGCCAAACAGCCTGGGTATATCATTTTCTTTGATCCCGACTCCCGTATCCGCCACCGCGATATCTATTTCAATCTCGTCTTCCGCAATCCTTTTCCAGCCAAGGTGGAGCGTAACCGTACCTTTCTCCGTATATTTCACGGCATTGGTCAAAAGATTGCCTATGATCTGGCGGATATGGATCTCGTCTCCCGANAATTTATGCGGAATGTCATCGGCAATNTCNAGTTTCAAGTCCAGCTTCTTCTTGCGCATTTGAAGGGATATTCCGTTGATCAGGTCGTTTAAAAGCGAACTGATATCATAGATCCCGTCCATCAACGACATTTGTCCCGCTTCCAGCTTAGTGTAATCTAATATGTCACTGACCATCGTGAGAAGNATATTCCCCGCCTGTCTGATGTCCAGCGCATACTCTTTAATCGCCTCATCCTGACTCTCCCGAATGATCAGCTCATTCAGTCCCAGAATCGTATTNATCGGTGTACGCAGCTCATGNGACATATTNGCCAGAAAGATATCTCTCGCNCCGTTNGCNTTCTCNGCCGCGCTGATTGCTTCCTGCANCTCGATATTCTTCTGTTCCAACTGCTTCTTCGCCTGTAATAACGTAGAAACCTCTTCCCCTTTGTTTGCCGTCTTAACAGTGTCCTGTCCCATACATCCTATCCCTCATTCATGCGCCGTCCTGCCTATGTCACATCGTATCGTCTGACAGACATAGGGTAAGCAGCCCACCCTTCCTTTAAAATTATTTCTTCCGCTCATATTTTACAAACTCATAGGCGATATCAAAATATGTCTGCTCCTCGCTGTCCGCCGTAATCTCCCACTCTTTCATTTCATCCAGATTCGGGAAATAAGCATCCGCCTCATATACATGATCGATCTTCGTCACATGCGCCACGTCACAGTAGGGCAGCATCATACGGTACACACTCTCACCGCCGATGATATAGACATCCTCGCTCGGATAGTCTTTTAACTTCTCAAGAAGTTCTTCCTTACTATGTACGATGACTGCATCCTTCACCTGATAATCCGGATTCGTGGACAAAATAATATTAGTGCGGTTCTTAAGCGGCATACCCTGCGGAAAAGTCTCCAGCGTCTTCCTGCCGAGCACCACAACCTTGCCCGTAGTCTCCTGCCTAAACGCCTTATGATCCGCCGGAATACTGACAAGCAGGCTGTTCTTACAGCCAATGGCCCAATTGTTATCTACTGCTACAATTAAGTTCATAAGAATTCTCTCCATTCTTTTCGAGTTCGCGAANCAAATCTCGCAATCGAGCGTAGCTCGATTTTTTATATTGCAATCGGTATATTCTCGACCTGCGGACCGGTAACATAGTTTTCCACACTCACGTCATTTCTGGTAAATTCGTAGAAATCCCTGACTTCAGGATTTAACCGGAAAACCGGTGCGTCATNAACCGGTCTGGCGATCAGTTCTTCTATGATCGGAATATGCCTGTCATAAATATGCGCNTCCGCAATCACATGTACCAATTCTCCCACTTCCATGTCACACACCTGCGCCAGCATATGCACTAATACCGCATACTGCACCACATTCCAGTTGTTGGCGGCNAGCACGTCCTGCGANCGCTGATTTAANATTGCGTTCAATGTCAGTTTATCATNCCCCTTCTTCTGTGTCACNTTNAAAGTCATNCTNTAAGCGCAAGGATACANATTCATCTCGTGCAGATCCTGATGCACATAGATATTCGTCATGATACGCCGGCTGAAAGGATTGTTCTTCAGATCATAGATCACACGATCTACCTGATCCATCNTCCCCTCTTTATATTGATGCTTCACTCCCATCTGATAGCCNTATGCCTTGCCGATGGANCCGTCCTCATCCGCCCATTCATCCCAGATATGGCTGTGCAGATCNTTGACATTATTNGATTTCTGCTGCCAGATCCATAACATCTCATCCGTTGCACTCTTAAGCGCCGTCTTACGAAGCGTCATAATCGGAAACTCCTGTGACAGATCATACCGGTTCACNACCCCGAACTTCTTCACNGTATAAGCCGGCGTCCCGTCCTCCCAGNGGGGCCTCACCTTCTCCCCCTCCGTACTCGTCCCGTTCTNCAGGATATCCTTACACATATTNATAAAAATGTGNTCTGCTGCACTCATATCTGNCCAGTCCTCTTCTTTCTATTTCCTATATTATGTAAACNGCATTCCTATCTAAACCCTTGTATCGAAAACGTGCCCTCTCAACTTCGAAAAATCTTCTTATGTTTTATCCCACTTATCACACAACGAATTAATCTGATCCGCAAACTTCGCCAGATCCTTATTCGCTCCGCCTTCATTCTTATGGATAACCGCAATAAGTCTCTGCCCGCTCGCAAGCAGTCTCGCAAATACATCGGAAATACCGCGGACTTTCTTCTTCACTGCAACCGGTGCAGCCTCGTAGATGAAGGAGCCGCTTATCAGGTCAAATCGTGTTCCGCTGTAAGGCGCGTAAGCCTCTATTCCATGCTCCACCTTGAGACATTCCGTAAACAGTTTACAGACGCTGTCTTCGCCATGCACCACGAACACCTTATGCGGTTTCTCCTGAAAGCCCTCGATCCAGTTAAGCAGTCCGTTCTTATCCGCATGTCCGCTCATCCCGATCAGTTTCATGATCTGCGCACGAATCTCAATCAGTTCTCCAAACAGCTTCACTTCCGTGGCACCTTCTACGATCGCCCTGCCCAGTGTGCCGATGGCCTGATAACCTACGAACAGGATCGTACATTCCGGCCGCCAAAGATTATGCTTCAGATGATGTCTGATACGCCCCGCCTCGCACATGCCTGAAGCGGATATAATCACCTTGGGGCTGTTCTCGAAGTTGATCGCCTTGGACTCGTCGCTGGTGATCGCCAGACGAAGCCCCGGAAAAGTAATGGGATTGATTCCCTGTCTGACCAGTTCCATCGCTGCCTCATCGAAACATTCATGTTCATTCTTCTGAAAAATTCCGGTAGCCTCCACCGCCAGCGGGCTGTCCACATAAACCAAGAAGTCCTCATGTCCCTTTACTAATCTATCCGCCTTGATCTGGCGCAGAAAATATAGCATCTCCTGAGTTCTGCCCACCGCAAAAGACGGAATCACCACATTACCGCCACGGTCAAACGTCATCTGCAATATCTTCGTCAATTCCCCTATGTAATCCGGTTTCTCCGTGCTGTGCAGCCTGTCGCCGTAAGTAGATTCCATAACTACGTAATCTGCTTCCTCTGTCAGTTTCGGACTCTTGATAAGCGGCTGATCCGTATTGCCGATATCTCCCGAAAAGACGATCTTCTTCGTAACACCATCCTCCGTCGCCCACACCTCGATACTCGAAGAGCCCAGCAGATGTCCGATGTCCGTAAAACGGATCTTCACGCCCTCACAGACAGTCACCATACTCTCATAATCACAGGGAACAAGCCTCTTGATCGTTCCGTCCGCGTCTTCCATTGTGTAGACAGGTTCTATTACCGTATTGTCTGCACTTCTCTTCGCCTTGCGGTTCTTCCACTCCGCCTCCTGCATCTGAATGTGTGCACAGTCACGCAACATGATACTGCACAGATCGCAGGTAGCCACCGTCGCATAAATATTGCCGCGGAATCCTCTGGCGTACAGCAGAGGAAGCATACCCGAATGGTCTATATGCGCATGCGTCAGAAACACATAGTCAATCAACGCCGCATCCACCGGAAGCTCGCAGTTCTCAAAGACATTGGTTCCCTGCTCCATACCGTAATCCACTAAAATATTTTTCTCTCCCACCCGAAGGTAATGGCAGCTGCCCGTAACCTCGTGATCGGCACCGATAAACATAAGCTCCATAGAATACCCTCCTAAAACCCCGCAATAGAAATCTGCCTCAAAGAAATACAGCCGTTAAAAGATCCTTATATGTAATTTATCATACCATTTTTTATGATAGGCGTAAATAAAATTCAGCAACTCTGACCCTTTTTTCCATACAATATACGGTAAAGTATTTTCTGACCGAGGTGAACTGTTTCATGTCTTCTACTGTTGCGGCACTGCTGCTCTTTCTGACTGCCGTGTCCATCGATTCACTGACTGCCGGGCTGACCTACGGAACCCGCCGGGTACGGATCAAGCTACCCGCCTATCTCATCCTCATCTGCGTTCCCGCCGCCTTTATCACTGCTGCCAACCGCATCGGTTCCTATATTTTCCTTCTTTTCCCGCAAGCAGTCCTGCCCTTTTTTTCTTTTACCGTTCTGGCATTCTTAGGATGCAGCAAGCTGTTCGAGAGTCTGCTTCGCCTTCTGGCACGCAAATACCCCAGTCTCACAAGAAACTGGGGCTGTAAGATCAAGCAGCTCAATATTATCTTCACCGTATACCTGTCGCCGGAGGATGCCAATCAGGAAGATCTTCAGTTCCTAAGCTCAAAAGAGGCTCTTCTGCTGTCCCTTGCTCTTTCGCTGGACAGCGTTCTCGCCGGCATGGCTTTTACCACGGGAACACTTCCTCTTGCCACGCTCTTTCTTCTGGCGGCGATCTTTAACCTGCTCCTCTTTGCCGCCGGATACGGCGTCGGGCTTCTGGCATCTACCGTTCTGCGCATAGACTTATCATGGCTCAGCGGACTGTTTCTCCTGTTGCTGGCGCTACAGGCACTTTGTTAGCAAATCAGGCTCGATTTTATCAGGCTGCAATTTCCGATATTTGCCCTTCCGGTTTCTCCTGTGTCTCGTGCGTTCTTACCCTGCTCACCGCCACCAACAACTCATGAACGATCAGCGGTGTCGCAGAAAGCGCAATCAGCTGCAGCCACTCCATCAATCCCAGCCGCACCGTTCCGAACAGCTGAATGAGCGGCGTAATCTCCGTCACTGCCACCTGTAAAGCAATACCGATCGCAAACGCCCCGAGCATATACGGATTGTTCCTATGATTCATCTTAAAGACCGAACGATTCACATCCCGCATGCCGATGGCGTGAAACAACTGACTGATTCCGAGCACTGTAAAAGCGTGCGTCTGCGCCTTGGCAAGCACCGGCGATATTCTTAGTCCTTCAACAACATTATGTAAACTAACTGGTAATCCTTCTGCCACGATTCTGTCATAGGGTACTTTCAGAAAAGCCGCCAGACTCACGCCGCCGATCACCAACCCGTAACAGATAACGCAGAGCAGTCCTCCTTTTGCAAAAAGGGATTCTCCACGCCTGCGCGGTTTCTCACGCATCAGGCTCTCCCCTTCATTATCGTCCACTCCCAGCGCCAGCGCCGGAAGGGAATCCGTGATCATATTGATCCACAAAATAAAACTCGCCTTAAGCGGGCTCGGCAGCCCTGCCACGATGGTGAGCAGCATTGTAATGATCTCTCCCAGATTGGAGGACAGCAGGAAAAGCACGGATTTTCTGATATTCTCATAGATTCCCCGGCCTTCTCTGATGGCCGTATGTATGGTGGCAAAGTTATCGTCCATCAGCACAAAATCCGCCGCGCCGCGTGCCACGTCCGTTCCGTTTAACCCCATGGCAATGCCGATATCCGCCGCCTGCAGAGAAGGCGCATCATTGACGCCGTCTCCCGTCATCGCCACCGTCTTACCGAGCGTCCGATACCCCTCTACGATCCTGACCTTATGCTCAGGTGTCACTCTGGCAAAAACTTTAATCTGCTGCAGCCTTTGCAGGAAACTATTGTCCTTCATGTGATCCAACTCTCTGCCGGTGATGCACTGTTGCGGACTGTCGGCAATTCCCAGCTCTTTCGCAATAGAGTATGCCGTGTCCGGATGGTCGCCGGTGATCATGACCGTGGACACGCCCGCCTGCTCGAAGTCCGCTACCGCACGTACCGCCTCCGGTCTGACCGGGTCCTGCATGCTGAGGAGTCCCAGAAAGATCATTCCCTGTTCCCGCATACTGCCGCTTGTCTCCATGGCGATCGCCAGCACACGCCTGCCTTCCCCCATCAGCTGCTTCTGCACCCTGACTACCGCCTCTTTATCCGCCTGGTTCATGTCGGTTAACTGCCCATGTCTGTAAGTTCGGTCACAACCGTCGAGAATCCGCTCCGCCGCTCCCTTAGAATAGGAAATTATCTCCCCATTTTCCCGATGCACCGTGGTCATCATCTTGCGCTCCGAATCAAACCCCTTCTCGGCCACACGCGGATACCTTTCCCTGCATTCTTCTATATCCGCGCCACACGCCTTAGCCATATACAGAAGAGCCAGCTCCGTCGGATCTCCGATTCGTTCCTCCCCGACCAAAACTCCGTCATTACACAGCAGACAGCCCAGCATAAAATGTCTGCGTTCCGTGCCCCCGGCAAGTCCCGTATCCGCCTGTCGAGACTCTCCTTCCTGCGCCTTCTGCCCTCCTACAGCTGCTGCAAAGAAGTCCGGTAAGTTTTCCTGCGTGACAAGCCGTCCTTCCACATAACACTCCGTCACCGTCATCCTGTTCTGAGTCAGTGTACCTGTCTTATCGGAGCAGACCACCTCAACGGCTCCCAACGTCTCCACCGAAGACAGCTTGCGCACGATGGTCTTGGCACGCACCATACGGGATACACTCAGTGCGAGTACGATGGTCACAATAGCCGGAAGCCCTTCCGGCACAGCCGCTACCGCAAGCGATACGGAAGTAAGAAGCATCTCCCCCACATCACGCTTCTGCAATACAGCAACAATAAACAGAAATACGCAGATACCCACCGCCAGAAAGCTCAGTACCTTGCCGAGTTCTCCCAACTTAACCTGCAACGGCGTCAGCTTCTCGCTGCTGCTATGCAGCATATCCGCAATGTGACCGATCTTCGTGTCCATACCGGTGGCAACCACCACCCCTTTACCCCGTCCTTTCGTCAGATAAGTAGACATATATGCCATATTGGCGTGGCTGTTGTCGCCCTGTATTTCCACCGTATGATTTGCATCCTTCTCTACCGCCACAGACTCTCCTGTGAGGGTAGACTCTTCTATGAATACGCCCTGTGTATCAATCAATCGCAAGTCTGCTGGGATCATATTTCCCGCTTCCAACAGCACAATATCACCCTGCACCAGATCTTCGGACGGTATTTTGGTCCGCTTCCCGTCACGCAAGACGACAGCCTGAGGGGATGATATTTTCTTAAGCGCTTCCACCGCCCTGCTTGCCTTGCCCTCCTGAATAATGCCGACCGTTGCATTTAATATCACCACTGTGACAATGATGATCGCGTCCCCTATTTCATGCAGCATGAGAGAGATCGCCATCGCCACCACAAGAATCAGAATCAGCGGATCGTTGAGTTGCTCCAGAATCATCTGTCCCACGCTCTTCTTCTCCTGATCCTTCAGTCTGTTCGCCCCGTATTTTGCCTTGCGCTCCAACGCCTCTCTGCGTCCGAGCCCGTTATCCTTGTCCGTCCCAAGCAGCCGGAGCACTTCCGCTGCCGTCTTCATCTCATACATGCCTTTTCCTCCCGCACCATCCAGCCTACTGTCGCGCAGCAGATCCGTGTGCGGTCTGCACCGCAGCATGCTGCTGTCACGCACGCCATATGCACATGCCCATGCAACTGCATGTACATATAGGCTTTTGTATGATATATGCGGGGGATGTCCCGTTTATGACACTTGTCCGTTTCCCCTATTAAAATACCAACTCAGAAACTCCTCAATTTATCACTCCCGTCATCGACGGTATTCTCGATTGATTTCACAACCACATAATATCCTGCCCCCGGATTCACCTCCACATAGACTCTGTCATCCACTTTATGTCCAAGCAGCGCTTTGCCCAGAGGCGATTCCGTACTGATCAGCCCTTCTAAGGAATTGCCGCGGACCGTGGTAACCAGCTTATACTTCTCTACGATATCATCCTCCTCGAACCAGACTTCCACCGTATTGTTCATGCCGACCTCATCCTCCGCCGATTCGTCAGAGACGATCACCGCCGTCTTAATCATTCTTTCCAGATAACGAATACGGCTTTCATTCTGATTCTTGACCTTCTTCGCCGCATGATACTCGAAGTTCTCGCTTAAATCACCGTGGGCTCTGGCCGTCTTGACATCCTCAAGCGCCTCCTTACGCACCACCAGTTTCCGGTACTCGATCTCTTCCTCCATCTTTTTGATATCCTGTTTTGTGAGTTCATTATGCATGACTGTTCCCGCTCCTTATCATCTTTACCATTCGCTGATATACATATCTTTCAAGGCCGCCGATATACCGCCGAACCTGCCATCAGCCTACCTTCATCATAGCATTCTTCCTCACATTTTAACAGACCTATCCCAATAACGCTTATCCCTCTGGCACCAGACTACTTCCTACTTCCTACTCCCCACTCCCAATACGTAGCGCAGATGAAAGTTAATATCTTAAGAAGCCCCTCAAAAAGCGTCGGCACTTAGTGAGGTATTTCACGAACTTAGTGCCCGCTACGCTTTTTGCGGAGCGAAAGCGCGGCTTCGTAGATATTAACTTTCATCTGCGCGGACGTTTTAGCTACCCCATAACAGCCCTCCTAAACAACATCCACGTACTGACAAAATAACACCCCAGCAAAATCCCCAGAATACACACCATGATCCCAACCTGCGACAGCAAAGTCCCCCAACCGACATAAGCGGCAATCTGCTCACTGATCATTTCAAAAAAATACACCACAATAATAACCGATATCAACACCGCCGTCACCACCGGCAGCCCGAACCATACGGCTAACTGCTTTATAATCAGATGCTCTGCCTCCTGCCCGTCTACACCGAGTTTATAAAGAACCCCGAACCGGTATCTGACATGAACGGTGTCTGATAACTGCTGTAAAGAGAGAATGGTAAGACAGATGATCATCAACACAACCGCACTGTATATCATAGCCGCCTGCAATACAAAATTGTTCGCAATCACACTATTAATCTGGTGGGTACTCGTCCGGATATAATACCGATTACCCGCACTGTCCGGCGTTTCCGGGTATTCTTGTTCGAACACTGCCTCCAGAGCAAGCGCCTCCTCGTAGTATATCGTCGTCTCCGTCCGGATATAACGGTTTCGCATAACCGCAAGCAGATTCCGGCACACGCTGTCAGGAAATACATAGAGCACATCCGTATAGTCGTTATAGACAGTCTCCCCCATCGTCTCTTCATAGAACCCGTTATCCGCAAGGGTAAGCGTCCCCATATCCGTCGAAACCGTAGTATGCTCTCTTAGAAATTCCTCCCTCTCCTCCACAGTCGCAATCGTCTTCCACTGAGTCGTAAATTCATCCTCCTTTAAACTGATCCGCCCATAACCCAACATTTCCCGCAGTGCATTATAATCGGACAGCGATATCACCACAACCGGAAAATCCAACTTAATCCGGTTATCAAACTCATCCCTGCGCGGCAGATAAAGACTGAACGCACAGTCATAAACCGCCTTTATGTCCCTATCTTTCAGAAAAGATGTGACAAGTTCATAATCGCCCTCCGGCAGATCGGCCTCCTCGTACACACTGTTGTAGCGCGAGCTAATCTGGATATCATACATTGACCTGTCATCCAGATATCCGGAGGACCATCCTGTCAATGCCGGACCCGCCACGAACAGAATGACAGAAAGTACAAACGTCAGGCAGATCAGCGTCATCGTCTTAGATGTCGTACCCAGTTTGGAAATAATCTGTCCGAAGAAGAACAGACTGCTTCCCCGATACTTGTGGTTAAGAGATTTCTCCTTCCACTCCGTAATCAGATGCGCCGCCAGATAGATGACGCAGCAAATCAGAAAAATAACATCGACAAGCAAAAACACCAGATAACTGTTCAGCGCACCCGGTCCGTTGGAAAGATAATATTTTCTCTGTATCACCGGAACGCTCGCCACAAAGCAGATGTTTATCAGGGAAAAAACAGCCGCGATAAATATAAACAGACGGAAATCCCATTTTTTATGAAAAACACACCACGCAATATTCAGAAGCACCGCACAAGCCGGCACCACAATATTCCCCCAGAACATCACATGTACAGGATATGGGAATCGCGGGTCCGAATAAAAATATTTCTGCGATATTCCCGTGGCCGTCATAAGCAAGAGCATGACCGTATATAAAGCGGTAACCACATACATATAACGGCTCTTTCCGATATGCGGTTCATTCTGTCTGTCCGCATACAACATATCAATGATCTTAATTCTCCGTATCGTACGGATATTAAACATTCCTACCGCCAACAGACTAAATGCAAAGAAAACGAGCGTCCATATCACCGTATCCGGAAAAAGCATCCACGATAACCGATAGTGCTTCCCATAAGCGGACAACAGCATGCCCGTGATAAACTGCGAACCGAATACCCCAAGAAAAATGCCGATCACAACAGCCATCATACCCATACAGAAAGTTTCCGCAAAGAAGATCCACGAAATGATCTTCTGCTCCATTCCCATAACCGACTGTACGGCGAACTCCTTCTGTTTCCTGTTCAGCATATAGTTGTTCACGTAACGTATCAGAAATAACAGAAGCAAAGTGATCCCGCAGACTGCCAGCTTCATGCCTCCGCTCACCAATGTAAAATCATACTCCGTTCCGATATCCGGATTGTAGTATCTGCTGGTAATGGATAAGAATGCATAGAACAGTGTCGCGCAGATCGTCATGGTAACCATATATACCAGATAATCTCCGACCGAACGCTTCATATTTCTGTAAGCCAATTTAATATACATCCGACAGTCTACCTCCCGTCATGGTAAGGACACTCAGTATCTTCTCGAAAAAGGTCTTGCGTGTGTCATCGCCTTTCCGAAGCTCGGAAAAGATCTCCCCGTCTTTCAAAAATAAAATCCGGTCCGCATAGCTGGCCGTAAAAGCGTCATGCGTTACCATTAGGAGCGTTGCCCCAAGCTGCTCATTCATACTCTGCATGGTGGATAACAGCATCTGTGAGGAATGACTGTCCAGCGCCCCTGTCGGTTCATCCGCCAGAATCAACTTCGGATGATTTACAAGCGCCCTTGCGCATGCACAGCGCTGTTTCTGACCGCCGGAAACCTGATACGGATATTTCGCCAGCACATCTGCAATATTCAATACCTTTGCGATATTCTCTACACATGCATCGATCTCTCCTGCCGGAACCTTATTGATCGTCAGCGCAAGCGCAATATTCTCCGAAATCGTAAGCGTGTCTAACAAGTTAAAATCCTGAAAAATAAAACCCAGATTCTCACGGCGAAACCGTGCCAGCTCCTTCGCCTTAAGCTTCGTAATGTCCGTTCCGCCCAGATAAATATATCCTGCGCTTACCGTATCAATGGTGGAAATACAGTTGAGAAGCGTTGTCTTTCCGGAACCGGAGGCTCCCATGATACCGACAAATTCGCCCTGATCCACACAAAACCCGATGTCGCTTATCGCTTTCGTAATATTTCCGCCGTTGCCGTAATATTTGCAGATATGTTCCAATCTCAAAACTTCGCTCATTTTCATCCTCCATTTTGAAACTATTGTAGCCCGCCCCGCTGCCTCTTTGTATCAGTTTTTCTTACAAAGTTCTAACAAAAATGTAAGAAGTGCAGCGGCCTCAGCCCTGCACTTGTCTGAAAAAGTCATTTATTCGGAAAGATAAATCAATCACGGTACCGTTTGTGTCGGAAGTAACACTCAGTCCGATATCCAGCTTGTCACACAGACGTTTACACAGATACAGCCCGATCCCTGTGGCGTTCTGTCTGGCCCTGCCGTTTTCGCCGGTAAAGCCCTTGTCAAAAACCCGGGGGAGATCCTGCGCCGGAATGCCGATACCGTTATCTTCTATACGAAGATGAACCGCCTCTTCCCCGCGTTGCGTACAGATCCGGATGACCGGATTTCCTTTGGAATACTTAACGGCATTGACGATCAATTGGTTTAAGATAAATCTGACCCACTTTTCGTCCGTGAATACCATATCGTCAAAGTCCGCCACCTCTACGGCCGCCTTGTTATGCATAAGCAGATAACGGTTATCGGCAACAGCGTTATGCACCACAGCAGACAGACTGATTTCCCGTACAGAATAATCCTTCCAGACTTGCTCGCTCCTTGCATAGTACAGTGCCTGTTCCGTGAATCTGGTAACTTTCTCCAACTCCGCCAGCAGTTCTCTCGTAAAAGGATATAAATTATTCTCACATAATAATTTCATGGCCGTGATCGGTGTCTTCACTTCATGAATCCATTGTTCAATATATTCCTTATACTCCGCGCGCTCCCGCCTGCCGGCCTCAATCTGCTCCAACATGGATTTTTCGGCATCTTTTAACAGGAAATAGTATACCTGGTCATCCGCCCGTTCCGGCAGGGGCATCAACTCCGGAATCAGATATTTCTCTTCCAGCTGCTCCTGCATCTGAAGCAATCTGTCCATCTCCCGCTTTCTTCTGCGGTATCTGCAGGTCATGGCTGCGGCACAAAGCAGTACCCATACAAGATCAATCAGAAGAATACTGTCCGTGCTGTTTCCGACCGCCAGCAAAAATACAGAGAGCATCAGCATACAGAGTAATTGAAATATCACAACCGGAAGCTGATTCTTCCAATACGTCCTTCTGCTCATAGCATATACCCCTGTCTGTGCTTCGTCTTGATAAAATCATGCAGTCCCACGGAGGCTAACTTGTCACGAATCCGATTAATGTTGACACTGAGCGCATTGTCATCCACATAGAGCTGATTGTCCCACAACTCATCCACAATATCGGTTCTGGTACATATCTTTCCCGCATTTTTAAAAAGATAGGCAAGAATCTTCAATTCATTTTTCGTCAGTTCCACCTGTAGGCCGTTATACGCAACCGTACCGCTCTCCAAATGCAGCGTCACGCCCTGCCACTCATATTCCGCGGTCTGGCGCACCCCGTACACACGTTTCATCAAAGAAGCTATTCTGGCCAGCAGAATCGCGGTATTGTACGGCTTGGTAATAAACGCATCACCGCCCAGCATAATGCTGTTCAACTCATCCATATCCGTATCACAGCTTGTCACAAAGATGATCGGAACATCAGAAAAAGTGCGTATTTCGGAACAGATCGTATACCCGCTCGCACCCGGCAGCCTGATATCCAGAATAATCAGGTGTGGGCAATATCTCTTCACATCTGTAACCGTATCAGTAAAATCAGAAGCGGTAAATACTTCATATCCGTTTCCGATCAGCAGATTTTTCAATTCCGTCTGTATCAAAGGATCATCCTCGATGATCATGATTCTGTTTGTCATATCCATGCTCTCCGCCGCTGTATTTCCAAAATAATATAACATGCGGTGTTCTTTTTCGCAATGGCGGCATTTACCCCGCCATGCGCCTAGAACAGCCCGTCTGCCCATTTCTCTACCTTTTCGGTAAACTCATCCAGTTGTTTCTCAAGCTCATCCATTTTCTCATCCAGTTTCTCATTCAGTTGTTTCTCGAGCTCATCCATTTCCTGCTGCACTTCCTCGGAATATTCTTCCGCGTTAATGTTCCCCATACAGGCATTGATCAGCTCATCGTCAAGGTGCACGATCCATGCTCCGTTCTCCAAGTAGGCAACAGCCGTCACGTTCAATGTACATGTCTCATCCTTGTCGCAGGATTCAATGAGTGCAAGCAGACCGCCTTCCTCATCGGTAATGCTTGAAAGATCTTTGATCATCTGCTTCAGTCCGGTTCCTTCACTCTCGATCATGTTTTCCATAATATTCATCATGTACATTCCCATCACGCCGTTCATGTCCAGATTCGTAATCTCCATCACAATCTCGGCCTTATCGCTACCCTCCTTCACCTCTTTAATTTCCCATGTCAGATTTTCCATGATTTTTTCGGAAAGCTTATGACTGAACTCATACCTCTCCTTCCGCTTTCCAAGCTTCAAGCCCGGCTGTAACAGTTCATTAAAAACACGGTATTCGCTTCTTATCGGAACTCCGATCCAATTATATTCCGTCTGTATATAATTGTCCGTACACGCATTAAACGTGTCTAAATCCAGAGTTCTCATACTCTCCATCACACACTGTACGGTTTCTTCGGCCGTCGGTGACGACCCGGAACGGGAACCATCTCCCGCCACGCCCTTTGCATGTGCGCCGCATGCACTCAACAACAAACTGCCGATTATCACCATACTGCCTGCTGCCGCTCTCAAATTCCTTATTCTCATCTTTTTCATTCTCATCGCCTTTTCCTCCATTCTGATATACCGTTGATTTTGCAACTGTTCTACTGCAATCATTTGTATATTTTTTCAAATATACATTTCTGTCATTGATGTGCAAATGGGTCGGCAACTGTAGCAAATCATCGCATTTTCTTTTTTATATCTGCATTATATTTCCGACAATTTTACCGCGCAACGGGCATGGCAGGAATCATCGGTAAGACAGCAAAAAAAGACGCCTAAACGCCTTTTTCTGATTCCGCAAAATCTGTTCCCACGGTTTTTTGCTATATAATTCCTGATGACACTACTCCCAATCGTCCGCCGCTTCCATCGGTATCATTGCCGCAAACGTAAACCATCCGTCTTCACACTTCAGTACGCTTGTGCCGTTATTTTTCCTGATTACCGCATCCACATTCTTAAGTCCGATCCCATGCTGCTCTTTATTGCGCTTGCTTGTGACGATCCTGTTGTCCCTAATTCGCAGTGTTTCCTCTACAGGGTTGCGGATAGATAAGACAAGCTGAGCGTCCTCCACAACCATTTTAAACTGTATCACTTTATTCTGCCTGTTCTTCCCACATGCCTCAATCGCATTATCGAGAAGGTTTCCGAGCAGCGTTACGATATCTTCCTCACTAATCATAAGACCCGACAGATCCCCGCAGATCATCGTCATGACGATCCCCTGATCACGTGCCTCCTGATACTTCCGGTTCAGCATCACATTTACCACCACATGGTTCGTGTTTACACACATCTCACTACTGCGGAGACTTCCGTTCAATCCGGTAATATATTTAAGCGCCTCACTTGTCTGTCCGCTCTCGATCATTCCCTGAATACAGCTTAGCTGATTCTTGTAGTCATGCCAGAAACTCCTCTGCTGCTCATAGCGCTCCCGCATGCTCTGATACAGGTTCATCTGATTTCTCGTCCGCTCGTGTACGATCCGCAATTCCTGCATATCGGATTCCTTCTCCAACATGTTGACCATATAGTGGATTCCCAGCACATATGCTGCCGCATAACCTATGATTACCGCCAGTCTCGCATAATGCTCCTCCATACTGCCACCCTGCGGAATCATGGCAACCCCGACACTCACCGCAATGCCGAATAAAGAAAGAAGCCCGACTTTCCACCATTGTACCCCCGACAGACCGCGTACATGCTTCCGAAACCAATACCGAAAAGTCAGCATCAAGCATAAATAACCGATATTCAAAGCAGGCTCCATCACATCGATGATCTCCGCATACTGAACAACCGGCAGCGCATATACGATCGCAAAGAAAAGGGTGGAAACAATCCAATATATTCCGCAGAAAACCACTGACAATATCAGATTTTTCATAATCCCTGTCCGGAAATAAATCTCCGCCACAAGGAATAACACAACAGTCATCCTCACCGGTTGTAAGATAAACGGCGGAATCTCCGTTACGGCAATCACCATGAATCCGGCTGCAAATGCAATAACCGTGGTATATTTTATCCAATCATGTTTGAAAACCCTTCTCGGCACAACGGTTTCAAAAAACGCCTGACAGCTCATTCCCATGATAACCGATAAGAAAATGCTCCTTATTACAAGCCCCAACATCTCTCCCATCACAAGGCTCCTTTATAATCTACAAAACTTTCTTTGACCGACTGAAATCGGGAACGCGGAACCGGAAGCTCCTCGCCCGTATCCAGAAAAACCGTATAGTTGCTTATCTTCCGAATATACCTCATATTCACGAGATAACTCTTGTGAATCCGCAGAAATCCGTGTCCTTCTAACTGTCTTTCCAGAACATCAAGTTTACTGTAAATCTGATAGATCTCCGTCTTCGCCTCCATATAATGAAAAAATGATTTATGACCTCTGCTTTCCACATATATAATGCGATCCGTATACAGCTTCTTAGCTCCCTCCAGAAATGCGAAAGACACCTGTGCAACCTGCATTTTGTGTAAAATCGCTCTCATGCATTCCTCTAATGCTCCCTCCAGATTGTCTTTCATCAGATAGCGGACCGCATTCACCTTGTATCCTTCCAGTGCATAGTCTATGAAAGCCGTCACGAATACAATATAAGTATCACTATGATAAGCGCGTATCCTCTCCGCCGTCCGGATTCCGTCCATCACTTCCATATTAATATCAAGGAATACAATGTCAAACTTCATGTTGTGTTCACACTGCCTTAAGAACTCCTCTCCCGATAGGAAGGTATGAATTACGTATGGCAAAGCGTTCTTTTGCATATATCTTTCCAGCAGATTTTTCATTTTATCGCGATAAAACTGTTCATCATCGCAGATTGCGATCTGTAGCATAGGCTGCCCTCGCTTTCCGTCGTTTGGTTGCAATTGCACGAATTTGCAGCGTATCCTCCGGTCTCCCGACGCTCTCCTTAGCAAGCTGCTACTTGCCATTAACATAATACCACGCTTTAATCCCGGATAAAAAGCTTTTTAAACCAAATGTATTGTTGATTTTCTATAAACCTATATAATAAATATATTAGGTCAGAAACATTGACGAAACTAAAAAAATGCATCAGGAGGTAAGCCATGGATATCATTAAATACGGAAAGGCAATCTGCTATTCCGGCTACAGACAGGGACAGAGCCCCAAGACAGAAATTCCCACAAAGAAACAGATTGAAGAAGATCTGGATATTTTAGTAAAGGAAGGTTATCAGTATATCAGAATGTACGATCCTAATCTTCATGCAAGAAGAGCATTGGAAATCATTCATGAAAAGAACCTGCCTTTAAAGTGTATGATCGGTATCGACTCTGATCCGGAAGTAAACAACCCTGATTGTCCTTTTGTCAAGCAGGAGTATTCGCAGGAAGAACTGACCAAAAATATGGATAGAAACGACGCGGAAGTTGAAAAACTCATCGAACTTGTAAAAGAATTTGAAAACGAGGTTCTGGCCGTCTCCGTTGGAAATGAAAATACGCCGCCATGGGGAGCGCATACCGTAAAACCGGAACGTCTCCTTGCCCATGCAAAGCGATATAAGGAAGCCTTAAATAAGCCCGTTACTTTCTGTGAAGGTGTTTTTGAATGGCCGCATTTAAAAGAGCTTGGCGATTATCTGGACTTTATCAGCGTTCACAGTTACCCGTTGCACTATCAGGAAACTATTGATGTGGCAGTCGAACTGAATAAAAAGCATTATAATGATGTAAAAGCTATCTTTCCGGACAAGCAGGTTCTGTTTACAGAGGTAGGCTGGACCACCAAACCAAACAGTGTCATGGTTCCGGGACAGGCATGTGTGGAAAATCAGAAAAGATATATCACAGAGCTAAACGAATGGCTTGAAGCAGATCAGATCATTGGATTTATTTTTGAGGCTTTCGATGAACCCTGGAAGGGAAGCAACCCCAGCAAATCTGAGTGTAACTGGGGACTTTACTATCTGGATCGCACACGTAAGTGGTAGATGAGCAATAAAATCTGTTTTATATTGAGAATAATAAAAGATTGATAAACATGCTTATCAACCTTTTATTTATTATCTTAATACGAGTGTCAAATTTTATAACCTTAATGACAGCATTATACATTATGAAAATGAATTAAATGCATTTACAATAGAACTATTAAACCGTCTCAATAAGAAAAAAAATGAATCAACGTGAAGGCAAAACAAAATCCCGACAGCGGAAAGAAAGTGTGCCATAATGTCAGACTTTATTATTTATAGTCTGATATTCGTAAAATCTATCTCCAGTTCTTCATAAATCCCGACACTAACAGAATCTGCAAAAGTGTATTCCTTCATATCATCCTTCTCCAGATTATACACCGTGATTCTGTCCTTCTGCTTATCCACAATCCAATATTCACGTACACCTGCGTTGCGGTATTTAAACAGTTTTATCATGTAATCCATTCGCTGGCTTCCGGGCGAAACTATTTCGATGATCCAGTCAGGCGCACCGGCGCAACCTTGATCTGTCAACTTTGTTCTGTCACATATAACACTGATATCCGGCTCTACATAATTTTTGTCATCCTTACTTAAGAAAACAACAAAAGGCGCTATATACACCTTACAGTCTCCCTGTTTGGAATGTATATAATTTGAGATTGTTCTGTATAACTCGCCAGCCAATTCCTGATGTCCCCTGTTTGGCGGAGCCATCATATATATTTGCCCGTCAATCAACTCTGCGCGCTGGCCATCCGGCAGATCATAAATATTATCTATAGTATATGTTTTCTGCTCTGATAACGCCATCAGCCTATCCCTCGCATTCTGCCTTTTCCCCAAATGCTTGCAAAATTTATATCGGTACTCTGATCGTAATTGAGTCATCTGAATTGAAAAAACCTCAGTAAAAAACTGAGGTTCTCAGAGCGCGAGACGGGACTCGAACTGTTCTCCCCAGCCTTCAACTGTCAGTTAATTTTAGCACTGCAGTTTGAAGTTGTCAAACAATTTCCGCTCGGTCGGAAAGGTCTTGACCCCCGTATAGTAATACGGGGGTACTAAATACAAGGTGCGCCATGTACGGAAATTCTGAAAATTTAAACAATTCTCTCACTGTATCCATTGACTGGATTGCATTCACATCTACCCTGATTAACAGTGTGTCTGAAATGATCGCTTTTCTGGGTTATCCAGAGAGCAGTTTTCTGCAGCTTTCAAAGGGTGCAAACGGATACAAGAAAATGCACCGCCTTGACAGCTTCCCCATAACGATATTGTCTGACGGCAATGAGGGGATGGGCATCCATGTCGTGATCAGCGGCTCTGCTATACCGGATCTGTTGATGCATTTCAAAAACACAATAACACTTGACACTCCATTCGGTGATGAGGCTGTATGTTTAAGTGACTTTAATAATAGCATTATAATTGAATTTTTGCAGCAGGTGCGGTTGATCGGCTGGCTTACCCGGTTCGATCTGGCAGTAGATGACCACGGCGCAAACTATTTTACGGTAGGGGACGTCCGCGGTTTCCTGAACCGCCAGGATGTGGTCAGTAAATTCAGAACCTATCGTGATGTTTATGAATCTACATTTACAAACGAGAGTACCGGGCACACGATCTATTTCGGCAGCCGTCAGAGTGAAGTCATGCTCCGGGTCTATGACAAGCAGCTTCAGCAGAACCAGAAAGCAGCTACTCCGGAAGATCTGATAAATGAACCGTGGATCCGCTGGGAAATCGAGTTAAAAAATGACCGTGCAAACATTGCTGCCGGTTTTCTGATTAATCGCAAAGAACTGGGTGAAATCGTTATGGAAGTACTTAACAACTATGTGCGCCTGATCGTTCAGGATGATTCCAACCGCTCCCGCTGCTCTTCGCATCCTCTTTGGGAAAAGTTCGTTGGCGCGGTCGGCAAGCTTCGGCTGTATGTGGATTCCGTACAAAAGACCATAGAAGAGAAAAAGCGCTGGTTGATCCGGCAGTGTCTCCCCACGATCGCCGGTGTGATTATCGCTGACGGTGGCAGCTTTGATATTATTACGCAGCACTTTGATGATGCAGTCTCACGTATGAGCAGCAGCCTTCGGCATCTTGTCTCGGAGAAAAATCCGGAATGGCTTTCTGATTATGATGCAGCGCTTACATAATTTAGTAAAACTGCACAACCGGAAGCCTGTTTTTCGTTCTCATCAGTCCCGCAGCGGCGTCGATTGATTGTGCATATCTGACAAAAACATACAGATTTTGCCATTTTAGACGAGATGTGATATGCTTGTCTTGTTGTCATACCCGATCCTGACAAGGAAAGGGGGTGTATAAAATTGCTTGAATCGTTTATTCTTTCCGTAGTGGCAAGTATAGTCGCCTACTATATCTGCAAATGGTTAGACGGTAAGAACGGCAACAACTAGCCTTGGTCTGCTCAGCCATAAATCGAGAAGAAACCCCAACAGTTGCAGCTGCTGGGGTTTCGCTTTTGTGTATAAATTTTGCTTGAATCATTTGCCTAACGGCATTATAGCATATGCAGAAATCGATTGCAAGATACATTAGATTCAAGTATTTACAGAAAGCCGTGTAAATTCTCCGGTCTGCGGCGGCAGACACAAAGGAACAGCAGTTCTTAGCTTCTGCGCGACCGCTTTTTGAAAAGGGGGTTTGGGTTCCTTTGCCCCCTTTTCTGGTCGAAAGAAGGTTAGAAATGCGGCGCCTGTAACGGCTTAGACCGTTTTGCGTTCGTCATATTCTGAATGCCAACCGGGTGAAAATCAAATTAATTGACAACTCTATCCTCTGCTTTTGAAATTACTAATGATATGTCATTTTCATTTGTTGGAATTACTTCAACTGTTACAGGAATATTTCTAAAATCAAGGTATAGTGTTTCCTTTGCTTGCTCGATAATATTAAGAAGTAATTTATTTCTGCAGTGTTGTTCCTCTTCTGTATTAGCAGAAAAATCATTTATTTTTATGCCATATTCTTCTAAATCTTTCTTTGAAAGCAAGCAGCATATTTTATTTTTTTCGTATACTCTTATATTCATCCAGCCACCTCTTATTTACGTCTGTCTATCCAGTCTTTGTAACTGATAATTCCGCGCTGTTGATCCGTCCGTTCTCCTGCTCATATTGTTCAATATATTTTTTGATGATATATGTTATTTGTTGATTAGTGCTTCTATTCTCGCTCTCCGCAATCTTATTTATTTTATTTATAAATTCCTGATCCATTCTAAGAGTTATTCTTGGTAAATCACTAGGCATGTAATCTCCTTTTTTGTCATTGACAAAGTGACGTCACCCATGTTATTCTATTTTACAAGGTGACATCACTTTTTCGTCACTTCGACACAATTGTTTTACATTCTCCATCGCAGGACGATACAATACCCCTATCGTGCGTCCTGCGGCATATGGAGACAATTTAATTTCATGATAGCAGAGGAAAAGGAAAAAGGCAAGGGATCGGAAAGGAAAGGGTTAAATCATGGAAAAAGAATATATCTACACAGTGGTCAGGGAAGATTTCAGGACCGGTGAACGTGCAAAGCGTACCCGGAAATATTATTCATTTACTCCACGTCTTGAAGTTGGCGGCCTGTATGTGCATCTTGGAAAAGGTTATCCCGGATGCCAGCGTGTCTTGGATGTGGAAGAACGGTCATGTCCATCGGCTGACTAACTATGGTGTTATGTGCTGCTGTCAGAATCAAGAATAGCTGAAAAAGGTGGATGGTGCCCGCCATGGCAGCAGTGCTTAACATAAACGTAACTACAAATAACCCATAAGGAAAGGAAAAGGTAAGGAAAATGGATGGATTAAGATTTCAGGTACTGGGTTACCGCAATTTTAACAGAAAGTCGGACGGAAAGCCTCTGTCAGTTCTCACAGCCATTTCACAATGCACGCCGGCAGACAATAGCCGTGGAACGTTTGGGAATAAGGCAACTGACTTTTTTCTGCCTGATGAACTGGTTGGCACACTTACAACCGACTGTATTGGCCAGGAAGTCGTCTTGGAATATTCGCTCGGCGGTTTCGGTCGTCCCGTGGTTTCCGGCTTTACATTCAAGCCCTGGAAGTAGGTGCTGCAGTTATGGATGATCTTGAACTGGAAGTAACAGAACCCGCTCCGGAAGATGAAGCTCCTGCAGATGACGATGCTGCTGAAACTGTTCCCGCGGACGAAACGGAAAATTTCGGTAGTGACGAGACTCCCGAGACTGATCCGGAAGAATCAGGATCTGAAGAGGAACCGGAGGAAACGGATCTTGCAGATGAGACGGAAACACCCGGATCAGAGAACCAGCCGGAGGATTCCGAACCGGAAGATCTGACCAGTAAACCTGCAGATGATGCCGGTGAAACAGTCAGTGGTAATGATATCATAACGATCAGCGGCAATGCCGTTATCTTCCCGGAAGACTTCGACCTGTCGCTTCTTGGCAGTGGCAGCGAAAGCAACGTTGACCAGACCGCCCTGCTCGAAGCTATTGAGAATCAGAGCACCCTGCTTTATAACGTGTCAGCCGCAATGATCTTTCTGCTGGGCGTGATCGCGGGCATCCTGTTGATCCATGGCTTCCGTCTCAGGAGGACATAAAGATGACAGAAGTATTTAACCAGTTTGTCAATATTGCCGGCGTTGGGATCGTTATCGGCGGTTCTATGGGCGGTATTGTAATATTACTCGATTATGTGATCACAAGTATTTTATCGATGTTGAAAGGCAGGTGAAAAGGATGATGAAATTAGCAATGGCTGCTCCATCAGTAGCCGCAAAACTGTCAGCCATTCCCGTGGCATTGGCATCAGGCACAGAGACTGCCGGCTTTGATGTTACCACCGTTATGCAGGGTGCTGTCGATACGACCAAGGGGCAGATGTTTTCTGTGCTGGCTATCGTAGTTCCTGCAATCGTCGCTATTACTGCTGCGGTCGTCGGGATCAAGTTCGGTATCGGCTGGCTGAGAAAAATTAAAGGTTAGATCATGCCGGAATGGGCAGAGGTGTTTTAAATGCCCCTGCCCTTTCTGCTGCCGTGTTTTTTGCCGTGCTGCTCCCTCTCGACTTCGTTCCATGCGCTTTCAATGTATGGCGTGGTCTTGCTGTACTCGATTATTTCGGCATTCCCCCGGTATGGGATCCGGAACCGGCGTTTGAGTTTTCTTAGGCGCCTCTCCTTCTTCCGCTGCTTCCTGATCTCCTTCGTAGTCGGTATCTTCACCGGCTTCACGGCTTTGATCTGCGGCTTTCTTGCGAATCGGTAATAGAGAAATATGCATACTGCAGCCAGCGCAATAATCTCAAATGTATCGTATAAATCCATCATAAGTAATACTCCTTTTAAACTATTTTATTCGTAAATTAGGATAAAGTAAAGCAGGTGATTGTATGAAAACGAAAAAGAAAGTCCTGAACAGACTTATTGCATATATCCTGACGGTGGTGATCCTGTCGGTGACCATCGGTGACGCCTTTATAACTGCAGATGATATCAGTACTGTGGAAGCTACCAGCGCCGTTGTTGTTGGCGGGATCACTGTCGCTTCCCTGGCCGAAATATGCCTGATGGTCGGCGCGGTTGCCGTAACGATCTACTGTGCCGGTGAAGTCATTGAGAACCGCGAAGAGATAGCCCGCTTCGGCTACAACATAATCAACTCTGCTTCCGAGACCGTTGACGGCTGGATCCTCTCCATGACAGACACCAGCGGCCAGGAATATATCTATGGCTCGGAAGCTCTGGATCTGATCCGTGGCACGGAATGGGAAGTGATCCAAGGTGGGCTCCCGCCGGATGATGATAATAATAATGATAAAGGTGACGGAAACAAACCTGTTAAAAATCCTATGCAGGATCTTTGGAATTTTACCGCTCTCGGCGCGACCTGGGTAATGACTCACCTCGAGGATCTATATAGGAAATGGGTAAATGGGGAAGAACTGACCCCTGCTGAACAGGCGGCCTTGGAGCCGTTGATCAGTGCCACCTGTAATCAGTATGATGTAGCTGCGCAGTGGTCGGGAGAATTGTTTAATTATAGTTTTTATTTAAATGCAAACGATGGTGCACGTATAGTTAAATTTCCAGATAATTATATGAGTAATTACCCTAAAGCATGTTATATCTACGATGATGATTATCAAAGTCCATATTTTAAATTTTTGTATAGATATAATGATATTGTAAAAAGTTCAACTGAAAATTTTGAGGTTCTAACTTATCAAAATGATCATTATTCAACAAAAAATTATACTACTTCTGGTATAGGTGCTTATAGTACTCCTTATTCATGCTCTTTAAGTGCTAATTTCCCAGTTTTTGCAAGTGAAATTGCTGCACGTGGTTATCTGGAGGGTACTCTGCCGGTTACTGATGCCCTGAACTATGCAAAAATCTACCGCGAAGCTGACTGGCTCCAGGATGACTGGGCCGGTGTCCTGATTGATCCGCTGTGTAACCTTGGCCTGACCCTAAGTCAGCTCCTTGCAATAGCGCAGCAGCTTGGACTCCATGCCATCGGGAACAATCTGACGCCCCAGGAGCTTTATGAACTCCTGAAAGATTTGCTCCCCGGAGAAAATCTTGGCGTTCTGCCAGAGATTCCTTCGCTGCCTGTCCCTGTTCCTGATCCAGATCTGGCGCCGATCTATTTGCCGTCACCAGATGCGCATCCGATTCCTGATCCGGGAACAACACCTGATCCCGGAACGAAACCCGACCCCGGTAAGGATCCCGATTCGGGAGAAGAGCCTGATTCCGGAGAAGACAGCGGATCAGATATGGAAGTCTCAGATTATCAGGTGGATCTGCGCGGGCTCTTCCCGTTCTGCATTCCGTTTGACTTCATAGCGCTGCTGCATGTACTGGATGCGGATCCTGTGGCACCATGCTTCACCTTCCCCGTGGTGATCCCCGCGCTGGACTACCGGGAAGACTTTAAACTGGATCTTTCCATATTTGACGACGTGGCGAAAGTGATCCGGATCTGTGAGAAAGTAAGCTTCCTGATATTCCTCATGTTTGCCACGTCTAAAGTGATAAGGTGGTGATGATATGCTTGCATTCATGAAAGAGATTCTTGACAAGTTTCTGCAGCTTGTGCTCTCCCTGTTCCCGCTCTCCCCGTTTAAGCCGGTGATCGAGGAACTGGGCTCTCTGCCGTTCCTCGGTTATATCAACTGGTTCCTCCCGATCGGGGACTTCATCGTAATGGGAACGCTCTGGCTCACAGCAATCGCCGCATATTATGCCTGGAGTATTATCGCAAGATGGGTAAAAATTCTGTCATAACGGAGGTGTTCTTATGATAACACTGTATTCCGGCACGCCCGGAAGCGGCAAAAGTCTGCATACTGCAAAAGAGATCCGGGAACGTCTCCGGATGTTCCGGCGCGTCATCATCGGGAATTTCTATGTAAACACACAGGCAATCCGCCGGTGCAAAGGAACCTATCTTTTTGTTATGAATGACCGTCTGACACCGGAGCGGCTCCTGCAGTTTTCCCGTAAACTGTCCCGCCATCTCGGACGCCGCCTTAAGGAAGGTGAGATCCTACTGATCATAGATGAGGCCCAGCTCCTTTTTAACAGTCGTGAATGGCAGAACATCAGCCGCCAGGGATGGCTCTCCTTCTTCTCCCAGCACCGGCACTACGGCTATGACATTATACTTGCGGCACAGTTTGACCGCATGCTTGACCGTCAAGTCCGCTGCCTGATCGAGTATGAAGAGATCCATCGTAAAGTCAGCCGCTTCGGGTATATCGGTTTCTTCGTAGGGCTGTTTACCCATGATAATCTGTATGTCGCGGTAAAACACTGGTACCCGCTTAAGGAACGCCTGGAAGGTAACTTCTTCTTCGGATCAAAGAAACTTTTCGCCATCTATGACTCGTATAACCATTTCGACGCACCCGGGCAGAGACAGCGGATGAGTGGGGATAAAAGGGGCCCCACGATTCCGCTGCCACCGCCGGCGCCTCCGGAGAAAGAGGAAAAAGAGGAAGCAGCTGCCGGACTAATGTTAATTAATCTGAATGAACGTTAAGTAACTAAAGTAAAGGTGGAGGATTATATGTCTTTTAGAGATTTTGTATGGATGATTGCCCTGGCCGTTTATGGTATTACAGTTTATACCTTTATTACAGTCAGGGGCTATAAACGATATGGTTTTGTGCCTATAATTTCGTACATTTCCATCATGCTTTTCCATCTGCTGTGCCTGGTTATAGGCATACTGGGGGTCATTAGGAATCTTCCGGCTTAGACCTCTCCTTTTTCCTTGATGATGGTTTTTCGTGCACAGCGTTAAGAAGCACGGACGGGAACCCATGGGCGAATTAGAACGGGTAAGGACGATTCTGCGCACCTGGATGGAGAACGTGCCGGCAACGGCGAAAGAGTATACGTGGGTCCGTGCTTTAGCGTCCGTCTCCGTAGACTGCAGCTTAAGTGCGATAACCTACAGCAGCCAACAAGGAAATCTTAAGTCCCCTTGGGGGATTTAGGGGGACTTAAATCATACCTTTGTGGCATAGCGTCCGCATCTCCGGCGCTTGTCCCTTGCCAAAGAGGGGATGGGCTTTGATTCGCTCCCGGTCCAAGACAAAAGTCCGACTCTGGGAAGGGGGAACTCTTTTCCCTTCCCGGATCACAACGTAATATAAGGAATCATGATTACATTGGAGGTTTTTATGTTTCGTTTGTTTGAAAAGAAGTTAAATAATAAAATGAAAAAGCAACTTGTTAATATGTATTGGTGCATGATGAATGATAGGTATGCTACGAATCAACATTTATTTGATGCACTTCAGCGCGGGGATAAACTTATGGTTGAGTCTTGTCTTGCCCGTCTTTCTTGCCTACATCAGTACGCTGTAATGCTTTTTAAAATAATGAAGGAGAAAGAAATTTTTATTGCAGGAGAACGACGTAATGAATCTGAATGAATGGATCGATCTCGGAATCAGTAACGGAGTCGTAGATCTTCCGGAGATCGAAGAAAAGACCTTTGAAGAAATCTATAAACAGTGGTTCAGGATGAAGCTAAACGTGATCCGAGCTCAGAGCTGCGACCGGATCGAGGTAACTTATAACCGTTACTTTGCCGGATCATGGCTTGTCTCCTCTAACGTGTCCGCACTGGATGAAGCTGCCTTTGTCCGTTTCCTAACTGGTGTTGTCATAGGATGGGGCAATATTACTGCGAAAGAGTTCAGCCGGATCTTCCAGATCGCTAACAATGTCATGTCATATGCAAGATATCTGAACTTAGGCGGTGCAAGGCTGCTTGACTGGGAAGCGATACGCAGATATGTCCCGGAGGGTAAGATCGTCCCGGATTGCCATCAGGACTTTGCAGTTCCCAGGGCGGATGTTGAGAAGCTGCTGCACATGGTGGTTGTCCGGAACATCTACCCGTTGAAGCGCTCCGCCTGTCTCTGTCTGGTCATGAATTTCTTCCTGGGCTTGCGCGTCGGTGAACTTGCTTCCCTTACATGGCAGGACGTGGATCTTGACCGCAAAGTTATCCGGATCTGCAAGACGGAAACAAAAGCATATAACCGGGATGATGAAGGGAACCGCTGCGGCACCATGGTCTACCAGGTTGTGGAAGACCTGAAAACCGTGTATTCAGTGCGTGAGATCCCGCTGCTTCCGGAAGCCATTTATATTCTGGATGTGCTGCGCTCCCATCATAAAGCTTGTGGTTATGAAAATCCTTATCTTGCTTATGACGGTCGTGATACGATCCTAGTTCGCTCTCTCGACCGTACGCTCCGGAAGCTCTGCAGGTATTGTGACGTGAAATATTTTAACACACACATGATCCGTAAGACGTTCGCGACTATGCTCCACGCCTCCGGCATGCCGACCAGATACATCAGTGATCTTCTGGGGCATTCGGAAATGGTAACAACAGAACGTAACTATATCCTGTCCTATCAGGATAACTATAACACCCTGTTATGTTATATGCATAAGGGACTTGATTTCAGACTGGAAGGAGGTGAACCAGATGACTGAAAAGGAAGTGCATGTTGAATATGATCTGCTGAAAGGAGACATAAACAGAATGTTTCTTACTGACGATCTCAAGGAACTTCATGTTGAGCATGAATATGCCAAAAAACGGATCGAAAGGATCTACGATTATCATTGTGCAAGATTAAATAACAAATGTTAGTTAATTATCTGTAACCGTAAACAAAAGAGCCTGCTAATCAGCAAGCTCCATTCTTAGGCCAGAGCGCGAGACGGGACTCGAACCCGCGACCCCGACCTTGGCAAGGTCGTGCTCCACCAACTGAGCCACTCGCGCATATCAATGTCCGGCTTCTGTACCGCTCGGACAATTGATAGTATACTATATGCATTTTGCTTTGTCAACAACAAAATTTTTAATTTTCACGCTTAATTTACAAACTGTTATTCAGCCCTATATTTTCAGTCGTCTACTCGATCCGATCCTTATATTTTACCCGATAAATACGCCGCAGGGATTCGTTAATCCTCTCTTCCGAGATCTTGCCGTCCTGTACAGCCGCTAATACTGCCTCATAAGCCTTCTCGAAATCCTCCGGCATAAGCAGCATATCAGCACCGCCTTGGATTGCCATAACGGCCGCTTCCTCAGTAGTATAATATTCGGTAATGGCACTCATATTCAGTGCATCCGTTATGATGATACCCTGAAATTCCAGTTCATTCCTCAAAACATCCGTCATAATCGTCTTGGACAGCGACGAGGGCACCGCTTCATCTTCCACCGCTGCCACCGTAATATGACTGACCATCACAAAATCTGCACCGGCCTCTATCCCGGCTTTAAACGGAATGAAATCCGACCCTCGCATCTCATCCAGTGTCTTCTCCGTCTCTACTCTGCCGTCATGTGTATCCTCCTCGGCCGCCCCGATGCCCGGAAAATGCTTCAGACAGGAACTGACCCCGGTTCCTTCGATGCCCTCGACCACATTAGCTACCATATCGCCTACCATCTGCGCATCCGATCCGAAAACCCGATCGCCCATCGCACTTTTGCCGGAACCTGACACGTCCGCTACCGGTGCGAAATCCAAATTAAATCCTATTTCTTTCAGATAGGTTCCGATGGTAAGCCCAACCTCATATGCCTGCGCCGTATCTCCTGTTTCCCCGATCGCAGCCATATCATCCACCTTTATCACATCTATACCGCTGTTAGCCACTCTGCTGACGGAACCGCCTTCTTCATCTACCGCCATAAAGATCGGATACTTACTTTTGGAGACTGTACTGGCCAGCATTTCCGTAATTTGTTCCCTGTCGGTTATATTTTTATCAAAATAAATCAGTCCGCCGATGCCCCACTTATTTAGCGCTTCCTGTGTTCCATCGCCGGCCTTGGTAGCCGTATTAACACCCGTAAGCGCCTCCGGTGTCACAATAAACAATCCCGCAACCTTATCCTCCAGCGGCATCGCCGAAATGGATGACTCTACAACCTCTCCCAAAGGATCGCTCTCCGGCTCTTCTTCAATCGGTTCGGGCGCAGCGATCACCACGTCACGCGCTGCCTCCGCTTCCTGCTCCGCCTGTATCTGTGCTTCCATTTCCTCCTGTTGTCTGGCTAATCTCTTCTCTTTTGCGATATGCACCACACTTCTGCCCGCAATCACTCCACCGACAACGATAGCTGCTAAGAAAACAGCCACAACCGAATAGGATATGATCTGGTTGCGAATTCTTCTGCGTCTCCGATAGGTACGCCGATCCATCTCTTCATCCTCTTCGAAGTCCTCATCGTCGTCTTCATATTCGTCAGGATCATCGTCTTCATCTTCGTCTGAAGCGTCATCTTCATCTGAACCATCATCTTCATCTTCATCTGAGTCTTCATATTCGTCTGAATCATCATCTTCTAAATCATCGTCTTCGTCTAAATCATCGTCTTCATCCGAATCATCATCTATCTCTTCTTCATCATCCGCCTCGGATATCTCTTCGTCATCCTCAAAATCCTCATTATCTAATTCTTCGTTTTCGTATTCTTCATCTGAATATTCGTATCCCCTGCGAAATAATTTTCCCATATTTTTCCTCCTATTGTGTACCGACATACAAGATATAGTATGTGGCAATTATAATATAACCTATTTTTAGGAAATATGCCACATAATTTTTATGTTTACGTTTTTTATATCTCTTTGTATAAAGTACACGATTTAAGCGCACAGCGAAGCGGGTACTAATCCTTTCCGATTAATACCCGCTTCTAAACTACGCTATCCAATGGTCCATACCTCCATTTTTCTTCCGTACTCTTTCCATTTCTCTTTCGTATGCATATACTGTAACGTCCGATTTTCTTATCATCTGTGATTCGTTACTTTCTCTTCTGTACTCGACTACGTTCTCACTGCTTTGTCATTGGTTCCTTATTCATTTGTACTTTAAATGGTTTTTAAATTATGTTTTCGGTGGACCGTACCTCTCTTTCTTTTAGAATATCTATATGAATTGTTCTTGTTTATGATTTTATTATATCACCTAATTTTTATTTGTCAACACATTTCTTTAAAAAAATTATTATTTTTACATTTTTTCTCATTTATATATAAATTATCACATTTTTACCACATTTTCCCTATTATTTGCAGTCTTTTCATCACCTTGCAAACTTTTCACCGCTAATGCTATACTATTATTGTCTTTCAGAAATACAAATAAAAGTACATATAACAGGAAACGGAGGTAAAACCATGTCCCACAAACTAACCGCCCTAGGCAAACAGGCTGAGACAATTATTAAAAATCTGGAAAAACGCAATATGGAAGGTTTCTATTTCGAAACTGCCGCCGAATGTACACAGGCCATCGTCCAATCTATACCCGAAGGCTCTGTCATCAGTTGGGGCGGCAGCGAAAGTATCAAGGAATCCGGTCTGATGGACCGCATACATAACGGAGCATATGAACTGATTGACCGAGCTGCCGCAAAAGATCCGGAAGAAGCCCGTGCACTCTATGCACGTACCGTTCTCGCCGACTACTATCTGATGAGCAGCAACGCCATCACACTGGACGGCGAACTGATCAATATCGATGGAAACGGCAACCGTGTCGCCTGCTTAATTCAGGGTCCGCGCCATGTCATCCTTGTAGTTGGCATGAATAAAGTTGTTACGGATGTGGAGAGCGGTATTGCCAGGGTGCGCAACATGGCTTCCCCGTCCAACGCGATCCGGCTTAACAGGAACATTCCCTGCGCAGCTACGGGTACCTGCCATAACTGTCTCGCACCGGAATGCTTCTGCAATCAGATCGTGATCACAAGAAGAAGCGGTCACGCCGGAAGAATCAAGGTATATCTGGTAGGAGAACCTCTCGGCTATTAAAAAATCGAGCTCCGCTCGATTACGAGCTTCGCGGGGTTGCGAGTTTCGCAAGGTTGCGAGTTTCGCAGGGTTGCGGAATATTGCTCATGAGATGCTACGTATCTTCGCAAACTCGTGCATGAACGGGCATTTTTCTATATAGTAAAAAGACAGGGCCGGCACATAAAATGCTAAACCCTGTCTTATTTTATCCGTATTTTCCTGCTGACCGGTTCGTATCCGGCAGCCCATTGACATAAAAATCCTTAAGTCTGTCAGATCTGGATTCTAACAAAAATATCATAGATGGCCTTAATTGCTCCCTCGAAATCTGCATTAGAAACACCGATGATAATATTTAACTCGCTGGAACCCTGGTCAATCATCTTAACGTTGACATTGGCATGCGCCAGTGCCGAGAAGATTCTGCCGGCCGTACCGCGGGTAGACTTCATGCCTCGTCCCACAACGGCAATCAAAGCGAAATCTCCTTCAATCTCAATGTGATCGGGATCCGCCAGTCTGTGAATGGCAGACACCACCTGCTGCTCCTTATGCATAAACTCGTCCTGATGCACGAATACAGTCATGGTATCAATTCCCGAAGGCACATGTTCGAATGAAATGCCGTTTTCCTCAAAGGCCTGTAATACCTTACGGCCGAACCCGATTTCCGAATTCATCATATCTTTATCGATGTTCACCGCACAGAAACCTTTCTTGCCGGCAATGCCCGTGATCACATACTTCGATTTCTGACAGGTACTCTCCACAATCCATGTACCGTTATCCTGCGGTGCATTGGTATTGCGGATATTGATGGGAATACCAGCTCTCCTGACGGGAAAGATCGCGTCCTCGTGAAATACCTGAGCGCCCATGTATGCCAGCTCTCGCAGCTCCTTATATGTGATGGTTTCGATCCCCTCCGGCTTATAGATAATGCGCGGATCGGCAATCAAAAATCCTGATGTGTCCGTCCAGTTCTCATATACATTGGCCTTCACCGCTCTCGCCACGAGGGAACCGGTAATATCGGAGCCACCCCTTGAGAAAGTCTTTACCCTGCCGTCCCCATATGCACCATAGAAGCCGGGAATTACCGCAAATTCCACATGCTCCAGTCTATCCTGCAGCTTCTTGTTGGTGAGTTCGGCATCAAATTCTCCGTCATCACTAAAAAGAACGACCTGCGCAGCATCCACGAATTCAAATCCCAGATACTCCGCCATAATAATCCCGTTCAGATACTCTCCCCGAGAAGCGGCATAATCAGAACCTGCCTTCTGTTTAAAATTCTTCTCAATGGTCTTAAATTCATCCTCCAGGCTCAGCTTTAGCTCCAGCCCGTCGATAATCTCCTGATATCTCTCCTTGATCGCCTGAAGCTGTGCTTTAAAATCACTGCCCTGCTCCGCCAGATCATAGCAGGTATACAGCATATCCGTCACTTTCGTATCATCGGCATCGCGCTTGCCCGGTGCGGAAGGCACTACGAACCGGCGCTCGCTGTCCGCCCGAACGATATTTCCCACTTTTTTAAACTGCTCGGCGCTTGCAAGCGAACTGCCGCCGAATTTCACTACTTTTCTCATAATATTATCCTCGTAATTCTATCTTATTTCCCATAACATTTAAAACTTACGCGCTCATGATTCGTATCCTGTTGATACATCCGCCGATCTTCTCGATCTTATCGTTGAACTCTTTCTCGGTCATCACCTGCGTCATAAAACCGAATTCCTCCGTGATTCCCACATTGACCTCGGCAAGTGAGCCGAACGCTTCCATCGCCGCATCTTTGCGCTCAGCCGCAACTCTGACGAAGAACTTGCACTTATGATTTCCAATCTGTTCAACCTTTACATCATCATTCTCCCAGAAGCACATAACCGTCTTGCCCTGATGTCTCGCGCAATCTACTACATCAGAGACCACCGCGCTGGCTGTGGGCAGTTTACCTGCACCGCGTCCATAATACATAGAATCTCCCAGCATATTACCATGCACATAGATGGCATTAAACACATCGTTCACACAGTATAACGGATGTTCCCTGGAAATCATAAAAGGCGCAACCATCGCAAAGAAGCCCTCCTCCGTATCCCTGCTCATGGCTAGCAGCTTCACGGATTTGTTCATCTGCTTTGCATATAAGAAATCCGCCGCAGATATCTTGGTGATACCCTCCGTGTAGATTTCTTCATATTTCACATTCTTACCGCACATCAGCGAGGAGAGAATGGCAATCTTGCGGCACGCATCATAGCCTTCCACATCCGCCTCAGGATTTCTCTCTGCGTATCCCTTCTCCTGTGCTTCCTTCAACACATCCTCGAAATCCGCACCCTCTTTATCCATTTTAGTCAGAATATAGTTAGTTGTTCCGTTTAAAATACCAGTAATAGAATCAATTTTCTCCGCTGTCAGTGAATAATTAAGCGGACGAATAATCGGGATACCGCCACCCACACTTGCCTCAAACAGATAATTACAATGGTTCTCTCTTGCGATACGAATCAGCTCCGGTCCGTGGTTTGCCACCAGTTCCTTGTTAGATGTGCACACGCTCTTTCCCGCCAGCAGCGCCTGCTTTGAAAAATCATACGCCGGCTTGATGCCGCCCATCGTCTCGCAGATCACCGTAACCTCCGGATCATTCAGAATAATATTATAATCATGTACTACCTTATCCTCATACGGATCACCCGGAAAATCCCTTAAATCCAGAATATACTTGATATTCAGCTCCGTGGCCGCCCTCTTGTCGATATCTTTCTTATTCGTCTCGATTACTTCCACAACACCGCTTCCCACCGTGCCGTATCCTAATACCGCTACATGAATCATAATATTGCTCCTCTCTTTATCCCTTGTGACTTACCTTGCAAGTCCGAAAACGCTTCTTGCACTATTGCTTCGCCACAATCTTCACATTGTGGACGCCCGTCTTTGCCTCCATTGCCTCTATCATCTCTGACACGTTCCCCGTAGTCGGAAGCACCTGTACACTAAGACTTAAAGATGCCACACCGTTTATGGGAATACTCTGATGAATCGTCAGAATATTAGCTCCGCAGTCCGCTACGATCTTAAGAACGTCTGACAAAAGTCCTGTCTCATCGTCCATCTGAAATGTAAGGGTGATCGTTGTTCCCTGTGCATTATCATGAAAAGGGAAAATATCATCCTTATATTTATAGAAAGAACTCCGACTGATTCCTACCTCATCTACCGCTTCCTGCACGGATAAAGCCCTTCCTGAGTCCACCAGCCGCTTGGCTTCCACGACCTTAAGCAACACCTCAGGAACGGCTTTCTGTTTTACTACATAGTAGCCGGCCGTCTCCTTCATAACATAACCACGCCTCTCTGTCTTTGCACCACAGACACATGTTTGTCACCGAGGGATATTTTAGCACAACTATACAATAATAGCAAGCTGAAATTGTGAAATATTTTCATTACGCCTTTCTATGGCTTCAGCACTTTGCGCAGAGTCTCAAACATGCTTTCTATATCAATAGGTTTCGCGATATGTCCGTTCATACCGCTCCGCAAAGCCTCCTGCTTATCTTCCTCAAAAGCATTTGCAGACATTGCCAGAATCGGTATTGAGGCAAGTTCGCGATTTTTGAGACTGCGGATCGCTTTAGTCGCCTTATACCCGTTCATTACCGGCATCTGAATATCCATCAGAACAAGCTGATAATACCCCGGCTCGGATCTTTTCACCATCTCTACAGCCTCCTGACCGTTCCGGGCTACTTCCGTCACAAATCCGGCATCTCCCAGAATTTCCACGGCAATCTCCTGATTCAAATCCACATCCTCAGCCAGAAGGATACGTGCGCCTTTCAGATGTGACATATCCAATCTGCTCTCCTGCACTTCAAGCTGTTCTCCATGCAGGATGGAATCAAGACATTTCCGCAGCTTCGACAGGAACAGCGGTTTGTTGCAAAATGCCGTAACACCGGCGGCCTTCGCCTCATCCTCGATGTCCGCCCAATCATATGCCGTCAGGATAATGACGATTGCCTCCTGATCTATTTCTTCCCGTATCTTGCGGGCAATCTCGATTCCGTCAATCTCAGGCAGCATCCAACCGAGCACATAGACTTTGAAATCATCGCCTAACATAGCCGCCTCCCGGCTCTGCACTACTGCCTCTTCTTCCGATGTCGCCCACTCGGCACGCATACCGATCTGTCCAAGCATATGGGATATCCCCTCACAGCTGTCCGCATTGCTGTCTACCACCAATGCCCTGCAATTTTTCAACTCGGGAATAACATATTCCGTTTCTTCCCCGACATGTACCCGGAAGATAAAAGATACGTCAAACTGGGTTCCCACACCCTGCTCGCTCTGCACTTCTATATTGCCGTTCATCATATCAACAATATTCTTGGTGATGGCCATACCGAGTCCCGTTCCCTGAATACCGCTGATAGTCGAATTCTCTTCCCTTTCAAAAGGCTCAAAAACATGCTTCAGAAATTCCTCACTCATACCGATACCTGTATCTTTTACCGTAAATACATATCCCGCGTAGCCATCTCTGTCCACCGGCTGCTCGGTAATACGTACATTGATTGTTCCGCCTTCCGGCGTGTACTTCACGGCATTGCTGACCAGATTTAAGAGCACCTGATTCAGACGCAGCTTATCGCAGTAGATCTCCTCGTTTACAACATCCACCGTATCAATATTGAGTTCCTGACGTTTTGCACGTACATCAGCCTGCAGAATATTAGACAGACCATGCGCCACATCCGGCAGACTGCATACCTTTTCCTCCAGTTGCATCTTGCCGCTCTCAATGCGGCTCATATCCAGCACATCATTGATCAGACTCAGCAAATGATTGCCGGATGCCATGATCTTCTCTAAATATTCCTTCACCTGTTCCCGTCTATCAATATGCGTAATTGCAAGCGTTGTAAAACCGACAATCGCATTCATCGGAGTACGAATGTCATGCGACATATTCGAGAGAAAAACACTCTTCGCTTCATTCGCTCTGTTCGCCTGTGCCAGTGCGCTCTCAAGTATGACTTTCTTCTGCATCTCGCCGCGGATTTCCTCGTCCACGTTACGAAAACCCATAACTATGCCGGACTGTCCATCCCAGATTCCCACCTGTACTACTTTAACCTCATAATACTCTACCGACTGTTCTCTGACAACACGGTATTTCACACAGTAAGTCTTCTTCTCCTGCAGTTCCTCCCTGATTCGCTCCAAATCGGCTACCGCCTGAAACATTCCTCTGTCCTCCGCATGCACAAAACCGCGTTCGTACCGTTCCATGCATTCCCCGAACATAATGTCTTCGTCAAAAATATTTCCGAACAGCTGCCCGTCAGGATCGTCAATCTGCAGCACCGATCCCCTGCCTGTATCGAGATCGGCAAAACAGACAAGCTTATAGTCAATACTCAGCGCCTGAATCAATTCTCTCCGGTATCTGGCGTTCTTCTTCTCCTTCTGTTTCTGTGCGGTACAATCTAACAGAAACCTCTGATAGAACATTTCTCCGTTCTCTTCCTGAAGCTTAACATTACCCATAACATGCAGAATATCTCCGTTTTTATGCTGCACGCGATACTCTATATTACAGCTGTCGCCAACCTCCTTAAGCTCCTTGATCTTACTCCGAATAATCGGCTTGTCTTCATCCACAACAGAATCGGCAACCATGCCAAAACCCCGTTTCATTAATTCTTCTCTCGAATCATATCCCAGAATCTTGAGTGCCGCCTTATTCACACTTATAATCCTTGTTCCGTCCAGAGAATGGCACAGCACACCGCATTCTATACTGGTAAAGATCTTTTCCAGAGTACGTGTCTTCTTAATAATTTCCTTCTCATACTCGCGTTCACGGGTTACATCAATACCAAGCCCCACCGTTCCCATCACGCTCTTATCAACGTTATACAACGGCGATTTGTATGTAATCAGTACCCGCTGTCCGTCGCTGACCTGAATCGTCTCCTCAGATATACAGATTCTCCCACTGCTCATAACCTTCTCTTCCGATTCAATGCAGGCAGGATCTTCCTGATCCACGTCCCATATATAAGCATGTCCGCGACCTTCCACCTGTTTCTTAGTCTTATCCACCGTAGAACAGAAGCTGTCATTCACCTTCTCATGTATGCCGTTTTTGTCTTTATACCAGACAAGATTAGGCGTGCTGTTAATCGTAGTCTCAAAAAACTGATTCGTCTGCCATGCGTCCTTGCTGTCCTTATAAGCCTTCTGCCATCGCCTGAAACGGAATCCGATCTCCTCGTCCGACATCGGAGTCGTCCAGATATCCTCAATATTATCCATATATTCCATCAGAAGGGATATCTGCTCTTTATCCGCAAACAGAATAAGCTGAGTCTCACCGCGCTTACTCTCTATCATTGTCCGCACCGCTTCCTGCACATTCCATCCGCACAGATCGGCAAAAATTACATCCGCCTCAGCTGTCAGTGCCTTATCTACAACCTTGCTCTCGGTAAAAGTATGCGTGAAATGCGTAAGCGGTTCCGCTTTCTTAATGATGTGAAACAGCTTTTCCGCACAACCTGCCAAATATATATGAGTATGACAATGATACATACTGATCTCCCCCTGACGTCCGTCGGTATAACTACTTATTTCTATTGTAACAAAGGGTATGAATATATGTCAATATTCTGCATATTTTCAACTTCCATATTGGTAATAAAACGTTACTTCTCACACGCGGGCAAAACCAGTCGCGCAGAGTGAAGTTAATATCTGCGTCACCGCGCTCTCGCTCCTCAGACATTAACTTCACTCTGCGCTTAGGCTGTGGCATGGGCATGAAAAGTAACAATAAAATAAGTCACCGTCACATTCATTATATAACTGTCATAATGTATGTTCCGATGACTTATCAATGTGCATTGCAAAGCTGTGTGAACTGCGTCTCAGCGGCTAAGCAATGTTACATGTTACAGCAACGGATATTTATCCGTCAGCGTCTTTACAATTGCACGTGCCTTTTCGATGCCGTTTTCTCCTTCCTTGATCACAATGGAGATTGCCTCCGCCACTTGGTCCATATCCTCCGCATTCAGACCGCGGGAAGTAGCCGCCGGTGTGCCCAGACGGATACCGCTGGTAACAAAGGGCGATTTCGGATCGTTGGGAATCGTATTCTTATTGGCAGTAATATGCGCCTCATCAAGCAGTTTTTCCACCGCCTTACCGGTCAGATCATAGGTTGTCAGATCAACCAGCATCAGATGATTGTCCGTGCCGCCGGATACAATCTTCACATCTCTGTTCTGCAGTCCTTTACAGAGTGCCTGCGCATTATCCACAACGCCCTGCTGATATTCCTTGAAAGCGGGATCCAGCGCCTCCTTGAAGCAGACAGCCTTCGCCGCAATCACATGCATCAGCGGACCACCCTGGATACCCGGGAAAATAGCCTTGTTAAAATTATACTTGTCAGCCATCTCCTGACTGGACATGATCATACCGCCGCGCGGTCCGCGAAGCGTCTTATGAGTTGTAGTCGTAGTCACATGTGCATAAGGGATCGGACTCGGATGAAGTCCAGCCGCCACCAGACCTGCAATATGTGCGATATCTACCATAAGTACTGCTCCGACCTCGTCCGCAATCTCCCTGAATTTTTTGAAATCTATCGTTCTTGCATAGGCGGAAGCTCCCGCAACGATCATCTTCGGTTTACATTCCAGTGCGATCTTACGTACATTATCATAGTCAAGGAATCCTTCATCATTTACACCGTACGGCACGCATTTAAAATACTTGCCGGACATATTGACCGGTGAACCGTGGGACAGATGTCCGCCGTGATCTAAGTTCATACCCATAAAAGTATCCCCGGGCTCCATAACCGCAAAGAATACCGCCATATTCGCCTGCGCGCCGGAATGCGGCTGTACATTGACATACTCACATCCAAAAAGCTGCTTTGCTCTGTCTCTTGCCAGTTCTTCTACTACATCCACACACTCGCAGCCGCCGTAATATCTCTTACCCGGATATCCTTCCGCATATTTATTCGTAAGCGGACTTCCCATAGCCGCCATGACTGCCCTGCTCACCCAGTTCTCGGATGCAATCAGCTCAATATGCGAATTCTGCCGCTCCTGTTCGTCCACGATCGCCTGTGCGATCTCCGGATCGATCGCCTTTACTTCGTCTAATGAATACATTCCTTGTTCCTGCCTTTCCTCGTTATATTGCTATTGCCTTTTTCCATAACTATCTGCACGATAGAAATCATAAAATTGTTATAAGTATATCATAGGAGAGGATTGCGGCGCAACGTTAATTTGCCTAAGCCCTACCCGTATGATATACTTATATTGTTATTACTTTATTACTAAAGACGAGGTGCCCGCCATGTATCATATCATCATTAATCCGACATCGAAATCAGGCAAAGGTCTGGCAATCTGGAAGACTTTAGAACCTGTATTATTGGAAAAGAATGTGTCCTACCGAACATATATCTCCACCCATACCGGTCATGTATCGGAACTGACAAGCGAGATCACATCGGCCGCTTCTGACGCAGAGTATCCGCTCAACCTGATTCTGCTCGGAGGAGACGGTACCGTAAATGAGGCATTGCAGGGTATTAAGGACTTCTCCAAAGTCAATATAGGCTACATACCCACCGGTTCCAGCAACGATCTCGCACGAGCCTTAAAATTACGCCGTGATCCTGTCGAACTTCTACTGCAGATCCTCGACGGCACCCACTCCCGCATGATCGACTTAGGTATACTGACCTACGAAGATGACAGCAAGATCGTGTCCAGACTGCATAAACGACCGGAGAGCAAAAGCCGCTATTTCATCGTCAGCAGCGGCATCGGATTTGATGCTGCCGTGTGTGAAGAGGCCCTCTCCTCTCCCATCAAGAATACGCTAAACCGGTTGAAATTGGGAAAACTGACTTATCTCGGCATTGCCCTGAAACAGTTGATTACTGCCAAGCCTGTATCCTGTAAGATTTATCCGGACGGCAAAGATCCCTTCGTCATCCCGAAATTTCTCTTCTCTGCTTTCATGGTCCATCCCTATGAAGGCGGCGGATTCTGCTTCTGTCCTCAGGCAGACGATACAGACGGCCTTCTGGACCTGTGCGTGGTGGGCAATCTTCCCAAACTTATAATTCTGCTTGCTCTGCCCACAGCTTTCTTCGGGAAGCACTATATCTTTCCGCGAATCAATCACTATAGGGCGTCCTCTGTCCGCATTAAGACATCCGCTCCTCTATGGGTTCACACCGACGGAGAAGTCTATATGAAATCCGATGCGATCAGCATTTCCTGCCTCAAACAGCGTATTCGTTTTCTTGTGTAGACGCTTATTCCAGTCTATGTATGCAGTGTTCTGTCTTTCTGCATTTATACTATAGATTTAGTTTAGATTCACATTCACGCCGCTTGCTTCATCAATTCATACGATTGGTGTAAATTGCAGAAATTCGAACAGCCAAAAAGGCGCTTCATAATAATGCCGGAAATTTATGAACATATTGGATATTTTTTCAGGAAAAATTAAGAAATATTTATGGAAATCTTATTTTGACTTTTCTATGCAATCTGCTATGATAGCTTCTATGAACCGCATATAGGACATAAACTTATAGGACATAAACTAATTCATGGTTCATAAAATTGTCGATTGGGGATATCTATTATGGAAAAATATCTGGATAAGCTGGCAAAGTTAAAAGAATACAGGCACGCCCTCCCGCTGATCATCTACGGGATCATCTATCTGGCATGGTTCGGGTATCTGGAACGTACCGTCACAAGCCGTTATCGGGTCATCCATGTGGCGCTCGACGATCATATCCCGTTCTGCGAGATCTTCGTGGTGCCTTATCTGCTATGGTTCGCCTATGTCGCTGTAGTAGTAGTCTACTTCTTCCTGCGCGACAAGGATGACTACTTCAGAACATGCACGTTCCTGTTTACCGGAATGACCATTTTCCTTCTGGTGTCCACATTATGGCCTAACGGTCATCACTTAAGACCGTATATTATGCCCAGAGATAATGTATTCACGCATCTGGTTGCCAGACTCTACCGAACGGACACACCCACCAATCTGTGGCCCAGCATCCACGTATATAATTCGCTGGGCTGCCACATTGCGGTTATGCACAGTCATCGTCTGGAAAAATATAAAGGGATACGCATCGGATCTTTTATCTTGTGTATTTCTATTATTATGTCAACCATGTTCATCAAACAGCATTCAGTTTTTGATGTAGCTACAGCTTTTATTATGGCTGCAGTAATGTACGGTCTCGTTTACCGTTCCGATGTATTGCTTAACTTCTATCACAGTCTGCAAAAACACCATAAGAGAAAACCGGAGATTGGCTGACCTGCCTCAGGTCATGCCGCTAATTAAATTTATAGAATCTCCGGCAGATCTTATAGCCTTCCACCGATATCTTCCTGCCGCCTTTGCCCGGCAGATTCATGGAGTTACCTAAAACGCCGTATCTGAGCCGCATATAAAGGCCCATATCCTTATTCTTAATATAAGACCATAACTCCTGTTTCTTCTCCAAATTCTCTTCCGTACCGGAACGAATCAGCAGGATAGAGGATATAACAGTTATGATTTCCAGATAATTGATCATATAGTTTCTCAGTTTCCGTCTAGTACATACCTTTTCTTTATTCTCACACAGATAATCTATCATAATCTTATTGACCTTGATCTGTTGATCCACTCTGGATATCATCACTTCCTCGTTGACAGACTGCCCCTCCCTGCCGATATAATAACGATAGAAATTCACATCCAGATAATACATGTTCTTCACAAACGGCAGCGGCTCAAACACGAAGATATTATCCACATAAAAGGTATTATCCGGCAGCTTCAGGCCGCATTCCCGCAACAGTCTGGTTCTGAAAATAACGGAATGCATAAGAATATACTGCCCTTTATGAAAATGTTTTACCTCACTCCATGTAAAGATACGACCCTGCGGCAATGCATGGCGGTACTTCATAACTTTATGCTTCGCCTCGCCTTCCTTCTCATAAACAAAATTGCTGATCAGCATATCCAGATATGAATCTCCTGTGACAATATCATGCAGCAGTTCCAGAATTGCATGATAAGCACTCTCCTTCACCCAGTCATCACTGTCCACCACCTTGAAATACAGCCCCGAAGCATGCTCCAGTCCTGCATTAACAGCCGACCCATGACCGCCGTTCTCCTTGTGAATCACCTTGATCACGGATGGATAATCCGAGGCATATTGATCCGCTATGGCACCCGTCCCATCCGTGGAACCATCATCCACAATCAGGATCTCCACTTCTTCCCCTCCGACCAGCAGAGAATCTATGCACTTTCTCATATATGCCTCCGAGTTATAGCAAGGCACCGCTACCGATAATAATTTCATAATCTCCCCCTATTCCGGTTCTGAGTAACTAGATCAGTTCCATATATGCAGCATACGCGGAAGGAACCGGATATTTATCCCGGATCTTATCCGGCTCAACGAAGACATACTCTCCCATCCCCGACAAATCATCTATCCGGATGAGATATCCTGTCATATGCCATTCTTTATGTGTGAATATATGCTTCGCCGGTTTCAGTCTTCGGATTCTGATCGGCGCAACACCTGCCTGTCGCAGATTCTCTATGACCTGCTCCTCCCCTTGGTGCCCTTCCATGGTAGGGAACTCGTATAATCCCGCAAGCAATCCGCTGTCCGGTCTTCTCCGAAGAGCCACCAGATCGCCATATCGTATTACCAGAACCGTTTTCTTCTCTATACTGCGCGGCTTCTTAGGTGTTTTCTTAGGATATTCCGATATCCGGTTCTGTATTCTTGCCTGACAGATCTTGTTCCAAGGACATATCTCACACCGCGGATTCCCATTGGGAATACAGACTGTAGCGCCAAGTTCCATCAATGCCTGATTGAAATCTCCGGGTCTGTCCGCCGGCATGACTCCCCTTAACTCTTCTTCAAGAGCTTTCTTAACTTTAACATCCAGAATATCCCTGTCATCCGTCCGCAGTCTGGACAAGATCCTCAGAACATTGCCGTCAACCGCAGGCACGCTTTGCCCAAAAGCGATAGACGCGATCGCACCCGCCGTATAACTCCCGATTCCCGACAGTTTCAGAAGACTCTCATAATCACCCGGCATTGTACCGCCGTATTCTTCCATAATCTGTATGGCGGCTTTACGCAGATTTCTGGCACGGTTATAATACCCCAGTCCTTCCCACAGCTTTAACAGAGTCTCCTCCTCTACCGCCGCGAGATCCGCTATAGTCGGAAGCTGTCTTAGAAACCGGTCATAATAGGGCTTGACTGCCTCCACCCTCGTCTGCTGCAACATGATCTCTGACAGCCATACATGATAGGGTTTCGGGTCCTCCCGCCAAGGCAGGATGCGTCTGCCCTCATCATACCATGCAAGAAGCGGATCTGCAATCAGATCCAGAAGATCCACGACAACAGGAACCTCTTCATTGATCGCAAGGCTATCCGCTTCCACCAGACAATCATAGGCAAGTAAATGTACCCCTGCACTTCTCGCCTTTCTGAGTGCCTGCCCGAAAGCAGGCTGTGTACTCCAATTCGGTTCCACCCGGCTGACCGCTTCCATCTGAACCACAAAAATGAGATACGCTTCATATCCCTGTCCGCACGCCTCAATCAGTTCCTCTACATGCTTGACTGCCCGCTCTGACGGAGCATCCGGAAAGGCGGCCACATTGTCTTTCTCCAGCGTGACTCCCTTCACCTCAATAAATGCTTTCCTGCCGGAGGCGCTTTCCACATAGAAATCAAATCTTGAGTTGCCAAAAGAAGTCTCCGGACGCACTAAACTGACATCTTGATACAATCCGCCGGATGTAAGCCATTCTCCCACAACCTTATTGGGCGCATTTGAATCCATGTTAATCAGTCTGCCTTCCTTATCCACAACCACCAGATCATAGGCTGTAGAGCGTTCCGGATTATTGCTCCTCTCCAGATATACCTGCACGTCATCCCGCAACAGCTCCCTGCAGCGTCCTGTGTTCTTCACATGCACCTTAGTACGTTCACCCGCTATATCCACGTAAGCAATGAATCGATTCGGTCTCTCTATGAATTTTCCTAAAACAATCTTATTATATTTCATATTATATCAACTGCTATCCGGTTCTTCCTCCGCCTCACTATAAGGCACTTTCTTCTTATAAGGCACTCTGGCCGCAGGAACTACCTCCGAAGCCGGACCTGTATGCACCGACTGATCATCAAAGAATATATGCGCGCCAAACGCCTGCAGCACATCCTTCTTGCGGACTCCGCCCAGGAAAAACACCTCGTCTATACGCACGTTCCATGCACGCAGAGTACGGATAACCCTCTCGTGAGTCGGCGCACATCTGGTCGTAACAAGAGCCGTACGAATCGGTGCCTCTTCTGCGTTAAAGTCTTTCTGCAGATCGGATAACGTCTTAAGGAATCTGGCAAAAGGTCCTGCCTTAAGCGGATTATTGGCGTTACGTCTCTCATTTTCCTCAAAAGCCTCCAACCCACTCTCCTGATAGATCTTCTCCGACTCATCTGAAAACAACACCGCATCCCCGTCAAATGCGATCCGTATCTGCCTGATCTGATGCTCGCAGTCGTAGGTATGCAGCCCATCGGTACAGATGATCCCCGCCGCAATATTAGAATCTATGGCGCTCTGCACATCGTCTTCATATGCGGACAGAAACAGATCCGTCTTAAAAGCCGTCAGATAGGGTGCCAGAGATGCTCCGCTTGCCAGCACGGCGCGGGTAATGTTCAATCCGTAATGCTCAATTGTCTTAAAGACTCTGAGCGAAGAGTCCGGACTGTTCCTTGACATGATAATAACTTCGACGCTTCCTTCCTTATTCGGCAGATTATTCAGATTGAGTAACGCCTTGATCAGCGGAAATCCCGGTCCCGGTCGCAATATCTCATTCTCGTGTTCAATCTGGTATCTGCAGTACGCCTCCACACCCTCCGACTCATAGATCGTATTTTCATATGTCAGGTCAAACAATGCCCTGGACGATACGCCCACTACCAGCCTGTTCTCTAAATCATAAGCCATAAGCCACCTCCGCCAATATCTCGACAGCCGCATATTGCTGTCCGTCGTAATCTTCCGGTTATGGCATTGGGACTCACATCTCGTACGTCTTTACTCTAGCGCAGCCTGTTACACTCATATTTTTCGAATGTAAGCAGACAATTCTTTAATTCCTCATACCGCTCTTCCACATCACCGTCTTTGATCTCCAAATCAACAGCGACCGCCATCGTATTGATCATCTCATCGGTGATCCTGTGGCGGAGTGCGGCAAGAATGTTTAATCTCTGCTCATAAGTATCTGCATCCAAAAAATCCATTACCAGAGGATCAATATTTATCTGTTCATTTGATTCATCTGTCTGTACTTGCTCCTGCTGCACGGAATCCGGCATCGTATGTTCCGGGGTTTTGGCCTGTTCAGGAACTGCCTTATCTTCTTGCGGGTCTGCCTGTACCGCCGGCTTCTCCCGTCCTGCAGTCTCTGTCTGTCTAAAGTTCTCCTCCTGAGCCGACAACGATAATTCCATATCCTGCAATAATTCGAAACGATATCTCTGCTTCACATCAGGATATTTCGCACGGTCTACTTCTTCCATGAACATGTCGAGCGGTCTTACATAGATCTGAAAGGTGTCATACATCGCCTGATAGACAACCATTATCTCGCCGGTCTCGCTATGCTTCGCCAGACAACGAATCTGGTATATATTTCCTTTAAAATGTCTGTACATTTCCTGTGGTTTGGGATTCGGTCTCATACTCTGCTCCAATCTGATTTATTCAGAACAGCCATCTTCTGACAGACGGCCGTTCGCTCTGTATACCTCTACTTAGTATAATCCCAAATCCGGAAAATGTCATTCCCTTCTGTGTCCTATAGAGTGAAAAAAAGNAAATCGCTTCGCGATTAACTTTGCGAGATTTGCCTGCGGTAAACTCGAAATATGTTAAGCAAATTCCTATAGAATGAATAATCGAGCTTCACGTACACAAATTCAATCCAGGAATTTCCATGAATCAATCCAAGAACATTTGTTCTGTATTNATATATTAAAACATATGTTCGGTTTTGTCAATATGTTATAAGTCATACCGGAAACTGCACGCCTCTTCCTGAAACTCCGTCTCCGACAGTATATTCCGTAAAGCTGTCTTCTCTTCATCGTTCAGGCGGTTCAGTTTCCTATGGTGCAGCAACAGCGTATACTCNCTACTNCCGTNCTCATAAGCTACCCATGTGAGGTTTATCCCACAGTTATGATAACCTTCCTCTTCTAATAAAACCCGTGTTCTCTCCCGATATTCTTCTTCCAGTGCACCATAATAGCGGTTTTGTCTCGCGCGCTCACTATTCTCCTTGCTCATCACTGTTCCCNCAACACCTAAAATAATGATCAGTACAAGCAGCACCGTCGCTATTCCGTATCCTCTCCGTATCATAAATTCCTCTCCCTTCCTATTCCCGTCAATCCGGGGATTATTCCTGCCCTGCGCAGTTTACGNGCCGCGGCATGAATATGTTTCGATAAATTCTGATATTAGGATACAAAAAATAGAGTCCGATAATCCGGACTCTATTCAGACCCAGCCATTTATACACAGCATATTAGTCAGTGNTAAACTTTCTTGGTGTTTATATTTGGCAATTGCAAAGAGGAAAGTCATAAAAACTTTCCAAAAATACTATTTAAAATCAAATATACACGATTCGCAAATCTACTTGCATTTATCCCGCGTTCACTCCACCTTCTGATACCGGGTGAAGATCTTGTCCTCGCCGCACACATGCTTCGTGCCGTCCGAATCGGTGATGATGTAGTCACCTTCCCTTAAGAATGTGCGTCCTCTTCTGTGCATAATGTAAGGACACACGATCATGCCACTGTCTCTGGTCACTTTTACGAGCGTATCCGCAACGATCCACTCCTTCGTCACCACGTCAGCCCATAGCTCAAATCCGTCTTCCATCCCCTTGCCGACTTCATACTTCTCAACATCCGANTCCAATGNGATACGCCTACATTTCATAATTNCCTCCATTCCGAAACATCTGNTGTTTCTCCCCTTTTCATNCTATANNTNAGTCTTCCANNGCAGATCTGATCGCTGNCATNAGTTCTTCATAAGTTTCATAAGCAGGTATCTGCGGATTATCCTTCTTGATCTGTTCCGTACTCTTGAAAAGAAATCCCGCCTTGCTCGCCTTGATCATNCCCATATCNTTGTGNCTGTCACCNCTGGCAATCGTCTCATATCCGATGGACTGGAGNGCTTTCACCGTGGNCAGNTTGGAATTCTCGATACGCATCTTATATCCCGTGATCTCACCGTCTTTTGNCACCTCCAATGAATTACAGAAGATTGTCGGATATCCGAGCTTCTTCATTAACGGTCCCGCAAACTGCGTAAATGTATCACTGATAATGATGACCTGTGTAATACTTCTGAGCTCGTCCAGAAATTCTTTCGCTCCCGGAATGGGATCGATGGTCGCTATGGTCTCCTGAATCTCTTTCATTCCCAGACCGTGTTCTTTTAGAATGCCAAGCCGCCAGTTCATCAATTTATCGTAATCCGGCTCATCTCTGGTAGTTCTTTTCAGCTCCGGAATACCGCTTGCCTCGGCAAAGGCGATCCAGATCTCCGGCACAAGTACCCCTTCCAGATCCAGACATACAATATTCATACTCATCCCTCACACCTCCGTTTTATATAACAATTTATTATTTCCATAAGCAAACTATCCGACTGACATCTGCTCTCCCGCCGCCAGACAGTACACCTTCCCGCCTGCCAGGAACCAGACCGGCAGAGCGGAGGCGTTATACAGAATATGTCCGTCCACAGACATGATCAGCCCTCTCACAGCCGTTACATAATCATAGATTTCTATATTAGTGGCGTACCAGACATCTTTCCTGCCCTGCAGCTTCTCACAGATTCCGTGTATGTGTTCCCATTTGCCGTCGCGCTCGAACTCGTAACTGTGGCCCCAGATATACAATAGCGCCATTCCCCGAAACGGCGGCGGATTCAAGAAATCCGAAAGCAGTGTATCAGTCACCTGATCGTGGTGGCAGGTCGGATTCCATCGCATAAAATCAGTGGGCAGCGCGAAATCCATCGTACTGTTCACCGTGCGGCTGTACACGATCCCCAGCTTCAAAGCCGTTTCTATCAGATTGTCGCTATACACCCCGAAGGGATATGAAAGTCCTCTGACGATCCTGCTGCTATACTGTTCCAGCTCACGCCTGTCCTCATACAACTCCGCTACGGTCTGTGCCTGAGACAATTGATTAAAAAAGGGATGTGTTACCCCGTGACAGGCAATCTCGTGGTTTACATAAAGTTGTTTTATCTCCGAGCGGCTGACAAAGCCTTCCCGATCCAGCGTACTGCTGTTGAGATGAAAAGTCGCTTTCATATCATGCTGATCAAAGATACTGACCAACCGCCTGTCATAGACCTGCGCATCGTCATAACTAAACGTTAACGCCTTATCTTTTCCTTCCGGAAAAAGGAAATGTATCTCCTGGAACCGGCTCTGCACATCACCCATCTTATATCTGTCCCCTTATAACACTCTACAACGCTTCCCTACAAAAATAACAGCTATAACGCGTTCTCGGCACCATCGGCAGCAGATTTTCCGCCCCGCAGTATCCACAGTTTACACAGCGCATGCCCTTCGGAATCGCATCGCCGTCAAGATACCTCGTTGCCACCGCAAGCCCGCCTCTCGTCTCATGAAGCCGTTTCTGCTCCTCAAGCTTTTCCTTCGCATGCTCTCTGGCATCGGCCTCCGCCTTCTCCATTAAATATGCCGTTGTGGAATTGCCGTCCTCTTTGGCTTCCTCAATCGCCGACTTGACCGGGACCTGTGTCTTCCGTGGCTGCGGTCTGCCGGCATTATGTGTTGCAGGCATGCCGCCGCCAAGTTTCTTCTGTTCGTAAGGATTTACACTGCTCTGCCCGTATGTATTATTTTGATTCGCCGTAGTCACCGTTGTGTTCGGCATAGAAGAATTCCCTTTTACATTACCTTCCCCTCTGGCGCGCTGCACTCTCTTATAAATCGTCACGCATACAATGATCATGATCACTAATTCAATCATTATCCGTTTTCCATCCTTCCGTATAATCTCGCTATGCCGCGCTGTACTTCACGATCAGAAGCTCCACGCTCATAATATCGTTCATCCTGCCTGTCTTGACCGCCTGCTCCGTCTCCACACAGTCTGCAAGCGCCCTTCGCAAATCGGCTTCCTTAAATTTCGCCGCCTGCGCCACATATTTTCTGGCGATAAAGCCCGCCAGGCCGACCTTTTCGCCGATCGCATTGGCATCAAGCCCTTTATTCTTTAATTCTTTAACCTGCAAAAGCAGATTAAATTGTCTCGTAATCAGAAATAAAATCCGCATAGGCGGTTCCTTCAGCGTCAGCAGATCGTAATACAGCTCCATTGCCGCCTTCTGCCGCCGTTCCGCCACCGCATTTATCATATCAAATATCTGGCTTGTCACCTGCTTCGTACAGACCGCCTCGATGTCCTGCGCCGTGATCACGTCACGTTCCAGGCAGTAACAAAGAAGCTTCTCCAGCTCTCCGCGGATATTCTCCATATCCGATCCCGTTTTATCTAAGAAAAGATTCAGATCCCGCTCTGTAATATTCTTGTTCTCTCTCTTCAAAAAGCCCATGATCCAGCGTTTCAGTGTCGTCTCATCCTGCGCCTTAAATTCTATGGCGCGTCCCTTGGCCGTCGCCGCCTTGTAGAGTTTGCTCCGCTTATCCACCGTTGCCTCGGCGAATACAAAATAGGTCGTCTCGGAAGGCGCTTCCAGATAACGCGCCAGTTCTTCCCCTCCATGGGCAAAAAGTCCGCTGTTTTCCAGTACGATCACTCTGCGCTGTGCAAGAAACGGCATGGTTTCCGCCAGATCAATGACGTCTCCGGTCTTCACATCCTTGCCCTCAAAGCAATGAAGGTTCATAGCATCCCCTCCGTCAAGCAGAGCGGTTTTCAGCTTCTCCTTATACTGGTTTCTCAGGTATGCCTCTTCACCGTACAGGATATACACTTGTTTTAATTGTCCGGATTTGATCTCTTCTGCTAATTTTTTCATATATTCAGTATACGATACAGCGCCTGATTAATCAATTTATTTCATTACAATTCACACCCACAACAGTCTTTGCAATAACTCACATATTTGAAGAAAAGTACAACGATAAACGCACGCAAAATGTCCCAAATCAGGCATTACCCCTGATCTGCATATCAGATGTGGTTGACCTGTCAATCTTATTGCGGATATCCTGCATCTGATAATCCAACATCTCAATCGAATCAGCACACGCCCTTAGCTGTCCCTCGATCTCCTCCGTGTTTGCCACATCTTTTTTATATTTCAGCTTATGCTCCAGACTCGCCCAGAAATCCATGGCAATCGTGCGGAACTGCACTTCCGTCTTCACGTACTTCTTTTCATTCGATAAAAAGATCGGCACGTCCAAAATGAGGTGCAGGCTCCTGTAACCATTATTCTTAGGACTACGAATATAGTCTTTCTTGCACACCAAAATAAATTCATCCTGCTTGATGAGCAGATCCGCCAGTCGGTAGATATCGTCCGGAAAAGAACAGATTACCCGCAGTCCCGCCACATCCGTCAGATGTTCTCTAATACTCTCCACCGTCACCGGATATCCCTTAAGCGCCATCTTCTCGTAGATGCTTGTGGGCGATTTCAGACGGCTCTTGATGGATTCAAAAGGATTCCTGTTATACACTTGGGAAAATTCTTCGTTGAGTATCTTAAGCCTCGTCTCCACTTCCATGATCGCGGACCGATACTCCATCATTAGCCTGTTAAAAGGCACTGACTCCCGCAGTTTCTCCGCCTGCATCTCTATAATACGGTATTGCTTCTTAAGCACTTCCTCCTGCTCTTCCACCTTCTGTTCCAGCTTGTTCTTGCAGACAAACAGCTCCATCACATTACGGACTCTGTTTCTGACAACAGATGCCTCAAAAGGCTTATGAATAAAATCGCTGGCTCCCATTTCAAGACAGCGGTTCTCGATCTCCGTAGCGGGTTCACTGGTTATGATCAGCACAGGGATCTTCTGCAGCCACCCTTTATCCTTCAGTACGTTAATCACTGCAAAACCATCCATCTTAGGCATATACAGATCCAGAAGAATTGCCGCCATATCGGTTCCGTTCCTATGTAATATATCAAGCGCTTCTTCCCCGTCTGCCGCCGTATCAACCGCGTAATCGTCTGCTAAAATATTACCTAACACTTCGCGGTTGATTTCCGCATCGTCTACTACCAATACCCTTCTCATATTTTCCCCTTTAGTACAATATATAACTTCCGCTGTGCATTCCCGCCTGTGGATCGCTTGTGGGCTTCGCACTATTGCTTCATGGCACAGCTCATTGATATCGCGTATATTATATCATACTCTTTGTAAATGTCATATTGTTTCTTGGTTGGGATATAGCTTTAGGTTTCTTTTTAGGGGTTATCTGAAACGGACGCGCAGAGGGAAGTGAATATCTACGGAGCCGCGCTCTCGCTCCGCAAAAAGCGTAGCAGACGCTAAACTCGTGAGTTGCTTCGCAACTCATGACCTCGTTAAGCGCTGACGCTTTTTGAGGGCCTCCTTAAGAAATTCACTTCCCTCTGCGCTGGGTATTGGATCGGTCTGAACTAATATTGATATACTAAACTTATCTTCGATACACAGCGTCCTAGTCAAATAACATGAAACTGCAAGCAGTAACCACCGCCTACTCTTCCAGATACCCGCTCACCCGTACCTTACCGCCTCGTACCCGCACGGTCACTGCGCCGCTCTCCTGAGTTCGATAGATCATGCATCCGCAGTTTCGCAGCCTATCCAGCAGTTCTTCGTGTGGATGTCCGTATCTGTTGTTTCTCCCTGCCGAGATCAGAGCAACTTTAGGATTTACCGCCTGCAGGAAATCCTCTCCGGTAGAATTACCGGAACCGTGGTGAGCTACCTTTAGCAATGTAATATCATGTATATTCACATCTGCCGCCGGCTTCTCCACTCCTATGCTGTCCTGTCCGGAAGCATTCTCTCCAATTACGTTTTTTCCACTGTTTTGCCCTGTTCTTATCAAATCCAGCACCTTCCGCTCTCCTTCTCCCTCCAGATCTCCTGTGAAAAGCGCGGTGAAATCCCCGTAAGTCAAGTACAGCACTGTAGAATAGGCATTCGTATCTGTGGTATTCCATCCTTTCTCGGGATGAAGGCAGGTTAACATAACTCCCCCGCATTGAAGGATATCTCCGGCACCGATATAGCGCACCGGCACGTCCGCCGCTTCTGCCGTCTTTTCCAGCTCGCAATATTCTTCCGTCCTGCCCCGTTCTCCCACATCGGGCAGGTACAGGGCTCTGATGGATATACCGCCCGTGCCTGCCTCCTCCAGCAGCCCACGGATGCCGCATATATGATCGCTGTCCGGATGGGTGACTACCACGGCGTCCAGACAGGAAGCGCCCTCATGTTTCAGAAACGGCATAATCTGATATTCTGCCACATCACTCTGGTCGGAACTTCCGCCGTCTATCAGCATATGCATGCCGCTGTCCTCCGCCAGATATATGCAGTCTCCCTGCCCAACATCCACCATGGTGATCTGCAGACCGTAGGGCAGTCTGACCGTCAGCACCAGAAGCGCACAAAGCACACCCTGCCAGAAATACAGCTTCGGCAGCCATCTGTTTCCGACACACAGTCCCACGAGAATCAGCAGGAACATTACTGTCTGCCACAGCTTCGGACAACCTGTCCCCCACCGGTTATCCGGAAGCGCCAGGCAGAAATCGCAGCACTTTTTATAGAATCCCAGCAGAGCCGCCACCGGGTATGAGACCGCCACGCCGAGTGGCAGGAAACACGCCGCAGCAGTCAGGCTGAGCAGACCGCACAGAAGCGTCAGTGTCATGCAAGGGATTACAATGAGATTTAAGAGCACCGAATAGGGCGGAAACTCATAATAGAAGTTCAGGTACACCGGAAGCGTGGAGATGGATACGGCAATTCCCGCAAAGATGGCCTGCTCTGCTTTACCCCGACCAAACAGATTCTGCTTCGTGGCAGGCAGGAAAATCCCTATGCCGCAGATGGCGCCGAATGAAAACAGAAAACCGCTGTGCTGCAAATACAGCGGCTGCCTGATTAAAACTACCAGTGCCGCCACAGTCACCGCACACAACAGGTCGTAGGTTCTGCCTATCAGTCCCGCGCATAGATGCAAGGCGAACATAATATATGCCCGCAGCATGGAAACTCCCATTCCGGTCATCGTGCCATAGCAGTACATCAGTCCGATGGTAGACATTATGTTAACCATTTCCGGCAATCTTATTTTCTTAAGGGATGCATGGCACCCCATCCCGATCACGGACAAGTGAAGTCCGCTGATGGCCAGTATGTGAATAATACCGTTTTGCTGATAAAGTTCTTTGATATCCGCATCCAGAGTGCCTTTTTCCCCCAGAAGCATGGCTTTCATAACAGAGGCATTCTCCGAATCGTAACAGGCATCCAGTAACAGTGAACAGTATTCTCGGATCCGATACATGCGCTCTCCGAAGCCGTCATGGGTCGTACTCTTTACTAAGAGCCCACACTCCATGACTCTGCCCTGCTGCCCCATGATTCTATAATAGTCCGCCCCGTCGAACTCTCCGGGATTTGTGGCGTGTGTCATAGCACGGTAGCTGCCGCGCATGATCACAAGGCTTCCCATCTCGGGAAACTGCGCCTCATCCATATAACATAAGACTCCCTCAATTCCGACGGTGTCTTTCCTTCTTAAATATTCTTTGTTTTCTTTCCAGATACGATGTAATCTTTGTTGTGGAATCTTCTCAGAATCTGATAAGAATTGTTCCAGAACGGAAATCTGACTTTCCTCAAGAATAACTGCTTCAGACAGGGTTACGACGGGTACTTTATCATTCCGACTCATTCGGTATTCCTTGCCGGTCACGTACCCCGCCACGGTTACCCGCTCTTTATCCAAATCCCCGTATGTCGGCGCACCCCTGTTTGTAATAAACATCATGGCAACGGTTAACGCCACATAGACTGCCCCGACCACGCACATAGGTCTTCTTATATTTATCATGTTTTCCTCCCGCTGTTCATAATTCCCCCTCATTTCCACGCTGTTTTTGCACATAAACCAGTTTGGCTCTGTTCGGAAATCACCGCATTCCCCCGCTATTCCGGCTGATTTTCCATCACTCCGGCGCTGCCAGCAGATCCAGATTTCTCTCGAAAACGCTGCTTAAAGCAACATTCTCACGATATGCAACATTAGACTCGCCGTTGATCGAGATCTGAACCTTATTCACATTGGATAATTCCACCAGCGAATTGGTAAGGGAATAGATCGTCACATCTGCACTGACATTATACGGCTGATTCAAAAAAGCTTCATTCAAGTTTACATAACATATCCCATCTTTAATTGTCACACTGATGACCTTCGTCTCCGGATTTACGGTAGGATATGCTCCTTCCGCCATGGGACCCTCGATCAACTTCTCCACCACCAGTTTCTCCAGAGAAATATTACTGCTGTATACCACATTCCTGCGGTTCTCCTCCACCAGCCCGCTGCCGTCCTCGTTGGCGAAATACAGATGCAGATTCACTTTCTCATAGGCATTGATCTCATTGCCGGCATTGTCGATAAACAAATCCGCCGACATCGTACCGATGGCGTTGCCGCTGCTATCCGTGAGCGGTTCACCCTGCACCATAAAGGAAACATAATTGATCTCGGATACCTGCGTCACGGTTCTGACGATCGCCGCCCGCATAAGCACTTCTCTGACACGGTCCATCTCTTTATAATGTTCATCGAAATTCATGGTGATCTGACCGTTGTCTATCGTGTAACCGATCAGTCCGAAACCGCTTGCAAGCGGTGCCTTATATTCAAATTTGGAAGGAATCTCTTCCAACTGCCCAAGCAGCTCCTCAAGCAGCTTCGCACTTTCTTCCGTCTCGCTGACATACTCCCGCGCAAGTGTCTTCGTCTCATCATTATCTACATAATATATATTATATACTTTTCCGCTCTCCGGCTGAGATTCACTGCCGCACGCCGCACAAAACAGCGCGGACACTATAATCAGCCACACCGCAGTCCGTATTCTGTTCATAAACCCACTTCCTTCTATCATACTACTTACAATATAGACACTCCTTACCGAGAATGCCTCTTTGGGCATTCTCGTATGTGCAGGGGATTTGCAACGCAAATCTTAGAATTTCTTAGTCTGCGCATTTTGCAGGCTTAGAAATTCTCTTCACATTGGGATATAGGACAACGGTATCCTCACCCTGAAAACGGTTCCCTCTTCTTCTACACTTTCCACCCTGATGGAACCCCTGTGCATCAGGATCGCGCTTCTGGTAATCGCAAGTCCAAGCCCTGTTCCGCCAATCTCTCTGGATCGGGACTTATCCACGCGATAAAATCTCTCATAAATATGATCCAGTGATTCAGCCGGGATACCGATACCGGAATCCGCCACCTCTATGGTAAAAAACTGGTGATCCGCATCCAGCGTTACCTTGACCCAGCCGTGCTCCTTATTATATTTGACCGCATTCTCCACCAGATTGGAAATGACTAACGTCATCTTCACCTCGTCCACCGCTGCAGTGACAGGGCGCACGCTCTCATACACCAGCTCCACATCCCTCTTCTGCGCAATGGGACGCAGCCGTTTCATAATCAGTTCCACCAGCACATTGATGTCCACCTCGGCAATATTCAGATCCGCCGCTGTTCTGTCCATCTTCACAAGCGCCAGAAGATCCGTTATGATCTTATCCTCACGCTCAATCTCCTTCGCAATGTCCGTCATAAATTCCTGATACAATTCTATCGGCACATCCCGCTGGCTGATCAGCGAGTCCGCCAACACTTTCATGGAAGTGATGGGTGTCTTTAGTTCATGGGACACGTTGGACACAAACTCCTGTCTGGAATCATCCAGAAGCTTCATTCTGCCGAGCACCCTGTTAAAAGCATCACCGATATGTTCCGTCTCCAGACAATCGGTGACGGAAATCGGATCGTCCGTATATCCCTCCTGCGCCTTATTAAGTGCCTCCGTAATCTTTTCAAAAGGTCTGATCAACGCCTGTGCTGCCAGAATCGACACCACGAAAAGCGCGATGATAGCGATGATCTCCACAAGCAGAGCCTTACGGCTTAAAATATCCATCGTCACCCTGATACTGTCTGTGGAAGCGCTGACCAACATAACACCTCTCACGACCTCTTTTCCGCCTGCCCCCTGGGGTTCATCTTCAAAACGGACTGTCTCCGTGATCGGGATCGTCATCTCGATATATCCGTTGTCCTTGTCATACTTATTGGTGCTCTCTCCCTTGATACAGCGTACCACTTCCTCCGAAATCATGGTCTTGTTCTCGCTGATCCCATAAGTGTCCTTGACGATGCGCAGATCATTATTAATAACCATAACACGCCCGTCATAGAGACTGGACAGCTGGTCAAGCTCAGCGTTAATCACCTCATAAGAGGTGTCCTGCAGATAATGATAAGTAATCAGGTGATTCGCCAGAATCCTGAGCTGTGTGGTAATGTCCGATGTTCTGACACTGACCGCACGCTGCTCATAATTCCGTAAGATCGCATACCGCATACTGACACATGGTATCAGCCCGACGATAAGCAAAATCAGAAAGATCCTTGTCTTTAGACTTCTCAGAAATATAATATTATGTATCCTATCCTTAAGCAAAGTAATACCCCACACCCCACTTAGTCCGCACGTAAACAGGTTCACCGGGAACATTCTCAATCTTTTCGCGCAGCCGCCTGATATGTACGTCCACTGTTCTGACATCTCCCGGATAGTCGTTGCCCCACACGAGCTTTAACAGACTTTCCCTGCTGTATACCTTGCCCGGATTCTTCATCAATAATTCTAATACTTCAAATTCCTTGGCTGTCAGATTGATCTCTTTATCCTCGATATAGACCCTTCTGCCATCGCAGTCTAAGCGCATGCCGCCTTTCTCTACCATTCTTTGCGTTTCCTTATCCCCGCTCTTACGGGTCGTCCTGCGTATGATCGCCTTAATGCGCGCCTTGACCTCCAGAATGTTAAAAGGCTTTGTGATATAATCGTCCGCACCGTATTCAAGCCCGAGAATTTTGTCCATGTCATCCCCTTTTGCGGTTAACATAACTATCGGAACGTTAGAAAATTCCCTGATCTGCTGACATACTTCAAAACCGGTCATCTTAGGAAGCATGACGTCCAGTAAGATCATGTCATACTGGTTCTGTCTCGCCAGTTCAAGCGCTTCCTCACCGTCGTACGCGCAGTCAACCTCCATATCGTCCTGTTCCAGACTGAATCGTATACCTTTCACGATTAATTTCTCATCATCAACTACCAAAACCCTTTGTCCCATTCTGCTCCGCCCCTAATTTACTGTAATACTATCCTTGATTTTCACATATGTTCCTTCCTTGATACCACTTACATTCATGATATCTTCAATCCGGGCAAATGCGCCGTGCTCCTGCCTGTATGCCGCGATCGCCGCTGCCCTGGTGGCTCCGATTCCCGGAATCTCACACAACTGCGCCTGCGTGGCAGTATTGATGTTGATCTTTGCACCCACTGCATCAGTGCCCCCTTCGGCAACATCCTGCTTAAGCGCACCGGACTCTGTCGTATCCCCATCGATAATACCGATATTGCCGTCCTGATCCCCTTGCGCCATCGCCTGTGTCTGCTCCGTTGTCGGAATGACCAACTTTGCTCCGTCCGACAAAATCTGCGCTTGGTTTACATAACTTTCGTCCGCCTCTTCCGTAAATCCGCCCGCCTGCTTCACGGCCTCATACACTCTGCTTCCCGCGGGAAGCTCATACACATCAGGATTCTTCACCGCGCCGCAGACATGTACCCAGATCGCCGGCGCTTCCTGTGAAATCTGTTCCGCCGCCTGTCGATCCGCAGTCTGCTCTGTGCCACTCTGCGCTCCGTTCTCTTCCGAAGCAGCCTGCCCAGACGGCAGATTTGTACTGTCCCCGTACGCCGATATTCCATCCGGTTCCACCGACTCCGCATCGCTTCCTGTCTGCTCCTGCCGCTCATCCGCTGCCTGCGCTGTCTCAGCCTCTCTCCCAATCTCCAACACAAGCTGCTCCCTGCGGGTACATCCGCAGAGCATAACACAAACAAACAGTACAGCCATCCGCACCGTGCAACGCACATTCCGCATTCTGTCCTGCCTGCTGTCTCCTGTATGATTCACTTTTTCCTGTATAATTACCCTACACATAGTTTCCCTTCCGAACCCTGCCGGTCCCTCCGGGAAGCTCCCGCTATGCACTGTATCTTCATTGTAAGATAAATTATGCCCTATGTCCACTTAAAAATCACAATTCCGGCAATCGCAATTCCCATTCCCACGATCTTGCGCATCTCAAGCGGCTGTTTTTCCACACCGAACAGTCCAAACAGTTCTATTAGATACGCAACGATCAACTGAGAGATCACTATGATCATAACAGCCTTGGCAGGCCCCAGCATCTCCATACCCTTAATCACCGTATAAGTGATAAATGCACCGATGGCACCGCCCAATAGCATATACTTCGGTTCCACCTTCCACAGCGTGGTAAAGGAAGACCGATCCGTGACAAGCCATGCCGCCAGACAGACGATCAGCGCAGTAAACTGCACGAATGCATTGGCCACCCAAATGCCGGAAGTCTTGGTAACCTGTGTGTTAAATACACCCTGCACACTCATAAGCGCGCCCGATAACAGTGCAATCAAAAATCCAAACATGATATACCCTCCGAAACTAAAAAATAAAACAAGGTTTTCAACACCTTGTCTTATTTTATCCATTTTCTGTTTTATATATGCACTAAAGTGTCGGTTTGCTTTATCTCTATGCCGTGTCTGCACCCCTTTATGCCGTCCCGGCTAATTCTGATCCAAACCACTCCGTCTACTCGGTGCTTTCTTCTGCATTTCCTTCCGCGCCTTCTTCGGTCTCGTCCTCATACTCTTCCGTCACTTCTTCGGGAACATCAATATATTCTTCCACGTACTCTCCGCCTACCACCTGAGACATGATCTTTTCCGACAGCGCCTTTAGGTCATCGTTGGCGTCATCTCCATCCCAGATCTTGGCAAAAGCAATTTCCAGCTCCACCCAGAAATTACTCGTTTCGATCATCTTCGGCATCGGAACGGAATTCATATACTCCTGTAAAAAGGCCACTTTGTTGGGATCATCATAGGTGTTGCCGCCATTATCATACACAGGCAGCTTACCGGTTCTGGCATAAAGCGTATCCGTGGCATATTCCGTCAGATATACCGCAAAATCGTTGGCCTTCTCCTTCTTTCCGGAGTAACCGTTGACCACCACACACTGCGTCACGGACAGCGAGGCTGACGGCAGGTCTTCGCTTACGTTCGGCACTGTGGATACCCCATAATCATAAGCAAAATTCCCTTCTGCCTTGGCAGTCTCAATCTTTGAAATCGCATCCGTAGTAGCCACCGTATAGACGATCTTACCTTCCATGAAATCCTGCAATACACCGTCATAACTGATCTCTATCGTATCAATAGAAAAGAACTGGTTCAGGCTCTGATATACCCGCAGGCACTTAATCGCATTTTCGTTATAAATATGAATGGAATCAGACTGATCCCCGTTTTTACCGCCTACGTCAATGGAGTCTCCCACGAAGAAATAATTATAGAAAATATCGGACACATCCCATTTAAAGACCGCCTCCACCTGCTCCGGTGCATCATATACATCCGCAAAAGCGAGGATATCGTCTATCGTTTTCGGAAGCGTCTGCTCTACTCTTGCATTCACCGCTTCCTCGTCGATGACGACTGTCTGTGCGCTTCCGCCCTCATCCTCCTGCGGCTCTCCTTCCTCTTCAAGCTGCTGCTGTGCTTCCTCGGCTGCCTGCGCGTCCAGCTCCGCCTCGATCTGTGCCGCCGCCCAATCCTTCAGATATGTCTCGTTATACAGAAAACAACTTGTTTCAAAATAAAAGGGATATCCGAGCTGCTTATCGTGATAAGTCACCGCACTGACCGCCGTCTTAGGAAATAATTCTTCCATAGGCAGCACACCCTCCGGCATTTTGACCTCTGATGCCAATCCCGCCAGATATGCTTTTTCCAAAGAATCATTGCTGACGATATAAAGATCCGGCACCTCTTCGGAATGGAGAGATGCCTGATTGATCGTTTCCAGATATTCCCTTCCGGAGGTATAGATCGGAACCACACGCACATCTTCCTGATATTCACTGTATGATACCGCAACGCTGTTCAGATAATCCGTCAGCGCCTCATCCGTATACCACAGATACAGAGTCTCCCTACGTCCGAAGAGGGATTCCTCCACCGTTTCCGTTTCTTCTCCCTGCCGCATCGCAATGCCGAGCCTGCCCACGCCGTAGATTCCGCCCACGCACAATGCAATCACAAGGATCATCGTTATTCTTTTCTTAAGAGTCACTTCTGCTCTCCTTCTATTTCTTCCCGTACACTCTCGCGTAGGATTGCTATCATATCATCTACATTTTCTTTGGTGATCACGAGAGAAGGTACGAAACGGATAATGCTTGTTCCCGCGTTAATCAGGACAAGACCCTTCTCCATCGCTCTGGTGATGATGCCGCCCACCGGCCTGTCAAATACAAGTCCCTGCAGCAGCCCTGCACCGCGCCTTGTCTCCACACAGTCAAACTCTGCCGCCAGTTCCTCCAGCCGCTTCGCAAGATACTCACTCACTTCCCGCACGTTGTCAAGAACATTCTGCTTTTCGAAAATCTCTATCACCTTGCAGATTGCCGCACAGGCTAACGGATTGCCTCCGTAAGTGGTTCCGTGATCGCCTGCCGCAAGAGAATGGGATCCTACCTTTTCCGTCATCAGGAATGCACCCACCGGCACACCGCACCCAAGCGCCTTGGCTGTAGTCATCACATCCGGTTTGATGCCGTACCGCTGCCAAGCGAACATCTCTCCGGTGCGTCCCATACCGCACTGTATCTCATCCAAAATCATCAGGATATCCCGTTCATCGCAAAGTTCACGCACCTTCCGCATGAACTCCTCAGTCGCAGGATAGATGCCGCCTTCTCCCTGCACCGTCTCAAACAAGATCGCACAGGTCTTGTCCGTCACCTGCGCTAACACACTGTCAAAATCGTTTAAGTCCGCAAATTTAATATTGCCAATCATCGGCTCAAAGGCCTCTCTGTAATGCGGATTGCCCGTCACGGACAGAGCACCCATGGTTCGCCCGTGGAAAGAATGATTCATGGCGATAATCTCATGATCCGTCCTGCCGTCTTTCAGATAAGCATATTTGCGCGCTGTCTTAATGGCGCCCTCTATCGCTTCCGCACCGCTGTTGGTAAAAAACACTCTGTCCATACCGGAAATCTTCTTGAGTTTCTTCGCCGCCTCAATTGCCGGAAGGTTATAATAAAAGTTGGACGTATGGATGATCTTATCGATCTGCTCTTTCAAGGCGTCATTATATTCTTTATTATTATACCCCAGCGCGAATACAGCAATACCTGATACAAAATCCAGATACCGCTTACCGTCCATGTCATACAGGTATACGCCGTCGCCCTTCTCAAACACAACCTGATACCTGTTGTATGTGTGAAGCAGATCTTTCTCCGCCTCGTCTATATAATTCTGCATTATTGCGCTCATATTAATAACCATGCCTCTCTCTCAACCTGCAGACTTTGGGCTGCAGGCACAAATTTGCGTTTGAAAAATCTCTGATTTTTCAATCTATTATCGTTTTGCCGGTCATTTCATACTGGCTTCATCCTGATCGGCAATAATCGCCGTACCGATACCTTTGTCCGTAAAGATCTCCAAAAGCAGGCAGTGTGCGATACGTCCGTCCAGAATATGAACTCTGTTGACACCCTTTTTGATGGCTTCCGTACAGTTTGCGAGTTTCGGAAGCATCCCACCGCCGATACAGCCGCTTTCTATCAGCTCATCAGCCTTCGTAGTTGTCAGCCGGGAAATAAAGCTGGACTTATCGTTAATGTCACGATACAAGCCCTCGATATCCGTCAGGAATACCAATTTGTCCGCACTCACCGCTTTCGCAATAGCGCAGGCAGCATCATCCGCATTGATATTATAAGTCATGAACTGATCGTCTAATCCGATGGGCGCTACGATGGGCAGGAAATCTTTCTCAAGAAGATCATACAGCACCTTGGGATCGACTGCGCAAATCTCTCCCACATAGCCGATATCTTCTCCGTCCGGGCACTTCTTGGTGCACTGTAAGAGTCCGGCATCCTTGCCGCTGATGCCGACTGCCCTGACCCCTAACTCCTCCACCATACGAACCAGATTCTTGTTGACTTTGTTGAGAACCATCTCTGCAATCTCCATGGTCTCTTCATCGGTCACCCGAAGCCCGTTCACGAACTTAGCCTCCTTGCCGACTTTGCCGACCCAGCGGCTGATTTCCTTGCCGCCGCCATGCACGATGATGGGTTTGAAGCCTACCAGCTTTAAAAGCGTTATATCTTTAATAACATTTTGCTGTAATTCTTCGTTGCTCATGGCGCTGCCGCCGTATTTCACAACGATGATCTTGCGGTTGTACTTCTGGATGTAGGGAAGGGCTTCGATTAAGACTTCGGCTTTCTCCAGAATCTTGTCCATTTCTTTCTGTTCCATGACTTTGTGTGTCCTCTTTTCAAATTTTCTGTATCATTCTTGATAATCGTCCGCGCAGATGGAAGTTAATATCTACGGAGCCGCGCTTTCGCTCTAACTTCTATAATCTGCATTGATCTTTACATAATCGTAACTGAGATCGCAGCCCCAGGCTGTGGCTTCCGCTTCACCCATGTGCATATCTACAAGTACTCTGACTTCCGGTGAAGCGAGAATCTTTGACGCTTCTTCCTCGCTGTAGTCGGCCGCCACACCGTCCTTGTAGATCAACATCCGCTTTTCCGCATTTTCAAAATAAAGTTCTACCTGCTCGGGATTAAACTGCACTCCGGAGTAGCCCAGCGCACACAGGAATCTGCCGAAGTTTGCATCATGCCCATAGATCGCCGCTTTACATAGATTAGACCCGATCACACTGCGGCTTAAGATTCTTGCGTCCTCTTTGCTCGCCGCGTGAATCACTTTTGTCTCAAAAAGCGCCGTCGCGCCCTCGCCGTCTCCGGCCATCAGCTTTGCCAGCGTAGTATCGATATAATGAAGCGCTTCTTTAAACTTCTCATAATCCTCGTTCTTCGACGTGATCTCCGGATTGCCGGCCATACCGTTGGCAAGCACTACCAGCGTATCGTTGGTGGAGGTATCGCCGTCCACGGAGATCATGTTGAATGTATCAACTACATCTTCGCTCAGTGCTTCCTGAAGAAGCTCTTTAGAGATCGCGATATCCGTGGTCACAAATCCGAGCATGGTGCACATATTCGGATGAATCATGCCGGAACCCTTGCACATACCGCCTACGGTCACTGTTTTGCCGTCCAACTCGATCTGAACCGCCACTTGCTTGGATATGGTATCCGTAGTCATGATCGCCTCCGCTGCCATGGTGCCCGCTTCCTTTGTATCCGCCTTACTCTCCGCCAGTTTCTCCACACCGGCCAGCAGCCTGTCTATGGGAATCTGATTGCCGATCACACCGGTGGAAGCCACCAGCACCGCATCCGGCGATATCCCGAGAAGCTGTGCCGCCTTGTCCGCGGTCTGTCTGCAACAGTCATATCCCTGTCTGCCGGTGGCGGCGTTGGCTATGCCCGAATTAACGACCACGGCCTGAACGTAGGCGGAATGGGCTACCACTTCCTGATCCCATCTGACCGGCGCAGCCTTCACCACGTTGCTTGTAAACACGCCTGCTGCCTTACAAGGTGTCCTGCTGTACACCATCGCCATGTCTTTTCTGTTCTGATACTTAATCGCCGCCTCGACACCTGCCGCTTCAAAGCCCTGTGCCGCAGTGACACCGCCTTCTATGATATTCATACGTTTATAACCATGCCTTTCTGCGGATATGTGTCATCCGCAAGAATTCAGTGCATAATCCAGAAATTCTAAGCCAATGTAGATACTGACTTAGAATTTCTTCTTACACTTTTCCTATTCTAATACATTTAACCAACAATGGGAAGTAATTTTTTTACTCTGCGCCGTCCTCAAGGTTCAATTCCGGTATTTCCACATTGATTTCGGAATCAGCTGCCATCTCCATAGGATCGGGATTCTCGCCTTTCTCCTCTTCGTCGCCCCAGAGTGAATCATAATCCTTATGCTTCTTATCCATATTCATTGTCGCCATATTCTTAGCCGCCATATAGACTTCCATGTTAAAATCCATGAGCTTCTTCTCGTCCTGTGCCGGAACTCTGTCACCGTTGGCAATGCGTCTGGCGATTTCAAGGCACTTCGCCATCTCCTCGCCGTAATCCTGCATGGCTTCTCCCTGCTGTTTTGCCGCCTCGGCGTTGGCAATGCCGACTTCCATCTCAATCACCTGATCTCTGAGCTTCACATGCTCTTCGATCTGCTCTTTTATGCTGTCGATCTTATCCTGTAACTCCTGTGCCCGTTTGCGGTATTCTTCGGACAGTTCAAATACGACACCGCCGCCGCTCCCGTCACCGCCCAAAGACACATTGCCGGCGGCTCCGAACGCCTGCGCCTCGTGGGCTTCCTTCTCTTTGAACAGTTCCTTTTGTCTTTTTCTTAAAATATCGAGTTGTGCCGTGTACGCTTGTCTTGCCTCTTTGATTTTCATTTTACCACTTCCTTCATGTCCTTATGATTGGGGGATGCACCCTTGGATATGGAGTGCAGCCTTGGGTTATGAAATACATCCATGTATTTCGGGTGATTGTGTTATTAGATATATCGGATGGGTTTGCTGGATTCCGAAGTAGTGAGGGGCTAATACTGTAGGTTGTGAGGGCAGATGGCACAAACTGTTCCCTTATGGCGGGCTTCGGAAAATGGATTTTCTAAATATTCCGAAGCGGTTGTGGCAGGCGGACGCAACCGTCCGACATTCGCCATCCGGGCTCAAGTCGGACTTTTCGGGACTTCCGTGTCCCGAAATTGCTGGGTGTTGGGCGGAATATTAAGAAAATCTCATATTCCTGCGCATGCCATAAGGGAACAGTTTGTGCCATCTGCCCTGCCATAGTTTATCAAAAGAGACTTTTATTCTTTGATGAACGCGGTGATGTTCTCGCTATTTAAAGTGAAATCGTAATAATTTAAGTCTTCTCTTTTGGTCCAGCCGATTTGGCGCCAGAAGGCGTTGCCGATGTCATTGACGGTAAAGGCGATCAGGGATACTTTGTTGATTTTCTCTTTTTTCAGGGCTTCCATACAATGAATTACCATAGCCTTGCCAATTCCCTGTCGGCGGTATTCTTGTGCAACGCAGACGTGATAGAGGCAGCCGCGTCTGCCGTCATGTCCGCACAGGATCGCGCCTACGATTTTGTTATCCTCTACCGCCACTACGCTGGTGCCGGGGTTTCTGTTTAGGAAACGTGTAACGCCTTCTTCGGAATCGTCTATGCTCCTGATTGCAAAACCTTTGATGGACAGCCACAACGCCTTGACTCCCTCATAATCTTCTATTGTCATCTCTCGTATCATTTCTCTATTCTCCTACTAATTCTACCACCGTGTACTCATGTTCCACATAGGGCAGAAATTTATCCAATATGTCTTGTGTTCGGATTTTCAGGCTGGAAGTATTTACACAGGGATGGCAGCCTACATATTCATCCTGAAGCACATCCCGGTCGATCAATAGCCGCACTCTTTTATTCCGATCATTCATGAGTCCCATCACGCTCACGGAACCCGGTGTGATATCAAGAAACTCTTCCATATATTCCGGGCCTGCAAAAGAGAGTCTTGCACTGTTAATCTGGGCCGATAGCTCTTTGGTCTTAAATTTCTTATCGCCGGGCATCATCAAAAGGTAGAAGTCTGTTTTCTGCGCGTTGCACAGAAAAAGATTCTTGCAGATGTGAATGCCTAAGATCTTATCCACGTTGTGACAATCCTCTACAGTTGCTGTCACCTCATGATCCACTCGTAAATATGGGATTTCCAGTTTTTCTAACAGCTCATATACTGCCATTTCTTTGTATTCTCTACCATTAGGTGAGGGTTTTTCATTCGTTGGCGAATATGCCATGTCTCGCTGTGTCATAATTGTATCTTGCCTCGCTGATTAGTACGTCAAAGCCTTTTTTGCATTGACTCAAACCTTCTACTATTTCTTTATGCAACTGCATACTAAATCAAGAAATTCCAAAATGCATTTCCAAAGCCTTAATATATTCTCTGCATTCATTTTCCATAGGGCAGGCAAGAAACAAACTCTTCCCTGTTACTTTACTAACACCAATACGTATATCCCAATCTTTTAGGATATCCATTCCGATCAAGACATTTCCCTTTCGATCATAATTCAGGCATATCTTATCAGATGATATCTTTACCCCTCCTATCATGAAATCAGATATTCCGTGCTCAAATTTCATGGCTGGACATTCTATTTTTTCAACATCCGTAACAGGAACTTCATGCCTTAAACCTCCGGATTCGATCCCATAGCTGAGAAAATATGGCACACCATTTACAACATCAATTTTTTTCAAAGTTTCACACAAATTGTCAGATACTTTTAACCTCTTAAGCGGGATGGTACTGATTGAACAACCAGTATCAATTTTTACTTCGATATCATAAAAGGGCGCTTTAAAATTATCCAGACAAAAACTTGCTTTCGCACTGAACGAACCGCCTATTCCACATGCCGTAGGCAACATTTCAATCTCTATATATTTATTCGTCATATACAGCCATATCCTCCAATTCATCTTTATCATTAAAAATAGGCGTTATCGGTTTCGGCTGCATAAACCAACTGTCATATTCCTGATTTTGCACATCTCCACAAAACACAAGCTTTCCAAGCTTACTCTCCGTATCATCAAATAATAAAATCATGTATTTATTATATATTTCACTAAGCTGCTCTGCTTTTGCCATCATACCAATATGCAAATCCTTTAAAGTATATTTCTTTTCAGACATATTCTCTCTTTCATACCCCTTTCCTGAACATATACATTCAATAACTTTATTTACTTCTAACCCCTTATTATGTTCTCGCTCAAAATTTTACCATAAAACAGGCAAAACTAAAATCATTTTCGCCTGTTTTATACTTTTCTATCCACATTATCAAATTACAACGAACGAAAAATCCTCACTAAACAAAATATTCTTTGCAAAACAAACCACATCCTCTAATCAATCATCTTCATACATTCCGCCGAATACAACACCATTCATTTTTCTATATGAGTTTTCATGCAGCATGGCTTCCTGATGATATTGCTGGTTTGTATACTTTTTATAATAATACTCTTTCATTAATTCCAAATCATTTCGGTATTTTTCAACGCCCATAGCACATACTCTTGTCCACAAAAGTCTGTCAATAGATATCACCAAAATATCTCCCTCATCCACAGCTTCTTTTCTGAAAAAGTCATAATCAAGATGGGCAATACTTCTCCAAATTTCAAATTCATCAATCGTCACACCCAAATCACCATATAAATCCTTTCGCTTTTCGGGATATATTCCTGCCAAGCTCTGATAATCCTTATCTGTGACAACGAAATCAATATCCTTTCCTGATTTTCGGATGTTATAATATTCCATCGCTTGTCCGCCAATTAAAATCGGTTTTGATGAGAACTGTAAATTACTTTTTAATACGGCTTCTTTAACTCTCCAAACAATATCATTCATGCATTTTTCTCCAATTCAAATTCTGATCTAACAATGCAAATCCGTGTATATTTTTCTGGCACAATTAATAAAATAAGAAGCTTCGTTTTTATGGTTAAAAGTTCTGTTAATTACTTCTGCGATCACGCTCGCAATATCCTGTTCTGTATGAACATAGGTAATCTTGTCACATATTTCCTGAGATTCAAAATCAAACTCATCACTAGGAGCACCAGCTGAAAGTAACGACAAATAGTCCATTTCGTCAATGTATTTCTTAACAATCAAATACTTTGTCATTTTTTATCTGTCTCCTTTAAATTTTAATTCCATAGTTCAACTTGTCAACAAAATTGGAATTCTGATAAGACACTTTTTATAGCATTTATTCCTTCATAAGGATGAAATGATGGTATCTAATATCCTTTGAATTGATTCTTCTAATTTATTCCCGTCCCATCCAAGATTCCAATCGTCTTTAAAATGAACATCAGAAATTACATAAATTGCTGTAGCTAAACATTTCCGATATGTTGCAACCGTGAATAAACCGACACCTTCCATTTCTACACATAGAGCTCCTTTATCTTTATATTCTATTATTTGTCCCCATGTTTCCATATATCCAGCATCAGTTGTCCAATGAATTCCCCTCCGATATGCAATTTCTGCATCAAATAATAATCTGCATAGTGCAGATGTCAATTCCCTTGACGATTCAATTATGTCCAAATCATATCCGTATAAACGGGCTACAGCGGTATCATTGTACGCACCATCTGTTATAACAATATCTCCTATCTGCATATCCGGCTGTAATCCGCCTGCAAATCCTATATGAATGAGTTCCTGCACCCCTCCCGCTATTAAATCCTCCACTTGTGTTGCTATTGCCGGAGAACACATATTCCCTTTAATGAATCCGACGTTCTCATTTGCGTTGAAAGCATAGAGTTCTCCACCTAAAGGGTATTTATACGTTCCGCAATTTCGCAACAACATTTTGTCATACAAGCTATCTGCTAATAAATAAACCCTTTTTGGCACATTCATTTGATCGAGATCATAACCCTCGTTTTTTAGTTCAAGCCTAACTAATTTTTTAGGGTCTGTTAAAACTTTATTTTTATCCATTTCACTCCTGTGTTCATTAGTGATATCATGCGATTTAATAATGCTCATATATTTACACTCCTTTTTGCCAGAATTTCAAGGTTATAGAGTTTCCTATACTAATTTAGCGCTCTGATTTTAATAGTGCATAATAGCAAGCATCACAAACTCCTTGATTATTCCAATCAGAACTGCATAAAGTTCCCTCATATTTCATTCCGCATTTTTTCATTACTTTACCCGAATTTGGATTTCGTGGGTCGTGTCTTGATTCAATCCGATTTACATCTACTACATCAAATAGAAAGTTCATAACAGCCTTTAGGGCTTCTGACGTAATTCCTCTATGCCACCAAGCTCTTCCAATGCAGTAACCAATATGTACCATTGAAATGTTTTCTTTCATATCTACTACAGCAATATCGCCAATCGGCTCGTCTCCATTGTCCTTCAGCACAATAGCCCAATGATAATAATTTTCGTTGGAATATTGATTTACCCAGTCTTCTGTTACACCCTGGCTTACTTCTTGACTTGAATGGGCTGGCCACATCAAAAATTTGGTAACTTCCTCATCCGATGCCCAATTCTTATACATCGCCGCAGCATCTTCCGACACATATCTTCTTAAAACCAATCTATCAGTCTCTAACTTTTGAGTTCCACAATGTTTCATAAGTTTGTCCTTTCTTTTCGGATTCAAAGTTATCAACTTGTTATTTCTATCTGATTACCCTCAATTCCTACAATACAGCTTTCATAATATCCATCACCGGTTGTTCTCGGACCGGATAAAACCTCATATCCATCATTTTTGAGTATTTGTGTTAATTCATTCACTTTTTCCTTTGATCCAACGCTGAAGGCTATATGAATAAGTCCCGTTCTTCTAATTTCCTTTTCTATATCCTGCATATCAGGATGATACATCAATTCAAGTCTCGCACCATCATCAAACGTCAGAAAATAA
>JAAUZT010000013.1 GCA_014804485.1 Lachnospiraceae bacterium
ATGCACAGAAATTATGCATTCTGCATAATTTCGCGCATGTCTGTCTCGGGTTTTCTGTGACTTCCGCTTACGCTTCACTCACAAAAAACACCTCGCGGAAGCACCTTCTGAACAGTTACCAACAAACAATATGAAACGCCGGAAAATCAATCCCGGCGTTTCATCATTGATTTAATTCTATGCTTTCACCAATCTCACGGTCTCCCTTGCAATGGCAAGTTCTTCATTGGTGGGAATCACCATTGTGGTCACTTTAGAGCCCTCATCGGAGAGAATCACTTCTTCACCCCGGATTTGATTCTTTTCCGGGTTAATATTCGTTCCGAGGAAACCGATATATTCCCCGATCTGCGCTCTTGCCGCGGCATTGTTCTCACCTACTCCGGCAGTAAACACGATAACGTCTACTCCGTTCATCGCCGCAGCGTACGCGCCAATATACTTCGCTACCCGATAGGCAAATGTTTCCAATGCTGTCTTAGCTGCCTCATTTCCCTGCGCTTCGGCCTCTGCCAGATCCCGGAAATCGCTGGAAACGCCGTCGGACAGACCGAGTACACCGGATTCCTTATTGCAGATATTGATAACTTCCGCCGCGCTGATTCCCTCTTTTTCGGCAATAAAAGTAATAATCGCAGGATCTAAATCTCCTGAACGTGTTCCCATGATCAAACCTTCCAATGGTGTAAGCCCCATGGAAGTATCTACGGACTCGCCATATTTTACTGCGGATACGGAAGCGCCGTTACCGAGATGGCACACAATGATTTTCAAATCCTTAATGTCTTTTCCCAAAATCTGTGCCGCACGTTTAGAAACAAAATCATGGCTTGTGCCGTGGAAACCATAGCGGCGTACTTTGTATTTCTCGTAATAGGACAATGGCAGCCCGTACAGATATGCCTTCTTCGGCATAGTCTGGTGAAATGCCGTATCAAACACACCAACCATCGGCACATTCGGCATGATCTCCTTACAGGAATTAATACCAATCAGATTCGCCGGATTGTGAAGCGGCGCCAGATCGTTACACTGTTCGATCACTGCCAGCACTTCGTCGTTCAGCACAACAGATGTTGCAAACTTCTCTCCGCCATGGACAATACGATGTCCTACCGCGTCGATCTCGTCAAGAGACTTTATCACACCCACCTGCGGATCGGTCAGCTTCTCAATCACAAGCTGTACCGCCGCTGTATGATTCGGCATATCCGTCTCTGTCTTTACTTTTTCTCCGCCTGCGGGCTGATGGACAATGGCGCTGCCGTCGATGCCGATCCTCTCACACAATCCCTTTGCAAGCACCTCCTCTGTATCGCTGTTGATCAGCTGATATTTTAAGGAAGATGAACCACAGTTAATAACTAATACATTCATTGCTTTACCCTCTTTCTTCTTAATTATTCTGATAACCAATCAGTATCGAAACCTTCCAATAGCATTGCTACAGTTTATTTCTAATATGCCCTGCCCCAGTAAACCATCTTTTTGGCGGGTTTACCACAGCATACGCACGTATCCCCGATATTTTCCTGTTCAAAAGGCATACAGCGGCTTGTAACGGCAAGTTCTTCTTTGATCTTATCCTCGCAATCCTGCTCTCCACACCACATCGCCTTAACGAAACCGGACTTCTCCGTAAACAACTTGCGGAACTCATCCATATCCTTAGCCACATAAGTATGCTCATCTCTGTGTGCTCTTGCGCGCTCCAGCATTTCCGTCTGCATTTTGTCAAGAATTTCTCTCGCTTTAACTTCCAATTCATCCAGAGAAACTTCTATCTTCTCCCTCGTATCACGACGGCAGATCACGCACTTGTTCGCCTCAATATCCTTAGGCCCGATCTCCACACGGATAGGAATACCGCGCATCTCCTGCTCAGAGAATTTCCAGCCGGGACTCTTATCCGCATCATCTACTTTCACGCGGAAGTTACTTAACTTATGTTTTAACTCATAAGCCTTATCCAGCACACCCTCTTTCTTCTGCTGGATCGGAATGATCATGATCTGGGTAGGTGCGATTCTGGGAGGCAGAACAAGTCCGGAATTATCACCATGCACCATAATAACCGCTCCGATCAGACGGGTAGTCGTACCCCACGAAGTCTGATGCACATATTTCAAAGTATTATCCTTATCCGTGAACTGAATGCCGAATGCCTTGGCAAAACCATCTCCGAAGTTATGGCTGGTTCCGGACTGTAATGCCTTACCGTCATGCATCAATGCCTCAATGGTGTAAGTTGCTGTGGCACCCGCAAATTTTTCCTTATCCGTCTTACGCCCTTTGATCACGGGGATCGCTAACACTTGCTCGCAGAAATCAGCGTACACATTAAGCATCTGTATCGTTCTCTCTTCTGCTTCCTCCGCCGTCGCATGTGCGGTATGACCTTCCTGCCATAAGAACTCACGACTCCGAAGGAAAGGTCTGGTTTCTTTCTCCCAACGCACCACGGAACACCACTGGTTGCATACCTGTGGCAGATCACGGTAAGACTGTATCGCATTCTTATAATAATCGCAGAACAGCGTTTCAGAGGTAGGTCTGACACACAATCTCTCCTGCAGGGGCTGCATGCCACCGTGTGTCACCCATGCCACTTCCGGTGCAAATCCCTCCACATGATCCTTCTCCTTATTCAGAAGGCTTTCTGGAATAAACATAGGCAGATATACATTCTGTACCCCTGTCGCCTTAAACATCGCGTCCATCTGCTGCTGGATCAGCTCCCAGATCGCATAGCCTGCAGGCTTGAACACCATGCACCCTTTAATGCTTGTGTAGTCTAACAGCTCTGCCTTTTTCACTACATCAGTGTACCACTGCGCGAAATCATCTTCCATGGAAGTGATCGCTTCTACTAATTTTTTGTCAGCCATTTTTCCTCATTCCTTTCCTACTGTTTCATTTGCGAAATTCCGGCACGCACATGATTTGCTAAGCCATCCTTTCTCCTTCGCGGGCTTCATATAAAAACCGCCAAGGTTTCCATCCCGTAAGGGACCGAAATCTCGGCGGTACCACCCTAATTAACATGTCTTCTCATGCTCTGCTTCTCATACCGTTATCGCCGGTGTTACGCTGTGCTTATCGCACAGGACTCCGAGGCCGGTTCCGAATATTTTCCGTAAGAACCTTCCACCCACGGTTCTCTCTCTGAAACGTTTCCTATCCGTACTATTCTCTTCTGCGTCACGTTTGATTGTATGGTAACTGTTTCGGCTCTGTATCATTTCGGTCTGCCCGAATCAGCTACGTTTTTATTCATTCTAGCCGCACAACCGTATTTTGTCAACTGTCAGCGGCTTGAAAACTTGTCGTAAATTTTCTTATAGCTTATCTCCATCTGCTCCCACTTCCGTTCCATATCCGCCACAAGCGCAAGCTGTGTCCGNCANCGNTCCAGATTCTGTCCCTCACGNTCCGTATGGTAATAGACGTCCCCTTGCAAATAGTCCGTCAGGAAACGCATNCCCTGCTCCANCGTAATGATCTTAGCGCCCATNGGNAGCATCTCGATCTCTTTCTCCGTCAGACGGGTGCCACACCCAGCCAGATAGCCCTGGGCATACGCTTCGTATAATTCCAACGAAAGAGACACTTTACTCACATCGGTNTCATCTTCCGCCGCAGTACTGGCTCCGAAACGGATCGCATCCCCGAAGTCATAGGCGCACAATCCCGGCATAATCGTATCCAGATCCACGATGCAGACNGCCGCATGGGTCTGCTCATCCAGCAAAATATTGTTAAGCTTCGTATCATTGTGCGTAATTCTAAGCGGCAGCTCGCCCCGTTTCTGCATGTCCGNAAGAACGGACATCTCATNCCTGTGNGCTCTGATAAAATTGATCTCTTCCGCCACACTGTCCGCTCTGCGGCACACGTCCTGTTCCACCGCNCGCTCAAAATCCTGATAACGTTTCGGNGTATTGTGAAAATCGGGAATCGTCTCATGCAGCGTTTCGGCGGGATANTCCGCCAGCATCGCCTGAAAANNTCCGAANGCACGNCCGTTCTCATAGAAATCTTCTTTCCGCTCCACCCGGTCTAAAGTCGTTATATGCTCAATGCAGAGATAGACCCGCCAGTCCTGTCCCTGCGCATCGGTGTAGTATGATGTGCCGTCCTTGGTCGGAATCACGGTCATNGTCTCCCGCTCGGGATCACCGCCCGCTTGAATGANTTTCTCTCGAAGATANGCGGTCACATTCACAATATTTTCCATCAGCTCATCCGTANTGCGGAAAATNTCCGTATTNATTTTCTGCAGGATAAACTTACGTCCATCCTCTGTTGTCACGAGAAAAGTGTGATTGATATGCCCGCTGCCGTGNGGTTTGACCGACAGAATTTCCCGTTCCGGCAGGAAATGGGCGAAAATCTCCTTTTTCTCCACGATCTCAATATAATAATCGATCAACTCATAGATCCAGTCATGCAGTCTTGTAAACTGAAATCCCAGCTTCTGTGCCCGATCCGTATTGATACTGTAGCTCGGCTCGCCGTTATAGGGCGCAGGATCTCCCGTGCTGTCCAGAACCGCCCGCGTGTGCGTTTTCTTTTCCACATAATCAATAATCTCCCGAAGTGAGATCGTACCGGCGGAACATCCGTTGACAGCTTTGACAGACAACTGTGCCGTCGGATCCGCAGCGCATACCATATCATCCATGCCCGCCAGATAAGCCAGAAACTCTCCCGCCTCATCGGAGCGTATATAGCCCATCTGCGCATCAATATTGTCAATATACATNGGCTGCGACTTCATGACATGTTCCACATAGAACAGCATACGGTTCGTATAATCATCCCTGCCNATCACGAAAGGATAGCGTANGGCCATCCAATTCCTGTCATCATAGCACACACGCAGCGCGCACTCCGCCTGTCTCTTAATCTCGTCATACGGAAAATCCGCCCTGTCGCACCAGATCAGATTTTCATCCGCNCCGTCGTAATCCTCTTCCGCCGTGTCCATATGCTTCNGCCGATATACCGCTGTTGTTGACATATAAAGATAGCAGCCACAGTCGATCACTTCCATAATTGATCTGATGTCATTGGAGCAGTAAGCGATCTTATCTATNACAACATCAAANTACTTCCCCGCAAGCGCCCTGCGCATACTCTCTGCATCTGANCGNTCCATGATAATCCGNTCTACCGAATCACCGAAGTCATCTCCGCTCCTGCCGCGGGTCGCTATCGTCACATGATGACCATCCGCCAAAAGTCTATGAACCATCGGAATCCCGAAAAACCTTGTGCCGCCGATAACCAGAATTTTCTTTTTCATAGTTTTCCTCATTTCTGCGCCGCTTTTTATGTATAATGAGTTTTCGGCAAGCAACGCATAGCCGCAAATCTCTCTACTTTTTCTTTGCCTGTCTCACGATATACTCTCCGATTCCCATGCAGATAAAAACAAACGGCGTACAGAGCACCTGCTGATAGCAGAAGAAGTTATAGCACATATACGCNACTATCGCCGCNGCGATTCCCGCCGNCATAACCTCCTGCCGATNCGCNTACATAAGCCGTCTGATCTCCGTCACATAAATGCCCAGATATGCCGCCGCTCCGAAAATTCCGCCNTTAATAAGGATATTCAGCCACTCATTATGGGCATTCGTCAGCTGCTTCGTACCCCACANCAATTCCTCTTCCTCATTGTAATGCGCATTGACATAAGCATGAAAACAGTCAGGCCCCACGCCGAAAAGTTTATGCACGACCTTTTCCTCTGCAAAAAGCTTCGCGCTGAAGCGCCATATCCTGCCCCTGCCGTTTCCCCAATCGTCATTCCAGTTAAAATATGAGACATCCGCCAGCCGGTCTGATACCGCCTGCGGCAGCNCACCTCGAGCCTGCAGACCGATCACAAGCACAATGCACAAAACTGCGGCCGCGGCTGCAACCGGTACAATCCGTCCCAATTTTCTCATCAAGTCCGCNGGATACCGTCGATCCATATCCTGTATCCCCATGGCATACAGCAAAACCGTAACAGCCAGACAGATCCCAAACAGAATCCATGTAATCCACGAATCCCACATCAGTCTCGTCACAAAATCCACCTTCAACTCCGGGTTCGGACGAATCCCTACAAGAACCGCCATAATCTTTCCCGAAGCAAAGAAGAACGTAAGCACCCCCATAAACCGGCACATCTTATCCCGCTCTCCGGCCACTGTCACAAGCANCAGAATCAGCGCGCCTGACAGTGCAAAATAAGCGCTGTCGCTGTTCTGNGTCACCAATGTACAGAAACCGAGCGCAATAAACACACCGCTTGCCCACAGCCATTCTTTCCGATCCGTGTGCAGAAACACACCGATGCCGACCGGCAGCGTCACGCCGAGAAAACTCCCATACCATGATGCCTGCCCCAGAGTGGATAAGAACTGTGCTTTCTGTCCATAAGACAATCCGTCATAGAAACCGATGGGATCGATCAGTAATCTGTGCAGGATTCCGATCCCGTAGACAATGCCGGCTGCCATGCATANCACCGCCAATATCAGACGGTAATACCTGCCGAATCGGGATAGCATAAGATAGAGCAGCACGAAACTGATCTGCGACATCAATCCCATATTCCACCCGGTATATCCCCACAGGGCATCNTGATAAAATCCTCCGGAAATTACAGATATTCCCGATAATATCAAATAAGCAAACACAAATCCGTCTGTGACGGATATTCGCGGCCTTCTATGCTCTTTTATCCAAAAAATANCGTACGGTATCATTACCGTAAGCAAAACCGCACCGCCGCCGATCATGACAGCCCGGTATGCCGCAAATTTGGCGTTACCTATCTGATGATAACCATCTGAAGCGTAGAAGGGCACCGCAGTACACAGAATAAGCAATACTATGGCCAGCAAATACTCTATGATCTGCTCTGTGACTTGAACTCCGGTACCCGCAGAATCTTTCTTCTGATCTTTTTTTACAATCTTATTGCTCATACATCACTTTTCCCACGTTTCTGTTATCCCGTCTTTCGCACGCTTATCCATACTCCGACAGAATCGTTCCCCGATCCCTATGAAGATAAAAATATAAGGCGTATTGAGTACCTGCTGAAAACTGACCATACCATGTGCCGCATACGCCAATATGCCCACCGCGCACATATACAGAACCGGCTGTTTATCCGCCCTGCGCATACATCTTAGGAACGCGCTCAGAAAGAGTCCCAGATAGCACAGAAAACCAATCGCTCCCACATTGACAAGCTGTGTAAGCAGCTCATTATGCGCATTAGTCAGCCGTTGATTGGTAAAGCTGTCCGCCAGCCTCTGCGCCAGCATGGGCACGTCATACACATAATCCGCGAAACAATCCGGTCCTATGCCCACAACCTTATGTAGTGTATCCATGTTCCGGTACGCGTCGATACCACAATTCCACGCNGCTCCTCTGCCGTTTCCCCAGTCTTCGTTAAAGATAAGCAGGAACCCGCTCTCTTCCTCCGCTGTCNCTGCCGCTCCCCTGACATGAAGAATACCGTTGTGNNACAGATAAGCAGTTACAACACAGANTAATACAACACTCACACCTACCGCNACAACGCCCCTCTGCNTGTGCTTTCCCATATAAGNTCCTCGCAACAGATNCCAAATACCCGTGCTGGCAGAACCGTCCGCCTTGCTGCCCTCAAAAATATAAGAAGCCCTGTCCAATCCACGAAGCAGTCCATAACACAGTATAAGAATTGCAANTGCCCACAGTGTGACATTGCCGTCAAGCAGCGCCGCAGTAATACGCGATCCTCCGTCTGCCGGTTCGTAATTATAATCCAGTGCCGGAATATATCGCAGAACCCGCCCTAACCGGCAGCTTACGGCAAACATCATGCACAGCTCCAGAAAGCGATACATCTTATGACCGTTATGAAACGATAACAGAAACAAAACAATAAATATTGCAGCAAAAACAAGATANGCNCTGTCACTGCCCTGNGTNANNCCNCTGAGCATGGCAATCATACTATAAATACCTGCAGGCAGACGNNCCCACCCGCTAACGCTGCACCAATACCATGTGATTCCGATCGATGCCGCCACAGACCAGTAACCGCAGAACCAGTTAATATTACCAAGCGTAGAAATAAATGTATCAGTCTGTCCATCCATCACGATCGGATAGACAGAATACCGATTACAGATTCCCAGCAGAAATACTACAGCCGATGCCGNCAGCCATACCTCGATCCAACCTCTGCTANGATAAAAATAACGGGAGAAAAAGAAATAGAGCAACACAAATATCATCTGCGTAACGGTTCCCATGTACCATCCTTCCACTCCCCAAAGCGCATCTTCTTTATAAGCAGAGCCGAGGTACGACAGCATCACCGCAACAAAATACCCGTAGGCAAACCAGTCCGTGACAGACATCGTCTGATAATGCTTTACCAGCCAGTGCCCATCCCGCCGGCACAAAACCGCTGCCACAATGACGACTGCCATCACCGCAATCGTTGTCAAGCTGATGTTTCGGAAAAACTCGTACTTCACATCACCGATCAGTGTATAGCCGCCCGGCGCATAGAAAGGGTATATCAGCACCATCACAAGGAAATATGCCATCACAATCCCTCGGCAGATATCCGTGTTCCAGCCGCCTCTTTCACTCTCTGACATCATCGAGTTCGACTCCGGCAGATCTTCCGCTAATTGTTCCNCATTTGTTTGTTCTGACAGCTCTCGCCCTAACCGTTTCTGATTCAATGTAATTTCGTTCCGTTCTTTTCATCCGATTTTAATATCTGTCTTATTCAACNCATGTCACAATAAAACTCCACTTTTTTAATCATAATCCAACACCTCTTTTTCGTCAAACTCTCTCTGTTTCGCATTCATAATTTTCCATATTTCCATGACTACAATAAGCGCCAGAGGTCCTTTGATAATGCCGCCGACACCAAACAGTCTTATACCTGCATAGACCGCTGACAGCATAAAGACGGGCGCTACACCGATCTGCCTGCCGATCAGCTTCGGCTCTAACAGCTCTCTTGTCAGAATACATATTCCATACAGAACCAGACATACCGTCATCCTCCCATACTGTCCGTTCAGCATCTGCCACAAGGATAACGGCACCAGCACAATACCTGTTCCGATAAAAGGCAGTACATCCATCACTCCCGCCAGAATCCCAAACATGATTCCCCCGGCTACCCCTGCCACGCTCAGCACGATACAGCACAACACGCTGATAATCAATAAGATTACTCCCTGCGCCTTAATAAAAGTAATGATATAAGACATAACACCCTCTATTACCGCCCAGACTAGNCGCAGTTCTTCCGATCCTTTCAGNGTCGCGACAATGTCGGCATATTCCTTTTCCAATAAAAAGGCTGCAATACACGTAATAGCGAGGAAACCGATCGCCGCAAAGATTCCCTTAAAGCAGTTATAAGAGGAAGATATAAGCTGTGGCATTACCTGTATCTGCACATTTTCCATGACAACCGTCATCTGCTCGATCACAAACTGTTCAATCTGCTGCCCGTCCCAGCCGAATTTGCCGTCCAGTCCGCAGCAGCACTGATGAAAGAAAACCTCCAGCTTCTCCCCTACCTGTGTGCAGAATGCCGGAAGTCCCTCCAACTGTCTGCCTCCCAGTATCATAATAACCCACAAGATTCCCATAAGAAACAGGAGCAGCGGCAGTATGACTCCCACCGCCAGAAATTTCTTCTTAATCGGAATCCNTCGCTGTATGCGCTGTAACAACGGATAACAAAAAGTAATCAGAAGAAATGCCAGCACAAAAGGTGCAATTAATGTAAAAATATATCGGAANAAAAACCAGACTCCTGCAAGGATGATACATATTCTGATCAGTTTGTGATTCCAGATAGACTGTAGATTCATAATGATTGATACACCTTCCTGTAACGTAAAAAGAAACAGAGATTTTGTACTCTGTTCCTCTTGTTTCCTACTTCTATATTATATTATGTTTTCAATATGTTATACGGCTGTTATATGCCTAACTGATTACCGACAGCGTAAAATCTCTGTACAACTCGATGTTTTTACGGATAATAGGGCTCAAATTCTTCTGTCTGAAAAATTTTTCCCTCCGGTCTGATCTTAAAAACCATCCTTTTCCCTGTCCGCGGATGTCGGAAAGATAATTGACAAGCACATAGCGCAACTTCTTTGACATGCATCTGCTCCGATATTCTTACCGTCTGCGCATCAGCATATTTGTAGTCACCCAGAAGACTCATCCCTGCATGACTCATCTGCACCCTGATCTGATGGTGCCTGCCGGTGTAGAGGCGGACTTTCGCAAGAGCAATCTCTGCTTTCCGAGTCAGAATCTCATATTCCAGCACTGCCTTCTTAGCGCCCTTAACCTCCGGCGGCACAATACGGGAAATATTGGTCCGGTTATCTTTTACCAGATAGTCTTCCAGCCTGCCGACGACGATCCGCTCCTGTCCGCAGATTACCGCATAATAATATTTTTCCATGCGGTTCTCCGCAATCTGTCTGCTCAGTTCGGCGGCTGCCCGCTTGTTTCCGGCAAATACCAGAATACCTTCCACCGGCTGATCAAGGCGGTGAACGACACCCACATAAGGTATCGTTTGTGAAACATTATCCTGCCGTCTTCCACCTTCACTTTGCTGTCTGCCATCTTCCCGCAGCCTGCCCTTGCCTCTGCCATGCTCCGGGCGCAGCAGATAGTTCGTAATCTCACTCACCATATCAGCCTGTCCGACTCTGGCAGTCTGCGTCGCGATCCCCGCCGGCTTATGGCACACGATTATATCTTTATCCTCGTAAAGGATTCTCTCCGTATTCATGCTAATATACATGCCTTTCTCTCAGCCTGCTGTGCAATATTAGTATGGTTCACTTTAAGCGTGAAATATTAAGGCAATTAAAGTGGATCATACTAGATCTTAAAACGGTATCCTACACCCCAGATCGTCTCGATATACTGCGGCTTCGCGGTATCAAATTCAATCTTCTCGCGAATTTTCTTAATGTGCACCGTGACTGTGGCGATATCTCCAATGGAATCCATATCCCAGATCTCGCGGAACAGTTCCTCCTTAGAATACACATGGTTCGGATTCTCCGCTAAGAAAGTCAGGAGGTCGAATTCCTTCGTCGTGAAAATTCTCTCCTCACCGTCCACATAGACTCTTCTCGCCGTCTTGTCAATCTTAAGCCCTCTGATCTCAATGATGTCATTAATTTTCTGGTTGCTGCCCACCAGTCTGTCATAGCGTGCCATATGTGCCTTGACTCTCGCTACCAGCTCGGAGGGGCTGAAAGGTTTCGTCATGTAATCATCCGCGCCCAGACCCAGACCTCTGATCTTGTCGATGTCATCTTTCTTAGCAGACACCATAATAATCGGTATATTCTTCTCCTCACGGATCTTCTTACATACCTCAAATCCGTCTATACCCGGCAACATCAGGTCTAAGATCACCAGATCGAAATCTCCGCCCAGCGCAGTCTCAAGCCCTTTATCCCCGGCGTTCTCGATCGTCACCTCGAAATCACTCAGCTCCAGATAATCTTTCTCTAAGTCTGCAATCGCCTCTTCATCTTCTATGATCAGTATTTTGCTCATAATCTCCGTCCTTTCTCTTCTTTCCTGCTGCCATATGATTCCGGCAGGAATCATCCGGCAATGTCTCTGTCTATTGTACTGTTCCGCCCACATCTTCCTCCGGCGCCTGATATTTCCGGATTACAAAGTGCATACAGGTTCCCTCGTCCTCCTTGCTGGTCGCCCATATATAACCGCCGTGATCTTCGATAATCTTTTTGACAATAGACAGCCCGATCCCGCTGCCGCCCTTGGAAGAATTGCGGGAGGCGTCTGTGCGGTAGAATCTCTCGAAAATATTTGGCAAATCCTTCGCCGCTATACCCATGCCATTGTCCTCGATCTCCACCCGTATGGCATCCAGTTCGTCCAGAATACGGATATCGATAACGCCCTTGTCCTTGTTCATATATTTTACACTGTTACTGATAATATTATTGATCACACGTTTAAGCTGCTCCGGATCTGCAATGATCTGTGTAGACGGTTCAATCAGTGCTTCATAATTCAACTGAATGTTTTTGGATTCCAGATCCAGCCCGACTTCTTCAATACAATCCCCGAAATAATCGGCCACATTGATACGACGGAATGTATAGGGAATCCTGTTATTATCAATTCCGGAATAAGTCGTCAACTCATTAATCAGGCGATCCATGTCATTCGCCTTATCATAAATGGTCTTAATGTACTTATTCATCTTCTCCGGCGTGTCGGCAACACCGTCCATAATACCTTCTACATATCCCTTGATCGATGTGATCGGCGTTTTCAGATCATGAGAAATGTTGCTGACCAGCTCCTTATTCTTCTGCTCATGCTCAAATTTCTCATCCGTGGATTCCTTCAATCGAAGCCTCATATCCTCGTAGTTACGATAGAGTTCACCGATTTCCCCCTTTTCCTCAGTAGGCAGCATGTATTCCAGATTGCCTTCCGCGATATTCTGCATGGCAGTATTTAACTGATTAATCGGAGTAAAGATACCTCTTTGAATCCAATGTGTGAGCAGGATACTGGTCAGACACAGTACCAAAATAAACGCATAGATCATCTTCGTCAGCGCATTTTTGGAAATAAGCGAATTGACGCTGGTCACAATGAAGAAACTTCCTTCACTCCCGTCCGTAAACTGAAAATCAACCTGCTTCACCAGCTTCCTTCTGTCATTGTAATAGTAGCCGGTCTCAGAATCCGGCACCTCATTACCGTACTCCGGCAGCATTTCGAATATTCTCTCCGCCGCCCGCTCATTACCTGTATAGTAAAGCCTGTCTTTTTTCCTTACAATAATATACGAGATCCTGTTGTTGAGCTCCCCGCTGATCTCGTTTAAATATTCCTTATCTTCCAGCTTCGAAGAATCCAGCGCAATCTGATCCTTAACCGCCTTTAACACTTCCTCCGTGACATGGCTGTAATTCTCTATCGTATAGGAAATAGAAAGATTATTTCCATCTAAAATGCCAAACTCTTCTTCCGCATCTTCCACATGCCCTCCCACGAAGAGGAACGCAATGCTTGTCAGCAAAAGAGGCACCAGCACAATGGTCAGCGACGTGACCAGAAGCCTTGTTCTAAACTTCACTGAAATATCTCCTTTCTTTCCACATCCTTTCGTATTGTCCGTAATTGAGCGAAGCTCAATTTTTTATAATTAATATATCACATTTTGACAGGTTAGAAATAAAACATATTTGATAATCTTATAAAAAATTTATTAAAAAATAACTCCCGGGTTTGGGTTGACATGCCACGGCTTGTCTGCTATATTAATTTCAGAAATAGTAATCATTACTGTTTTAAAAAAGGGGAACAGCCATGGCGTTAAAATACAGCAGACAAAGGCAAGTCATAAAGGACTTCCTGATGACCCGCAAAGATCATCCCACTGCCGATGTGGTGTACATGAATGTCAGACATGAATACCCGAATATCAGCCTTGGCACTGTATATCGTAACCTTTCACTGTTAGCCGATCTGGGAGAAATCAAGCGGCTTCGAGTAGGAGACGGCGTTGACCATTTTGACGCAGACATTTCCGAACATTACCATTTCGTCTGTACAGAATGCGGAAGCGTGATTGACCTTAAGGCTGACGGCCTCGAGCGGATCGCAGAGACAATGGAAGCCGCCAATGCAAAGTTTGACGGAGAGATTATCGGCCATGTCACATACTTCTATGGCATGTGCGGTGATTGTCGTAAAAAAACTTTATCTTAAATTTTTTTCATGGTACAATAGTTGAAGGTTATTGCTAAATTACCATAATTTGTCACAGAACGATAAGGCGTGTATGTTTTTTTCACAACGTCTTACAATATAATTTATCAAGAGAAAAGGAGAACACGACTATGAAATTTGTATGTCAGGTATGCGGCTATGTTCACGAAGGAGATTCCGCTCCGGAAAAGTGTCCGGTATGTAACGCACCGGCTGAGAAGTTTACGGCACAGGCAGGCGAAAGAGAATGGGCGGCCGAGCACGTTGTAGGCGTTGCTAAAGGTGTCAGCGAGGACATCATGGCTGATCTTCGCGCTAACTTCAACGGCGAGTGTACAGAAGTAGGTATGTATCTTGCTATGGCAAGAGTTGCTCACAGAGAAGGATATCCTGAGATCGGCTTATACTGGGAGAAAGCTGCTTGGGAAGAGGCTGAGCACGCTGCTAAATTTGCCGAGCTGCTCGGCGAAGTTGTAACAGATTCCACGAAGAAGAATCTGGAAATGAGAATCGATGCCGAGAACGGCGCTACCGCAGGTAAGTTTGATCTGGCTAAACGTGCTAAAGCTGCTAACCTTGACGCAATCCATGACACCGTTCACGAGATGGCAAGAGATGAGGCTAGACACGGCAAAGCATTTGAAGGTCTGCTTAAGAGATACTTCGGTTAAAAAAACGCTCTGTCAATATGCTGACAGAGTACCCATCTTGCAGGACAATAAAGTCTCTGCAGATGATACATATTATTCCGTACACATTGTGCATTATCGCACTATAACTATACTGTAGATTGGAGATAAAACATTATGAAGAAATATTTTTGCAATCCTTGTGGCTATACTTATGATCCTGAGAAAGGTGATCCGGAACACGGAATTGCTCCCGGCACTGCATTTGAGGATCTTCCGGCTGACTGGTGTTGCCCTCTGTGCGGTGTAACCAAGGACATGTTCCAGCCTTGTATTGACAACTATAACTAAAAATTAAATACGGAAAACTATTATAAAGAGCAGGATGTGCCGAAATACATATCCTGCTCTTTTTTGACAAAGGCTTTGCTTCTTGTACATTCGCACAATAATTCCATATCAGAGAAAAAAGGATTTACTCAATCCCAACTAGCCGCATATGCCATTTCAATTTTCCGCCCCATCTCTTCTGCAAACGACACAGCCATACTTCTCTCCACACTCATATCTTTGTCCGATGCATAACACGCCAGTGCATCGGCAATCAGCGCGGAATCATTTAATTGCAAATGCTCCATCGCCCATTTGCCGCCCTCTTCTTTGGAAATATACAATCCGTCTTCTAAGAAGGCTATCACTCTGCACAGATTCAATATAATATAAACCGGATTTTCTATAATCTCCTCCTTCGCATTTTCAACGTCGGCACAAATACTGTCAGCATAATCCTTCCGCGGTACATCTGCAAATACCTTTTCGACTGCTTCCCCGCACAACACGATTCCATAATGGTTGATTATAGTAAAGTGTGCCGCCAAATCTATATCCACACCTTTCATATTCTCTATATATCCTTGCGGATCGTCATGAAACCACTGTAAATGTGCAGGCGAAAAATGCAGTTCAAAGGGTGTCGGATAGGTAAAAGGATTGCAATATTCTCTTTTTACAATACTTACTTCCAAACCCTTAGCGGGAGCCTGTTTGTTCAAGCTTACAATCCGCTCCATAAACTGCATTTTCTGCATATCCGAAATGCTGCTCTCCACAATAACAATCAAATCAATATCGCTTTTTTTCGGATTAAAACATCCCATCGCCATAGAACCGTGAAGATAGACTCCGGTTAGTTTCTCCCTGAATATCTGTCGCGTAAAATCGACCAATTCATCAAGTATATTTTGATATGACATGCTTTAATAATCCTCCAATCTAAACATTTCCTGCGGCATATATTTGATTAAATCATGAATTTGATATTTATCCTTTATTGCATCCGGAAGATTCGGGTAAAAAGTTCTGGCCGCATATTCTGAAACACGATTTCCCCACAAATTCTCAGTCATAAGAATATATTTATAATAATCTTCATCATAGTGTATATGCCATGACAATTCCCTGACCATCCGTAAACCGAGTACAATCTCTGATGTTATATCTTCTTTGTGCAGAATCATATCATACTCTGTATCGAGTATCAAAGTCGAGACTTCCGGAGGTTGTCCGTCTATGATCAATTCCATGGCAAGATTCAAGAAATCATTAATCGGTTTCGGATAAGATTGCTCCAACGGAAGATCCTCTATTCCGCTCTTTTCAAAATGCAGAATAGTTCGCATAAAGTATAGAATGATGTCATCCATCATGTTACTCTGGTATCTTTGTTTTATACTTTTGGTAAAAACATCTGTTTTTGTTCCCTCGTGCTGCATACGATCTCCTCCATGTAATTCATGACTTTATATTTCTCTTTGCTTGACTGTATTATATACTAAACTCTGACTTTTTTGAATATGATAACCTCCATGTTAATTGGCAAACAGTTGTTACTACTCATCTAATGGTCTTTATTTTTCAAAAAATGCTTGCACAGCTATTTCAATCGATATATAATAAGCTCACGTCGCACCGAAAACATTTCCAAGGTGCATCTTAAATATTCCGTCAGGAATAACAGCCGTATAATCTGATACGGTCTGTACAATCCAATAACAAATTAATCCGGCAGACAATGAATTAAGTTACATTTTATGTTCGCTTTATTCTTTCTGTTGCAGTTTAAAGTCAAACATATATGTAATCGTTTGTCTGGCTTACTGCTTGCAGGAATAACCCGACACTTTTCTTATTCACATCTTTGATTCTTATCGGTTCTGCCACTGTCCACATCGAAAGGAGAATCCTAATGACAGACAAAGAAAGACAATTCCAACCAAAGAAAAAGAGCACCCAGCTCTCCAACAGCAAACCCCGCGACAGTAGTAGCAAGCTTATCTTCGGCAACGCGGAACTCTGCTCTCAATTTCTAAGAAACTACATGAACATGCCTATCCTTAAAAACGTGAGGGCAGAAGATATTGAAGATATAACCGAAAGATATGTTCCGATGTTTACGGAAGAGCGAAACTCTGATACGGTAAAACGTATAAAGTTATCAGAAAATAATACATTATTTTTCGTATCGCTTATTGAACATAAAACCAAAGTAGATTATAATGTGAGTATGCAATTGCTCCGTTACATGGTCTACATATGGGAAGATTATGAAAAAGAGATGGAGCGACAGCATAAGGGGATCAGCAGAACAAAAGGCTTCAAATATCCGCCCATTCTCCCTATCGTATACTATGAAGGAACCGGTAGGTGGACTGCTGCCCGTAATCTGCAGAATAGGATATTATTTGATAAAGCATTCGAACCATTTACACCTAAATTTTCTTATAAGCTGGTCGAATTAAATTCCTACAGCATAGGGCAACTGGTGGAAAAGAATGATGAACTTTCTTTAGTAATGCTGATTAACCGTCTGCAAAGTTCAACAGAATTTCGGAAATTAAATTTACCCGAAGACTATATTAAAAACCTGTCGGAACATTCCACAGATGAACTTCTCGGCATCATAGCAAAGGTAACGGCCTCGATGTTAAGACATCTGAATCTGCCCGAAGACGAAGTGGCAGAGTTCACAGGACAGGTAAAGGAGCGTAAAATGGCAGAACTGTTTGAAAACTTTAAAGATGTAGATATACCCGCCGCCCGAAAGAAAGCCCGAGAAGAAGGCTGGAAAGAGGGACATACGGACGGATTTGCTGTGGGACATGCTGAAGGACATGCCGAGGGACATGCCGAAGGGCTTGCTGAAGGGCTTGCTGAAGGCGAAGCACGTTTCGCTAAATTAACAGAGAAGCTGCTGCAATCCAATCACATGGACGACTTAACAAAATCTCTTACTGATTTAGGATATCGGGCAAAACTGTACAAACAGTATAATCTCTAATGTCCATCACTATAGCTGTATAGAACAACTTTATTATACTTATACAAACAGCTGGATTTGCCACAACGACAATTCCGGCTGTTCCATACTTATATCCCCAACTGTCTCTTCAACGTCGCCACGGAAGCCCGGTACACCGAATAGATCACCGCGCCGATCACCACAAGTATAGCAAGACACACCAGTGATGCCATCCATTCAGTGAAAAGTATCCTGCCGTCATTGGCATACAGAATCATCATGAAAAGCAGATACATCGCAAACATCCCGACTAATGACGGTATCTTGAATACATTATTACACTGGCTGTGCACTTCTCTACATAAAAAATCAGGCGAAGCGCCAAGTTTCTTCAAGTCATCGAAAATATAGCGGTTATTCAGCACAATGGTCTGACAACGGGTATAGCATACCACCAATGCAGTGATCAGACACACAATAAAGATAAAAAGAAACATCATAAGCATCACCGCCATACTGCGCAGGAAATCATTCTGATTTAGGACACGGAAGCTGGGCTGATAGGTCCACCACGTTCTAAACGCAAAGGAATCCGACTGCTCATAGCTGATCTTGGTCATGGAGTCTGTATCCCCCCAATAAACTTCTCCCGCCTCCTCTTCTCTGATCTTCTGTACCCGGTCATAAAACACGGGATACTCACAGCTTTCGTCGAAGCAATCCACATAGAGATCATAAAACTCATCAGAAAACCTGTAAGAATCCTTCCCGTCAACATTAAAACGTACCATCCGTCCCATCCAATTATCTGTCAATCCTTTGGAAATCATTGCATAATCCTCATTATTGATCACGGAACAGCCTTGCTCGTCAGTCAGAAGATCATAATGCAGAAATCCCGCGAATTTCACGTCAAGCTGTCTGCGTGTCACCATATTCGTCAACTCTCTTGCCGAATTATTACTATATAAAGATGTTTCATCTTGATCCGTAAGGCTCATATACGTGCCGCGCTCGACATCTGCCGTCTGTCCGGTCAACGCATAATATGCGTCCTCAGAGAGTATCTTTTCTTCCTCGAGCATCGGTACATAGTCTATATGATAATGCTTTCCGTCGTCCTCATATATCTCTGTCATGCCGCCCATACCCAGCGTAATATACTCGCACTCTGCCCAGTCCTTGAAAGACAGACCGTATTTGCTTCCAAGCGTTTCTATTTCCTCTCTGCCTAAAACATCCTGATCTGCCCGATATTTATAGAAATAATCATAAGGCAGTCCGGCATAGCTGATCATTGCAGAAACAGCACTCATAGGTATATAAAATATAGCGAAACAGCCCCCCGCAACCAACAACGTGACAATAATCAGATTATTGACCGTCTGTTTCCCCTGAAACTTCATCATGCTTCTGGAAATAATATTTTTATAGGGATTTTTTCTGTAACTTTTCCATCCATGTACCACCGTGTGCAGCATTATCATATATAATCCCACTAATACCGGCGCATAAAAAATATTTAACCATAAAGGCGGAAAAGTATGAAACCATGCGTGACATATTGAGGGTGCCCCATACCCCATAGCAGCACCGAACAGGAGAACAATCGCCCCGACCGGACCGCACCATCTGCCCAATTCTTTCACGGGCTCATTGATATGTTCCTCCCTGATCACTTCTATAATATTTGTCTTTTTCAGATACCGCCATGCTGTCAGACAGGCAAATCCCACCACCAGCAGGAGAAATATCAGTGAGACAACCACACATCGGAAATCAAAGGAAAGTGCCATATCTGAACTGTCCACCAAGATCAACTTAAACCCATTCCAGATGATCCACACAAAAGGAAATCCTGCAATAATGCCGATGACGGCTGACACGCCGCTTAATACAAACACTTCCCGGAATAAACCGGGAGCCAATCGCCTTCTGGACGCGCCAAGCGCCATCAAAACACCAAGCTGCCCTGATTTATGTCGAAAAAACAACCCTAACGCATAAATCGTAAAAATCACACAGCCTACTAAAGTCATGACAAATATCATATACATCATTTTCCGGCTGTCGCCGCCTTCCGGAAATACCGTCTGAACCGTCGGCGAGAACATCAGCGCAGAATACGCCGAAATAATCATTAATGCAGTAAAATTACAGAACAGATAGAGTCCCGACTGCTTTCGGTCAGCTTTTCGGAGCTTTTGTTCCATTTGTTTCATATTTATTGTTTGTGTCATATCACTTTCTCCTTGTTATCCAAAGATAATTTAAAGTTTCTTAGTCAGCGCATTTTAATGACCTAGAAAATCTTCATCTCGTGCTCATTTCTTTAATAACATTCAGCAGTTCATCCTGAAATTCACCGCGGTCGCCCTTTTTCTCTAACTGGCGATATATATTTCCGTCTTTTAACAGAATAACCCTGTCACAGAAGGATGCCGCAAAGCTGTCATGCGTCACCATAAAAATAGTCGCATTCATCTCCACCTTAGCATTTCCGAAAGACTCGATAACCGTCCTGCTTGACTTGGAATCCAGGTTTCCGGTGGGCTCATCCGCAAGAATAATAAGCGGATTATTAATCAAACTCCGCGCCACTGCCGCCCTCTGCTTCTCACCGCCGGATATCTCCGCAGGGTACTTATTCAGGATATGTTCTATCCCGAATATGGACGCAAGTTTGTCGGCTAACTGCTCTGCATCCTGCCCGACCTCCCCCTGCACGATGCGCGGCACGAGAATATTTTCACGAATCGTAAGTCCGTCTAAGAGCATAAAATCCTGAAAGACGAAACCCAGCTTTGTGTTTCTGATTTTCGCCAATGTCTCTTCATTCTGCCCCGCAAGTTTCACACCGCCTACCGTGATACTCCCTTTATCAAAAGGAATATAGCAGGAGATACAGTTTAAGAGTGTGGTCTTACCGGAACCGGAAGGTCCCATAACAGCGACAAACTCTCCCTGTGCCACATGGAAATCCACTCCCTTTAATACCGGATATTTGTTTTTGCCCACTTCATAAGATTTGTGTAAGTCTTTAACATATAACATATTTTTCACTGCCTTTCTTTTTTATTTATAAAGATTCAGGTGTCAAACGATGCCTCAATAAACTTTCATAGGTAGATTGCACAAAATGTTCCTGAAGCTGTCATGCGTAGGAATATGAGATTTTCTTAATGTTCCGTTCAACCCCCAGCAATTGAGGGACATGGATGTCCCGAAAAGCCCGATTTGAGCCCGGACGGCGAATATCGGGCGGTTGCGTCCCGTCCCACAGTGTCACCGGAATATTTAGAAAATCCTTTTGACGGAGCTAGACAGCTTCAGGAACATTTTGTGCAATCTGCCATCTCAGTTTAGCAAATGCATTTTTAACACTTAAATCTTATAAATGTGTTTCTTGCAAAAACCATATCACAAAACGAAAGTATGATTTTTTCTGCATGTCATATTTGACAGAAGCTTTGTAAAGTTTGCCGCCTGAATGTAACCCTTGTAAAGTTTGGATATATTTGATGTAAAGTTTGGTTTCTATGATAAAGAAATAGAAACACTATTTAAAAAGAAATATGATAAACTATACGAAAGGTAATAAACACGTACAGATTCTGTGAAAAAATCAAGCAATTTCGACTAACTGTTGTGGCAAAAACATACCGGGAGGCAGGAACAATATGCTGCGGATAGCAATATGTGATGACGAGACGGACGCAAGGGATGCACTCCGTATACAACTGGAACAAGTATTGATTGAAGAAACTGAACAAATCGTATACGAATTTTCTTCAGGAATAAATGCGTCATCATGGCTTGAAAAGCATCCGGGCGAGATAGACATTTTGTTTCTTGATGTGGAGATGAAGGGATTAAGCGGCATGGAGACAGCCGAGAAGATCAGAACATTTAATAACGATCTGATTATCGTATTTGTGACCGGATATTCCGACTATGTCTTTGACGGTTACCGGGTGGGTGCCTTGGATTATCTGATGAAACCTGTTTCCATACAAAGACTTATGGATCTGTTTCACCGGGTACGTGCAAAGTTGACCCAGGAAGAATCTCAAACCTTTACCATTAAAAATATAGACGGCACATGGCGTTTCAAACTACGTGATATTCTATATTTTTATTCCGACAAGAGAAAAGTAACTCTTGTTACCCGAAAAGGCGAGTACCCCTTTTATGCAAAGTTAGATGAGATCGAAGCGCAGCTTACTTCCCGATTTGTAAGGATTCATCAACGGTATCTGATCAATCCCGCAGCAGTTGATTACCTTAGAAATGACTCTGTTATGCTGGGCAGCACAGAACTTCCATGCAGCAGAAGATACAAGGAGACGGCTACAGCAAAAATTGCAAGAGCGATGATAGGAGGCGGTCCGTCATGAATATATATGTTTTAATTGCATTCTGCATTTTATTATGCAGTTCCTGGCTAATCATGCATGCAATGGAATATTTAATTAAAATAGCGGATGGATGCTTCAAAAGATTTCTGATGCTCGCCATCTGCTGGGTACTCAGCGGCATGGTAATCTTCATAGGAGACCCCTTTAATATTCTGGCCTCAACACTCTGCTTTCTCATTACGATCTTTATTACCTGTGAGGGCACCCTTTGGAAAAAAATTACAATCGGAACAATGTTTGCCAGTACTATTCTCTCCTTTAATGCCTTGAGAGATAATTATTTAACATCTTTGATCGATATAGTAGAACAGTCTAAATATCTGCAAATGCAGATGACATATGACGGAGCGACATCTGCAATACTATATCCGAATCCTACCTTAATCTTACGTGTATTGACGAGTTTACCGTTCTCCGTTTTCTTGTATATCGGCATCCGAAAATTTGCACCGGATAAAGATTACACACTTTCTGACAGCTTATGGAAACTATTATTTCTGCTCACGGCAACCCCTTTCGGTATTGTGCTTACTTTGACCACCTTATTTGANTGGCGATANCACTATGTCTATTTTTTCAATATCTACGTTCAGCCCATCGAANATCTGGTATTNCTGCTTATCGCTATACTATCTTTTATCAGTCTGCTCTGGTGTATCACAGTTCTGGCNAGACANCAGAAATTNGAACAACAGAATATGTTTANGGANATCAACCGCAAGTATTATGAGGCAATGGANCAGCAGCACTTCGAGATACGGCGGCTTAAGCACGACCTTGCCAACCATTTACAGGTTTTATCGGCCTTACCGGAAAAACAGCGGGACGCTTATCTTGAGAATCTGACAGAAAATACTGCATTTACGCAATCACTGTCATACTGCGGNGACCCCACCGTCAANGCNGTATTGACCGTAAAGAAGAATCAGATGGANCGATATGGCATCCGTATGGAATCGGAAATTGATATCNNTGCAAAACTTCCTTTTGACAGAACCGATATCTGCGCTCTATACGCCAATGCACTGGATAACGCGGTGGAGGCATGCATGAAACTGGAGGAGAACAAGCGCGTTATTACTTTAAAAAGCAAGGCACAAAAGGGGTTATTCTGCTTGGAGGTCAGCAACCCTGTTTTGAATTCCTCCGAAAGCGCACTTGAAAATATACCGTTCGATTCGGCTAAACATGATTTTATAAAATCCAACCTGACTAAGTCATATTTTATTCCCCAAACATCCAAATCAGATAAGGCAAACCACGGCTTTGGCCTAAAAGGAATTAAGGAGATTGTGGAAAGATATCATGGTTCTNTGGAACTGCAAAGNGNAAACGGCATTTTTGATTTGTTTTTGTACATTCCGCTGACATAANCAAAAANATTTCGGCAATCTGNACAANCANTCGTATTGANNNCAAATNNNCCTAGACAGCCNTAACAAAAAANCTNAAAAAAATTATTGACAATGCCTATTTACATTTTGAAAAACACAAGATATNATATTCTCACNAACGANNTCAANNCTATATTGTGGAAGGAAGGGAGGANCGTAAGGCANAATCATTANAGAAATTTACAAACAATTGATTAAATCCCATATTTTGGGGAAACCTGTGTATAGGGGAACAGCAGGAAATCCGGGACTGATTTATGAAACATTATATTTTTCATAGTGTCAATGATGATTAAGGAGGAAACGATTTTATGCAGCAGGTGAATGTCAAGTTTAATAATGTTAATCAGATTAGGCAGTTTGTAGATATAATTGATAAGATTGATTTAACCTTTGATCTGGGAGAGGGGCACAGAACTGTTGATGCCAAATCCATCCTCGGCGTAATGGCGTTAGATTTAACCAGACCGGTTTGCCTTAGATACGATTCTGATGACGAGGGAATTAAGGAGAAACTTGCNCCTTTTATATATTGAAAAAATTGAGCTTTGCGGGGTTGCNAGATATTGCTCATGAGATGCTACGNATCTCCGCAAACTCGTGCATAAACGAGAAACTTAATAGACGGAGGCGCAATACGTACGCCTCCGTTTTTGATTATTTTTCGCTTGCCGCGCGGCGTGCCAATTCCAGACACCCCATGATCCCCTGATCATCGTGCAGGCTTGCCGGTACAATATAGTGCTCCATATCNTCAATCTCTTNTGCCTGAATATANCCGCCCAGAAACTCTTTCACTTTCTCCCTGATTAAAGGAAAAAGCTGCNCCTGATGCATAACGCCTCCGCCCAGAATAATCATTTCCGGTGACAGCGTCAAAATATATCCCACAAGCGCCTGCGCAATATAGTCCGCTTCCATATCCCATACCTCCGGTCTGTCTGCAAGCTCAGCCGCTTTCTTTCCCCATCGTTCTTCAATGGCGGGACCCGCCGCCAGTCCTTCCAGACAATCCTCGTGATAAGGACATTTGCCGGCATACCGGTCATCGCTTCTCTTCCGAATTAACACATGCCCTGCCTCCGGGTGCAGCATCCCATGTAACAGATTTCCTTCTATATAGATACCGCCGCCGACCCCTGTTCCAATCGTAAGATAGATCACACAGCGCTTCCCTTTGGCCTGTCCAAATGTCACTTCTCCAAGCACTGAACCATTGACATCCGTATCAAAACCGATCGGACAGCGAAGTGCGCGTGTAAAACTGCCAACCATGTCAAAATTGATCCACGCTTTCTTCGTACTGGTCGTTATATACCCGTACTTCGGATCCTCCCTGTCAAGTTCAATCGGCCCGAAACTCGCTATACCGAGCGCATCCACTTTTCGTTCTTCAAAATATGCAATCAGCTTCGGCATCGTGATATCCGGTGTCTCTGTAGGTATTGATATCTGCTCAAAAATCCTTCCTGTCTCATCTCCTATGGCACACACCATTTTAGTGCCGCCTGCCTCCAATGCTCCCAGTCTCATATGNTCTCTCTCCTTTATCGCTTAACAACATTCTCCCGAATTCCTCAGCCACAATACAGACTCTCGCAGTGCCTCAATCGTCTTCGTCTCCACCACGCACCGNCACCCGCATTCACGCGCGACGCCGANCCTTTGATGCAGATCGATCTCTCCCGTTCCAAGCGTCTGATGATTTTTATTTCCCAGCCCGTCATGAATATGGAAATGATACAGTCTGTCTTTACGCTGCATCAAGAATGCTTCATCCGCATTGCCGCANGTATGGGAATGACCGATATCCCATGTCAGTGCAAACATATCACTCTGTAACAGATAGTCGATCGCTTCCTTCTCATAGCTTTGGTAACCGTCCGTGTTCTCGATGCAGATCTTCGTTCCCGCATCGCCTGCCACACGCTCACACATATCGCGAAAACGCCCAAACGCCGCCATATACTCCTCTTTATATTCTCCGAACAACCTCACCTTTCTGTCCGGCAGAGTAATGTATATTCCATGATTCATGTGCATATTAAGAAGCGGAGCGTTGATTTCCTGCGCCACCTTCAGCGTTCTTTCAACCGTCTCCATGTATGCGTCCGCAACCAGCCTGTTGAAGTCACATACATTCAGGTTTTCATCCAGATGAATNGTGAANTATATGTCATTCTTCTGCGCCAGCTCTTTCAGATAANCTGTNTCTTCCAATTGAGGAACCTGATACATCGGGAAATTCATATTTANCTCAATAAACTGCAATCCCANCTCTTTACATAANGACACGGTCTCCTCTAANTTCTTATTTTCAATTAANGTAGGNATTCCGAAATCCATGTTTTTCCTCTTTTCNGTGNNGCNTTCTTCNTAAGATGATACTTTAGCGNGNTTNTGNCANNNNGTACNCNNACGCAANNNGNACNGCTNTTTTNAAGTATAACATAGCNGTANGCACTTTNCNATCTCNNTATATTTGGCTGTCAGCCGTGCATTCTTCTGTGGTTNCTTTTCACANATTGGCTAATNCGGTCGCGCAGAGCGAAGTTAATATCTGCGTCACCGCGCTCTCGCTCCGCAAAAAGCGTAGCGGACACTAGACTCGTAAAACACCTCGTCAAGTGCCGACGCTTTTTGAGGGGTTCCTTCAGATATTAACTTCACTCTGCGCTAGGCTGTGGTGTGGATATGAAAAGTAATAATACTTCCGCCCACGCTTTTTTCTAAATATACTTGCGGTATACAATATCGTGTTTGATATATATAATATATTCCATGAGCGGTACACGATTTTCAAGCATGTACTGCGGTAATTCAATTTATCTGACCGGAGGAATTAGCATGAATACATCCATAATCAACAGCTACCGCAATCAGGACAATCTGCGCCGCAGTTTTAATACTCTTGCCGCAAAAACTTTTGACGGGCTGGATTTTGAANCATGGTATCAGAACGGNTACTGGAGCGACCGCTATAATCCATANTCCATCGTAATNGACGNAGCGGTCGTTGCNAATGTATCGGTAAATACAATANATTTTATGTGGAACGGNGAAAGAAAACATTTCATCCAGCTCGGNACNGTCATGACAGAAGAGCGCTTCCGTAATCANGGACTCATCCGTCAGATCATGNATAAAATCGACCAGGATTACGAGCAGACCGTAGACGGCATCTATCTGTTTGCAAGCGACAGCGTACTGAATTTCTATCCAAAATTCGGTTTCCGGAAAGCAACGGAATACCGATACACAAAACCTTTTTCTACATCGCAGGCGTGCAGTATAGCACAGATTCCAATGAAAAATAAAGAGGATTGGAATAAGTTGGAAAGTGCCATGCGCCAGAGCGTGTCCTANAGTCGTTTTGACATGCTCAATAACGATAATCTGATCATGTTCTACGTCACCGGATTTATGCAGGACAATGTNTACTACAGCGAAGAATATGACACATATGTCATTGCAGAGATAGATAAAGATACGCTCACTGTTCACAATATCTTTTCCGTCAAAAAGTATCCCTTAGATGATATTCTCTCTGCATTCGGACCAGATATACGACAAGTGATTCTCGGATTTACACCGNTAGANGCCGAAGNCTATAGTNTCTGTGCATTNAGNGAAGANGACTGCACTCTTTTTNTAAAAGGCCGCGGCNTCGATGAGTTTGAACAGGATAAACTAATTTTTCCGACACTTTCCCATGCGTAGAGAAGTCCTCTACNCTTTTTTTAATTGCTAACGCNCTATGTCAAAGGGGCGCNGAATGTTTCTCCATCAAATAGAACATGCCTTTGCGCCAATCCGCTGTTCCCACCTTAACGTAACCCATATGCTCATATAATCTTAACGCATATGGATTCTCGCTGAATGCATCCANACGGATCGTATGTATTCCCCATTCGGCAAGCTGCTCTTCTATNTNAAACAATGTCCNCCGNGCNATTCCCTGATTCTGAAAAGCAGGGTGTACACACATTCTATGTACGACATAATAAGGTTCCCCNNTGTATTTCCANTTACCGTTTGCATATTGTTCATCACANTCCTGATTAATCACATATACTACGGCGATCCGCCCNTCTGCCACGCCGACATAAAGCTGTCCTTTGGCTATATCCTCCCGAAAATCCTGCTCTGTCGGATAGATCTCATCCCACTGGAAAATCTTATTACATATCATTGTATCGATGGCACTGTTAAATAAATCACATATTTCCGTTAAGTCTTCTGTGGCTGCAATTCTATACTGTATTTCCATGACTATGGCCTTTTCCCTATTTTCTCTTATAATATGACAACACCCATGTAACTGCTCTGGCAGACTGCTGTGNCTGCACCTGTTATATCACGCTATCAACTGAGCTTCAAGTATTTTATTTTTTATTAATAAACACTTTATTATTCTATAATTGATTCATTGTTCTATTTGATGTATAACATATATAAACAAAGAAACAGCTATCACGGTTGAATCGGATTTCCAAATTCGGTCATACTGATAGCAAAGCGAAAAAGTTTGCTTTTTTCATATAATATAAAAAGGAGTGATTAATATGTTAAGACCTGCATTATTTAACAACCGTACCTACAAACCCATGTTTTTCGATGATTCTTTCGATCGGATGTTTGACGACGCTTTCAAGAACTTCTGGGGCAACAACGAGCTTGCTACTTTCGATGCGTTCAAGACCGATGTAATCGATCAGGGCGACAACTATCTGTTACAGGCAGAACTGCCCGGTTTCGATAAGTCCGATATCAATATCGATCTGAAAGACAATCTCTTAACCATCTCCGCTTCCCATAAGGAAGAGAAGGATGAGGAAGATAAGAACAAATATATCCGCAAGGAGCGCTATTACAGTTCNTATTCCAGNAGCTTCCGTGTAAATGACGTGGAAGCCGGTGATATTGACGCTTCCTACAACAACGGTATTCTGGAAGTNAGATTNCCTAAGAAAGAGATTGCTGCGAAGGAANACGTTAAGAAGATTGAAGTCAAGTAACTCCATCTCTCCATAATATGTAATCTATCGATCATACTGAAACAAGAATCCCACNGAATTCATCGGTGGGATTCTCTGTATTTGATAGTTTCCTATCTGTTTCAACATCTTCTCGCTCGATTTCTACGCCGCTTTATCGCGCAAATCCATATATTATTACCTTACTTCCTGCACAAGTCCTAAGAACTCTTCCTTATACTCATCNGACAATCTGATAGACCGTAACGCTTTCTCCACATGTTTCACAGAAGCGTCTTCCGGATATTCACTGTGAGAAGCAAGAAGTCCGAATTCCGCTACTGCTGCCGCAAAAATATAGTCGTCCGTCGGATCGGTTGTATAGCACTCATATCCGATTGGATATTCTAACAGACTGCTCTTGTCCTCAGCGGGTTTCTTATAACGAATGCTGATCGTCAGCCACTCTTTCTNTGCTGCAGAATCTGACGGAANACTGCCTAATTCTTCTTTATACTGCTCACTGTATTTCAAATCTTCAATTTCCTGCCGGGACATATTGGCAAGCGGCTCTTTCAGTATAATCTCATAGAGTGCAGTAACGCTGTGTCCCGCGCCGATCTCTCCGGCATCCTTCGTATCATCGCTAAAATCCTCTTTTGCCAGAGCCCTGTTCTCGTATCCCAGCAAACGATAACTCTCTACAACTGCAGGGTTGAACTCTACCTGAAACTTCACATCTTTACAGATTGTTAAGAGCGTGGAAGCCATTTCCTCCACCAGTACTTTCTTCGCTTCCCGCAGACAGTCAATATATGCATAATTACCGTTACCCTTATCNGCCAAAGTTTCCATCTTGTTATCTTTGATATTGCCGGTTCCGAATCCTAATACCGACAAGAAGATTCCGGACTCCTTCTTCTCCGTAATCAGTTCTTCCAGCTCTTCCTCACTGGTTAATCCGATATTTAAATCCCCATCTGTNGCTAAGATGATCCTGTTATTGCCGCCTTTTATGTAATTCTCCTCGGCCAGTCTGTATGCCGTCTCTATTCCTTTACTTCCATAAGTACCGCCGCCTGCTTGCAATGCATTCAACGCTTTCTTGATCTTCCCTGTCTTNTCGCCACTGACGCCNTCNAGCACGACTTTGTCNTCTCCTGCATAAGTCACAATGGATACCCTGTCTTTCTTTGTCAGATTATCTGTAAGTAATCCGAAAGACTCCTGCAAAAGGGGCAGTTTATCATCAGAAAACATAGAACCCGATACATCCAGCAGAAANACCAGATTGGAAGCCGGAGCACGCGAATAATCTATATCCTGNGTTTTTAATCCGACCATCATAAGCTGCGCTTCTTCATTCCAGGGACACGTACTGNTCTGCGTCGTAACACCGAACGGCTCCTGTCCCTTGGGATCATTATAATCATATGAAAAATAATTNAGCATTTCCTCGATCCTGACGGCNCCCTCCGGAAGNTCCTCCAAATCATATCCCTCNTTNATCANNCGGCGCANATTACTGTAAGATGCCGTATCAACATCCGCTGAAAAAGTAGACANCGGCTCCTTCATGACTGAGACAAAACCTTTCTCATCCCACTTGCTGTACTCCTCNTTNTTATAATATTCCCCCGGCTCCCACTCATCGTAGCAACCCTCCAGATAGCTGTTTTCGAATGCCATCACTTTNTTTTCAGNGTCAAAATACGCATAATCCTCTGCTTCATCGGCACTGGCGTATTGTTCCGAAGCNGCAGCNGCNCTCTCNGTANTATTNTAANTNCCNGCCGGNGCGGTGCCATCCATCATTTCACCNTACTCGGCATCATCAGCTGCCGCNGCNTCTTCCGTGGCTNTCATCCCGGCATTCGATGCCGGCGCACTGCCGGATTTATCCGAACCTCCGCAGCCTGTAATGAATATCGTNCCTGCTAAAGTAACTGCTGCCACCTTTGTAAAACAACTCTTCTTTTTCATACTTTTTCCTCCCGTCCCGAATCGTTCTCTGCCGCACTTTCCAATTATTTTTCCTCCCTGTGCGGTGCACTTTTCCCGTGCTTTTAAACGTTTCTATACTAAATACCCGTGACGGTCGCAAAAAGTTGCAAAAAATTTCTTTTTTTATTCCNTTATCGCCGATATCGGCACGGTCACCTTATACTGCGCTATTTTTTCTACCTCTTTCTCTGCAAGATCCNTTCCTTGATTCGTCTCCTCTAACTCAAAATACGTATTCATATCACAGAAATAGATTGATACCATCGATATATCATGTCCGCTGGTCAACATCGCAAACCCCGCATTACTGCTGTTTTGATTCACGATCTGTCTGCCGTCGGCATCAAATACCACGGTAAAAAGAGCAGCTTCATCCGGCATCACTGTATGCACTGTCATCTCCATAGAAGAAATCTCAATATTTTCAACGCCGACCCCGGCATCGTTATACTGATTGACCTCTATCGACCGGATATTCTCATCCGTCCGGTTAACCGGTATAGTAAAATGCCATGTTCCTGCCTGATGCCAGCTCTGATACTCAATACCGTACCATGCTTTCGGCAGGCTGTTGAAATATGCCGTCTGTTCCTCCTCCGTCATCTGCTCAAATTCTTCATTACTTAAATCAAACTCCTCCGGAACCTCTACATCCTTTAATGTACTGGCAATCTCAGTGATCTCCAGCTCTATCGTATAGGACTCCGGTATGTCCGCCGCTGCACCCGCCTCTTCAGTCTGCCAGCCGAGATTATCATAATCAATTCTGATACTGCCGATAAACGTGTGGTCATCCACAAATTTTCCTTCTATATATCTCCTGTCCTTGCGCTGCCCCGGGTTAAAAGAATAATCCTCCAGTGTTCTCGCCTTGATAAACTGCTGCCCTTTGTCTATAGTCGCCACCATCTCGGGAAATGTTTGTTCATTTTCCACTTTAATACCGATATAAACCGCCTGATTGGACGCATATTCCTCCGTAATCGAAATGGTTATGCCGCCGTCCATGGATACGAGATCATTCTCCACAGCAATCTCATCACCATACGCTGCACCCGAATCTTCCTCTGAAACGACGACTTCACCCTCCATGAATCCCCTCTCTTCCTCTACTAGAAGGTTCACTGTACCTTCTTCCGGCAGTTTCCCGAAAGTATATACATCCGCAATCTTCCCGAAAATACTTCCCAGAAGCGGAATTTCTCTCGCCATGACCGGATTCATGACACAGAAGATACAAGTAATACATAGAATCGCCGCCATACTTCCCAGCGTGATGAGTACCCTATGCCGCACGGCATTGCCATTTTTACGGCATGTGGTATCTTCCCTCTTCATCTTTACAGTCTTCGCGCTTTTATTCTCCGTTACGCCGTTATTTATTCCGTTATTTTTTGTTCTGCTCTTTTCTCTGATCATTTCATAGGCTTGCTGCATCTTGGCGTCGATAACTGTACAGTCATTCAGCTCTGCTCCCAACACTTTATACAATGTCTCATCCGATATATTCATAATCGTTTTCTGCATATCCGTTGTCTCCTTCATATTATTAGCATGTGTCCTTTTTTCCTAAATCAACTCTGCGGTTCTGCCCATCCGTCCCGTTATGACAGGTTNTTACGACAGTTCCGCCCGAAGCTGNTCTCTGCCGCGATGCAGCTTACTCTTGACAGTACTTTCCTTCATGTCCANAACNGCGGCAATNTCCTTCGTGGTAAACTGCTCCCCGTAATATAATTGGAAAACAACACGGCTGTCCTCCGGCAGATTCATGAGCAATTCCCTGAATTCNACATCGGCCCTGNCCCGGTCTGTATCCACTATCCTCTCAGAATGACAGCCATTNTCCCAACTGACATTTCTCTTGTTCCNCCGCCAGGTCTTCGTGCAGTTATTGATCANTATTCTCACAAGCCATGTTTTAAAGTGTTCCTGCTTCTGCAGGGTATGCAGACTNTCATAAGCNGCCAGTATCGTATCCTGTATTGCATCCGCGACATCCTCATCATTTCCCAGATAGCCATATGCCACCCTCCGCATCGTCATCTTACATTCTTCCATGAGACANATAAATGCCTCTGCATCTCCACATTGTGCTTTTCTTACTAAGGTTTCCATCGTATCCCCCTACATAGTTTTCTACTTCGGTCCGGTTCGTCGAAACGTCTCAACTCTTGCACATTAGATGAAGCTGCGAGGCATTTAGTTGCAGCAATATATAATTTATATGAAAAAATTTTCGGTATCTTATATTTTCCATTCGTCTGTCCTGCAGACGCGCAGATCCATACTACTCTGTTCCGGCCACATTCTCGACCAGCCATTCATATGCTTTCACGGCATAATCCTCTGCATCCGTTATATTTTCGCCGCCGGTGACTACATAATTCACCTGATTGACACGTGCATAAGCAGACCACTGACCACTCGACTCTCTTATTACATAGACTCTTATACCATGAACCATGATACATTCCGTATCTTCGTCGTCCACAAACGCCGGNGCCTCTGCTACCTCCGTGACAGTCAGATCCGCANCNTAAACATCTTCCGATACNCCGTCCATGTTNTTCATTCCGGCNNCATCGTNAATNTNTTTTNGGATACTCTCATCNTCATACTCTGCCGCTTNCGCCGCTTCTTCCNGCTCATAATTATCTTCGGCCGCGGCCATATCCGCTCCGNTGTCATATGCCGCACCGGCATTNCTGTTCTCATACNGNTCAGCGCTTTGATCCNCCATAANTCCTTCGNAATATTTCTGCTCTGNAACNNNCATATCNGCATCGTCGAACATCTCTTCCGCTGNNGCTTCCGCCATATCATACGCTGCGGTATCATCTGANGCAGGNGCAGCGCCTGAGGNGGATTTATTGAAACGTTTTCCTACCATACCGGANGTGACATTAATCAAAAGCAGCACCATCGCGGCTGCCGCCACCGGAAGCGCCCATCTGTATATCTTTCCGGANCNGATTNCGGACTGCCTGTCCGTCTGCACCCGGNTCTTCGGCAGGTCTNCGTTTATGCCTTCCGATTCCGGCNNCAACTTATCCGNANTCCATGCTGNNAATGNGGTCTGNGCTTTNTCCCGCTGCANNCGCAGTTCTTCTTCCNGCATCGCCTGTTTCGTTCTNCGAATCAAATCCGCCGGCGCATGTATCTGTGAAGTTTCCTGTTTATACTGATTCATCATAATCATGACTTCTTTCTACCAATTCCCTTNTTGTCCGNTTCNTNGCCTGTGTACCATTTGTGCTGTCTGTCGCTACAATTCNTCNCCGACCAGCTCTTTTAACATTTCCCGCGCCCTGCGCATCTGGGATTTCACGGTTGTCTCTTTCTGNTCGGTCAATTGCGCAATCTCCATGACCGTCCGCTCCTCAAAATANTACAAGTGTATGACTAANCGNTANTTCGGCGGCAGCTTATGNACTGCCGCCCTCACCGGATGTTCNTCCGGCAGCNCATATCCGCCGCCTTCGTCCGCCAACCNCTCCGGTTCCTCCATATAGTCAACATTTTTGTGCCAATACTGATCATAATGTTTCTTCGCACAGTTGATCGTTACCCGAATCAGCCANGCCTTCACATGTNCCCATGATTCCAGATCCTGTATATGGCTCACAAGCCGCACGAACACNTCNTGAAACAAGTCGTCTGCGTCCGTTGNATTTTTCATNTGGGACAGCGCCAGCCGGTANACCATATCAGCATACCNNTCNATCGCTGCNTCNGCCGTGATCTGCTCTTCTTTCATAATACTGCCTTTTTATTCTATTCCGGTTTCTGTGAATTATTGATCTCCATAGTACACACGCTTCCATCNTTAACAATAATGGTGTATCTGTCCAGTACACTTGTATCAGGATCGGACACTTCATAGTAAGTANAGCCNCTGTCGGAAGTCTCNACTTCGCAGTTGAANCCGTCTGTTGCCTTCTTAACCGCATCCTCNGANTCACCGACTTTAATATTTCCGGGGAATACCAGATCAAACTTCGGTCCGTTTACGCTGGACTCCATNGATAAGACATANCAGTTCTCNATTATAGTNGCATAATCGGCATANTTCTCCACCATCGTATGCAGAGTCTGGTTGTTATACCTAAGATCGACCCATCCGTTNCCGCCNGCTGCCACTTCGCTGTCNGATTTCGCCGTATCAATCGNAAANCCGTTNTCTAACAGCACNGATACNGGACANGGCAGATANTATACNTTACCNTCTAANTGTGCNGTNTAAGCGTAGAAATCATNCCCTAACTCCTTGGGCGCTTTATAATTTTTCACCATATCCGGAACAGTCTCNTCAATAGAGTTATCCGCACCTTCCAGCTCTACGAGGTTCTGAATATCNATCTNCTTTAATGTATTATCNTCCTTATATACATACAGCTCAATCTCTCTGTAGAAATCATTCTCGTANGTCATCTTATAGTACAGGTCGCTGTCATAATCGTCGCTGGGATCACCGTAAGCNGCCTTGATGTCNTCNGCATTAGATACACCGTACTGTATNCCGCCCGGCANNANAATCTCCCAGTCACAGTCTTCCAGATAGAAGTGATCCAGCGTGATACCCGCTACCATACTTTCCGAGAAAGGCACGGCATTCATGGACAGGTTCGCAAACCTTGTATACACTTTAACACCATCCTTCTCCCAGACCTCGGTTGTCGTATACTGATTAGAGGACAATGTCTGTGTGTTGTCACCGTCATACTCCCAGCCCAATGCCTCGAAATCCGAATACCACATGGGGAACTGATATACCGTACCGTCTATGGATATCTGGAAATCATACAGATCATCGGACAACTCACTCGGTGCTGTTGCCGCCTTCACAGGTTCTTTCTGCTCTTCCGGCTCTTCCTCTGCCTCGGGTTCTTCCTCCGCTTCCGGTTCCTCTTCCGCTTCCTCCTCTTCGGGTTCTTCATTCAGTTCCTCTTCCAGCTCCGCTCTTACTTCATCCGCTCTGGATCCCGCCTCGGCTGCCTCATCCGATGAACCGCAAGCCGTCATGGATAATGTGCAGCTGATTGCTAATAATAGTGCCAATGTTTTTTTCTTCATTTTTTCTCTCCATTCTCTTGATGCAGGTTTTCATACCTGCTTTTTTCTTTCGATCGGTGATCTCACAGCCCGTTCATTTATAATACCGCTGAAGAAATTAAAAGGTTGCAAAATCTCAGGAAACTTTCCGATCCCTTTTTTCTACCATCCTGTCATACTGCCCATACATCTTCTGGACTTCATTCTCCAAAATATAATAATGCCGTATGTAAGGAATCAGCAGTACGAGCAGCGCAATCGCAAGCAGTCCCACCGCGATCGTAAACGACACTACCGACAGAGCGATCACAATCACTTCAAGAAGTGCGAAAGTAACTGTCACGATCAAATGAATCAATCTCTCATGCTGGAAAAAGGAAACCTGAATCAAATGCTCTTTTATCACAGCATCCCAATCAGAATTATCCTGAGAGATCAACTCGTCAATGTACTTTCTGTAATTTAAGATCCGTTGTTCCATATGCTATACTCCTCCCCATATATTTCTGCGCCGCTTTCTACCGACGTATTTAACATTGTATCATGTATATTTGTCGAGGAAAATAGATTTTATTGCTTTTCCTGTCTTTTCCTGTCTTTTCCTGTCACTTTTTCCGCTCCCCAATCGTGTGTAAACGTGAAAAGACTTTTTAAGCCGCCTTTGTATGGCAATTATGCCTGCACAAAAACACACTGATATGGGAGGACGATTCATGGATACCAAAGATTCACAGAAAACAAAACTTCATAAAAACCGAATCTTTCGCAAATTATTCACATTTTTTCTTTGCATCTTCTTATTGCTGCATCTAACCATCGGCTGCGCTGACCGCAACCTTTCGGATGTAAACCAATCAGAAAACCCTGAAACTTCTGGTATGGGACGTTATGTAGAAACAATCACAGACTTGCCGGACAGCCTTTCCGGCCCTATAAACAAACTTTTCCGACTGGCAGATGACAGTCTGATCCTAACTGACACGACTGCATCTTTTCTGGTTTCTGAAGATAACGGAGATACATGGCTTACCGATGAACGGCCATGGCATACCCAGCTGTTAAACGAAGGCGCGTATGTCATCGATGTGGCAATCGGTCCGGATAATACCACCGCTATAATCTACCAGCCGAGTGCCGTTAAAACAGAGTCAGACTCTCTTCTTCCCCAGCTTATGCTGATTAAATCTGACGGCACGCAGATACCTGTTACAGTCGGTTCCCCAAATGACGCGCAATACCTGGTCAAAGTTTTTACTACAGATTGCGGCAGAATATTTGTCACACTATTTGCACAGGATAATTTTAATATCTATGAAGTCCTGAAAGACGGCAGCAGCCGGCTGTTTCTTACTATGGATGAAAAATCGCCGGATCAGCTCCTACTGTCGGACCATTTGATGATTATATACGGAACCGAGTATGAATCTCCTCTTATCTATGATGTAGCATCAGAAACTTATCTGGAAGATGCCGTACTCTCCGATTTTATCATTGACCATACCGCGAGGACTTCCTCCGCTACAGAATCAAACGGTTCATTCTACGCTACGGACTGGTATATATTCACGGCATCCGATGATTCTATTTGGCTGGCCGGGCAGGAAGGTCTGTACCGTCACACAATAGGTGGAAATGCATTAGAACAGATCATTGACGGAAACCTTTCGGTGCTGAGCGATCCTTCGTATCATATTACCGGAATAATACCGCTGGATGATCATGAGTTTCTGGCCGTCTTCCTCAACCGGAAATTGGTACATTTTACATATGACCCGAGTATACCCTCCAAACCTTCAAAGACATTAAAGGTTTATAGTGTGGAAAATAATGATACCATACGTCAGGCAATTACCTTATATCTGTCGGATCATCCGGATATATATATCGAATATGACATCGGTATGTCCGCTGACGATGCTGCCACAAGAGAGGATGCATTAAAGAAACTGAACACGAAGATTATGGCTGGAAACGGTCCCGATGTAATAGTCATGGATAATATCCCTCTGAACACCTATATTAAAAAAGGTGTTTTGAAAGATCTCTCTCCGGTATGGAATCAGATAAATGAAACGGAACCGCTTTTTACAAACATTGGAAATGCCATGAAAAGTGAAGACGGTAATATCTATGCCCTTCCCTGCGAAATACAGATTCCCATTCTCTTTGGAGATGAGGCGGTAATCTCTCAAATGAATGACTTGAAGAGCACTGCCGACATGACCGAATCTCTGCAGCAGGATAATCCCGGACAGGACTTGTTCGGCCTCTATACTACGGAAGACATATTGCGCCTTTTCACTACGGTATCTGCTCCGTCATGGACAACAGATTCCGATGAGCTTAACATACAATATCTTTCCGATTTTCTGGAACAGACGAAAAGATTGTATATCGCCCAAAACGAAAACAATATGGAAGATCAGCCGGAAATATACGTTGTCGGTACTCAAAGAGACAGCACAGATGCCCGATTAAATTTAAAAGTAATAGAATATGTGGGAAGATACTTATCATCATTTACCTGCGGCATTCTTCACAATCCCCGTGTTTATGCCGAATTAAATTCTGTCAAAGAAATAAACGGATTTGAGTCCTGCGGATGGAAAACGATGAACGGGCAAAATGATCATGTGTTTATTGCCAAAACGATTGTCGGAATCAGTTCAACTACACATAATACTGATTGCGCCGAAGATTTCCTGCGCGTCTGTCTGAGCACTGAAAATCAGCTAAACCTGCGTTCCGGATTACCGGTCAACAAGACGGCATTAAATAATACTTTTCCGTTAATCGATGATCAAACTTCTGAGTACCTGCCCTATGACAGCGAATATCTGGCCGACTCGGAGGGAAACTTGACCAGATTTGACATTTATCCGCCGAACCAAGAGGCTATTACTGTATTACGTGTCTGTATAGAAGATGCCGATACCCCATATATAGAAAACAAGCTGTTGGAAGATATCGTCTGCAAACAGGGCATTGCTTACCTGCAGGGAGATATTTCTCTGGAAGAAGCACTGGATTCCATTAAGAAACAACTAACGATTTACATGACAGAATAGCATGGCGGAGGAGGTCGCGTGTCGTGAACAGAAAAAGTGAATCTGAAATCAACCGCATCCTGCAAACCTACGGCAATATGCTATACCGCACCGCCTATCTGCTTCTGGGTAATCCTCACGATGTGCAAGACGTTTTGCAGGAGGTGTTGCTTCGCTATATGGAAAAGGCTCCTGCATTTACCTCTTCCGATCACGAAAAAGCATGGCTTCTGCGCGTAACCTCAAACTGCTGCAAAGACTGCCTGCGTTTTCGTAAACGGCATTCCTATATCGAGCTGGAACAAATACAAGAATATTTTCCGGCGCCGGAAGACAGACATTTATTTCAGGAGCTCTATGCCCTGCCAACTAAGTGGAAAACTATATTACTGCTGCATTACTTTGAAGGTTATCCGATCAAAGAAATCGCAGAAATTACCGGTCTGTCGGAAAGCGCCGTGAAGAAGAGACTGCAGCGGGCAAGAGACGCGTTGAAATTAGAGCTTACCACTTAACAATGTCAAACCAATATTTCAGACAACTCAACCTTATCACAGCACCACTGGTGAGCTTAGAACAATACCTAATTTTAAATTATTTTACAAGAAAGGACATCTGACTATGAACGAAAAAGATATAACACAAATCAAAGAATCCATTATTATGCCATCTGAAATGGCTGATACCCTGTTACAGAACTGTACCCAATCCCGTATAAAGCACTACCGCTACAGCCGCTACTCCAAAATTTGTGCCGTTCTTGCTACAATTTTCTGTATCGGCGCCGCCGGCTCCACTTCGCTGGCGGCTTATAATATCTATCAGGAAAAACAACTGGTTGTCTTTATGGATTACGACCTGACGCAAGAGGAAATCGCTGCAGTCGGCGACACGCTTGCACAAATTCCCGACATTACCATCCATTACGTCAGTGGAGACGAGGCATGGGAAGAATTTAAATCCGAATTTCTAACCGGAAATGCAGAATTGGAAGAGTGGGCCGACTCTATAGACAATCCCCTCACCGACTCTTTCAATTACGAAGTGAGCATACGTCTGGGCGCTAACACCGAAGCTGTCCGCGAAGAAATCTGCAAGATCGACGGGGTAAGACTGATTACCACCAGACGGGAATTAAAGGAATAAGGTGACCAGAATAAGGGCGGCACCGCTATGCGATGCCGCTCTTGCTTTTATTCAGAATTTGCTCTAAATTCCATATCTGGTAAAGTGGAAGATTTAACAAACTCTGCTCTCTGCGATAATCTTTCAGAGATGTTCTAATTGCTGTTTCCGGCTGGTATTTTTTGCAGAATACTTTCAGGCTCTGTGCACGAACATTCAACCCTGCTTTTGCTTCCACCGGAATAATTTTATTATTATAAGAAAAAATAAAGTCAACTTCAGAAGTTGCACCTTCACTCCAATAATAAATATTCGATGCAATTTCCATAGCTTGCAACTCCTGCAGGACAAACTGCTCCGTCAGCGCCCCCATAAACTCTTTAAAAACCGCCACAGAATCTAAGATAATTCCCGCTTCGATCTCACACATCGTCCTAAGCAGACCTACATCCAGAAAATATATTTTAAATGCTTTCAAATCCTCATATGCTTTCAACGGAAGCTTTCCTCCCGTAACCAGCCCTACCTTGCGAATCATACCACTATCTTTCAACCACAGAAGCGCATCTTCGTACTCCCGCGCTCTTGCCCCCTCTTTAGCCAACCCATAAATAAATTTCTTATTTTCTTTGGCTAACTGAGAAGGTATGGAACTCCAGATGTGATGTATTTTCGGAATCACACTTGTCGGTGCATGTTTTGAAAAGTCGTTCTCATAAGCACGTAAAAGCCTCTTTTGAATATCCGTCACTTCGGCAAAATCTCTTGTTTTTATCCATGTATCTATTGCTGCAGGCATTCCGCCGATAATAAAATATTTTTTCAGATTATCTACATATTTTTCTCTTAACAGCTCCGGTAGCTTTTCTTCATAATGTTCTCGGGCCCACTCGATCAGCATTTCTTCTTTATTTGCTATCAGAAATTCCTCAAAAGACATCGGGTAAATGTTCACAAAATCTACTTTTCCAACTGGAAACGAGGTACCTGAATGCAGAGTAACACCCAGAAAAGATCCTGCACAGCAAATTGCATATTCCGGCGCTTCTTCCGCAAAATATTTAAGCGCCGTCAACGCTCTCGGAACTTCCTGGATCTCATCAAATATCATCAGCGTTTTTGTAGGATCAATCTTTTTCCCATGATAAGCGCCTAATAACTCCACAATTCTTGCAGGTACGATACTTCCCTCAAAAAGATCTGCTACTACACCGGGATTCTCAAAATTAATGTAGCATACATCTTCAAAAAATTTTTCACCGAATTCTTTTAATAACCAGGTCTTTCCTACCTGCCTTGCGCCCATCAGGATCAGCGGAAGCCTGCCCTCTTTTTCTTTCCATTCCGCAAGCTTTTTGATAGCTGTTCTGTACATAAAAACTCTCCTGCTCCATTCAGCAATAATATAATAAGATTTGAACATTGCCCCTTTTCTATATTCTACTTTAGTATTCACATTTTCACAACCGTTATTCTTCATATATTTCACGTTTTTATAATCTTAATTATTATAATTATTCACATTTTCATAACCATAAATTCTATAATCATCCACATTTCAATAGTATAATATTTAAAAATAGCGCCCATATTGGGCGCTATTCAAAGAGTACTGTTCCTTCCGTATCCTGAATAACAATATTGTCTGTTGATGAGTCGCCTACGGCGGTAGCTACATATTTCGCAATCTCTGACACGCTATCCTGTGAAAGATCCTCTTGTAACTCCAGCGAAATCACCGCCTGCGTGTTATCTCCAGCCTCTGCCAGTGTGACCGCAGCGCACTTAACAGTGGGATATCCTTCCTCTATACCATCACTTAACAGTTCCTGCAGATACTCTGTGTACTTCATCTTTTTATCAGCCTCTGTAAGATCTCCCTCGGTGATATCATCCAGCAAGATTTCTTCTGCCTCTATACTGCCGGCAGAAAGATTATCTTTCTCCGATACTCCGCAACCTGTAAATAATCCCATCATGATAACCGCCGGAACAATCCTGACTGCTACTCCGGTTTTTTTCTTTTTCATCATTATATCTGCTCCCCCTTCGTGAACACACACATAAACCGCCGTTATTTTCTTATTGATTTCATTATTCTACATGATTCCAACTATTCCATCAACACTTATTTTAAATTTCCAGAAATCCTAAGAACTTCTTCCACTCCATGTATCCCTTCAAGTCTCCGTATCGGTACTCCGACTGCATGATATCATTTACAATCTTCGCCCAATCAAACTTTTCCGAAAAGCTCCATGTACCGATTCTGCTCTCAGCATCCTTCACGGATTTTGCAACTACAGCTTTCAGCACTGTGTCCTCAAAACTGCCCTTTCCGCTTTCTTTCAGACTGGCAGTGTACGCATACATTTCAACCGTATCACAGTTTTTCGGGTCTACCTCTGACACATCCACCATCCGTTCTGTTACATTTCCCGACTTATCCCATATTTTCACTTTATGTACAGGGTTTTCCGGGTCAAAGTCCTGTGTCTTATATACGGAATAAGAGGAACCGCTCACGAGTTCTGCCCCTGAGAATATCGTAATATCCCCTGACCCTTCATCCGCGCCATGCAGAGTGGCTGTCGCCTGTCCTGCTGCCTGTGCCGCTTCCGCCGCCTGTTTTGCAAAGTTCCCACCTGCCACATTTCTTTCTGTCTTTCTTGTTATTTCATACCCTGCTGGCGGGTATCCTGTTGTTCCGATTCTACTAACACTCATTTTAATCTTCTTCCTTTCTCTGTTTTATCACTTCTCTTCTTCCATTAAATATATCCAACGGCAAATACATTTGCATTGATATATCCGATTAACCCTCACAGTTATCCATATCTTGCTATTTGTTCGCTCCTGTAATAGAACTTATCATCACATCAGCTTTTGATGACGAAACTAAACCATGGGATACACTGTTCATTGCCTCCCTGATTCTTCTCTGATATACGGAAGATAACGGCAGTGCCTTTACACTCTCCTGATAATACGCTTTGTTTCTTTCCATCTCCTGCAGTTTACGCTTTAAGGCATACTCTTCCACAATCCGGGCATACTTCGCACGCCTTATCTTTTTTGCCTTCTGATCTTCTTCAAACCGTCTCTGTTCCGCTTCTGTCGGTCCGGTAAATCCTCCGCCTCCGCTAATCAGATTCCAGCGTGCAACTTCCCCGTTCTCATCCAGAACGATCAGCGCTGAATTGATTCTGCCGGGCACGGGGTAGCCGTTCCACGCAAGAAGATGATTGATATTTGCCATGATCTTATCTGCCATTGCCGGATCACTTTTTATTTTTTCTTCCAAAGCAGGAGGTACAACAATAGAATGCCGCCCTAGTACCGAATCCAGTCTGGATTGTACTTTCGGATCTGTCATCGCCGGATTTGCCCCGCTTGGCGTCCAATTTAAAACCGATTCATCTACTTCTTTTGCGAAAAATTTTTCAAATGGAAAGTCCATTCTCTGCCATATTCCTTGCGGAATCTTAGAAGCATCCAGAAAATGATAATATGCACCCGGAAACATCGCCTGTAACCGACTCTTAAAATTCGTCAGGTTCACATTCTCCTGCCCTGATACTCTCTGTGCAGATTTAGTCGATACAATATCTCCAAAGCTGACCCCGTCATGTTTTGTCGCCGATGTATTTTTCGCTGTCGTGTTCTTCACCGCTGCATTCTTTCCGGCAAGAGCCTGTAAATAATACTCGCCCATTTTACTTGTAAATCCGAAGTCCATCGTTGCTGCTCCTTTCTGACGCTCTCTGTATGTTGATCCAACTCTCGTTGTATAACGATTTTCCGCTATGCAATCCTCCATAACAATAATACGAATCAGCATTCTTAAAAGTTTCACCACAAAAAATGGAAACCCTGCAAAACAGCTGAAAAACGGCTATTTTCGCAGGGTTATGCCATAAAATGTGTAGTTTGTGTCATGAAATATATAGTATATTAGCAAAGATTATTGATTGAGATATATAAAATCATAAACTGCTGGCAAATATTGAAAGCTCTGCTCCTTCCATCTTGTGATACAATGTAACCGACATCTAGTTAACATAAAATATTATTTGTGGAGGTACTTATGAGCAACAGAGTCATTAATATCATAATAGGCGTATTATTTTGGATATCAGGTCTTATCACGTTACTGGAAGGCATCTTCCATATGAGAGCATCCAACTTATGCATCGGGGTTGGTTTTGTCATAGTTGGTCTTTTATATTTTATGAGAAAAGAAAATAACAAGCGTAGAATTACGAAATAGACATATAGCCTACTTAATCACCCTCCGATCCCGATACTGCGCATACATCATCAAAATCCCTGCAACAGCTCCCAGAAAGATAAAGGACTGGATAACCGGCATAAAATTATATGACCCGCCTTCCCAGAAATCTGCAAAATCATTGCTGATATATGTCATAGGCAATGTTGATGCAACTTTCTGTAACACTTTCGGAAGCTGTTCCGTGGATATTCCCATCATACCTGTCAGCATCATCAGAACAAAATAAACAAACATGGTGATACCAAAAGTGATGCCGAACTTCCGGAAAATGTTGGCAAATGAATGCGCAATCACTAAAAGTATCACTCCGATCAGGTATAAAGATATAATCAGACAGATGATCGAAGAAACTGCCGGCTTCGGAATATCCATAGCGATCGTCTGAAAAACAGCATAGATCACAAAAGCGATCGTCATGAAAATCAAGTGCGCAATGATCTTCGCCGCAAGCAGACTTCTCTCATGAAAACCGAAAAGATGCATTCTTAAGGGTACCGCATTTTCCACCTCCTGAGAATATAATGCGCCATATCCGATAAACATGATGGACATAGGAATGACTAACGACATACTAAGCATAATGGAAACGATAACTTCCTGCCGGACTGCTTCAGGTACCTGGCTTCCTATTGTCTTTGAGAAAATCAGCGCCATCATATTCGGAAACACGATTCCGAAGAAATGGACCATAAAGTTGCCATTGATATTTCTCATTTCATATAAAACCATATTGAGATTACATTTTTTCTTATTCATGATAATTATCCCTTCTTATAAATAGACTCAATTTGTTGACTATATAAACATTCTTCTCTGCCTTTTCATCTTTGTCCGGTTTCTGTTCATGCAGGCTGCGAACCGGAATTTATATTCTTAGCATTCGCATAAAACTGCTCTCTGGCATTGATGGACATAATCTCGATATCCGAATTGCTTCTCTTAAAATTCACATTATTATCTACCAAAAGTGACATCAATCTTTTTTCCTCTTCCTTGTCACGACAGGACAGGGCAATCAGATGATTGGGAGAATTTAAAGTGCGGAATCCATCTGTCAAATTTATGTTCGTATGATTATTTTCCAGAATAAAAATCGCATCCCCACAGTATGCCTTAAACAATTCCTCTGTTTTGCCATAAGCCACAACTTTTCCCTGATCCAGCAGAAGGATCTTATCCGCCAGCTGTTCCAACTCCTCATAGTAGTGAGACACGATGATCAACGAGTCATCTTTATCCCGATACCATTCCACCAGTTTTTCCATCAATTTCTGTCTTGTCTCAAAATCCAATCCCGATGTAACTTCATCATAAAAAGTCAGCTCCGCCTTCTGCATCATGATCATAATAATCGTAAATTTCTGCTTCTGCCCTCCTGAAAGAGTGTTATATTTTTTTGACAGACATTGATCGAATTCAAAGAAAGTAATCAGATCCTGCAGCTCTTTATTCTCTTTGATCTTCGTATTCAGAATTGTCTCCATGATCCTTTTTACCGGCATCGTGGTCACATACGCGTTGGTCTGCATATGCGCTGCCATCTGCTCCGGCTTTATCTGTGTCACGATCCTGCCCTCATAATTTGTCAGACCGAGAATCGACTTGACGAGAGTGGTTTTACCCGCACCGTTAGAACCGATCACTCCGATGCGTTCTCCCTTCTCGAAGCAAAGCGGCTTGTCGATCTGTAGCGCGATCTGGTTGCCGTATTTTACCTGTAATTGTTTGATTGTAAGTAACATATTTCAATCCTCTTTTTTTCTCTTTTTATTATCACTTCACCGCTGCTTTTAGGCTACAATGTTTCTGCTCTGTTACCGTCTTATGAGTATCCGCTTTCTATAGCTTCTTCACTGCAACACACTTACTTCTGCTTTTGGATTACATGTTTACTGTGCCGTAACTTTTCTAAAATACAGTTCTGTCCGCACGCCGTTTTCTATATTTTCAATCTTCAACTTATACCCTGCCAGCTTACTGTAATACGCCGCTACATACAGACCCAGCCCTCTCCCCTTCCTGCTGCCGTCACTGCTGACAAAAGGCTCGAAAACATTCGGAAGCAGCTCTTCATCTATTGTCACTCCATAGTTTGTCATGCATAACTTCGTATCATTAATTTCAATCACGATCTTCTGCTGTTCCGGTGTATACTGCACTGCATTGGAGAGCAGATTGTCCGCAATCTTTTTCAACATTTCCCTGTCTGTTTGGACAATGCCTTTTCCATCTATTATCACCTGCAGCTTCTTATCTTCCGCCTGCACGGCATAGGCTCTTACAAGCTCCTGCGCCAGCACCTCGACTGCCACATCCTCCTGTTGCATATCCTTCGCATGATAATTCAGGTACAAAATATCCTCCACGATCTTCCTCATGGACAGAAGCTGCTGCTTAACCTCCGGCAGATATGTTTTGGTATCCTTATACTTTCCGACTTCATTTAGCATTCCTTCCACCAGAAGGAGTGCTGCGGCAATGGGTGTCTTAAGCTGATGGGATGATGCCCGCAGGAATACTTCCCGCCTCTCGTTTTCTTCTTCCAGCATATGATTTTTACAAGTCAGATCTTCATAACTGTCACGAAGTCTTGTATACAGTTCCTGCAGATTTCGTTCCAAAGTACCGATCTCATCTTTTCTGTCTGATACGAACACAAATTCATCCGTCTCAAAATGCCCCGCTATCCCCGCACTCTCCGCATGATTGGCGAGCCGGATAATAGGATTAACGATCCTGCCGGCAAAGAACCCCGAAGAAACCAACACTACCAGAAAGATCACTGAAACAATCATCGGCAGACTGCCCATCACAATAGGCGTAATCTCCTCCATCTGCGGAGTCATAGTGGGCAGAACCGTGATAATAAGAGCATCCTGTGTCCGCCCCACGGCAACATACGTCGTATAACTGTAATTGCCATCCGAAACTCCCCCCTCATACACGATGATATCGCCGGACACGGTATGCAGCTTAGAATATTCCCCTTTATAAACCTGCTCGCCGCCTTTTGGCTCAATCTTGATCTCAATGGGGAAATTTTCGGAAATCAGGTCCTGCCCCGCAAATATTTCTTTGAATTTGTCCTGCCACCGAACGACAAGCTGCGTAAAATCTTCTCCGTCCAGGTTACTGGAATCGCTCGCATTTCCACTTCTGATCTGATTTAGGAAATCCAATAGCCCTTCATTCCGAACCACGACCGTGGCCTTAAAAAACTTCCCCGCTAAATAAACCTCATCTCCTGTATTCGGAATGTCCAACGTGTACACTGATGACGGGTTTTTGACCGTCAGATTGTCGTAGGATCTCTCCTCCATGTAACCCTTCTGAATCTCCACAGCGGATTCCAGATTACTGTTCATCACATAATCCACATACAACGATGGCAGCATCAACACAAAATACCCTATGACAAAGACGATCATAATCAATGCAAGTACAACACTGTATAAAAATGTCTTTTTCCTGAGCCCCATGATTTCCTCCGTTCCATGCCACCCTGATACTTTTCCGCATATATCTGCGAAGCGGCTGACTATTCTGTCTGCTGTTCCCGAAACTGATATCCTACTCCGATCACCGTCCTGATACAATCCTCCGGCAGTTTCTTGCGCAGGTTCTTGACATGTGCATCGATAATTCTGTCGTTGCCCACATAATCCTCGTTAAAAATCCGAAGGATCAACTGTTCTCTCGTGAAAACCCGCTTTGGCTCTCTTATGAGAATCTGCAGCAGTAAAAATTCACTCAGCGTAAGCTCCAGAGACTTCCCGTCATAATATGCCTGATATGAATCATCATGGATAACCAGCCCTTTCTCCTGCTGCGGCCCTGTCCTCTTTACACGGCGTAAGATCGTCTCCATCCTCTTTAATAAAATAATAGGAGAAACCGGCTTGATCACGTAATCATCCGCATAGAAATTAAATGCCTGCACCTGCGTCTTCTCGTCATCTAACGCCGTAAGCATGATCGTCGCCATATCGGAGTGCTGCTCTTTAATGTGCTGCAAAACTTCCAGTCCGCTCACCTTCGGCACCATAATATCCAGCACCGCCATATCAAATTTCTGTGTCCGGAGCAGCTTAAGCGCTTCTTCGCCGTCCCCGACACAGGTAACACTGTAGTTCTGCATTTTCATATACTCGGTCAAAACCTCCCGTATGGTCGGCTCATCTTCCAAAAATAAAATATTCATGTTTCTGATCCCGCTCCTATCCGGTTTCTGTCTTGTTTCAGTTTTCTGTAGGATTCCATTAAGAGTACGCACTGATCGCGGACTCCCTGCGCACGTCATGTATCTTACTTTGCCTATTGTAACATAGCGGTATGAATTTCGTATGAAGATGATGTGTTTTTATATAAACGTAACCTATCTGCACAGGAATTCCCGGTTTACAAAACAAAAAATCCATATTTATTGTTACAGATTTTGATACAAATCAAAACAAGTGTAACAATAAATACGGATTTTATGATGCCGAAAGAAAATCTTCTAAAAAGTAATATCGCAAGAATGACCGGTTTGCACCGCAAGCATATACTTTCTCCTATCACAATTCCTTCAAGAAATACAATACCAAGTCATCATCGTTGCAACACGCCCCATACGGCTCACATACCTTATCACAATACCATACACCACTGCCATCAGGAATATAGCCGCGTTTTACATACATTCGCTGGGCGCTGCCGTAACCGCTGTGCAGCCCTACTCCTAAATACACCTTGTCATGGTACTCTCCTGCAATCTGCTCCGCAACATCCATTAACTTACTGCCTACCCCATGACACCTATACTTTTCTAAAACACCGAAGTCCACAATTTCCGGGTATCCCATATTAGCATAAGCTCCCCATGTGGAATCAGGATAAACATTAATATAACCCGCAACTTTACCCTGATACTCCGCCACTAGCACAACTGCCTTCTTTTCCTGCCGATCACGCAGCCGCATCTCGTATTTATCTACAGTGGCATCCCACCCTTGTGCAATCTCCTCCTGCGTGATAATCGGTACGTCTTCCTCTCTCATGTCACGAATTGTTATCACGTCGTCCGTATAAAATATTCTGCTCTGTTGTTCTGTCATCCTGCTTCCTCCTGTTTCAATATTTTTTAGTTTTCCGTCAAAAACTTTATCACATTTTTATGGATGATTCCGTCTCTTGAGAAATCATACTTGTCCATAGAAAGCACATACTTCGGGTAATTGTCCGCGATTGCCCGAAAAGCACCGAATTCCCTGTCAACTACCGACTGTTCCGCCAGATAATACGCCACTTGGTAGTACTCTCTTTGATCGCCTTTCACTGCAACAAAATCTACTTCTCCATTTGGTATCTTTCCGACATACACCTTATAATCACGATCCCTGAGTTCATTGTATACAATATTTTCGAGCATTGCTCCCATTTCTAACTTGTAACCACTGTTATGAATACGCCCTAATCCCAAATCCGTCAAAAAATATTTATCCAATGTTGTAAGCAATTGTTTTCCACGAATATCATAACGCTGCGCTTTACTTACAATCAATGAGGTCTGTATATGGTCAAGATAATTATATAATGTCTGCGCACTGATTGTACGATCTACGCTTTTAAAGTAATTTGAGATTCCTTTTGCCGAAAATGTTTGAGAAGGGTTCAGCATCATATACTCCATAATACGGTTGATCAAATCAACCTCCTTCGCTCCCGTTCTCTGGACGATATCCCGCAGGACAATAGAATTATACAGATCCTGCAAAAAAGTCCTCGTCTCGCTTTCGCTTTTCATGGAAAACCGTTGCGGCATACCTCCCCAATTCATATACTCTATCAGATCTTTGTCCGAAGGTTCTTCAATTCGCTTGATTTCACAATATTCCATAAAAGAAAACGGCGTTACCCGAAAACTTACATATCTTCCCGATAAGAGTGTTGCCAGCTCCCCCGATAAAAGTTTCCCGTTAGAACCGGTGATAAAGATACTCACGTCCCATGTGGCTCTGAATGAATTAATGACTCTCTCAAATTCATTTACCATCTGAATTTCATCAAAAAACATATAATATTTTCTTTCATTTTTTCTTTGGTCACATATATATTTATATAATTGTTCTGCTCCCGTAATGAATGAATATTGAAAATCCTCAAAATTTATATAAATAATCTGCGATGCCTCAACATCATTTTCAATAAGCTCGTCCATGATCTGCTGCAAAAGAACCGATTTGCCGGAGCGCCGCAGACCAATTAGAACCTTTATTAATTCACTGTCATAAAACGGACGTATTTTTTTTAAAATTTTTTCTCGAATAATCATATGAATCCCTCATAAGAATATGCTTTAATTACTTTAACTTATTATATGTATTTATAATAGAATAATTCATTAAAAAAGTAAAGTTATTTTGATGTATCAAAATAACTTTGCTTTATAATGACTCTTTGTGTTTCAGTCTGTTTTGTTTAATTTCTCCGGTCTATTAATTATTTTGCACAATGCAAAAGCAGTCTTCTCAAAAACGGTCAACGGAGTTATCATAGGTATTAACCGCAGCGGTTAATATAAAGGAGTATTATGAACGATAAATTTTTTTCATTGCCAAAAGCAAAGCAGGAAGCAATCATCAACGCCGGATTTCGTGTTTTTTCAGAAAATTGTTACAAAAAAAGTCCAATGAGCGAGATCGCGGCTGCCGCAGGAATCAGCAAATCCCTGCTCTTTCATTATTTTTATAATAAGAGGGAACTGTACTTTTTCCTCTGGGACCAATGTATGAAGGTCACTGCAGAAGCCCTCGAAAAGAATCTTTCTTTTGTCCCGAATGATTTCTTTGAAATGATGTACAAGGGATTAAAAATAAAAGCGGACGTTATGCGCCGCTATCCCGATCTAGGGGCTTTCGTCGTCAAATCATACTATGAAAAAGATCCCGACGTATGTGAAGACCTTCAAGAATTAATCGCAAAATATACCGATTTTAAGGCAAGTCCTGTCTTGACAGCGCTAGATCCCGAACAATTTATTCCGGGGCTTGATCTGCAGATGATGTACCGGACTATGTACTGGGCCTCGGAGGGTTATCTGTGGGAAAAAGTCCAGCAGGGCGGCTTAGACGCCGATGAAATGGAAGCTGACTTTATTAAAATCATTGATTTCTGGAAAACAATCTACACCAAACAATAAATTGACATGCAGTAAAGGAGAGCTTTATGAACGCAATCCAAATTTCAAACTTAACCAAATATTACGGAAAATCCAGAGGGATCATTGACTTAAGCCTGACGGTGCAGGAAGGAGAATTCTTCGGATTCATCGGGCCCAACGGCGCCGGTAAATCCACAACGATCCGCACACTGCTGGGGTTGATCTCCCCTGATTCCGGTTCTGCACAAATTCTCGGCATGGACATCCGTAACGATCGGGAGGCCATCTTATCCAAGGTCGGCTATCTCCCCTCAGAGGCAATATTTTATTCAGGTACAAAGGTCAAAGATATCCTAAAGCTATCCGCCGATCTGCGGAAAAAAGATTGTTCACGGGAGGCTGCCATCCTATGTGACCGTCTGCAGCTTAATCTGTCCCGCAAAGTATCGGAATTATCCTTCGGAAACCGCAAGAAAGTGGCAATCGTCTGTGCGCTCCAACACACACCGGATCTCTTAATCTTAGACGAACCTACCAGCGGTCTTGATCCGCTGATGCAGCACGAATTTTTTGCCATTCTGGAAGAAAGAAACCGACAGGGCACAGCTATATTTCTCTCGAGCCATATCCTGTCGGAGATTCAGCACAACTGTACAAGAGCTGCCATTATCCGTGAAGGGCGCATCATTGCCTGCGACAGCGTGGAAGCCTTATCCAAGACCAATGCCAAACGGATTACAATTCAGGGAAATGTATCGGTTCATCCATCCGAATTCATCCGCAACCTTGAGGAGTCAAAAGGTACTACAAGCTTTCTTTACAGCGGTGATATCAAACAACTGCTGAAGACACTCAGCGAAGGAGAAATAACTGATCTTTCCATATCGGAACCGGATCTGGAAGAAATCTTTATGCACTACTATGAATCTTCTCAAGATAAGAAAGGAACCGTGAAGTTATGACATTGATAAAACATGAATTAAAGCAAGGGTGGAAATCCCTGTTGATTTGGACGATCTCCATCGGATTTTTTGTCGCCATATGTGTATTTATGTATCCGGAAATGGAAAGCGAAATGGAAGGCGTAAACGACATGTTTTCCTCCATGGGCTCATTTACCGCCGCCTTCGGTATGGACCGGCTGAACTTCGGTACACTGATCGGCTTCTATGCCGTTGAATGCGGTAATATCTTAGGTCTGGGCGGGGCTTTCTTCGCCGCGCTGCTGGGAATCGGTGCACTTGCTAAAGAAGAGAAAGAGCAGACGGCGGAATTTCTGCTGACCCATCCGGTGAGCAGGGTACACATTATTACCGAAAAACTGACATCTGTTGTGCTACAGATATTGATCATGAATATCACTATATTTATACTGGCAATCACATCCATAGCAGCAATCGGTGAAGATATTCCTTGGAATGAAATCGGCCTGCTGCATTTGTCTTATTTCTTAGTGCAAATTGAGTTGGCATGTATCAGCTTCGGAATTTCCGCTTTTATGAGGCATGGCAGCCTTGGAATCGGACTTGGAATCGCTACAGTTATGTATTTTCTGAATATTATCGCTAATATCTCAGAGAATGCGGAGTTTTTAAAATACATCACTCCCTTCGGATATGCCGAGGGAGCCGATCTTATTGCCAATATCAGTCTGGATACAGGAAAAGTCATACTCGGAATGACATTTGCCATAATCGGAATTATCACTGCATATATAGAATACAGCCGTAAAGACATTTACTGATATCTGTGCAAATTTCCCAAAATCAAAAAGACCTAAATCCTATGGATTTAAGTCTTTTTTTATATCTTGAAATATCTTACTCAAACTGCAGAAAGTTCGTAAGTATATGGTCTTCATGCCGCAGGATAATCGCCGAAGTCGCCGGCAGCGTCACCGTAACCTTACCGGATACGACCGGATACTCCTTCTCCTCCGTCATATATCCCTCTGCGGTAGTAAGCATAAGCTGCTTCATCGTGCACTCCCTCGGAACACCCAGATACCATACTGTCAATTCCTTCGTGATCTCATAATCATTGTTATTGATCAGGATCACCGACTGTCCCTGTCTCGTGAATCTGCCATAGCCGATTACGTTGTAATCTCCCTCTATATATTTCAGAGATCCTGTCAGAAACTCTTTGTGCTCCTTATGAATCTTGATGATCTCTTTGTGGAACTCTATCATTTCATGATCTTCATGTCCCCAAGGATAAGTACGTCTGTTATCGGGATCCGTGAACCCGCATACGCCTGCCTCGTCACCGTAATACACTGTCGGCGCTCCGGGCCAGGTCATCTGGATCACCACCGCTTCCCGCATGACCGCTTTATTAACCCCGATGTTCGCCGCCTCCGGGCCCAGCGTATTTGTTCTGCCGACCTTACGATTTGTTCTGGTCAGGAACCGGGAATGGTCATGGTTGGATAACTCATTCATGGCTACCTGCAAGGATGGTGTCGTGAAGCTGGCGCTGTGATGCTGCATTGCGCCCCAGAAACTGTCCGCGTTGCCTCTTAAGTCTTCTCTATAGTCATCGCTGTGTTTCTGCATGCCCGTCAGGAACCATGTCACCGGTTCCATAAAAGCATCGTAGTTCATGACCGTATCCCACTCGTCTCCCTGCAGCCAATCCAGCGGACTGCCGTAATGCTCCGCCAGAATAATGGCGTCAGGATTCACCATTTTGACTGTTTTGCGGAATTCCTTCCAGAAGTAATGGTTGAATTCCGGTGAATGCCCCAAATCAGCCGCCACATCCAGTCTCCATCCGTCCACATTATACGGCGGAGAAAGCCATTTTCTCGCAATATATAACACATAATCTACCAGATGCTTGGAATTCTCATAATTAAGCTTCGGAAGCGTATCATGCCCCCACCAGCCGTCATAAGAACCGTTATATGGCCATCTGTGATTGTCATGAAATTGGAAATAATCATGATATTCGCTATCCTGCGTGATATAGGCACCTTTTTCGTATCCTTCCGCATGCTCGTAGATCCGCTCTCTGTCCATCCATTTATTAAAGGACCCACAGTGATTGAACACTCCATCCAGAATAACCTTCATGCCTCTTCTGTGCGCTTCTTTCACTACTTCCGCAAAAAGAGCATTACTTGCCTCCAAATTATCCTTGTTGGATATTCGATCTATATATCTGGTGGCAAAACGGTTCTCATGCTGATCGTGAGCAAGCAGCTCTCCTTCATCATGGACGATCCTGCCGAAATGAGGATCAATATAGTCATAATCCTGAATATCATACTTATGATTAGAAGGAGAGACAAACAACGGATTAAAATATATGACATCCACACCGAGATCCTGCAGATAATCCATCTTATCTAACACTCCCTGCAAATCCCCGCCGTAGAACTCCCTGACACCCATTGTTGCGGGATATTTATTCCAATCTTCCACTCTGACCGTCTTATCGCCGATATATTGATATTCATTGGTCAGCACATCATTTGTGGGATCTCCGTTATAGAAACGATCCACATAGATCTGATAAAATACTGCACCCTTAGCCCAATCCGGTGTCTTGAACCCGGGAATCAACCGGAAATGATAGTACTCGTTAATGTCTTTGCAAACACCTCTCGTATCATAATAGCAAACAATCTTCCCTGCGTGCACTTCAAAATAGTACACCAGTTTCTCATTTTCTAATTGGATGGAATGGGAGTAATAATCGAAATCATTATCCGACTCCGTTTTAAGCATCAAATGTTTCTCGCCCTTGCTTACGATAAATACATGATCAATATTATTCTTAGCGGACCGGAAATGTATATTGACCTCTCCATACGCGCTCGGTTCCGGCGGACACACGTAATCCTCCGTCATATCCGAAAACAAAGCTTTCCTGTTAAATACCGGACGCATGGTAGAAATATACTGCTGATTCTTCTCCGCTTTTTGAAATAGACTGATATCCATAATCGCCGCGCCTTCCTGTAAAAACACTATATACATTTTATTTTATACTATATATTGTGGATATTCAAGGATTTTAAATGACTTACCACAACCGAACGGGTTTGATTTCGACTTTTACTTTGCAAACTCGAAATACGACAAGGAATTACTTATATGTAAAAAAGACAGTTTCAAAAACTGTCTTTTTTAGAGAAGGTATTTCTTTCTTATGGGGTATAGCAAAAAACTATATAATGTATTGGGGGTTACAAGTAGTATAATAGCATAGCACCTATTCGTCCACAATACTAAGGATTCACAAATATTACAATTTTTAATATCCGTTTTTGTGCAATTTTTACAAATTCCACTGTCCCGTCACGTTTAAACCATCCAAAATCGATTCCTTAGTATCGAAAAGCGCCTCAAACTCAGCACGATTGATCTTCTCTTTTTCCAGAAGGAGCTTCGCACAGCTATGCAGCACATCAATATGCTCCGAGATAATATCTTTTGCCTTACGGTAGCAGTCATCAATGATTGCCTTCACTTCTTTATCGATCTCTCCGGAAATGGCTTCACTGTATTTCTTGGCATGTGCCAGATCCCTTCCGATGAACACTTCATCATCATCGTCACCGTAATTGATCACACCGATATTCTCTGACATACCGTAACAGGTGACCATCCTGCGGGCAACCTTCGTTGCATGCTTGATATCCTGAGATGCACCGGCCGTAATGTCATCAAATATAATCTCCTCAGCAATACGCCCGCCCATAGATACCATGATGTCTTCCAGCATTTTTCCTTTGGTCTGGAACATTTCATCCCGCTCGGGAAGCGGCATCGTATAGCCCGCTGCGCCTGCTCCCGTAGGAATAATAGATACCATATAAACCGGCCCTACCTGCGGAAGTACATGGAACAAAATCGCATGTCCCGCCTCATGATATGCCGTGATCTTCTTCTCTTTATCGGAAATAACACGGCTCTTTTTCTCTGTACCGATACCCACCTTGACGAAGGCTTTCTTAATATCTCCCTGTTTCACAAAGGCCCGCTGATCCATAGCCGCGTTAATCGCCGCCTCATTCAGAAGATTCTCCAGATCCGCTCCCGTAAATCCGGCGGTAGTCTGCGCGATCTGCTGCAGATTCACATCATCTCCCAGCGGTTTGTTCTTGGAATGCAGCTTCAGAATATCCTCTCTGCCTCTCACATCGGGCCGCGATACCGCAATCTTACGGTCAAATCGTCCGGGTCTAAGGATTGCGGGATCCAATATATCCACACGGTTAGTCGCCGCCATCACGATGATACCCTCGTTGACACCGAAACCGTCCATCTCTACAAGCAGCTGGTTCAATGTCTGCTCACGCTCATCATGTCCGCCGCCCATACCTGTGCCACGGCGTCTCGCCACGGCATCGATCTCATCGATAAAGATGATACAGGGAGAATGTCTCTTCGCTTCCGCAAACATGTCCCGAACACGGGACGCACCCACACCGACAAACATTTCCACGAAATCAGATCCGGATATGCTGAAAAACGGAACATTCGCTTCGCCCGCGATCGCCTTGGCAAGCAGCGTTTTACCCGTACCGGGAGCACCTTCCAGGAGAATACCCTTGGGAATTCTGGCTCCCACCTTCGTAAATTTACCCGGCTCTTTTAAAAATTCCACAATCTCCTGCAGCTCTTCTTTTTCTTCCTGAAGTCCGGCCACACCGTCCAGCTTGATCGTATTCTCTCCGCCTAATGTCAGCTTCGCACGGCTTCTGCCGAAATTCATCATCTTGCCGTTGCTGCCGCCGCCGCTGTTCTGTGCATTCATCATCACAAAGAAGAAGACACAGACGATCACCACGATCAGAATCGGAAATACACTGTTTAAAAACCAGCTCTCCTCCGGAACTCCCTCTACCATGGGATCCAGTCCGTAACTTCTGACCAACTGCTCTGCTTGCGTCACATCCGTGACATTCAGTATACGCTCCTGACCACTCTTAAGTGTAATCTCCAGCGATCCCGTAGGTGTATCTTTATTAGGACAGATATTGACTACCGCAACTTCATTACTCTCCATCTGCTTTATAAATTCACCCATTGTATAGTTGCTGCTCGGCACTCTCGCCGTTCCAAGCCAGACAGTAAACAGTAACAGACCGATTATGATGACAAAATATAAATAGAAACTCTTGTTATTTCTGCTCAAAGTATAACCTCTCTCATTATCGTATTAATCAAATTTCACAATGCCGACATAGGGCAGATTCCGGTATTTCTGGTCATAGTCCAGACCGTAACCCACTACAAATTCATCAGGTATCTCAAAACCGGTATAGTCCACCTTGACATCCACCACTCTCCGCGACGGCTTATCAAGCAATGTACACAGCTTCACATCTTCCGGGCCTCTGTCCTTCAACATTTCCAACAGATAACTCAGTGTTCTTCCGGAATCCACGATATCTTCTATTACCAGCACATGTTTGTCTGTAAGCGGTTCATCCAGATCCTTAACGATTCGAACCACGCCGCTGGACTTCGTATCTTTGCCGTAACTGGATACAGACATAAAGTCAAGCGATACCGGCACGGTGATGCGCTTGGCAAGTTCACACATAAAGAAACTGCCGCCCTTTAGTACGCAGACTAAATGTACCTGCTTACCGGCATAATCTCTGGAAATCTGATCCCCGATCTCCCGAATTCTTTTGTTCACTTCTTCTTCACTCAATAGTACTTCGATTCGTTCCGCCATGAAATCCTCCTCTTAACTGTACCTGTAAGATACGCTTCGTACTTTCATCCACTTTATAGCCTTGGCTGATTCGATATCCGGGCACCCACAGGACATGCGCTCCGTCAGCCAGTACATACATACTGTCACGTTGTCTCTTCGGAATTTTTTCATTGATCATGTACTGCTTAACAGATTTCGTGTGTAGCGCGGTATCAATGGTAAGATAATCTCCCTGTCGTCTCGTACGCAACAGCACAGACGTAGTTATTTTATCATAATCAAACCATTTCGTATATCTGTTTTCGGGAATATTTTGTTGTTTTTTGCAAAAAACAGCGTCATTTTCCAGTAAAGTAAAAGTATATGTCCCTTCACCGGGCACGAAGATCTCCGTCGGCGGTTCGATCGCATACTCCTTCCGTATCGCAGCATCATCGTCTCCCGTTATTGCGGTTTCGATGTTTTCTTCCGATTTCCTGCACAGAAACAGTCTGTCATATTCTTTATATGCACTGATTCCATAAGGCAGTGACAATTCTTTACTGCCGTTTTGCGCCGCCAGATTTACAAGGTCCGCAATATGCTGTCCGGTAATATCTTTCCGATACGGTGTGAGTTTCTCCATACATCTGAGAAATACTCTCTTATACATGGCAGGATCTTCCGTCAGAAGCGCTGTTCCCTGTATACGCAGACTCACAGGCATATCAATCCGATCCGTTTCCGCAGGTTGTTTCTTCTCCGTCTGCGGACACTCCGGCATAATTTCCTCTACATATGTCTCATAGAGCCTCTCCGTCTGTTTCGACAGATAACTTTCTGTTTCCGACAAAATATCTGCCAGTTCTCCCATATGCGCCACCGACCCGGAACAAATCTCCCGCTCCGCATAAGGCAGGATGTGATGCCGTATCCTGTTACGGGTATACGCATCCTCTTCATTGGTGCTGTCCCTGCAGTAATCCAATCCCTGCGCGGCAAGATACTGCTCTATCTGTGTCCGTTCCAGACATAACAGCGGACGAATAACCAACTCCCTGACAGGCTGGATAGAACTAAGCCCCTTGATCCCGCTTCCCCTAAACAGATGAAACAGCATCGTCTCCGCCCGGTCATCAGCATTATGTGCAACGGCAATTCTACAGTGCTGCATCTCCTGCCGACTCCCGGCAAGCACTTCCTCGAAAGCTTTATAACGTATCTGTCTGCCTGCTTCTTCCGCCGATATTCTATGCGCCGCGGCATAGCCGTTCATATCTGCACTGCGCAGATAGAAGGGTACATTAAGCGTTTCGCATAGTCGTTGTACATACGCTGCATCCTGCACCGACTCCACACGAACACCATGGTCTACATGTACTGCAAGAAGCCTGTAAGGTATCTGTTCCGTTAACCGCCACAGGATATGCAGCAGACAGACGGAATCCGCACCGCCCGACACGCCGGCTGCCACCAGATCACCCGCCTTGATCATCTGATGTTTGTCTATGAAATTGACCACCTTATTATACGTAATATCCGTCATTGTACTTCCACGCTCATCAGGGTGCTTTCCTGCCATGATGATTCCCTTATCTTCCATGTTATAACCATATGTTCAACCAATACCTGCTTTTGACATTCTCTGTAACTGTTCAGAACCCTGTTCTTCACAGCTACGAAAACACCGTCTGAACAGTTACCATTCTCTATCATATTCAGTTCCATTATGAATTGCAATCATCTGTCTGATCCCAGATCCCGACCACCAGCACCGTGATATCATCCCTGATCCGACCCTTACTTTGTTTCAGACAGTACGTCAGTATTTGATTCGCGATCTCATTGGGATTGGAAAACTCCGTCTTGCCGATAATCTCCGGCAGCACTTCCTCCCCGATTCCCTGAGAAAGCGCGTCCATTACACCGTCAGACAACATGATCACATAGTCGCCGTTTTGCAGCGTCCGGCACAGTGTCTCCGGCTCCAACTGTCCGAAAACTCCCAGCGGAAAATTCTGCGTCGAAAGCCTGTCCACCAGCCGCCCACGCTTAATATACGTACATGCGGCTCCGACTTTAATAAACTCACACTCTCCTGTATACAGATTCATATCGCACAGGTCAAGTGTAGACATGTTTTCTTCCTGCCCTGCTGCCGCCAGCGCTCCATTAATCATCTGTATCGCAGCTTCCTTACGAAATCCCGCTTCCAACAGCCGCTCCATCAGTTCAATCACCCGCTCTGATCCGCTGCATGCCTTCTCGCCGGAACCCATACCGTCCGACAGGATCGTCACCATCCTGCCGTCCTCCGCCTCGTAGAAAGAATAATTGTCTCCCGATATATGTTCCGTTTCCTTAACCGCTTTCGCTACCCCCGTCAATAGATGATAGGCCGGCTCTTCGAGAAAATAATATGTGCTCCACTCAGGAGTCAGATATAACGGTGCGTTTTTCGCTGCGCGGAGTCTTGTATTCATTGCAACCGATATAAAATCCGCTACATCCTCTACCGATATATGCTCTTTCTCTCCCATCCGTACATATTTCTCGGATGCAGTCTTCATGGTCAGACTGAGCTCGGTATGGCCATCCTCGTGTTCCAATTTAAAAAAATTCTTAAGCTGTATCCCTGATTCCCGAAGCAGCTTCGCCATTTGTCGATATTTTCTCTCGCTCATCGGATGATACAGACAGGTTTCCTTCGCCACTTCCGCCATGATATGTGCCATCTCTTTGAGATGCTCCGCCAAAAGCCCCTGGTTTTCCTGCAGTTTGCGTTGCCACAGATAATCCCGCCTGTCCTCAGCTTGTCCGCCATCCGCAGCTTTATCATTTTCCTCTTCTTCCTCAAACAAATCCGCCAGATCCCTGAACGATTCTGCATAATTCAGGAGTCTCTGCCTGCCGTACTCCGGTATAATCGTTATCCTGTTATCATCCCTGACTTCCGCCTGTTTTCTCATGACATGCCTCCCTCATTCTCTGCACTTTCCGCCCATATTCGTAACATTTCCGCATTCCCGTTTTATACAGAACGGTTACCAATATTCAATATATGAGAGGGTTGTCCGGATTATTACCACAAAAAAACAGATTCCGGAACTTTATCCGAAACCTGCCTATTTTTCATCTTTAAATACGATTTCGCCTTCATACACAAGACCTAACTTCTCTTTCGCGATTTCCTCCACGTATTTCTTAGTCTGTGTGTACTTCTCATATTCCGCGAGCTCTTCCGCTCTTGCCTCTTCCGCTTCGATCTCCTGCATCAAGGCTTCTTCCCTTGCCATATAGGTAGCACGTTTCTCTCGAAGTTCAACACTTTTTACTGCGACCACAATCAGCATCATTAAGACAACTGTGGTAACCAAAAGCATGCCCGTCTTATTCTGGCGCTTCCTACGATATGCTGCTTTTCTTGCCATGTTGTTAATGATACCCCTCTTCCACCGCCCCGTTAATGTTTACATAAAATTATTCTAAGGGTTTTTATGAAAACCGTCAACCGTTTTTTAATAAATTCTTTTACTTTTTTCAATTTCCCCCACACGAATCGAACAAACCTTCGAAGCGCGGAAAATAGGCATTTTAGAGGTTTTAGCACAATTTGTATGACACGAATTATGAACCACATTATCTTGTGTATTAGTGTTGACATAATGTATACAAACCGGTCTTTGACTACTATTTTATAAAAAAGCATTCCAAGTGCGGCTCCCATCACGGCAAACCATCTCAGAACACCGTTATTCTCCCTGTACAGCATATAAAACACACCGATCCCACATGCAAACCAGTACATAAGATCTTCTATGGATATTAATATACTGCCATGTCTGAACAGCTTCCGGCAGATTAGCACCCAGTCATAGGCGAATGTAATGACCAGACCCATAAGAACGGAATGTAGAAAAAAAGTAACTTCCTGCACAATGCCCTGACTCATACCCTGCGATTCCCCCAAGAGTTACTTAAACAGTCTGGCGATAAACGATTCACCCTTCGCGCCGTAACCGGCATTCTCCGAATAGGTAAAACTATCGATCCGTCCGTCTACATCCACCTCTCCTTTGTCAAGCGACAGCCTGCTTACATGCAGCTGTGTGCCTCTGATCATTAACATACCCTGTTCCGTCTCTAACAGGATCTCATTGACATCAAAAGATAATACGTCATTCACACCGCTGATGGTACATGTCCTTCTGTCGGTGAGCATAAGCTTATGAGGTCTTTTATTCACATGATTCAGATCTTCCATACATTATCCTCCGGAAACTGCGCGACACGGTGGACCGCACAGTTATGCTACTTGTTAAATGTATGCCCGATCCGGATAAAATATGCCTGACTTCTCATGTCAGATATCGAAACAGCTCTTTTGCCTCCTCTTTGCGTACGGTTTCCTGCACATCCAGAACCTCTACCTTTACTTCCTTATTACCAAAACCGATCGTAATCGTATCTCCCACCTTGACATTCGTCGAGGCCTTGGCCGGCTTATCGTTGACAAGCACTCTGCCTGCGTCACACGCCTCGTTTGCTACCGTACGTCGCTTAATTAGACGGGAAACCTTTAAATATTTATCCAGTCTCATAATTTTCCTCCTGTATCTATTCTCTGTATCAATAAAACTATTTATAATAGTCAAAAAGCCTATATGCAAATGCATACAGGCTTTTATCATTCTTCATCACAAATCTCTTATGCGTTAAGCATGTCCTTCAATGCCTTGCCGGCTTTGAACTTAGGTGCCTTGGAAGCAGCGATCTTCATAACAGCGCCACTCTGCGGGTTTCTGCCTTCTCTTGCTGCTCTCTTGGAAACTTCAAAAGTACCGAAACCAACTAACTGTACCTTGCCGTCTTTCTTCAGCTCATCTGCAACAACGTCTGTAAATGCCTTTAATGCCTTTTCTGCATCTTTCTTGGATAAACCTGCCTGATCAGCCATAGCAGCAACTAATTCTGTCTTGTTCATCTTAGACTCCTCCTCTTAATGAGTTTTCATATTGATATTAGATGTTTCTCTTTTGAAACGCCTACATACATTTATATACGCTTTTCCCTTCGTTGTCAAGCAAAAAAAGGCATTTTTACGGCGTTTTTCGGTATTTTCATAAGTTGCTATATGTGAAAACATGTTATGTAAATTGCTTCTGTCGTTTTTTGTCAATTTAAAGTTGATTCAGTAATTCCGGCTTCTCATACCGCTCGATCAAATCTTCTATTCTGTCGGTCAAAACCTGTTCTTGTGAAATCTTAGTGATCCTCGCAATGTCGGACAACCTAAGCAGCATATCCGCCATGATCTGCTCCAACTCCTTGCTGTAAGTCTCCGGCTTGCATGCCGCAAGCGCCTGCGCCGACTGTTTCAGTGCTTCCACATTCTGCTCGTATGTGCTGCCGCTCTCATAGTACTTGTCTATTTTCTTCAGAACCTTAGCTGCTCTCGTGAGTGCAGGCAGCTCCCGCGGAATCTCGCGAAGCGGAGAGTCAATCCAGCTCTTGTCCTTCTTCTCTTCCTTCTTGATCTCTTCCCAATTAGTAAGCGCTTCCTCCGGTGTATCCGCATTGTTTGTCCCAAATACATGCGGATGTCTCCGCACCATCTTGCGGCTGACCGCATCGATCACGTCCTCCATCGTAAAGAGTCCCTCTTCCGATGCGATCTGTGCATGCATGACGACCTGTAGAAGCACATCTCCCAATTCTTCACACATGTTTTCGGGATTACCTGTCTGATCGTAGATCCGGATAGATGCCAGCAACTCAGCCGCTTCCTCCATCATACACGGTTTCAGGCTCTCATGCGTCTGCACCTTGTCCCATGGGCAGCCGTTTTCTCCCCGCAACGTTCTGATAATCTCCAATAAATCTTCATAGCTATATCTCTTAGTCATTCTGTTCCTCTGAGCCTGCCCCATCCGATGTTCCCGGTTCTTTCTCTGATCCGGATTCTTCCGATGTTTCGGGTTCCTTCGTCTCTTCCTCATCCGTTATCACTTCGTCAATAGGATCGGGAACCTTAATAGGATTATTTCCGCTCACGGTCCCTACAACATCCAGATCCGGCTCCTTATCCTCTCTTGTAGAATTCTCGGACTTGGAATTATTCTTATTGCCGCTGACGGAATCTCCTTCCTTCTCCAGATCCGTGAAGGAATAAGTGATATCTTCTCCGTCATTATACAGATATATGGTATAACTCTTTGTTTTATATCCACTCTTACGAAGCGTGACGGTATGACTGCCCGTCACTTTCTTGAAACTGACCGGTGAGATACCTCTGTAATTGCCGTCCACATATACTTCTACATTCTTCGGTGCGTCAATATATACTTTATTTCCACTGGTAGAATTCAAAGTATTATCGCTGACAGAAGAATCCTCATCCTCTTTAGGCTTCTTATCCTCTATACTGTTCTGACTGATCGAAGAGTTATCGTCTTTCTTTTTCTCCTCTAATTTAAAAGAGATCTTAGCATATTCCGAACCAACCTGAATATATTTTCTCAGGGAATCGTACCCCTCCGCTTCTAGATAAATCTGGTGAATGCCATAAGTAAGCTCTACCGGACTGCTGATGTCCACTGTCCGATTATCTATCTTAACCTTGGCGGTATCCGGCGTGACAGACAACACAATCCTTCCGGTCTTATCCTGCGGAACCTCCATATCGCCCACATCCAGTACAACTTCCTTATCTCTCTCCACAATGATATCCTTGGTACAGCTTGCACCATTATTTGACAGGAATACCTGATAACTTCCCTCCGGCACTACTAACAGCATATCTTCCGTAATCTCTCTGATTACGGTATTACCCACTTCAATCCATCCGCCGATCAGCGCCTGATCATTCTTCAGCCGCAGATATCCGTGCCCTTTCTCCACATTGATACTGTAGATCTTATGATCGATTCCACGAATCGAAAGCAGATCCTGCGTCACAATATCCATGACTTCCGTACGTTTACCGTCAGAAAGTACAACCACATCCTCCGGCAGAGAATAGGTCTTGGAGCCTATGCTTGCCGTTTTGTTGATACCGCCCAGATCATAGTTCTCCACATTATCATATACCCAGGCTTTCGGAGATAACTGTATGCTGGCAAGCTGTCTTTTTCCTTTCAGGAAATTGACATCTACCACATCCCCCGCCCTAACCTGAGAGATCGTCATCGGTCCGTTGTATTTATCCTTCACATAGGTTGTGCCATCATAATACAATGTATACTGCTTTCCCGCATCCATGTTCATGAGTGTGACACTATTGTTCTGCTGATCAACGGACATGACTACCGCCGTATCCGCCGAATCATAGCTGCCTACCGTACTGACTGTAAAGCCGGTATCAACCACTTTACCTGCCTTATCCTTAGCCATGCCTATACTGCTCGCCTGTGAAGTACAGCCGGTAATCAGCAATGCTAATATAACAATGACTGCTGCTGCCTGTGAAATTCTTCCGTGCATTCTACGACCTTATCCTTTCCATTCCGCTGCCGCCTATTTAAGACGGTGCGGCATTTTGCTCACAGCTTGAATATACTCTCCAGGAAAAGCTGTTTCTCCCTCTCCTGCGCAAAGAGCTTCTCTATCTTTTCCATGTTTCTCATAGGAATCCATGCTTTACCGCTGTTATAATAGAAATTTACAATCTTCCAGAATTTCTCGGGATACGCCAGACGATAGTATAGCTGTTTGTAATCCCTGTTCGTCAGATTCCTCTCTCTATTATAACTCTCTAACAGCATATCACCAAGTGTCTGCGACCAGTTATTTTTTTCCAAGATCTTACGCAGGAACAGATTCAGATCCCGTACCGGATAATCCCGTACGCATTTCTCGAAATTAAGCAGTACGATTCCTTCCTGTGTCTGCATAATATTATGATACTGATAGTCGCCGTGACACACAATAGGAAATTCGTAAGAATCTTCCTCATAGGCATAATAACGCAATTCATCGGTAATTTGCAAGGCATTATTCATGAAATAATCATAATGCTTCATTAAATAAATCTCAAAATCCGTTTTTTGGCTTTTTTCACGCAGAAATTTTCGGACTTTCTTTAATTCCCGATTATGTTTCTCATACTCTTGTTCAATTCGGAATACCGGCTGCTCTCTCAACTCGTCATAAGCCGACAGATCTGAAATATTATGAAGCTTTGCCAGAGTGGAAACCGCCTGCCGGCATTCTTCTGTGTCCCGATGATTGCATTCCCGTCCCTCATAATAGGTCTTAACTATATACGGCACCCTGTCCTGATCGAATACAATCATTTCATCTTCTCTCGTACGCAGGATAGATTCTGCCTGTACAATGCCGCTTTCATTAATATGTTTTAACAGCAAATCCTGGAATAACACTTTATCAGCAGGCCCACAATATTCTTTTAAGATAAGCAATCCATGATCCGAATCGCACAAAATAGCGCCCCGTCCCTTCCAGGTACGATTCACCTCTATTTCATAATGATCTAATAAACTGACTGCTCTGTCATTCACACGAATACCCCCCGCTTTGTCGTCTATCCTATCTTATGAGAAGCAGTGGGAAAGTATGAAAATTTATCTTTTTTCTTTACAAATTCGTAGTAATTCCTCCCGCGTATTACGTGCCGGTTCCTCCAGCACAATATCCAGAAGATCGCTTAAAATCACACCGATCTGCCTTCCTGCGGGAATCCCGAGAGCAATCAGATCGCTGCCTGTGACCGCCAGATCCTTTAGGTTCAGACATTCTTTTCTCTGACAGATCCCTTCATAGATTTCCTTCTTATATGTAAGCTTCTGCAGTTTCTCTTCCCGCAGGTAATCACTCTGCGCAAGGACATCCGCATATTGTACGGCAAACAGCATGGTAAAGATTTCTTCTCCCATCCGGTTCACCGCCCGTCTGACTCCGCTTGGTGTCAGCCCGACCTCCTGATCATGATAGAGCACGATCTTCGATACCTTATCAATCGTATCGTTATCGAATTTAAGGCGGCGCAAAATCTGCTTTGTCATTTTCTCACCCAGTTCGGCATGCCCTTTGTTATGGGTAACTCCCTCATCATCGATGGAAAGCGTCTGCGGTTTAGCGATATCATGAAAAAGCATACCAAGCCGCAATACCTTATCCGGTGAAGTCTCCTGCATGGAATGCAATATATGTTCTCCGACGTTATAGCAGTGATGTGGATTATTCTGGTTCGTCTCCATACAGATGTCAAATTCCGGCAAAATATGCTTTGTGATCCCTGTCTCGTAAGCGGTACGCAAATAATCCGGATGCGGCGATGTCACCAATTTGACCAATTCCGCCTGTATCCGCTCCGCGCTGATTTTTTTTAAATTCGAAGCAAGCCTGCGAATCGCCTGTTTCGTCTCCTCCTCAATTTCATATCCCAGCTGTGCCGAGAAACGGACTGCACGCAGCATGCGCAGTGCATCTTCCGTGAAGCGTTCCTCTGCATTGCCCACGCAGCGAATAATGCCTTGTTCTATATCCGACAGACCTCCGAATATATCCACCAGACCTGTCCGCTCATTGTACGCCATGGCATTGACGGTAAAATCCCGCCTCTTTAAGTCTTCCTCCAGACTGGCGGTAAAAGTGACCTCCTTCGGGTGTCTGCTATCCTCATAGATTCCGTCAATACGGTAGGTGGTCACCTCGAAGCCTTCCTTGTCCAGCATAACTGTCACCGTACCGTGCTTAATACCGGTATCGATCGTTCTGGTAAAAAGACTCTTTATCTCTTCCGGTTTTGCCGAAGTGGTAATGTCCCAGTCATTGGGCTCTCTACCGAGTATAGAGTCCCGGACGCAGCCGCCGACGGCGTATGCCTCATAGCCCGCTGCCTCCAATATTTCTATGATCTTATGTACTTTGTCAGGCATTTGTATGTGCATATTATTTCCTCATTCTTGCTCAACCTGCAAATTAGTAAGCCGAGACGCAAACAGCTTCGGCACAAATTTGCGATTGAAAAATCTCTGATTTTTCAATCTGCTTAAGGACACAAGCTGCACGAAGGCATTAGATCCGAATTACCCTGTGCAGCTTCACTCCTCAACCGATACTTGGTCCTTTAAAAATATTGTTCACATCCTCCAGATGGACATCCGGCCTCTCCTCATCTTCCGTCAGCGTATTCACCAGTTTCTCCATCTCTTCTCTTGACATAGCATCACGACTTCTGTCAATAAAAGCTTCTTTCTCCGCTTCCGTCATATCCACAAACCGATCCATTGCAGCCTTATTTGATGTGATCGCCATTCCCAGACTCAACGGTATATTATTATAATCCATTTCTGTTTCCCATCCTTCCTGTACGTACTCATATTGTTGCTTCCTTTAAAGTATGCACCGGGTCTTGGGAAAATATACTTTATCATTATGCTAAAGCGGCAATTCCTTTCAATCGGATATCTTCACAGGATGCGCCAACCAGAATCTCATAGTCCCCGGCATCCGAGATAAATTCATGCAAGTGTTCATCGAAATACGCAAAGTCTTCCTGCTGCAGCGTTAGACTTACTTTTCTGGATTTACCCGGCGCCAGTTCGACTTTTGTATACGCCTTCAGCTCTTTATCCGGCCTATCCACTTTCGGCGCAATCGGCGCTATATAAATCTGTACGACTTCAGATCCGATTCTCTTGCCCGTATTCTTGACCGTAAAGTTAATCTTCACATCCTTGCCTTTTTCCGCTTTCAGCGTCAATCCACTGTAAGTAAACTCCGTATAGGAAAGCCCGTGCCCGAAACAGAATGCCGGCATAATACGCTCTCTGTCAAAGTGGCGATATCCGAAATACAATCCTTCCTCCAATGTAATTTTGCCCCACACGCCGAACTGCCCGTTCTTCGCCGTGGCGCAATCCTCATATTTTTTCGGAAATGTCTCCGCCAGCTTACCGGACGGATTGATATCCCCGAAGATGATTTCGGCAAAAGCATTGCCTGTCTCCATTCCTGCATAATAGCTCCACAGAATTGCCGATGCCTTATTCCGCCACGGCATCTCTACCGGCGAGCCGCCGATAAAGGTAACGATCATGTCCTTGCGCACATCAAGCAATGCCTCAATCAGTGCATCCTGCTCATAGGGCAATTTCATATCACTTCGGTCAAAGCCTTCACTGTCAATATCATGGTTAAGGCCGCCTACGAAAATAACGGCATCTGCATCCTTAGCTGCTTCGATTGCCTGCGCGAAGAGCACTTTATTCTTTTCATGCACTTCCGCCTTATCTTTCTCCATCTGTGCCAGTCGCTCTTCCTCGCCCTTGCGGTGCATCTCATTCATATGCTCTTCATCCCGGACTGCTTTACCGATATCCGTGTCTTTCAAATCATCCAGACTGTCTGCCTGCCAATTATGGTCAAAATTCTTTGACTTATCCGGCACATGGTATCCCTTATAATATTCCACCTGTGTATTGCCGCCCAAATACATCTTTAAGCCCATCAGCGGACAGATTTCATAGAGTGCCTTGATCTCCGCACTTCCGCCGCCATCCGAATGGATTTTTGCCGCATTCTGTCCGATCACCACAAGCTTCTTTATCTTCGAGGCATTAAGCGGTAGCGTTTGTTTCTCATTCTTTAACAGAATCATGGATTCTTCTGCCGTACGCAGAATCATCTCTCTGTGCTCCGGCGTATTATAAGAACCTGCTTTACGGTCATTTTTCTCTTTGCCTATCATCTTAAGCCGATACATCATCCGCAGAATGTTACGCACCTTGGCATTGACGGTCTCCTCGGAGATCTCACCTTTCATAATCGCTTCCTTCAAAGGATTGGCCAGCTTGTACTCATCGAAATCCGGGAACACCGACATCTCCATATCCATAGAGCATTCCGCCGCCTCTTTTGTCCTATGTACGGCACCCCAGTCGCTGATTACTGTGCCGTCGAAGCCCCACTCACCGCGCAACACCAAATCCAACAAATTCTTGTTCTCACAACAATAATCTCCGTTAATCTTATTGTAGGCACCCATGACAGAATAGGTCTTTCCCTCCTGCACCGCCGCCTTAAACGCCGGAAAATAAATCTCGTATAATGTTCTGTCATCAATTTCCTCGTCTACCATGAGACGGTCCGTTTCTTGTACATTCGCAGCAAAATGCTTTACACACGCCGCAACGTCATTCTCCTGTACCCCTTTAATAAAAGGCACCGCCAGAGTAGCCGTCAGATTCGGATCTTCGCTCATATACTCAAAATTTCTGCCGCACAGCGGACTGCGCTTGATGTTGATTCCCGGTGCCAGGATCACATCTTTACCGCGTCCTCTCGCCTCTGCACCGAGAACATGTCCCATCTCATAAGCCCGATACGGATTCCATGTAGAAGCAAGCGCACTGTTGCTGGGCAGATAAGATACGTTATCGTCATGATTCCCCGCCGGAATCCATCTGTCTCTCATAAATTCCGCTCTGACTCCCATAGGTCCGTCAGAAAAGACAACCCCGGGAATTCCCAGTCTCTCTACCTCGCCGGTTCTGAAGATTCCGGTTCCGTGGATCATGGAAATCTTTTCATCTAATGTCAATTTTCCGATCAGTTTTTCAATCTCTTTTTCGATCTTCTTGTTATTTTTCTTCGCATCCGTCTTCATGGTCTTATTCCTTTCCGAATAATGATATCTTGAATAGTTACAGTATATCGGGAAACGGAAACGGATACAATCATATTTTTGAAATAATTTCTTATAAGAAACATTGACAACTACCCTTAAAATGTTGTATTATCTTAATTGTTCATAGAATCGAAGCGTGGCTCAGCTTGGTAGAGCGCTGCGTTCGGGACGCAGAGGTCGTGGGTTCGAATCCCGTCGCTTCGACGATTTAACGGAGACAGATTAATGTCTCCGTTTTTGTTGGAGGATATTATGGAATCATATGAAGTGTTAAGGGATCTGGCGATTATTCTGTTATTTGCCAAATTTTTCGGTGTTCTTGCAAGAAAATGTAAAGCGCCGCAAGTAGTCGGCCAGATCATCGCCGGACTTATTGTCGGCCCGTGCGTGTTAGGATGGATCAATCAGACTGCATTTATTACACAGATCGCCGAGATCGGCGTTATTATTCTGATGTTTGAGGTAGGACTGGAATCAGACTTAAAAGAATTGATCAAGACAGGCCCCATTGCATTTATGATTGCGTGTGCAGGTGTTTTCGTACCCCTTGTTCTGGGCTCTTTGTTATATATGGGCTTCTATGGCGCAGCGCCTTGGGGAAGTGAGAATTTCTATAAAGCTGTTTTCATCGGCACGATCATGACGGCAACCAGCGTCAGTATCACGGTAGCCGCACTTCAGGAACTGGGTAAGATCAAGACCAAAGTGGGAACCACTATTGTCAGTGCGGCAATCATTGACGATGTAATCGGTATTATTGTCTTAACTTTCGTAATCGGTTTCAAGAACCCTGATTCTAATCCGGGTATGGTCGTTGTAAAGACTGTCGCTTTTTTTGCAGTTGCGATAGTGGGCGGATTTATCGTATATAAGATATTTGCCACACTGGATAAGCGATATCCTCATACGAGACGTATCCCTATCGTCAGCCTTGCATTTTGTTTTGCCTTGTCTTATATAGCGGAGAAGTACTTCGGCATCGCAGACATTACCGGCGCTTACATAGCAGGTGTTGTCCTGTGCAGTTTAAGTGACAACGAATATATTGAACGTAAAGTTGATGTTAGTTCCTATATGTTCTTCGGTCCGATCTTTTTTACAAGCATCGGTCTGAAGACTTCCTTCGATGCCATGAACGGCAAGCTGTTCGCTTTCTGTATCTGCTTCGTCATCGTGGCGCTGGGTGCAAAAATTATCGGCTGCGGACTTGTCGGCAGATTTTTCAAATTCAATTTTTCTGATTCCGTCAAGATCGGTGTGGGAATGATGACCCGTGGCGAAGTCGCGCTGATCGTAGCGCAGAAGGGTCTTGCCGCTGGACTTCTGACGGCGGATTACTTCACGGCGGTTATTCTCTTAATTATCGTATCATCGATCGCAACACCGGTTATATTGAAAATGCTCTATAGCAGAGATGATAAAAAGTCAGGCGCCACCGCCTGACTTTTTTAAAACCTCTACAGTACTTTCTTCATCTCTTCTTCCAGTTCCTCCTTCGATACGGCACCCACTATGGTGGCTGCTGCCTCGCCTTTCACGAAGATTTTCATGGTCGGAATAGACATAACGCGGTACATTCTTGCCAGTCCGTCCTCCTCGTCAATATTGCATTTACCTACTTTAATTCTGCCGTCATACTCACCAGCAAGCTGATCCACAATAGGCGCCATCATCTTACACGGTCCGCACCAGTCCGCATAAAAATCTACCAGCACCGGCGTATCGGCCTCCAGTACCTCTTTGTCAAAATTCGCAGTTGTAAACTTGTATTCCATCTTTATCCTCTTTTCTGCGTACAATATTTTCTTTAGGAAGTTTTACGCTTGGTACGCTCAGGCATAAGTCCTTTTTACCTTGAAATAACATATTTATAGATCGGATTCCCCATGGAAGAAAACCTCTCTTCATATTCTGTCATCACATTACCCTGCATCATCTCTTCATCATGGTGCAGGTCTTCCGTCATCTGATCCAAATGCCAGCCTGCGGGTTCCAGTTCTTCCAATGCAAAGCGGAACAGGTCATGGTTGTCCGTCTTAAATTCGATTACACCGTCTCTTACCAGTATCTCATGATACCGCCGCAAAAATTCACGGGACGGCAGTCTTCTCTTCGCATGCCTGTCCTTCGGCCACGGATCAGAGAAATTCAGGTAGATTCTGTCCACCTCCTTATGCCCGAACACGTTTGTAATTTCCTCTGCATCCATACGTATAAAATAAATGTTTGATAGCGGTTCCGCTTCCATCTTCTGGACACCGCGAAGCAGAACGCTGGAATATTTCTCAATTCCCACATAATTGATTGCCGGATTCATCCTTGCCAGATCCATAATAAATCTTCCTTTTCCCATACCGATCTCTATACGGATAGGATGATCATTACCGAAAATTTCATTCCATTTTCCCTTGTAATTTTGCGGCTCATGGATCACGTAATCGCTGGCGGCAATCATTTCCCTGCAACCGGTTATGTTTCGTAGTCTCATTGTATGACTGATCCTTTCGGTGAGTGCTATCTAACTTCATGTCTTATTGTACCATGCTTTTTCTCCTACGGATAGATTGAACGGAAAGAGATTTTGTATTTTTTGTGAAATTACTACAGTTTTATTTCAAAATAGTGTATGATGTTAAATGGACAAAATCATACAGAAATTTCCTATAGCATAAAATACGATTTATTAACATAAACTTCCTTATTATAGAAAGGTTAAACAAAGATGTTGTTTTTTCATAAAAAAATGGTTTGTGCCCTGCTTGCATGCTCCGTTTTTGTAGGGGGATTCCTGGGCAATCCCATCACTGCCCACGCTACATTGGAAGAGCTGGAAGCAGACGCCGAAGCACGTAAATTACTTCCCATCCAATCAAATGATATCGATAACTGGCCGGTGGGTCCTGCAATCAGCGCAGAATCCGCAATTCTAATGGATGCTAACACCGGTGTTATTCTGTACGCCAAAGATATTCACAAAAAGTCCTATCCCGCCAGTACCACAAAACTGTTAACCTGTCTGATGGCTATGGAACAAGGCAATCTCGACGATATGGTTTCCTTTTCTCATGAAGCTGTCTTTAGCGTGCCCGGCGATGGCTCTAACATGGGAATGGATGAAGGAGAATCTATTACATTGGAAGAATGTCTTTACGGTATTATGGTAGCCTCCGCCAATGAGGTAGCAAATGCCGTCGGAGAGTATATTTCCGGATCTATTGACCAATTTGTCTCCGATATGAATGAATATGCCGAACAGTTAGGCTGCACAGACAGCCACTTTATGAACACTAACGGACTGCATGATGCGAACCACTATACTTCTGCCTATGATCTTGCATTGATCTCCAACCGCTTTTTTCAAAATGAAATGCTCTGTAAGATTGGCAATACCGCCCGCTACCATTTCGAGCCAACCGCTACGCAGCCGGATGACTTCTATAAAAATAATAAACATAGGATGATCAATGGTGAAATCCCTTACGAAGGTATATTAGGCGGCAAGACCGGCTATACCGATGATGCCAGACAGACTCTTGTCACCTGTGCGGAACGAAACGGTATGAAGCTTGTCTGTGTCGTATTTAAGGAAGAATCTCCACGTCAGTTCACCGATACGGTAGAGCTGTTTGACTACGGATTCAATAACTTTCAGGTTATGAACATTTCCGAAAATGAAGACAAGTACCAAATTGAAGCGTCAGGATTTCTCCAGACCGGAAATGATATATTCGGCAGTTCCAAGCCGATTCTATCTATAGATAATGACAGTTATGTCATAATCCCTAATACGATTTCTTTCAGCGATCTTGATTCCGATATCGACTATAGTGTATCAAGTGAAAACCGTATTGCACAAATCAGATATTCCTATCACGACTCTTATGTCGGGTGCGCATACCTTGATCTGGCATCGGACAACACTTCCTCTTATGATTTCGACACACATATCGAAACCACTGACGTGAGTGTTGAGAGAACTGAGCCGGAGTCCCCTCAAACCACAACTATCTTCGTGAATGTGAAAAAGGTACTGATCGGCATTCTCATATTCGGAGGTGTGACGATACTGTTGTTTATTCTTCGTGCACTTATCATGAACGGTCAAAACGCCAGACGCAGAAGAAATAAGATCAAACGTAAACAGATCCGCAAAGAACGGGTCCGGTCTAGTTTTGATGATTTCGATTTTTAGATATTCTTTTATCTTTTCTCTGCTGTCTTGCTTTAGTCTGTTTATCACGGATATTATCAATCTCCGATTCCGTGATGAATTTCTGTGTCTTCACAACATATACGGCACCGTTCTCCGCCTTGCGGATACGGATCTTGGACTTCATATAACCATGTCTGTCACAATAGGACACACAATAATAATGCTTTCCGTTGGGCGAAAACCAGCGAATCTTCCTGCGCAGTAGTTTGTGGCACAGATAACATTTTGTTTCGGTCACTGTTTTATCCTCAAGCGCCTGCACTTTATCCGGAAATGCTCTGGAAATATATTTGGCATATGTATCAAAAATCACGTGTATTTCTGACTCTTTGTTCTTCGGAAGATGGAAAACATCAAAAGAATAATTCTCCAGAACTTTGTCATCCATTAGCGCCAGCACCTTTGCGGTATAATAAGCATCGCTAAAGGCACGGTGAAATGGAATATCTTTCTCAATGTTCAAATAATCAATGGCATATTCCAACGATCTTCTTGATTTCCTGTCTTCATAGGCAATGCTGAATAATTTCTGCACATCAAGAAATCTGATCGGTCCGTCTGAAAGTGGTTCCATTCTATAATACCGAATATTTCTCTGAAGTTCAGTCAAGTCTAACGGACCCCACGTACAGAAAATGTAATCCTCTCCGCACCATTCACGAAACTGTTCCATGACTTCCGTAAAGGACCGACCCTGCTCAAGCTGCTCCATCTGCAGGTGAATCAACTTTCTGGTAATTCTATGCATCTCATGATATACCTGCGGTTTTATGAGTTCGGTAAACTCGCTGATCATCCTGTGTTCATCATTCAGTTTAATGGCACCAATCTCTATGATCTCAAAGGGAAGTATTTTCGAAACTTCCTCATCACCCGTACTGCTTTGGTTCCATTCCAGATCCATTATAACGTAATTCATATATCATCTCCGTTTATGTAACATAAAAAGCCGTAATCTTTGAATTATCATACGGCTTTTCATAACGTCCCTGACTGGATTCGAACCAGCGGCCTTTCGCTTAGGAGGCGAACGCTCTATCCTACTGAGCTACAGAGACAAATTTATCTATAAGAGACGGCGCAGCAGCCTGTCAGACTGCAACGCCTGTGCAGGAAGGAACACTACTACATTGCCGGATAATTAATATATCCTTGCAGCCAGATGATTCCTTTGAATCTTCTTCCCACCTGCGGCTCTCCATACAGATCCTTTTTATTGATACACACATCAAACTGCAGATCATTACAGCTTAGGTGCATCACATATATTTCTTCTTTTGTGATCTTATTGACCCGCAGAGAAATATCCAGAATCTCTCCCATAATCGAATATTGATCACACTCTACACCGTAGGGCATAAAGTAAGTATCTACCAGACTAAACACATCTTCCGTCAGTATCTTTTTAGAAATAGCAGTGTAAGTATCCATGTCTTCCAATGTCAGACTTTCAATCGCATCCTCGTCGCCTCTTCTGGCAGCATCGATCAACTGATTTCTGTTTCTGGAAGCCTTCTGTACCTTCTGTTTCTGCTTATCGTTCTTACTGATCGGCAGTATAATATTTCCCTTAAGTGATAATCCGGACAGCGTCAGCGTCGTTCCTCTGATCGGTAGTATATTCTCATATTGTGCTTTCACATAAGGAACCATATTCTGCAGATAAAATATCAGGCTTACACCAACTTTGATATCATCACATACACCTGCATAAGATTCCTTATCCGCATGACGCTCTACAGACACATCTTCACAGGAACTGATTCCCGTTCCCCGCAAATAAGGATAAAAATAATCGTAAGTAAACTTATCACTTTCATCGAACTCGCCACAGACGGCGATTCCCATATCCTTGGCAAAATCTTCACAAAATTCTGCAAGTATGGTTTCTTCACCGTTGGATGTATAGGAACGGTGCGAAGCATTTAAGATAATATCTGTGATCAGCTTCTGCTGCTCCCGTCTGTCAGTCAATCCGCTAAAACCAATAGCTCGCATAAATTTATGCAAAAATTCCACCTCCTTTTCAAAAATATTACGTGTGGCTTATCGAATCTCTTCCATGCCGCCCATATACGGACGAAGCACCTCCGGAATACGGACAGAACCGTCAGCCTGTAAATTATTTTCTAAGAATGCGATGAGCATTCTGGGTGGTGCAACTACTGTATTATTTAATGTATGCGCAAAGTACTTGCCATCTTTACCGTTTACGCGAATACGCAGTCTTCTTGCCTGAGCATCCCCTAAGTTAGAACAGCTTCCGACTTCAAAATACTTCTGCTGTCTGGGCGACCATGCTTCCACATCATAGGATTTAACCTTCAGATCCGCCAGATCTCCGGAACAACACTCAATGGTCCTTACCGGAATATCCATGCTACGGAATAAGTCTACCGTATTTTGCCATAGTTTGTCAAACCATATCTTAGATTCTTCCGGCTTACATACTACGATCATCTCCTGCTTCTCAAACTGATGAATACGATATACGCCGCGTTCCTCAATACCGTGTGCGCCTTTCTCTTTACGGAAACAAGGAGAATAGCTGGTCAATGTATGAGGAAGTTCTTCTTCCGGAATGATCGTATCAATAAATTTACCGATCATGGAATGTTCAGAAGTTCCGATCAGATAAAGGTCCTCTCCCTCGATTTTATACATCATGGCATCCATCTCTGCAAAACTCATCACACCGTCCACAACTGCGCTTCTGATCATAAACGGCGGTACGCAGTAAGTAAACCCTCTGCCGATCATAAAATCTCTTGCGTAAGCAATTACTGCAGAATGCAGTCTTGCAATATCACCCATCAGATAGTAAAATCCATTACCTGCCACACGGCCGGCAGCATCCATGTCTATTCCGTGAAATCTCTCCATGATTTCTGTGTGATAAGGAATTTCAAAATCCGGAACCACCGGATCTCCGTATTTGCATATCTCCACATTTTCAGAATCATCCTTACCGATCGGTACGGAAGGATCAATGATATTAGGAATGGTCATCATATCTTTTTTAATTTTCTCACGAAGCTCATCCTCTTTTGCTTCCAGCTCAGCGAGCCTTGCAGCATTCGCGGCAACCTCCGCTTTCTTCGCTTCCGCTTCCTCTTTCTTGCCCTGACCCATCAGTGCACCGATCTCCTTAGAGATCTTATTCCTGTTAGCGCGGATCTCATCTGCTTCCTGTTGCGCCTTCCGAACTTCGGCATCCAGCTCAATCACTTCATCTACCAGAGCGAGCTTAGAATCCTGAAATTTCTTCCGAATATTTTCCTTTACCACATCCGGATTCTCTCTTAAAAATTTAATGTCTATCATAATGTCCCTCATTCCTGCGCATGTTTTCAGCGCATAACTTTAATCTAATACTTCCTCAATATATACGTTGTTACTCTCCGAAAGATCCATAACCCTGTCTACATTCTTACCGTCTTTATCCTTGATGATTCGAATAACCGGTCTGTCCGGAAATTCTTTATTCTGGTACAACACTGCTCCGGTCTCACCTTCATTCGTCCTCACTCTTGAACCGGCCGGGTATACAGCAGTAAACTCTAAAAAGATATCGACAATCTTACCGTCGAATTTTATATTTTTATTTTTTTTCAAATACTCTACCGCTTCGTGAACCTTAATGCTCTTACAGCCGATTCCGCAGATCATTTCGTCAAATGCATCACAGACCTGCACAATACGACATTCCACGGAAATATCTGTAGACTTAAGCGGATATCCTGATCCGTCAATACGCTCATGGTGATATAATATCATATTTTTACTCTCATTGGAAATCCAATTTTCACCTCGTAATGCCGAAAAACCATATATAGGATGCTTCTTATATTCCGCATACTCTATTTCTGATAATTCTTCAAGATCTCTGTCTGCATAATCAATTGTCATATATCGGAGTCCGAGATCATGAAGTAAACAACTGACACCAATGTCATGTACTGTCCGCTGCGGAAGCTTCATTCGTAGCGCCACGACAGTTGCAAGACTGCATATACTAATCGAATGGTCATAAATGTCAGAACTTCTCTCTTTCAGGTCATAGATCTGTTCCACGACCTTATCTTCTTCGAGAATATTTGTAATGATGCGATCTGCCATCTGACAAATTTCTTCCAAATTATCATTATGACGGTAAGTGTGTTTTTCCAAAATATCTCTTACTTTAAATTTAAAGGCCTCTTCGACTTCTTCTCTAAGGATTACAACCATCTTAGTATCCGGCTGCTCCTCTTCCCTGATATATACTTCTTTAATCTCGAGTTCCTTAAGTTTCTCAATATACTCCTGCTTTAACTGCATTCCTACAGAAAGGAGTACCTGATATTCCGGTGTGAAAACATCCTTCGCCAGAATTTCTATTCCCGTCAAATCATCAACCTTACATCGTTTCATGGTTTCCTGTTCTATTGCCCCCTAATCCTCTAATGCAATATTCATTGCAATATCCAGAGCCTTCTTCTCTTCATCGCCCAAAGAAATCTCGCACAGACCGTTTTTGATCTCTTTCGTGTACGAGTAACAGCCCTCCGCACTGTGCACAGAATTCAAAATAAATCCATTGTCATTCTCGTCCAGAAGCGCCAGAGAAAAGCTGAGTTGTCCGCCCATCTGATTGAAGGCATCATATTTGACAATACCGACTTTCTGAAAAGCACTCTCCAGTTTTCGATATAGTGCCAGAATATCCTTATGATTCTTTTCCGTCGCAGCTTTAATGAATTTATTATCTTCAAAAATACCTTCTATATCCTGCTCCAGACTCTTGGCAGTTTTACCTGACATAAACTTCTTATATCTCTTAGACAGCTTACCGATCCTGATCGTCTGAACAATCGTAACAATCAACAATATAAGGATTAAAGCAAACGCAGCAATAAACAAATATGTCAGATCTAAATTTCCTACGCCCATCTCTTCCAGTAAATTATAATTCATCGGTTTCGTACCTTTCTATATACATTTATCGCTTGTGCTCAACTTCTAACTGTTTGTGACAAATCTTCGTTCACGATCTGTGAAAACTTATCTGGAAAGCAACTCACTAATTCTATCCAGATCATCGTGATTGTAGAATTCTATCTCTATCTTTCCTGTTCCGTTTCCTTTAGAAGAAATCTCTACCTTGGTTCCGAGTGCCTGCTTTAATTTTTCAGCCAAATCCTGATAAATGATTTCCAGGCTCTTATCTTCTGAAGTTTCTTTCTTAGGTTTTTCCGGCTTGTTCAGATTCTTAACAAGCTTCTCCACATCACGCACACTCAGCTTCTCATCAAATATTTTCTGTGCAATCGTGTACTGCTGTTCCGGATCTTCAATCGTAATCAACGCTCTTGCATGACCTGTGGAAAGCATATCATCTATGATCATCTGCTGCACTTCATCACATAATTTCAGAAGTCTCATGGAATTCGTAACAGCAGTTCTGCTCTTAGACACCCTCTCCGCAACTTCATCCTGTTTCAGATTAAATTCTGTCAGAAGCCTCTTATAAGCCTGTGCTTCTTCAATAGGATTTAAATCTTCTCTCTGGATATTCTCAATCAACGAAATCTCTACGATCTCCTGCTCGGTATAATCACGGATGATAACCGGAACTTCTTTTAATCCCGCCAGCTTGGCCGCGCGCCAGCGGCGCTCACCGGCTATAATCTCGTAATAAGTCTTTCTGTCCTGAACCAGGATAGGTTGTAAAAGTCCGAACTGCTTGATAGAATCCGCTAATTCCTGTAATGCATCTTCATCAAAATTTTTTCTGGGCTGTTCCCTGTTAGGCTCAACCTGTGTGATTTTAACAATTGTCTCTGAACCCTTATCGTTTGCCTGATCTGCAGATGTCTTTGATGGAGCTGTATTTACATTACCTGAAGGAATGATAGCATCCAATCCTTTTCCTAAACCTCTTTTTGCTGCCATATCTTATACACCCTTTCTGTTTATCACTTCATCCGCAAGTAACATATATGCCTCTGCACCTGCAGACTTCGGATCATATGTACTGATCGGCATTCCGTAACTGGGTGCTTCCGCTAATCTGATATTTCTGGGTATTACAGTATTATATACATTCTGTTTAAAATGGTTTTTAACATTTTCCACTACCTGCATGGAGAGATTCGTTCTGGAATCATACATTGTAAAAACAACGCCTTCCATATCCAGATCTGGGTTTAATCTCTCTTTCACAAGATTAACGGTATGGATCAACTGGCTTAAACCTTCTAATGCATAATACTCACATTGAATCGGGACAAGCACTGAATCAGCCGTAGTCATGGAATTGATTGTAAGCAGATTCAAAGACGGCGGACAATCTATAATAATAAAATCATACTTGTCCTTAATCCAGTCTACTTCATTTTTTAATATGTATTCTTTCTTATCAACTCCGATCAACTCAATCTCAGCCGCTGCCAGATTAACGTTAGACGGAATAACTGACACATTCGGAATGACATCACTTAAAATACATTCATTGATGGAACATTCTCCTAAGATCAGTTCATAAATAGTATTTTCCAAATCATTCTTCTCCACGCCAAATCCGCTGGTCGTATTGCCCTGTGGGTCTGTGTCAATTACTAATACTTTCTTTCCTTTCTCCGCAAGTGATGCGGATAAGTTAATGGAAGTGGTTGTTTTCCCGACTCCTCCTTTTTGATTTGCAATCGCAATCGTTCTTCCCATACTTGTTTTTCCTCTGCCTTTCGTTTTGTATTTCGACAAAACGTTTCTCTCCGAAATCCTTTCTATTTTTCTGTCCGCTTACGATTATATCACTAATTGAAAGGATAATCTATAGGAATTTGTTCCACGTGGGAATTTGAAAAGAATAAAATATATTGCGTCACCGTTTGTGGATGATAAGATGTGGCTAATCCGGACGCGCCAGGCAATATGCAGTTATCCTAAGGACGCGCTTTCGCTCGGTTCCAAACGCAACGGTACTAAGCTCGTGAGTTGCAAAGCAACTCATAACCTCGCTAAGTGCCGGCAGTTTAAAACCGAAGGATTTAAACATATCCAAACGGTCCTTATGACAACTGCATACTGCCCGGCGCTGGATATCAAATAGATGAATTTTAAATGTTTCACGCTCAAAATATGTCACAAAAAAATGTTTCACGGAATTGGTTCACAATATCTTGGGTTAATTTGTTTCACGTGAAACATTATCTTGTGTCTATAATTCAAATATAGGTAATTATTTTTCAAATGTTTCACGTGAAACATGTCCTATGTATGTTTCACATGATAAAATGTACTAATATTTATATTTAAACCTAAATAAATCTATAAGTACTGTAAAACATTAAGTGGACTTTCAACATTTATAAAATTTTTCTTTCGTCCGGTTGGTTGCAAAGTCCCTTCTTTTAAATACCAGACAGCTTGAATTGCCTTCATTCCTAATTTCTGAGCAGTTTCCAATTCACAACTTCCGCCATCTCCAACATATATACACTCTTCTGCTTTTACAGAAAGAGCTTTCATACATCTGTGAAAAATCTCCTCATCAGGTTTACAAACACCTTGTTCAGAAGATAAAAATATAGCATCGAAATATGGAAACAATAAACTTTCACGGATTACAATTTCTTCTTCGTAAAAAGTATTGCTGATCAGTCCAATCAATATTTTCTTATTCTTTAATTCTGTAAGCATTGGAATAATCTCAGAATGTAGATGTCTAAAAGCTTCTTTCTTCGAATCGATCCACTTTTGCTTGACATGCTCAATAAGATTTTCAGAATAGCAACGATAATTTTGAAGAATATTTTCCATAACATCTTCAAATTTCATCTTGCCAACAGAACGATCATATTTTGTTGGCTGCCACATTGAAAGAAATTCTTCTACGGGAATCCCTACATCTTTTGCAATCTCGCTGCCAAAATATATGGGACTTTCATATAAAGTAATTAATGTCTCAAACATATCGAAGATCACAGCACGCATAATAATTTCTCCTAAAAAAGTTTAATAATATTATTTTTAATTGCAAAGACCGCCGCCTGTGTACGATCAGAAACATCTATCTTCTTAAAGATATTAGAAATATGATTTTTAACCGTCCTCTCACTAATATTTAAATTAGTCGCAATCTCTTTGTTAAACATTCCATTGGCAACCTGAATCAATACTTCTAATTCTCTTCCAGTTAAGGAATCAATTTTATCTTTATCAATATCTCTATTTGCAAGCCGGTTATTCAATGCCGGAATTAAACTTGCCTGAATATAATTTTCACCGGCCATCACTGCACTGATCGCCCGCTTTAATTCTGCCGACTCAGAATCCTTCAATATATATCCATCCACTCCAATATCAACTGCTCTTAATAAATATTCCAATTCATTATGGACAGTTAAAATCAAAACTTTAATTTCATATTTTCTCTTTTTTATTTCCTCCAGTACTTCCAATCCATTTTTTTCAGGCATATTAATATCAAGAAGCAAAACATCAGGTAGTATGTCCTGTAATTTAGCAAGGCATTCTTCACCATTAGATGCCTCGGAAATTATCTCCATATTTCCGTCAAATTCCAACAGCTGTTTTAGACCTTCTCTTATTAAATTGTGATCGTCAGTAATCATAATTTTTGTTTTCATAATTTTCTCCATTTCTGTGCTGCTATCTGCGCATAATGAATTTGTGGCAAACGGTGTGCCGACACAAACATTACACTACACAATCATTTACTTTCGGAATTTCTATTTCTATAGAAGTACCGTCCTGTGTATCAATATTAATCTTTCCGCCTAGAAAATATACTCTTTCTTTTATTACAGATAATCCAAAATGTTTTTCTTTCTTCGCAGCCTCATTTATATCAAATCCGGTTCCATTATCCTGAACAACAATTTTGTAAAACCGATCACACTCTTTCAATCTCACGATGATTTCGTTTCCGCCGGAATGTTTCAATGAATTCTGAACACATTCCTGAATAATACGATAGATGGAAAGAAAAATAATTTGTGTAGCGGAGGTAGATTGTGACATATTAATATCATCTATATCCTCCACGATATGAAACTGCTTTTCCTGGTTTAAAAGAAGAAGCATTTTTTCTATTGTTTCTTTCATCCCAAGATCATCAATAGACATTGGGCGCAAATCAAATATACTGTTTCGAATTTCTTCAATAACTTTACGAATTCCTTTTCCCACTGTAGCAAGTTCCAACTTAGCCTTTACAGGGTCCTTATCTATATAAAGAGAACTCAATTCAACCTTATGGACAAGATGAGTCAAATTCTGTAACGAAGTATCATGCAAATCTCTTGCGATTCTTTGACGTTCTTTCTCTTGGGCGTCTAAAATAGAAAGTTGTTTCACGTGAAGCATAAAAGATTTTTCAGCCAGAACTTTTTCTAATTGTTCAATCCTATTATTTTCCAAATGAATCTGCTTTTCTATTTCATCACATTCCGAAACAAGTTTTTCACGCTTCTGTTTGTTTTGTTCTATAACATCCGCATATACATTCTCGACTTTTCTCGCCAGAAATACTTTCAGGTCACTTTCTTCTTTATTTAAAAGACCATTCAAATAAGTATCTATCGAATCAATTTCGATTTTCTTTTCATTCAGTTCAGACAAGTGTGATGTCTGTTCCATTTTCAAATCATCATATATTTCTTGAATAATTTCATAATCTGCATGATTCATATATATTCTCCGCATAACATAAAATATTGTTATCGTTCTGATTGCGCTATACTTTTTACCTTTAATATTTTAATCATATACTAAATTGAGAAATTATAAAAGATTTTTATTATTATTCATTTGTAGGATTTGAACTATATGAAAATATAAAGTATAATAAATATGCTCCCTTTTCGGAATTGTGTATCTATAGAAAACATATTATAATTACTCTGACAAATTGATAGCGGTGAGGAAAAAGTATGGAATATACTTTTAGAAAATGTAATGAGACAGATTTTAATTTTATATATGAGTTAAAAGAGAAGTGCTTTAAATGGTATATAGAAAAAATATATGGTTGGAATGAACAAATGCAGATTGAATTAACACAAAAAGAAATAGATGAACACCTTGCTGATATGAACATCATTCAGTACAAAGGTGGAGATATTGGTCTATTTACTTTCTATTACGATGATATTGGTGATGCGTGTGTTGGCATGTTTGCGATATTGCCTGAGTATCAAGGAAAAGGAATAGGAACACAAATTCTTATAAATACTCTGGAAGAGAATAAAAATGTAAGAATTTATTTAAAAACATATAAAGAAAATCCTGCGAGACATCTTTATCAAAGAGTAGGATTTAAGAAATATGATGAGACAAAAACCCATTGGTTAATGGAGCGATAACCTCTGTTTTTTGGGCGGTTACCCAAAGTGTTAAAAATAAAGAAAAAGATAAGTATTCAGTGGATTTTGAAAAAATAATGAAAACACTTTTCCGAAAAGGGAGTAAATATATTAGACAATCGGTATAATTCACATATTATTGATAGGAGTTTCTAACAATCAATCTGATAAATATAGGTGAATCAATGCAGATGCCTATTCAACAGCGTATGAAAAGATTGAAATTACTTTGGAGGATAATTCATGAATAAAAAACTGACCACGGCACTATTATTATCAACCTTCTCTGTCACAACAATTCATGTCATTAATCGGGTCCATACTTCCTTATGCACTGTTAAAAACTTATTGGCAAATTCTGAAAATCATTATTACGAATGGCGTTTCGGAAAAATCAGATATCAGAAAAAAGGCAGCGGAGCTCCTCTTCTTCTAGTTCATGATCTCACAGTAGGAAGTTCTAATTATGAATACCACAGACTGATCAATAATCTCACCGAGGAACATGAAATATATTCCATAGACTTGCTGGGATACGGTCTGTCTGACAAACCTGCCATAACATATACCAACAATCTGTACGAACAGTTAATCAACGATTTTATTAAAAATGTGATCAAAAGAAAAACCTCCGTTGTTGTAACCGGCGAGTCTGTTCCGTTTGTTATGATGGCATGCCATAACAATCCGGATATCGTAAATAAATTAATCTGCATTAATCCGCAGAATCTTTATCTGCAGAATCAGATTCCATCCAAACAGACGAAACTGATGAAACTGTTTTTGGAAAGTCCGATCCTCGGTACATTTACATATCATGTACTTACCAATAGACACAGTATGGAGAAAATATTCAGAACAGAGTATTTCTGTCATTCAGATGAAATCAAAGAAAAATATATTTACAACTATCTGGAAGCAGCATATACCGGTAATTACTATTCCAAGTATGCCTTCGCAAGTTATGTCGGAAAATATATGAATATGAATATTCTTCATGAACTGAAGGAAATTAATAACAGTATCTTAATGATCGGCGGTGAAAAAGAAAAGGATATTAAAACTACTATTGAAAACTATAAATATTATAATGCGGCAATCGAAGATGTATATATTCCAGACACGAAACATCTTCCACAGCTAGAAGCTCCTGATGAGGTATTGGAACAGATTAAAATATTTTTACTTTTGTAATACATAATTTATATACTACATACTTAATATATTTTTACCATTTAAATTATACTTACTCTCATGATGAACTTTGTAATATATCCAATCATTACTTTTTACATACAAACAAAAAGCCTGAATAGATAAAAAATTTTCAAAGATTCTATCTGTTCAGGCGTTATTATTGATAAATATCTAAAAAAAATTGTCATTTACTTTTATAACATTACAATTATTTGTCAACGGATCTCTTCTGTCATAACAGAAAATCATAAAGGAAGGCTTCACAAAAATATTCTCAAATACTTCGACGTGCAATGCCTTCGTCAATTCTCTATAATTACATCCGGACAATTCCGGAAACATCAAATGGGCCTGCGACTCTTTATGTAATATATCATGAATATCGTTCTTCCACCTATCCAAAGAAGGAGCAAAAGAAGGACGATTTTTCATGTGCTCACGCAAGTATAAATCATATGTAAGATATTCTTGTAAAATTGAAATTCTTTTCTCTACGGAATCATTCTCATATTCATATTTTTCAGAAAAAATATTTTCTTTCGAAAAACAATTTCTCAGCTGTATATTCTGACTAATCAGAGCAGTTCCGAACTCCATCAGAATTTCATATTTTCTGGTGCGTGATGACTGAATACCAAACAGATCATGTTCTTCATACCATGCTGCAAGAACATCATATAAATCATATGGCGTATTAAAATAAGAACATAAATATAGCAGCGTATTTCTAAACTGTCCGCTGTTATAATAGATTTCCAATACTTCCTCAATCAGCTTCAAATGACAAACATCCTCATAGGAAAGCCATTTCGTTGAGAGAACTTCATAAGGCGGAAGTGATGTGTACACAAGTCCATACTCCGCAACATGAAGCTCCATGGCAGAACCTTTTAACACCTTAAGAAATCCTAATTGTAACTGTTCCGGAAAGAGTGCATATACATCATTAAATGATTTCTTAAAAATCTTCAAATCTTCATAAGGCAGTCCGGCAATCAGATCCAGATGTACGTGGATATTATTCCAAGAAGAAATTCTTCGAACAACATCGACAACTTTATCAAAATCCATCTTACGGTTAATTTCAGAAATCGTCTGAGGGTTAGTAGACTGTACACCAATCTCAAATTGGACCGCGCCGGGACGCAGTTTTGCAAGTAATGTAAAATAGTCTTCATCCAGAAGATCGGCCGAAATCTCAAAATGAAAATTAGTAATTCCATTATCATGCTCTAATATATATTGCAGGATCGGAAGCGCATGATCTTTCTTACAATTAAAAGTACGATCCACAAACTTTACTTGTACAACATTTTGTTGTAAAAAGAAATCAACATCACGACACACATATTCCACAGAACGAAAGTCCATCGTCTTATCAATAGACGAAAGACAATAGCTACAAGAAAAAGGACATCCACGGCTGCTTTCATAATAAACAATGCGATGTTCAAAATCCTCTATATTCTGATACCAAAAGGGAATCTCATCTAATAAAATCCGAGAAGAATTATTTCCATCAAGAACAATAGGAAGAGATTCCGAAACACCATTGACATAGGCAGACACAAGACGATTAAAAGTACCTTCTCCGTAACCGGACATGACTCCTCTGAGTTCCCACTCCTTAATCACATCAGACGCATCGTAAGAAACCTCCGGGCCGCCTGCCCAGATTTCTACATTCGGCATGATTTTATGCAAATCGAAAATGATCTCACCAACCATATTCCGATTCCAGATATAACATGAAAAAGCGACCACATCAGGACGCTTCTTATAAATTTCACTCAAAATATAAGAAGTCTGCTGATTGATCGTAAATTCCATCACATCTACATGTGACTCATATTCACCCGCACAGGATTTTAAAGAGAAAACGGCAGGATTGGAATGTATGTATTTCGCATTAATGGCTACAAGTAAAATATTCATTATTGTGACCATACCTCCTTCTTATCCTCTCACATTTAACCACATCCCGCGGAGAATGCATGCTCTTTGCATTCTCCCAGACATGACTTAGTTTTACTTAGGCGGCGTTTTTTGTCGCCTTAGTATAACTTCATGTCTTGTTAAGGGTTTCTTATTTGCCATTCCCGCTTTTCTAGGATACTTCAATGGCGTATCAGTGCACTTTGTTACTACAAAAAGATTGCGGTATAATTCTGAATTAGGAAGCATAAAAGAAACCTGATCCTCAACTTTTCCGCCCAGTATCTCTATCGCATATTCTGCATCTTTTATCTCGTCAATAATCTTTTCCGATTTATAAGAGATAAATTTACCGCCAATCTTCACATAAGGAAGACAGTATTCCGAGAGTGTAGAGAGATTTGCCACGGCTCTGGACACGCACAGATCATACTTTTCTCTCAACAGATCCGGTTTTGCATAATCTTCCGCCCTGCCATGAATTGTCTCTATCCCATCAAGTCCTAATACAGCTATTACTTCATTCAGAAAATCAATTCTTTTATTCAGAGAATCGATAAGAGTAACTTTGATATTCGGAAAGGCTATTTTTAACGGTATTCCGGGAAAACCCGCACCTGTTCCGATATCGATCAGAGAAATGTTCGTAGAAATATCATTTTGTTCACCGCTCAAGTCACAAGCTTTCACCAGTGATAAGCTGTCTATAAAATGTTTCTTAAGAACTTCATCAAATTCCGTGATTGCAGTCAAATTCATAACCTGATTCCATTTTACTAACAATTCATAATATTGCATAAACTGACGTAGCTGATTTTCAGTCAATGAAATATTCAGTTCATCTAAATCTTTCTGAAAAGAATTTAATTTATAATTACCTAATTCTATATTCTTTATTATTTCAAAATTTTTCACATTAATAACCATGCCTTTCTTTCAATCTGCAACATTTACACCAACACTGAAAACGTTTAGACGCCAATTTCCGCAAAACAAGTTCAAACGTTCTAAAATCTCTGATTCTTCGTTCTATCCTCTATTGCACATAATATAATCAAAGGATATAATTAATAAAAAATTCTGTCAATAATAATAGTCTAAACAGCAGAATGAACTAATTAAAATTTTATATTATAGAGAACATAAACATGAATACATCTCTTTAAAATGGTATTCCTGCAAAAGACAAATTCTAATTATAATAGGAAATCGGAGTTAAAAATATATATGGTCGGAAAAGATGATTGGCGTTTTCTAAATAACAAAGAAAATTTAAAAAGAAAATTAAAAAAAATAATGCTATTTATAAAAATAGTTATAATAATATTTTTAATAATACTTCCGTTTCTCCCTTTAGAAGAAAGAACAAAAATACCTGCCTATAAAAAACAGGCCACCAAAAATGCAATAGCATATATTGAAAATAAATATGGGTTTACACCTAAAATAAAACGTGCAAAATGCGAAGAAATTATAAAATATTCAATAGCTCCAAGACTTTGGTACCCTTTAACAGGTTATGTCTATATTGTAGCAAGTGATGGCGATCGATCATTTAATATTTACATATCAGGAAAAGAAGTAACAGAGATAGGATTTGACAATTATCAATATAATGAGATAAAAAATGATGTTGAAGATATTCTAAATAATACTTTGAAAACACAATCAATATATTATATATTATCGTACGGAAAATTTATGGATCTTCGGTCAACAGCATTATCATCCGGCATGGGATTAATAACAGAGTATTATGATAAAACAAATTTAAGCACGATAACTAAAAATTATGATTTTTATATCGTGTTAGAATATATAGACATATCATTTGATAATTTATATAATTTTAATTCAGACAACCCTCCTCAGAAATTCATATCTGAATTTGATAATTCAAATATATTATTATTATCATATAGAAGTAGTGAAGCATATGAGACAGCAAAGAATTATGCTTATATACATAATATAGTATGTTCATCTGACGATTACATATTGGATGATTTCAGATTATTAATAAAGGAATATGTAAAAATATCAGATAATAAAACCGAATATAATAAATTTATACTAAATCAGATAGATGACATCTATTATATTTTAGATGACGGAACCTATGCTAATTTTACAAAAACAAATATAAATGACGCTACAGATTTTGGAGTGTTATATGTTACAGATGTAAAACAAATTTACAATGCATACTCATTGGAAACTGATGCAAAAAAAATTTTTTTATATATCCCAATCAATAAATTAAAAATATCATCAGATGAAATAAGCTGGGGCATACAATATAATTATGAAAATTCTGTAAAACATCGACTTATGTCCGATGATATTATAAACGAATCCTATTTATATACACAGTTATCTAATTCATTGTCAGAAGATAATATTATTATAACTATATATGAATATAATAGATAAAAATTTATTTTTTCCTCTGCTCCAAATACACCAACAGCACAGAAATATCCGCAGGAGATACTCCGGAAATTCTGGAAGCCTGTCCCACTGACACAGGTTTATAGGCAATCAGCTTCTGTCTCGCTTCCAGTCGCAGCGAGCTGATTGCATTATAATCCAGATCAGCCGGAATACGTCTCTTCTCCATTTTCTTATACTGTTCCACCTGACGCTGTTGCCTTATAATATAACCTTCATATTTTATTTCAATTTCTACCTGCTCTATTACATCCGCAGGAAGATCAGGACGTTTCGAATCGAGCTCAGATAACATTTCATAAGACAACTCTGGACGGCACATAAGCTCCGCCAGACTGGCAGCTGTCTTAAGAGTCGAACTCTCATGAGAAATCAGAAATTTCTGATTTTCTTTTGCCGCTCCGATCATCGTATTCTTTAATCTTTCAATCTCCCGATCAATCAATTCCTTTTTATAAAGCGTTTTTTCATAGACTTCTTTTGAGACAAGTCCTACTTCATGCCCGATCTTACGAAGCCTTAAGTCAGCATTATCCTGTCGAAGCAAAAGACGATATTCTGCTCTGGAAGTCATCATACGATAAGGCTCAAAATTTTCTTTCGTTACCAGATCATCAATCAATACACCTATGTACGCCTGAGAACGATCCAGAACAATCATCTCTTTATTCAGAATTTCCATTGCCGCATTAATACCCGCAATCAAACCTTGCGCCGCTGCTTCTTCATATCCGCTGCTTCCGTTAAACTGTCCGCCGCTAAACAATCCTTTAATATCCTTAAATTCCAGAGTAGGATATAACTGTCTCGGATTGATGCAGTCATATTCGATCGCATAAGCATTTCTCACAATTTTACAATTTTCCAATCCGGGCACAGTGCGATACATGGCAAGCTGTACATCCTCAGGAAGAGAAGAAGACATACCTCCCACATACATTTCATGTGTATGATTTCCTTCCGGCTCGATAAAAACCTGATGCCTCTCTTTGTCCGCAAATTTTACTACTTTATCTTCTATGGAAGGACAATACCGCGGACCAGTTCCTTCTATAATACCCGCATAAATCGGAGAACGATCCAGATTCGCCCGTATAATATCATGAGTTTTCTCATTCGTATAAGTCAGCCAGCAGGAAACCTGATCAATCTGCACATCTTCAGGATTTGTAGAGAAGGAAAAAGGAATTACCCTTTCATCACCAAACTGTTCTTCCATCTTACTGTAATCAATTGTGCGTCCATCCATTCTGGCAGGCGTACCGGTTTTAAATCTCCTCATCTCTACACCGAGAGCAATAAGGGAATCTGTCAGATGATTAGCAGGCTGTAATCCGTTAGGTCCCGTATAAGTAATCGCTTCACCACAAAGACATCTCGCTTTCAAATAAGTACCCGTACACAAAATCACTGTCTTACATTCATAAACCGCACCTGTATAAGTTTTGACACCTGTAATTTTCTTCGTTGCAATAGTGTCTCCCGATTCAGAAGCATTCTCATATTCTTCTGTTATCAGTTCGCATACCTCTGCCTGTTTAATCGTCAAGTAATCCTGATTTTCCAGTACTTTACGCATCGCTCTGGAATATTCTGCTTTATCAGCCTGTGCTCTCAGAGAATGTACTGCGGGACCCTTTGATCTGTTCAACATCTTAGACTGTATGAAAGTCTTATCAATATTCTTACCCATTTCACCGCCCAAAGCATCGATCTCGCGTACCAGATGTCCCTTAGAAGTACCTCCAACATTAGGATTACAAGGCATTAATGCAATACTATCTACACTTACTGTAAACATAATCGTTTCCAGTCCCAGTCTAGCACAGGCAAGCGCCGCCTCACATCCCGCATGACCGGCACCAACCACACAGACATCATATTTTTCTCTGATTTCAGTCATATTTTATTCCTCATTTATATACATCTTCATTTTACTAAAAAAAATTTATGTATGAAAAACCTTTTAAATTTACAACAAACTTTATCATATACACATTATCTTATAATAATTACACATAAAATTATAATTGAATCTGATTAATTCTTATTTTCCCATACAAAACTTACTGAATATCTCATTGACCAGATTATCTCCGACTTCTTCTCCAATGATCATACCAAGAGACGCATACGCATTCATTAGATCAATTGTATAGAAATCTTCCGGCATATGATCTTCTATACTTTTCCGAACCTGAGCCAGACTTTCATAGGCATTCTGCAACGCTTCTTTGTGACGCGCATTTGTAATATATACTTCATCATTATAAATAATCTCACCATGAAAAAACATTTCCTTCACGGTTTTTAAAAAAAGTGCAACACCGTCCCGTTCCTTCATAGATGTCCTAATTATTCTGTTTTCATATATATTTTGACATTCTATGTTAACTTCAAGAGTATGATTTTTACTTTGTTCCTGTATTTTTCCTATAAAAGAACGTATATCTCTTTCCGTTACAACAGTAAATAAATCTGATTTATTTAACAAAATAATTGTATTTTTACCCTTAATCATATGAAAGATTGATTCGTCATTTTCATCAAGCGGTACAGAAGAATCAATGACATAGAGAACCAGATCGGCTTCTTCCACCGCATTTCTGGCACGATCTACACCTATCTTTTCAACAATATCTTCCGTAGAACGAATACCTGCCGTATCCAAAATACGGAACAAAATACCATCAATTGAAATCGTCTCTTCCAAAATATCTCTAGTTGTACCGGCAATATCTGTAACGATTGCTCTCTCTTCTCCTACAAGCATATTAAGAAGAGACGATTTACCAGCATTCGGTTTACCGACAATCACAGTCTGGATTCCTTCTGACAATATTCTGCCATTTTCCGCAGAATCAATCAGTGTACGAATACGTTCACCTATTTTCTTAACAATTTTATAAAGCGCCTCTCCATATCCATCAGATTCCAAATCAAAATGTTCCGGATCATCAAGCGCCGCTTCAATAAACGCAATCTCATGAAGAATATTAGCCCTGATTTCTTTAATGATATCGGACACAGAACCTTTTAGCTGTTTCACGGAAGATTGAAGTGCAAACTCATTCTTCGCATGAATAATATCCATTACAGCTTCCGCCTTAGACAGATCAATCCTTCCGTTTAAGAAAGCTCGTTTCGTAAATTCACCCGGCTCCGCAATTCTTGCACCCGCTTTTACCACAATATCAAGAATCTTCCTCATCATAAAAACGCCGCCGTGACAATTAATCTCCACCGTATCTTCCATCGTATAACTTCTCGGCGCTTTCATGATTGAAATCATAACCTCATCTATAACAGTTTCATTCTCTTCTACAATAAATCCATAATGTATCGTATGGGATTTATATGTTGTCAGAATTTGTTTCATTTTCACATTTCGATATATTTTATCTACAATTGAAATAGAATCTTCTCCACTGACACGAATAATTCCGATTCCCGAATCAGACATAGCTGTTGCAATCGCCGCTATTGTATCTGTCTTCATATAAGATCTAAGCCTCCCATTTTTTACTGAAAACAGCAGGAACATTACATTCCTGCTGTTTTTCATAAAAAGATTAATTAATTATGCTTCTCATATTTTCTCAAAACAACAACAACATGCCTGAAAGGCTCATCTCCTTCACTATGCGTTGTCACATACTTATCATTCTGAAGCGCAGAGTGAATAATTCTTCTCTCATATGGATTCATCGGCTCTAAAGACACAGGTCTCTTTGTTCTCTTTACTTTATAAGAAATGTTCTTGGCCAGATTCTCAAGAGTCTCTTTTCTTCTCTGACGGTAATTCTCTGTATCAACTTTAACTCTGATATAATTCTCTACATTTTTATTTACCACCAGCGATACAAGATACTGTAAAGAATCAAGTGTTTGACCTCTCTTTCCGATCAAAACTCCCATCTCGTCACCGCTTAAATCCACTTCCATGGAACTTTCAGCTTCATTATATTTTACATCAACAACAACTGTCAGATCCATTGCACGGAACACTTCATTCAAGAAATCTCTTGCCGTATCTTCTACAGAAGACTTTACTCTTGCTTTAATAACAGCAGGTTTAGAACCGATTCCCAGAAATCCTGAAGAACCTTCTTCTATTACTTCATATTCTAATTTATCACTTGTCACAGTTAATTTCTGACATGCTTCCGTAATTGCATCACTAACTGTTTTTGCAGATACTTCAATAAATTCCATAACAATTTAACCTCCATTCTTACACATCATACAATCATAATAAAATGTTATTTATTATTTTTTTCATTATACTGCTTTACCATATTTGCCTTAGACATCATACTGCCGGGTTTTGCATTCTTATTATAATACTCCGTAGATTTTCTTACCGCTTCATCCTTTTCTTCCTGTGTCATCGTAGGAATACTGGATTGTTTCTTAGAAGTACTCACATTCTTCGTATTCATATTGGCATATGCTGCCATCTGCTCTGCCCTGACACCGGCTTTTGCCATTTTTTTCTTAGCTTTTTCTTCATTATTCTTAATAACTTCATCCAGATCCATCTTATCAATATGTTTATTGATAACAACCTGCTGAACACTTCTTACAACAGCACCGGCTATCCAGTAAAGTCCTAAACCTGCAGGAAGAGTATAACAAAATACGGCAGACATGATCGGCATCATCATGTTCATCGTTTTCATAGACTGCATCATCGCATTCTGCTGATCGCTGGCATTTTTGTTATCCTGCTGCGTATTCTGCTGCGGCATAAGCTTTACATTAATCCACTGTGTTACCGCAGACAAAACAGGAATCGACAAAGCTGCAATTACCATAAGAAAAGACTTATCTGCTAATGCTGCCTTCATAGTAAAAGAAGGAGAATTTGCAATATTTAAACCTAAGAAATTATTATATCGGTTTAAAAGACTAAGTGTGTGATCCACATCCGTCGTCAAATTAGGAAATGTTTCTTTAATAACAATCCACTCAGCAGAAGTAGCCTTATTTAATACATCGATAAATGTATTCTGCACATAGGAAGTTACACCGCCGATGAAAGATTCATTCGAAAAATTCTTACTATACATGCCGGCTTGTGAAAAAGACTGAATTAATTCTGTACTTCCCTTCTGAGCAATCAAATTATCAACCAAGGGGAAGAAAGCTTCCTTAATCTTACCGACATAAGCAGGCATATTGTAAATAACACGGTACAATGCCCATAAGATAGGCAGCTGAATTAACAACTGAACACAACTTCCCGATGGAGACACGCCGTATTTCGCATAGACTGCTTTTTGTTCCATGTTCATAGCCATCATGGATTCATTATCATTTTTTCCCTTATATTTTGCCTGAATTGCCTGAAGTTCAGGATTCATTTTGGCAGATAACTTAGAGAATTTCTGCTGCTTTATCGTAAGAGGCAGAAGAAGCAGATACATTACGATTGTGAACAGTATAATAGCAAGTCCTATATTAGGAATACCGATTTTGTCTAAAACAAAAAAGATACCTTCCATAATATAGCCCAGCAATGAAGCAATAGGACCGATAATCCTACCGGGGTCCTTAGTTAATAAAATACCTGTCACTATCGGATTACCTCCTTAATTTTCTTTTCTCTGTTCCGTCAGGGAACAGGATCATAACCACCTTTTGAAAAAGGATTACATCTGCATATCCTCCAAAGAGCCATAAGTCCGCCCTTCAAAGCGCCGTATTTCTCTATCGCTTCCAATCCATACTCAGAACAAGTCGGAATGTACGGACATCTCGTACTCTTCATAGGAGAGATATATTTTCTATAGAATTTAATAAGATAAATAAATAATTTTTTCATATCAATTTCTAACAATTTGCTAACGCAAATTATCTTCATCATAAAAATATATTTTAATCATATGATGAAGTTTTGAAAGATGTAATAACGCGCTCTCGATCTCGGCATATCCGACCGAAGCCGCACTTTTTCTTGCAACGACTACTATATCTAAACCACTATTAAATATATTTTCGTGTAGCCGGTAACTCTCTCTCACCAGTCGGGCAAATCTGTGTCTTACAACACTGTTACCTACCTTCTTACTGGCGGATATTCCCAGTCTGTTCCTATCAGTGTTGTTTTCCAATACATACATTACCAAATACTTGTTGGCATAACTCTTGCCTTTTCTGTAAACATTCTGGAAATCTTGATTTTTTTTCAAGGATTCTGAAAATACCATTTTTCTCACTCCTTATTTTAAATGAGAGAAAAAAAGGTCACATAACTGTGACCTATGCTGATAATTTCTTTCTTCCTTTTGCACGTCTTGCTGCTAAAACTTTTCTTCCGCCCGGAGTACTCATTCTCTTCCTGAATCCATGAACCTTGGATCTCTGTCTCTTCTTAGGCTGATAAGTCATTTTCATACCGATGCACCTCCTTCTCGTAACCTTAATATTTATATAAGGCAGACATATTTTAAACATTAATTGGAAAAACAACATGTTGATTATATATAATTAATGAAGAAACGTCAAGTAAATCCTGTATTTTTTATTCTTAAAAATATATAAAAAAGCGAACAAATTCGCTTTCGTAAACCCAAAAAAAATTTTATAAAAAATATGTTTTTTATAGATCTATATATTGTTATTTGAAAGCTAAATTATATACTATATATTGTATATTCTTTTTTTCTCAACTTTATATCCACTTTACATAAATCTATCCACAATATGTGTATAACTTGTGTATAATTTGTTTTTATACTGTTTATAATTATTATTTTATACATAAAAATACATTGTTGATCATGTTAATATCACTTTTATAAGTTATACACATCCTACTGAATAATCTTATAAAATATGTAAACTTGTTGATAATTATGATCACGACCATGTGTACAACTTACCATTTGAATTTTTTGACTGTTTATATTATTATATATTGTAGGGTAATTTCGATGTTATCCTTTTTTACGATATATTGTAACTGTTCAGTATCTTCACAGTTACGATGCAAAATCCATCCTAAATTGTCTTCGACAATGGGATTTTGATCGCTGAATCATATTCTTACGGTCTCGGCAGTAAATACTTCGACCTATACTGAATAGTTACGATATATTTACTTATAAACACTGCTTTTTACAGAAGATATAAATCATAACAGTAACAAATATATGAGGTTTTAAAGTATGGATTCTATTAAAGAAAACTGGGACTTAATCAAAGAAACACTAAGAAGAGAATACGAGCTTTCTGATATTTCTTATTCTACATGGATAATTCCTCTTAATTTCTATGAAGTAAGGGATAATGTTGTAATCATTATGATTCCGTCAGATCAGGCTCATGCTCTTAGTTATATTTCTTCCAAATATAAGAGTTTCTTTCAGGTTACAATATCTGAAATGATGAATCATACCTATGATATTTCCTTTATATTAGAGAAGGATACTCTGAATGATTCTCCTGAAAATAAAATTAAATCTAATTCCGGCTATAATATCAATTATGAGAATGCAAATTTAAATCCGAAATACAAATTCGACACTTTTGTGGTTGGAAACAACAATAAATTTGCTCATTCCGCTTCTCTTGCAGTAGCAGAATCTCCGGGAATAGTGTATAATCCTCTCTACCTCTACGGAGGAGCCGGCCTTGGCAAGACCCACCTGATGCATTCTATCGGACGATTCATCCTGGAACAAAATCCAAATATGAAAGTCCTGTATGTTACTTCCGAAGTTTTTACAAACGAAGTAATTGACTGCATCCGAAGCGGTGATGCAGCCAAAATGAATAAATTCAGGGAAAAATACAGAACCGTAGATGTCCTTCTGATTGATGACATACAATTTATTATCGGAAAAGAAAGTACGCAGGAAGAATTCTTCCATACGTTTAACACCCTGCACTCTGCAGGAAAACAGATCATACTATCTTCCGACAAACCTCCGAAGGATATGGAAACCCTGGAAGAAAGATTTCGTTCCAGATTTGAATGGGGATTGATTTCAGATATTCAACCACCGGATTATGAGACAAGAATGGCAATCCTTAAAAAGAATGCAGAAATTTATAATAAGAAAAACATAGACGATGAAGTATTCCAGTACATTGCAAACAATATCAAATCAAATATAAGAGAACTTGAGGGAGCTTTCAATAAAATCATTGCTTTCTCCAAATTAAATAAAGTAGAAATCAACTTAGCTTATGCGGAAGAAGCTCTTAAAGATGTTATATATCCTGATCAGCCGAAAGAAGTAACCCCTTCTCTGATCATAGAAGTAGTTGCTGAACATTTCGGAGTGAACCCGGATGACATTACTTCTAAGAAGAGAAATTCTGAATTTGTACTTCCAAGACAGATTTCTATGTATCTTTGCAGGAAACTTACCGATACCTCTCTTTCCAATATCGGTAAATATCTCGGAAAGAAAGATCATACTACCGTTATGCATGGTATTCAGAAGATAGAAAGTGAAGTAGAGACAAACGAAGATCTTAAAAACAAAGTAGATATTATAAAAAAGAAAATCAATCCTTCTTAATTTTTATTTCTACACATGTTTTCTGTGTATAACAAGTTTATATCAGAAAATAAACCTGTTAAAGTAATATAGTGATAAATATACGAAAGTATTTTATATCCACATACCATTTCAAGTTACAAAAAGTTTTTAACAACTTAAGCGTTTTCTTTTTCACTGATAAATAGTATAATAGATAAGGTTATGCACATATTAACATCCATTATTATTAATATTACTAAATAAATGATATATTAATAACTTTAAGGCAGTCCGCAAAATTTTCAATATGTAAGAAAGGAAGTTATACACAAATGAAAATTGTATGTACGAAATCAAATCTCTTGAGCGGTGTGCAGATTGTTTCTAAAGCCGTTCCCAGTAAAACAACAATGTCTATATTAGAATGTATTCTTGTTGATACAAGAAACGGTGAGATTAAACTGACTGCTAATGATATGGAGTTAGGAATAGAAACGATCATTGAAGGTGAGATCATTGAAAAAGGAATGATTGCACTGGATGCTAAGATTTTCTTAGAGATTGTAAGAAAACTTCCTGACAGCGATATAATGATCGAAACAAATGATTCTTATAAGACAACAATTACATGTGAGAAAGCTAAATTTAATATTATAGGTAAATCAGGGGAAGATTTTTCATTTCTTCCGGAAATAGAAAGAAATGAAAGTATTGTTCTATCACAGTTTACTTTGAAAGAAGTTATCAGACAGACAATCTTTTCCATTGCGGATAATGATAATAACAAATTGATGACAGGAGAATTGTTTGAGATCAGTAATGATAGCCTGAAGGTGGTATCTTTGGACGGTCATCGTATTTCTATCAGAAAAATTGTTCTTAAGAATTCCTATAATGATAAAAAAGTAGTAGTTCCGGGAAAGACTTTAAATGAAATCAGCAAGATTCTTTCGGGAGATATGGATAAAGATGTAAATCTTTATTTTACGGACAAACATATTTTATTGGAATTTGACAGAACGATTGTTGTTTCAAGACTGATTGAAGGAGAGTATTTTAATATCAATCAGATGCTTTCCAGCGATTATGAAACAAAGGTTAAGATTAATAAGAAAGAATTGTTGGATTGTATAGACAGAGCTACTCTTCTTGTAAAAGAGGGAGATAAGAAACCAATCATCATCGATATTAAAGACGGATCTATGGAACTTAAGATGAATTCTACTGTCGGAAGTATGGATGAAGAAATTGATATTGCAAAAGAGGGTAAAGATCTTATGATCGGATTTAATCCGAAGTTTCTGATTGATTCTCTGCGTGTCATAGAGGATGAAGAAGTGGATCTTTATATGGTCAATCCGAAAGCTCCGTGCTTTATCAGAAACAGTGAAGAATCTTATATTTATGTTATTCTTCCGGTTAATTTTACAACTGTAAACTAAAGATGTTTTTATGGTTACAAAGAAATAAATGTACTGGTATAAGATTTAAAAAAATATTAAACAATATTTTTCAAGTATGGGGAAATTGAATATTTATTGGTATTATGGAAACAATTAAAATTAGAGATGAATATATCAAACTCGGACAGGCACTTAAATTAGCGGGATTAGTGGATTCCGGCGTAGACGCTAAGTTAGAGATACAGGAAGGCTTCGTCAAAGTAAACGGCGAAGTTGAAGTGCAGCGCGGCAAGAAAATATATCCCGGTGATGTGATCGAATTTGATGGACAACAGGTTAAGGTAGAAAACTGATGATTATAAAATCATTGGAATTAGCAGATTTCAGAAATTACGATTTCTTACATATTGATTTTGACAGAGGTACAAATATTTTGTACGGAGATAACGCACAGGGTAAGACTAATATTCTGGAAGCGATCTATCTGTCTGCTATTACGAAATCTCATAAAGGAAGTAAAGACAGAGATATTGTTAATTTTGATAAAGAGGAAGCTCATATCAGGACTTATCTTGAAAAAGACGGAATTGATACGAGAATTGATATGCATCTGCGTAAAAATAAGTCCAAGGGAATAGCCATAGACGGCCAGAAGATTAAAAAAGCAGCGGAATTAATCGGTTTATTGAACGTAGTTTTCTTTTCTCCCGAAGATTTAAGTATTATTAAAAACGGTCCTGCGGAAAGAAGAAGATTCGTAGATATGGAGTTATGTCAGTTAGATCAATTCTATCTCTATAATCTCAATCATTACAATAAAATCGTGAATCAACGCAATAAACTTCTCAAAGACATGTATTTTAATCCATCTCTTAGAGATACCTTGAATATATGGGATTCTCAGCTTATTTCTTTCGGAAGTAAGATTATAGAGAGACGACAGGTATTTATAGAGCAGCTTAATGAAATTATATTGGAGATACATAGAAAATTGTCCGGTGGTAAAGAAGATCTGGTGATCAAGTATGAACCTGATACTTCCATAGAAAATTATGAGAAGACTTTATCTTCTAATCAGGATAGGGATATTAAGTTAAAGCAGACAACGACGGGTCCTCACAGGGATGATTTTTGTTTCAGTACAGGTGATATAGATATTCGTAAGTTCGGATCTCAGGGACAACAGAGGACTGCGGCTCTTTCTCTTAAATTATCGGAGATAGAGCTGGTAAAGAAACTTACAAAAGATAATCCTGTACTTCTTTTAGATGATGTATTGTCAGAACTTGACAGTAACAGACAGAATTATCTTCTCAGTACGATCGGTGATATACAGACAATCATTACCTGTACCGGTTTAGACGAATTTGTTAATAACCGGTTCGAAATCGACAAGGTTTTTCATATCGAAAATGGTATGATAACAGATAATGAATAATTGAACAACGGATATGATCGAAAGATTCAATGAGATATGGTTTATGTGGAAAGGCATGGTGAAAAATGGCTAACGCTAACGAATACGGTGCAGATCAAATACAGATATTAGAGGGTCTTGAAGCAGTAAGAAAAAGACCGGGTATGTATATCGGAAGCACTTCAGTGAGAGGTCTTCATCATCTTGTATATGAAATTGTAGATAATTCAGTAGATGAAGCGCTTGCCGGTTTTTGTAATACAATTTATGTGACGATTAATCAGGATAATTCCATTACCGTGGAAGATAACGGAAGAGGTATTCCTGTCGGAATCAACCATAAAGCGGGCATTCCTGCGGTTGAAGTAGTATTTACGATTCTGCATGCCGGCGGTAAATTCGGCGGCGGAGGATATAAAGTATCCGGTGGATTACACGGTGTAGGAGCTTCTGTTGTCAATGCTCTTTCTGATTGGCTGGAAGTGGAAATTTTCGTAGACGGCAAAGTATATAAACAGCGTTATGAAAGAGGACATGTATGTTATCCTCTTGAAGTTGTCGGAGAGTGTGACCCAGAGAAGACGGGAACCAGAGTTCATTTTAAGCCGGATTCTACGATTTTTGAAGAAACGGTATATGATTATGATACGCTAAAAACAAGGCTACGCGAGACTGCTTTTTTGACAAAGGGATTAAAAATTGTTCTGATTGATACAAGAGAAGAGAAAGAACAGAAGAAAGAGTTTCATTATGAAGGCGGTATCAAAGAATTTGTTACATACCTGAATAAGAGTAAAGAAGCGCTTTACAATGATGTGATGTATTTTGAAGGTAAGAAAAACGGTGTATATGTGGAAGTAGCGCTGCAGCATAATGATTCTTATAATGAGAGCGTTTATACTTTCGTAAACAACATTAATACACCTGAGGGAGGCACCCATCTTGTAGGGTTCAGAAATGCCCTGACAAAAACATTTAACGATTATGCACGTAATAATAAACTGTTAAAAGAGAGTGAAGCAAATCTTTCCGGTGAAGATATCAGGGAAGGACTTACTGCTATCATCAGCATTAAAATTGAAGATCCCCAGTTTGAAGGTCAGACAAAACAAAAACTCGGTAATTCTGAGGCAAGAGGTGCCGTTGACAGTGTAGTAAGTGAGCAGCTTACTTATTTCTTAGAACAGAATCCCGCGGTAGCTAAGACGATCTGTGAAAAATCTATCTTAGCTCAGCGTGCACGAGAAGCGGCCAGAAAGGCAAGAGATTTGACACGTCGTAAAACGGCTCTTGAGGGAAGTGCACTTCCCGGTAAACTGGCCGATTGTTCTGATAAAGATCCTAAGAATTGTGAGATCTATATCGTTGAGGGAGATTCCGCGGGCGGTTCCGCTAAGACTGCCAGAAGTCGTGCAACACAGGCAATTCTGCCTCTGCGTGGTAAAATATTAAACGTAGAGAAAGCAAGACTTGATAAAATTTATGCAAATGCTGAAATCAAAGCTATGATTACGGCATTCGGTACGGGTATTCATGAAGATTTTGATATCAGTAAACTGCGTTACGATAAAATCATCATTATGACGGATGCCGATGTGGACGGCGCTCATATCGCTACGCTTATGCTTACTTTTATCTATCGCTTCATGCCGGAACTGATTAAACAGGGACATGTATATCTGGCGAAACCTCCTCTCTATAAGTTAGAGAAGAACAGACAGGTATGGTATGCTTACAGCGATGAAGAATTGGAAAAGATTCTTGCGGAAGTAGGTCGTGATCAAAATAATAAGATTCAGCGATATAAAGGTTTGGGAGAAATGGATGCCGATCAGTTGTGGGAGACCACAATGGATCCCGAAAAACGTATTCTGCTCCGAGTAAACATCAATGAAGAAGAAGAATCGGAGGTTGATCTCACTTTTAATACGTTAATGGGAGATAAAGTGGAACCTCGTCGGATTTTTATTGAAGAAAACGCGAAGTTTGTAAAGAATCTGGATATATAACACAGATTATCTAAATGGAATGCACAGATGAAAGTTTATTTCTTCGTCACCGCGCTTTCGCTCCTTAAGAAATAAACTTTCATCTGTGCTAGGTATTGGTAACAATATTGTTATTATAAGAAAGGTACACGGTTACGGAATGGACGATCGAATTTTTGATAAGATTGAGGAAGTAGACCTTAAGAAAAAAATGGAAGACTCTTATATTGATTATGCCATGAGTGTTATTGCCGCTCGTGCACTTCCTGATGTAAGAGACGGATTAAAACCTGTGCAGCGCCGAGTTCTGTATTCCATGATCGAGTTGAACAATGGTCCGGACAAGCCTCACAGAAAGAGTGCCCGTATTGTCGGTGATACGATGGGTAAATACCATCCTCACGGTGACAGTTCTATTTATGGTGCACTCGTTAATATGGCACAGGAATGGTCTACGCGGTATCCTCTCGTAGACGGTCATGGTAACTTTGGTTCCGTGGACGGTGACGGGGCTGCCGCCATGCGTTATACGGAGGCAAGGCTTAGTAAGATTTCCATGGAGCTGCTTGCGGATATCAATAAAGATACCGTAGATTTTGTTCCTAACTTCGATGATACGGAGAAAGAACCTGTCGTTCTTCCAAGCCGTTATCCTAATCTGCTGGTCAATGGTACTTCCGGTATTGCGGTAGGTATGGCTACCAATATTCCTCCTCATAATCTGAGGGAAGTGACCAATGCGGTAGTTAAAATTATAGATAACCGGGTCAATGAAGACAGACAGACAGATATGGAAGAACTGTTAAGTATCGTCAAGGCCCCTGATTTTCCTACCGGCGGTATTATCTTAGGAACAAGGGGTGCGGAGGAAGCTTATCGTACCGGAAGAGGTAAGGTAAGAGTGCGTGCCGTGACGGATATTGAGACAATGCCTAACGGTAAGACACGTATTATAGTAACGGAACTTCCATACATGGTTAATAAGGCGAATCTGATTCTTAAGATTGCCGATCTGGTAAAACTGAAAAAAATTGACGGTATTACAGATCTTCGAGATGAGACGAACCGTGAAGGTATGCGGATCGTGATAGAGCTTCGCAAAGATGCCAATGCCAATGTAATTTTAAATCAGTTATATAAACATACTCAGCTCCAGGATTCTTTCGGTGTTATCATGCTGGCGCTTGTCAACAATGAACCTAAGGTTATGAACCTTATGGACATGCTGACCCATTATCTGAAACATCAGGAAGAAGTCGTTACAAGAAGAACTAAATATGATCTGAATAAAGCGGAAGAAAGAGATCATATTTTACAGGGATTACTGATTGCGTTAGATCACATTGATGAAGTCATTCAGATCATCAGAAGCAGCCAGACGACTCAGATTGCGAAAGAAAGATTAATCGAGCGTTTCGAATTTTCCGATGCGCAGGCACAGGCAATCGTAGATATGCGTCTGCGTGCTCTGACAGGTTTGGAGAGAGAGAAGCTTGAGAATGAGCATAAAGAGTTAATGGCAAAAATTGCGGAATTAAAGGCAATTCTTGCGGACGAAAAATTATTATTAGGCGTTATTAAAGAGGAAATGCTTATTACTGCTGAGAAATATGGAGACGAAAGAAGAAGTCAGATCGGTTTTGATGTCTATGATATCAATATGGAAGACCTGATTCCGAGAGAAAATACGGTAATCGCCATGACCAGTCTCGGTTATGTGAAACGTATGACTGTCGATAATTTCAAAGCGCAGAACCGCGGCGGTAAGGGAATCAAGGGTATGCAGACGATTGAGGAAGATTATATTGAAGATCTTCTTATGACGACGACTCATCATTATCTGATGTTCTTTACAAACCTTGGACGTGTATACCGGCTGAAAGCATATGAGATTCCGGAATCAAGCCGGACTTCGAGAGGTATTGCAATCGTCAATATCCTGCAGCTTAATCCGGGAGAAAAGATATCGGCAATGATTCCAATCAAGGAATATGAAGAAAATAAAAATCTTTTCATGGTAACGAAGAACGGTATCGTGAAGAAAACTTCCGTCATGGAATTCTGTAACGTGAGGAAAAACGGACTTGCGGCTATCAATCTGCGTGAGGATGATGAACTGATTGAAGTAAAAACAACTTCCAGAGAGACGGAGATATTCCTGATTACTAAATTGGGCATGTGTATTCGTTTTAAAGAAACGGATGTGCGTCCTACAGGAAGATCTGCGATGGGTGTAATCGGTATGAATCTTTCAGACGGAGATGAAATTATCGGTATGCAGCTCGATCATCAGGGCGATTCTCTTCTGATCGTATCTGAAAATGGTATGGGAAAGCGTACTTATTTAGATGAATTTACGGTACAGAAGCGTGGCGGTAAAGGTGTTAAATGTTATAAGATTACAGAAAAAACCGGAGATGTAGTTGGCGTTAAAGCAGTAAATGATGATCATGAGATCATGATGATTACTACCGAAGGCGTTATAATACAGCTTCGTATGGAAGATATTTCAACTCTCGGAAGGATTACATCCGGTGTCAAGATGATCAATCTGGATGAAAATGTGAAAGTTGCCAAGATTGCTAAAGTCCGTGAGAAATTAAGTGATGGTAATCAGGAATTTGAGAATATTGAAGATGCCATGGAAGATATTCCGGAGAATGAGAAGTATAATATACCGGAAGATCCGGATGAAGAAGTGACGCTTCCGAAAGAAGACAACGATTCTGAATAATTTATAAGTTTTTATTAAAATCTCCGGAAGAATTAATTAGTCTTTCCGGAGATTTATTAGTGATAAAATAGAGATATATTGTCTGAATAAGCCTGAGATTAAAAAGGTACAGAAATGGAGAAAATAATGAAACTGGCTGTTCTTGGAGATATTCACAGTAATCATATAGCATTGGAGGCATGTATAAGACATGCACTGGATCAAAATGTGGACGAATTTCTGTTTATTGGGGATTATATCAGTGATTGTCCCTATCCGCAGCGGACAATGAAAGTCATTTATGAAATGAAACAAAGATATCTCTGCTATTTTATCAGAGGAAACAGGGAAGATTATATGCTGAACCATAGAAGTCATCCTGAAGAAAGATGGACTTATTCTACTGCAAGCGGTAATCTGCTCTATACTTATGAGAATCTGACTGACAGGGATTTGAATTTCTATGAGAGCATGGATATTCAAGGAATCTATACAAAAAGTGGATATGCACCTTTCCGGTATTGTCACGGTTCTCTGACATCCTCTAATGAGTTGTTAATACCTTCTAATGAAAATTTAGAAAATATTATGTCGAATCTTGATGTAGACCTGTTAGTCGGCGGACATACTCATATACAGGAAGTCACGAAATTCGGTACAAAGACGCTGATTCATCCCGGATCGGTAGGGATTCCATGGTATCATAACGGTAAGACGCAATATATGATACTGCATGGTACAAACCAGGGATGGGAGGAAGAATTTTTTCAATTAGAATACGATGTGAAAGCTGTAATTGAAGAATTTAAAACTTCCGGAATCATGGAAAAAGCATTCTATTGGTCAAAATTAAATATTCATGCAATATCTACCGGAGATGATTATACAACTCCTTGTTTAAAACTTGCCATGAAAATGTGCGAAGAATCGGAAGGAAGCGTAGCATGGCCAGATATTCCTGAAAAATATTGGGAAATGGCGTATCATCAATTTGTGAAATAATTGAAAACTCCCAGTGTATTTCGGGTTGGGCAAAAATCCATTATATAAACAGGCGATGGTATGTTACCAGCGCCTGTTTTTGTAATAGGAAGATCAATTGTTTTTATTATTAATGATAATTGCAGCGATGGCACAGCAGATACCGCCCACGGCAAATATCAGAACATAAGGTACTCCAAACCCATTTTCTATTGTAAAACCCATGATGAGATATATAACGGTGGATATTAACATGATACATGCACATATTGAACCCTTTAATTTATTTTTCTTATAAACATCTGAATTTGTGTCATGTTCTTTGTTATATTCATCGATGTTATACTTACCTTTCTGGATTCCTGCGTATACAAGTATGGTCACGCCGATGGTGATACAAAGCATGAATACGGATGACAATAAAGATTCCAGATATTCATAGTAATCTATTTGCGGATAAGCCGCTTCTGCTCCCATGATGATAATGATTCCAATGAGGATTATAGATACGCCTGCAGCGATCATAATTGAATATTTTTTGTTAAAAGCATCAATCTCCTTTTGTGTATAGAAATTTTCAAGAATGGGATGTTTCTTTTCAAAATCTGAATGTTGCATTCCCATTACAATAAAAGTTGCCACACTGATTGTTAAGAATATAAAAAATATGATACCGGTAAATTCTTCTTTAATTTCCACTCCTGTTCCGTTAAACTGATTACATCCATAGAGAAAAAAAATGAGGGATATGCCAAAAAGAATCCCACCGACAGCTAAAGCGATGACTTTACTAAACTGATTCATATGGCTGTCGTATTCTGTTTTGTCTTCTACATGAATATCCTTAATGTATCCTTGTACGAGATCATCCATACTGCAATGGAACATCTGGCATAATTGAATCAGCTTATCCATTTCGGGGTATGTGGTATCGGATTCCCATTTTGATACGGACTGTCTTGATACATCCAGTTTTTCCGCTAATTGCTCTTGTGTTATATTGTCTCTTTTCCGTAAGAATTGTAAGTTTTCTCCTAAACTCATATTATATGTCCTTTCTTTCTTTGAGTTATGTACTGTTGATTATATTTGTTAATGACTGTCAGTAACTATTATGTATTTTAGGAAAACATAGATGTTAATTCTATCAATTTTGTGTTGCTTTTAATTTTTTTGATGTAAATTATAGGTTGCAATGGCTTAAATACGGACTTTTCTATCATATCATGAAATGAAACTCATATCATTATTTGTATAACATTCTATATGAAATATAATTGAAAGCATAATCAGATTCTTTGATAATTTGAAAAATAAATGTTAGAATAATATTTAATGAAAATGAAAACTTCAAAGGATTATATATAATCATGAAAAAACAGCTAGAAGGACAATTAAGTTTATTTGATTACATATCTGAAGATGAAAAAAAGAATTCCGGCTATGAAAAACAGAATGATTCAGGAAAAAATAAAAAAACGACAGAAAGTAATAATTCGATCTCTTTCTATCAGGAATGTACTCTCTGTTGGTGCAGCAAATGCAGACATAATGAGAAGGGACAGGCCGTTCCCCGTGATTTTGCAGGGGAGAAAAAGCCTTGTCCTTCCTGTGATTTCTGTATCAAACAGAAAAAAGCCGAGATCTGCGAAATCGGTTCTTATGATAACGGTTGTAAATTACGGGCAGAAGAAGAGGGAATTGTTCTTGGATGACAGGATGTCAAACAACGATTTCGATTATATAAAAATCCTAACTACGTGATTTTTTCAAAATCTTCTACGCCGTGTTTACACCAGGGACACACAAAGTCCGGAGGAAGCTCTTCTCCTTCATAGACATATCCGCATACGACGCAGCGCCATCCTTTCGCAGATGAAGCCGTTGGCTGTGGTTTTACAAATTCGTGATAGAAGGAATAAGTCATTGCTTTTTCTCCAGAGAGAATGTCACAATCTAATACGAGAGCAAGGAAAAGCATATGGCTTCCGAGGTCATAACTGTTTATTACTTTACAGTCAAAATATGCCGTAGTATGTTCAGTAAGATACGGAAGTTCCTGTTTTGTCATGGAAAAAGGAAAGTTTACAAATTTGTCTGTATTTCTTCCGCTTTGGAATCCAAAGTGTTGAAACAGGGAAAAAGGCGCTGTTTCAGATAGTACGGAAACTGACAGGATTTCGGATTTTTGAATTAAGTCACAGGTTAAGTTATCTTTTTTGACGGCAACGACAATCTGCTTTGGATTATCGGTAACCTGTGTGACCGTGTTGATGATACAGCCATTCATCTTTTTATCATATTTTGTTGAGACTACGTACAAACCGTAAGATAATTGAAACAATGCTTTAGGATTCATGGGTTGCTCCTTTCTGTACGGAGATATTATTCTTTCAGACAGATATCAGATTATAATAAACCGCTTTCACAGGAATGACCGGTGCCTGAAAGAAATATCCTATAATGGTTATGAATGATAGATAGTATGTGTAGAATATCAATAAATATGTATCAGTACTTTATATTGAAATAGGGTAATTGCAAAGAACAGGGTTCTCAACAGTTACGAAACAAGTATAGATAAAGAAAGGCAAGGCGTTTATATGAAATTTGCGGACGCAGAAGAAAAAAGAATTTATATGACAGAAGAGCCGGTGAAAAAACTGGTCTGCACGCTTGCGGTGCCGACGATCTTAAGCATGCTGGTGACTTCTTTCTATAATATGGCGGACACTTTCTTCGTGGGTAAGCTGGATACACAGTCCACGGCAGCAGTCGGGGTAGCTTTTTCACTGATGGCGATCATTCAGGCAATAGGATTTCTGTTCGGACATGGGTCCGGTAATTATATTTCCAGACAATTAGGAGCAGGTAATATAGAAGAGGCTGAGAAAATGTCTGCGGTCGGCTTCTTTACGTCATTTTTTGCGGGTATTGTGATCATGTTGGGATGTATATTCTTCATTACACCGCTGTCTTATGCCCTCGGTTCTACGCCTACGATTCTGCCCTATACGGTAATATATCTGAGGATTATTCTTTTCGGTGCGCCGGCAATGACGGCATCATTGGTGCTCAATAACCAGATGCGTTTTCAGGGAAGTGCATTCTATGCGATGATCGGGATCGTATCAGGGGCAGTGATCAATATTGTATTAGATCCGATTTTAATATTCGCGTGCGACATGGGAATTGCGGGTGCGGCGCTTGCAACGATGATCAGCCAGTATCTGAGTTTTCTTTTTCTTCTTATTATGGTTACGAGGGGTGGCAATATCCGGATTCGTTTCAGTAACTTTAAACCCAGTCTGCATTTCTATCAGGAGATTATACGGGGAGGGATTCCGGCATTATTCAGACAGGGACTTGCCAGTGTTGCTACGATCTGTCTGAATCATGCTGCGAGTGTGTACGGAGATGCGGCGATCGCAGGTATGTCTATCGTATCCCGTATTATGATGTTTGCGAACTCTGCACTTATCGGGTTCGGTCAGGGATTTCAACCGGTATGCGGATTTAATTACGGGGCGGGAAAATATAAGAGAGTATTGGAAGCCTATTGGTTCTGTGTGAAGTTTGCTTTTATAGTACTTCTGGGATTAGCGGTGATTGTATATGCCATAGCGCCGCAGCTTGTAACGGTATTTCGAAGGGATGATCCGGGGGTCATCGCCGTCGGTACTGCGGCGCTTCGATATTCTGTTGTTTCATTCCCCTTAAGCGCCTGGATCATCATGTGTAATATGATGTTACAGTCCATCGGCAAGGGCGTAAAAGCATCTATTGTATCTTCAGCAAGACAGGGAATCTTCTTCCTGCCGTTGATTGCGGTTCTTCCGCATTTCTTCGGGCTTACGGGTGTCGAGATCTGTCAGGCGGTATCGGATGTCTGTGCGCTGACTGTGTCGATTCCGATTGGAATGAGTGTGATTAAGGAGATGAAAGAGCAGGATGAAAAGAAGGATACAACAGATTAGAAATAAATTCATTTATTACTTACATTGCCAGATTGCCGGATGAGTTTTCAAAACTGTTGACAATTTTGGTGTATAGCTTATACTTATATTTAAAATAGTCGAAATGAGAGGTAAATTCATGCGCCATCCTATTTGATTACGTGCAAAATGTTTGATTTACCGTGGAGATTGAAAAAGACCCATGGTTATTTTGTCGTACTCAAATATAATTTAAGGGGTGGTACTCATGAAAAGAAATCTTTTCTTTATGTATTCCATATCCTTTTTTCAGGGTATGGTTTTTTATTCGTCGATTGCAACACTATATCGTCAGGCCGCTGGTATTTCTATTTTTCAGATTACTATGATAGAAAGCATCTCTTTGGTACTTTCTTTTGCCTTTGAAATCCCATGGGGCGTCCTGGCAGACCGCATTGGTTACAGGCGCACAATGATTGTTTGCAATATTCTGTTTTTTATCTCCAAAATCATTTTCTGGAAGTCGCAGAACTTTGCAGATTTTCTTTTGGAAAGAGTGCTTCTTGCCATAGTTGCTTCCGGTATTTCGGGTGTGGATACAAGTATTCTGTATTTATCATGTAGAGAGGATGATTCTCAACGCGCTTTTGGAATTTATGGAGGTCTCGGCACAGCCGGACTTCTGTCAGCTGCCGCAATTTATACGGTATTTGTTAAAGAAAACTATCGGGTTGCTGGTTTTTTAACAGTCATCAGTTATGGCATAGCGGCAATTCTCAGTTTTGGATTGGAAGAGGTCAAGGCTGCCGGCAAGGGCGAAAGGATGTCTTTTGGACATTCGCTTACTATATTAAAAGAAACACTTTTTAACCGGAGTCTGCTTGTTCTGATTGCCGGTGTTGCGCTTCTGTATGAAGTAAATCAAACAATAACCGTATTTTTTAATCAGCTTCAATATACAAAAGCAGGTATGTCGGCAAAACTGATTTCCTGCGTTTATATACTGATGACGCTTTCCGGTTTGGTAAGTGTGTTTTCTGCGCCTCTCACGAAAAGGCTGAAGCCGCGATTCTTTGGAGCAATGCTTTTTGTTATTTGTAGTATTTCCTGCCTCATGTTGGCCTTTACGGAAAATCCATTTGTTTCGGTTATTGGCGTTTTGATCGTCCGGATCTGTTCCAGCTTGATGTCCCCGTTGGGAACAGAACTGCAGAATAAAGCAATCACAACGGTTGACCGTGCGACTGCACTTAGTATGAGTGCATTGATTATGGATATGTTGGCGGTCGTTACAAATCTTGTTTTCGGAAAATTAGCCGAATTTGATTTGAGCGCTGCAATGTGTTTCGGTGGGTTTCTCTGTATACTCGGAGTGGGTCTATATCTGAGCGGTCTCAAAAGAATTGATTACAAATAAAAAGTTTAAGAAGGAGCGGCAGCCTAAAAAGCGCTGTCGCCCCTAATATATCAGTTTATATATTTTCCGGCAGTATACACAGAAAAATTAAAATTGCGTATATGCATATCGTTTGAGAGGTCTTTTACTTTTCCATAATATTTGTAGAGCCATGAATATTCTTTTAGAATATCATCTTTGTCATAATTTTCTGTCCGATTATCCGTGTTGTCCTCCAACTCGTCGGAGTAAAAGCCAACGGGCATTGCAGCAAGGTAGGGATTACTGTTTTTATTAAGCAGGATCGGTGCGGCATCGGCGGATAATTTGCGTAAATATTTCTTACTGTCGTTCACATCATAATCGTTCAGATATTCTATATGCTCTGGGTCCAGATTATACCTGGCAATCCAGTAATCCGGATGTGAGAAGGATAAACTGATATAGAATACGGTTACAATGACCATGCTATAGATAAACAGCGGAAACTTATTCATGTAGATGGAAATTGTAACACCCGCCATTAAGAGGAATATAACGGCAAGCGACCATAAAACGAATATCCGCAGGAAGGTAAGGTTATAGCGGTTAATGTACATAATCATCCGCAGTGCGCTGGATGCGATCATGATAAAAGTGCAGCCGCTGATTATTGTCAGGATTATTTTCAGTGCGATGTTCTCTCTGAAAAGATACAGGCATATCAGCACAATCATCAGATTCAGAATACAGACGGCAAGCAGTTGGAAGAATCCCTCTCTGGCATAGCTTGAGTAAGTATATCCTTCGGGAAGCTGCATGTTTCCGATAAACAGATACAGAATCTGTATCACACTGAACAGCAGATAAATGACAGAAAGCGCCGCCGTGACAATTATGGCGATAATCGGTTCTAAAAATCTGTGGTCTGTTGTTTCTTCTTTTACTTCTTTCATGCTGAATGCGGCACAGAATGCATAGGAGGCAAAAAATACCACAAGAGTCATAAAGAAGGTTCCGAAGATTGTTTCAAGGTTCACGGCTTTCAGGATACGGTAAAAAATATCTGCAAAAACCGCGTCGGCGCTGGCAAGCAGGATTGTCACAAACAAGAGGGTAGGAATCATTATGACAATACCGATCAAAACCGGCAGGAAATAGCTTTTTTTGCCAGTTTTTATCTTTTTTTGGGTATCAAAATAAAAGATCATATCGCTTATGGGACGAGAAGCACAAACAAGAGCAATGCCGATTGTCTGCCCAAGAGCACAAAAATATTTCGGAAAATTCCAATCCTTATTCTGGTAAAAAGTATGAAGCATCAGAATAAATGCAAGGAGAAAAATGCCGCATTTATTCATAGCTAATATCTGTTCTGAATTGGTAAGGCAGTTGGAAATACCCAACAGTACGATGCTAATGATATAGAAAATGCTGTCTTTTTTGTACGGAACCCCTAACTTTTGCGTAGAGAAGAAGAAATAGCAAAGGGTTCCTATGACGAAAAAAGGGTAGGTAATACCGGAAGCATTCTTATATAAACAAAAGGTAAAAAAAACGGAGTAGAGCAGGCTGCCGATGCCAAAGAAGGAAAAGTGCTCTTTCATTGTCTTCGTATAGACAGTATCTTCACGTTTCGGTACATGAGTTCCTGCATGAGAAGAATATGGGTTCCTGCCGCTGTCATTTCCATGCGGTGCAGCGCTGTTTGTGTCCGGTATATTGGGTTGATTAGCGTATGGTTGATTGATGTATGGGTTTTTTTGTTCCATGATAAACTCCTTTCTTGTGGGAGCGAATGCATCGCGTAATATGGTTCCTATGCGTTGATTGCGCTCCGTTGATTGCAACAGGATATTGATTGTCTAATGGTCTTGATCAATATCTTCCGCAGAGTCTTCATCTTCCACGTACTGTAGAAGATCTCCGGGCTGACATTCCAGTGCCTTGCAGATCTCGTTTAGCGTAGAGAGACGGATTGCTTTTGCTTTATTATTTTTTAAGATGGACAGATTCGCAAGGGTAATGTCAATTTCGCCTGCCAGCTCGGTCAGTCCTTTCTTGCGCTTCGCCATCATAACATCCAGATTTATGATGATTGCCATGGGATAGCCTCCTCGTTATTGATTCATTAGATTGTCAGGTCGTTTTCCAGCTTGTAGGTAACAGCTTTGTCAAAGACACCTGCCAGAACTTTGCTGAATAACCCTGCGATCACAAATACAAGTATGATAATGAGTACCGCCGGAGTGAGATAGATAAATAACCGGCACGCGGTGATCACTGCGATAAAAAAGCTGTAGATACTCATTTTCTCAAGGCGGACAACATTTTCCCGGACAAAGCAGTCGTCACTTAACACGGTCAGAAACATCTTGCGCAACTGTTGTATAATTAGGATCGCAAAAACTCCCGATAACATGAAGATCACACAGAGAGAGTAATAATTTTCTTTAAAATAAGTGTTGTACCTTCCGTAGAACCTGAAACTTAAAGGAAGCGTTACGATCACGATGATTCCGGTGAAAAACATAAAATCCAGCAGATATTTTGTGAAAAGGGTGAGTTTATCTTTCATATCAATATTCCTTTCTTTTTCATTTCGTTATGTATCAGGTAGTGCATATAGAATATTTGATTCTTAATATAACCATAATGTAGCACGCTCAAAAATGAAAGTCAATAAAAATTTATCGAATTTCAATAAATAATTATTCTTATGCGATAATGAAGGAGTCAGGGGTTTTGCATTACGTCATGTTACTTATACAAAATAAAAGCTCTTGAAGTAGATTTCCCACTTCAAGAACTTTTTTTATGCTCATACATTATTAGCAACTGTCTTTTATGATTTATTCCTCTGCGATCCATATATTCTCGCATTCTTCATATCCGGCAATCACCTGGTCTGTAATAAATGTCGTCCCATAAAAGGGAGCAAAGGTAACGGAACTCACATTATCAAATTTAGAGTAATCACAGATCACGTAGCATTGTCTGCACTGTTCCATAGCAGATTGCTTTATCATGGCTTCATTAGCATCCGGTGTCGTACATCCGCATTTTCTGGTTACGCCATTCGTACCAAAAAATCCCTTCGTAAAATGATATTCCCGAATTGTCTTCATTGCCTGATTACCGATAATCGCTTCCGTAGAAGCTTTAAGTTCGCCACCCACAAGCAGAACCTTCATTCCTTTAGATACCAGCCGCTGGGCATGGGCAACTGCATTGGTTACAAAGGTAACCTCTGTTTGCTCCACATAATCCAACATATATGCTGTTGTTGTACCGGCATCCAAATAGACAAAGTCACCCGGTTCAATCAATGAAGCGGCATATTTTGCAATTTTCTGCTTTTCCATGCAGTTCAAATCAACTTTTTGGGCAACTGTATATTCATGCGCTGTAACAACAACATCCGCATCTGCCATAACAGCACCGCCAAACACTTTAATAAGCTTACCCTGTCTGTCAAGCGTTGTAATATCCCGGCGTACCGTAGATTCTGACGTATTCAGTATATCCTTTATTTCCGCTACTGTGATACTTCCTCTTTCACTCAAAAGTTTTAAGATTTGCTCCTGCCTTTGCCTTGTTAACATTTATTTTCCCGCCTTGTATTCTTCCACATTTGTCTCCAGTATAATCTTACGGATTGGAAGAATGCTTCCCGGTGATACCGAAAGCTCATCCACTCCCATAGCAAGAAATTCTCTGGTCAATGTCTGGTCTGCACCCAGTTCGCCACAGATGCCGGTCCAGATTCCTGCCTTATGCGCATTCTCCACAACCATTGCTATCATGCGCAGGATTGCCGGATGATGTGAATCATAGAATGCATCCAGTTTTGTATTCTGACGGTCAATCGCCAGTGTATACTGAGTCAGATCATTGGTTCCAATGCTAAAGAAATCCACTTCCTTTGCAAGTTCATCGCTGACCATTACCGCCGCCGGTGTTTCAATCATAATTCCCTGTTCCGGATCGCCGTACGGGGTTCCCTGTTCAGTTAGTTCTTTCTTTACAGCATCAACCACTTCTTTAATTTGCTTTACCTCTTTAACACTGGTAATCATAGGATACATAATTGCTATCTTGCCGAATGCGCTTGCACGGAACAATGCGCGAAGCTGTGTCTTAAATATCTCCGGTCTGGTCAGGCAAATACGAATCGCACGATATCCAAGCGCCGGATTCTCTTCATGCTCCATCTCAAAATAATCGCACTGTTTATCAGCACCGATATCCAGTGTCCGGATGATCACCCTTTTTCCGGCCATAGTCTCTGCTACCTGCTTGTAAATCTGGAACTGTTCTTCTTCCGTCGGATAATGATCCTTCTCCAGATAAATGAATTCACTTCTGAAAAGACCAATTCCACCGGCGTCATTTTGTATTACGGTTCCCAGATCCTTAATATTACCAATATTTGCATAAAGCATAATCTTTTTGCCGTCAAGTGTAATATTCTCTTTTCCTTTAAGGGTTTGGAGAAGCGATTTTTTCTCTGCTTCCTCCTGCTGCCTCTTCGTCATCCGATTCAGAGTTTCCTCATCAGGATCTACATAAATCTTCCCACTGGTGCCATCTACTATTCCAAGTTTACCGTCAACGGTGTCATCCAGAGGTAAAGGGGTTCCAATCAGTGCGGGGATCGCCATTGTCCTTGCCAGAATTGCCGTGTGTGAATTCAGGGAACCGTGTACTGTGACAAAAGATAATACCATATCCTTGTTAAGCTGTACCGTTTCCGAAGGAGCAAGGTCGTCTGCCACAATAATGGACGGCTCTGTCATCATGGCAGAAGCACTGTCGTTTCCACTTAAGATTGAAAGAACACGCTCGGAAATATCTTTCACATCTGCAGCTCTTTCTTTCATATAATCATCATCCATGGATGCAAACATCTGCGCAAAATTATCGCAGGTGGATGCAACCGCATACTCTGCATTAACTCCCTGGGTACGCACCATATTCGCTATGGAGTCATTATAATCATCGTCCTCCAACATCATCTGATGTACTTCAAAGATAGCAGCATTGGCTTCCCCAACCTCATGGAGCGCCTTATCATACAATCCCTGAAGCTGCTCTAACGCCTTAGCTTTTGCAGCTTCATAACGGGCCAGCTCAGCGTCTGTATCCGTAACTTTTATACGCTTTACCTGTTGTTCACCTTTTTTGTAAACGCTGATCTTGCCGATAGCAACTCCTTGAAATACACTTTTGCCGTCATATACCTTCATAAGCTTCCTCCGTTTTACAAATTTTCCTGCATAAACTTGCTGATTGCTTCGTAAGCCGCTTCCTCATCCTCCCCCTCAAAGGTAAGCGTTACTTCGTCTCCCTGCTTGGCTCCGAGACCCATGACTCCGAAAATAGCCTTGCAGCTCATTGCTTTTCCGTCCTTTGCAATCTTAATGTCGCTTGCAAATTCTTTTACAGCTTTTACAAGCAATCCTGCGGGGCGTGCATGAATTCCTTCCGGATCTGTGATTGTGTACTTAAATTCTTTCATTTCTTTTTCCTCCATTTATTTTATTTTTTTCGGACGCGATGCTTCCGAACATAGCTTCAAATGTGATGTTATTCTACTTTTTTCTTTAAAACTCCAAGCAGCACGGTTGATACTGCCGTTCCTACTACAAGTGCTATCAGATACATCCATGCGTTTCCTACAACCGGAACCACAAAGATACCTCCGTGCGGCGCCATCAGTGTACATCCAAACAGCATGGAAAGTGCTCCTGCCACTGCAGAACCAACAATACAGGACGGCAATACTCTGGTCGGATCTGCTGCTGCATATGGTATCGCACCTTCTGTAATAAATGCAAGACCCATAATGAAATTCATTGGTCCGGATTCTCTTTCTTCTTTTGTAAATTTGTTCTTAAATAACAGGGTTGCAAGTGCAATTGCGCATGGCGGCGTCATACCTCCAATCATGACCGCTGCCATAATATCATAATTGCCGGCAGCAATTGCAGCAGTACCAAATACGTATGCAGCCTTGTTGAATGGGCCGCCCATATCAATCGCCATCATACCACCGAGAATTAACCCCAAAATAATTTTACTGGATCCTCCCATACTAGTCAGTCCGTTATTCAATGCTGTATTAATTCCTCCCATGACAGGTTCCACAATAAATGTCATAAGAAGGCCCATAGCCAGAATTCCAACAACCGGATAGATCAGAACAGGCGCAATCTTTTCGAGCGCTTCAGGAAGCTTATTGCAGATCTTCATCAGTCCTTTGATGATATATCCTGCGGCAAAACCTGCAACCAAAGCCCCAAGAAATCCTGATGTGCCGTTAGCTGCCATCATACCACCCACAAAGCCGACTGCTAATGCCGGTCTGTCGCTTATTGCCATACCAATATAGCACGCCAGTATCGGAAGCATGACTCCCATTGCTACGCCGCCAATTTTGTTAAATAATGCTGCGACCGCCGTGATGGAACCAAAACTCGATCTTTCTACTTCTGTAAGTGCATTCATATCCACGCACAATCCGTCAATTAAGAACGAAATCGCTACCAGGATACCTCCGCCTACGACAAAAGGAAGCATATGTGAAACACCATTCATGAGCTGCGTATAAATCTGGTGTCCGATACTGCCTCCGGCTTTCGCGGAAGCAGTGCTTGCAGAAGTACTGTTACCTTTATATATAGGGGCATTGCCGGAGATTGCCAGATCAATCAACTCATCCGCTTTGTTGATGCCATCCGATACCTGACGCTCAATTACCTTTTTCCCGTCAAATCGATCCATCGGAACTTGTGCATCCGCTGCCACAATAATACAGTCGGCTTCTGCAATTTCCTTATCTGTAAGCATATTCTTTGCTCCGCCGGATCCTCTAGTTTCTACCTTAATAAAACAGCCTTTTGCTTTTGCCGCTTTCTCTATTCCTTCAGCAGCCATATATGTGTGGGCAATTCCTGTAGGGCAGGAGGTTACGGCAAGAATCTTCACCTGCCCGGCTTTGGCTTCCCCCATATCCGCAAGTCGCTCATCCACGCTCTTTTTTTCATCATCTGCTTTATCTATTATATCAAGAAACTCTTCTGCCGACGTGGCATTTCTCAAATTGGAAGTAAATTCTTCATCCATAAGCATCATAGACAATTTGCTTAAGACATCCAGATGCACATTGTCCTTAGTATTCGGCGCTGCAATCAAAAACATCAGGGTGACCGGTTCCCCGTCCAGAGAATCAAAGTCTACTCCATCCTTAATTACCATTGCTGCAAGCCCCGGCTTATTCACCGCGTCGCATTTTCCGTGAGGAATTGCAATCCCCTCTCCAATACCTGTGGTACTTTCTTCCTCTCTTGCATACACCTGTTTACGATATGCTTCTTCATCATTAATCCGCCCGCTTTTTGTCATGAGCCCTACGATCTGGTCAAGAGCTTCCTTTTTATTCTTTGGCGCTCCGTCAAGTGCAATACTTCTTACGTCAAGTAAATCCGTAATCCTCATCTTTTTACCTCCTCATTTTCTTTCACTTGTTTATACACAGCTTCGATTTCCTGCTTCGTTGCAAGATTTTCCGAAAATGCACTGGCACTTCCTGCTGCCACGCCCATATGAAAAGCATATTTATAATCCTGCTTTTGCATGTAACCTGCCATAAATCCTGCTACCATAGAGTCTCCTGCACCTACCCCGTTTATCAGCGTTCCTTTTGGTGCCGGAGCATCATAAACCGTTCCGTTTGCCGCAATCAGTACGGCCCCCTCTCCGGCCATGGATACCAAAACATTCTGTGCTCCCATCTCTTGGAGCTTTTTTCCATAGGGAAGAACTGACTCTCTTGTCTTTAATTCTACTCCGAAAATCTCTCCCAGTTCATGATTGTTGGGTTTAATCAAAAATGGATGATATGGCAGCACCTTCACCAACAAATCCTTGGTTGCATCTACCACAATCTGAACTCCTCTGCCATCGAGTCTCTCCATAATCCTTTGATATGCATCATTCGGCATGGATGCCGGGATACTTCCGGATAAGAAAAGGGTATCTCCATCTCCCAGAGCATTAAGTTTATCCATCAGCAGTTCTACTTTATCTTCGCTGATGACCGGTCCCTGTCCGTTGATCTCAGTCCCGTCAATTGTCTTCAGCTTCAGATTAATTCGCGTAAAACCTTCTTCAATTCGGATAAATCCATTTTGTACTCCCATTTCTTCCAGGCGTCTTATTACTTCCTCACCCGTAAATCCGGCAATAAACCCCAACGCTGTACTCTCAATTCCAAGATTCATAAGTACGGTTGATACGTTAATTCCTTTTCCACCCGGAAGCAAAAGCTCTGAGCTCGTGCGGTTCGTAAGCCCAAGTTTAAAGTCATCCACAGATACGATGTAATCCAGGGATGGATTAAAGGTTACTGTATAAATCATTGCCTCACCTCCTACTAATTTTTAAAATTTTATTCTCTTGTAATATTTTCTAAGTATAGAATATCATCAAATTCATTCAAAATCAATCAAATTAATTCACAAAATAGATGAATGATTTTGGTTGAATTTGCACAATTCAACCATTTATTGAATTTAACGCCATATTTCTCTATTCCGGTTATTGTGCATGAAAGATATGCAGAATTATACTATAGAAGCGGTATGTGTATAAAACNGTAAACATACATTTGCTTTTGGCCANCTAATAAAAACAGATTTGAGGAAAGAACGTATCAGAATAGGGGAAAAGATGACAAATAGTATCAAAATCGGAAATTTTATTATGAACAAGAGAAAAGAGGCAGGACTGACACAGCAACAGTTGGCGGATAAACTGAACATTTCTTTTCAGGCNGTCTCCAAATGGGAGACGGGAAATGCTTATCCGAATGTGGAGATACTATGCGACTTGGCAACAGTTCTTCGTGTGACGGTGGATGAGATTCTGTCAGGCAATGAGAAGTCAGCGGATGGAATGTCTTACAGCAAGGCAGGCGTGGATATTGCTTACACAGATACCATCAAAAAAGAAATGGCAAAACATCTGGAGACAGAAGATAAAAGAGTGCTCAATAAAATGGGAGCTTTTGCGTCTCTNTATGACATTCATTTTCCGATGATGAAGGAACCGGTTCTTGTTCTGAAATCGGAAGAGCCCGGTTCTAAGCAAAAACTGGCGATGGAGTACGGCTATACGGAATCTATCTGCCATGATATGATCAATCATCTTGTGAATGACATTATTGTTATGGGCGCAAAGCCTCTTGCAGTATTAGATACGATCGTATGCGGAAATGCGGAGAAAGATACGATCAATAGTCTGGTGAAAGGGATTTCGGATGCCTGTCGGAAAAACNACTGCGCCCTTGTGGGTGGAGAGACTTCCATTCAGCCACTCGTGGTAGACGCAGGCGTATATGTCCTGACATCCAGCATTGCAGGCATCGTAGAGAAAAAAGATGTGATTGACGGTTCCGCGATTCAAGACGGTGACGCTGTACTGGCTGTGGCATCTAACGGACTGCACACCAACGGTTATTCGCTGATAAGAATGTTAATGGATAGAATGCCGCAGATCAAGTTGGATAAGATTGAGGGTGTGACTTTTATAGAACAGATNATGAAACCGCATACGCCGTACTATAAGGCGGTNAAGGGATTATTCGGTAAAAATATTCTTCACGGTATGGCACATATTACCGGAGGCGGAATAGAGGGGAATCTGGGAAGGGTGATACCGGAAGGATTGACGGCGGAAATCGACCTGTCGAAGATCCGTCCGCTTCCTATTTTTAAGTATATTAAGAAGAGCGGTAATATCAGTGATGAGGAGATGCTTCACACATTTAACTGCGGGGTAGGTTTGAATATTGTAGTGGGAGAAAAGGACGCGGCAGCAGTTATGCGGCATATTTCGGAATATTATAATTGTTATGAGATCGGAAGGATTCGCAGGGGAGAGGAGAAAGTGGCGTTTGTAAATCGGTTGGAGTGGGTCTGAACGATGTGTATTTTTTTTACTGAAAATGTCAAGAAACTATATGGGTACTCTGTTACAATGAATCTGAAAGAACGAGTCGTATCGATATCGAAACGGATTTGCGTAAGCGCAAAAGAGGTGAATGCATGAACAAAATGGAACTTCTTGTAGATGCGTTAGAGTATATGGAAAAACATCTGAAAGACAATATCAAAACAGAGGATGTAGCGGCGGCATGCTATTGTTCCAGATCGACGTTGGAAAAGCTGTTTCGCTATGTTAATCATATGTCGATCAGGGAATATCTGGTGCGGAGGAGACTCACAAGGGCAGCACACGATATTGTATGTGAGCCGGATACAGGGATTTTNGAGATTGCACTTCGTTATGGATATGGAACCAATGAATCTTTTACGCGCGCATTTCGCGGGTTCTGGAACTGTAAACCATCCGAATTCCGTGGTGCAAGGCGGTTCTCGGAGTTATTCCCAAGGTTGACAGGACCGTTGGGGGAAGGAGATGTGACGATGACAGAAAGAAAACGTGTGGATATCAGCGAGTTATATGACCTTTTTCAGGAGCGGAGATCCTGCTGTTTTGTGCTCTGCGATATTAAACATATGATTGCAATTAATGAGATTTCCCATAAAGCNGGGGATGTGGCGATTGTAGAGGCACTGCGGCGTATTCAGGATGCAGCCGGTGAAAACGATGTGGTATTCCGCATCGGCGGAGATCAATTTGCTCTGTTGACAGATAGTGAGGACAAAAGGTATGCGGATTCTCTTGCTGAGATGATCAAAAGTAGTAACGAGCGGCCTTTTGTATGGGAAGAGAAAGAGATTCCGCTTACTCTGCATGTGGGCGTGACGCGTTTTGATGGTAAACGGCTTGGCTACGACGAGCTGTTTCATCAACTGCATATCGCAATTTTAGATATAACAAAAAGAAATTGCAGTTTATAATAACGATGCAGCATAGTATTTTTACGGAAAACTTTTAAAGCAAAGAGAGCATCCTTCAGGTCATTTTATAAGCTTGAAGGATGCTTTCTTTTACTTCTTGTTTTTAAAAATATCAGGGTATTATGACCACTATGAGATCAATAAGGTTCGGGCGGTGGAAGAGAAATACTTGACAGTCCTGCTTAAAAGAGATAATTTATTATCATATCAGATTTATTCTTATAGTTATATCATTTGTGCATTTCGCACGATTGGCAGTTTCTGCCGGAACTTCCAACTATTTTGTGTTTGGAGCAAAAATTTACCTAAGAGGAGGACAAGGTATGGCAACAAAATTAAAAGAATATTTCCCGATAATCAGGGGGAGGGAGGAGGTGCTGGCGGAGATTGCAAAGAGCGATGCACTTCAGGCAAAGTTTGGCGGCTGGGAGCCGGAACAGCAGGAGGAATTCCTGAATATCTGTACCGGTGTAAAGGGACTAAAACTACTGTATGATGGCTTTTTTAAAGAGATCATGAACCCGGAGTATGTACCAAAGCGATTCAATGATTTTCTATCCAGTCTGTTGGGTCAAAGGGTCAGGGTAGTGAAGGTTTTGCCGAATGATTCCGCCAGGATCGCGGACGAGAGTTCCCTGCTGATCATGGATATTGTTGTAGAATTGGAGGATGGNAGCATAGCNAATGTTGAAATGCAGAANATNGGNTATCTGTTNCCNGGGCAAAGGTGTGCCTGTTATTCGGCAGACTTGCTTCTGCGCCAGTATAAGCGGGTGAGAGNAGAGAAGAAAAAGAAGTTTAGCTACCGCGATATCAAGAGTGTCTATACAATAGTTTTGTTTGANAANAGNCCNNCAGANTTCTATGANTATNCTGANANNTATTATCATTTTTTCGAACAAAAGTCTGACACAGGATTGCATATGGAGTTTCTGCAGAAATACCTGTTCATTCCGCTTGACATCTTTCGGAAAAGCAAGCAAAATAAAGACATAAAAGACAAGAGGGATGCATGGTTGGNCTTGTTTTCAAGTGATGAGCCGGAAACTATTATAGGGTTGATGGAAACATATCCTGAGTTCCGCGAAATATATGAGGAAGGCTATGAGATTTGCCGGAATGTAGAGAGGGTGATGGAGATGTTCTCGAAAGAACTGTATGAGCTTGANCGGAATACGGTGCAGTATATGATTGATGAGATGCAGGATACGATAGATNCGCAGANNGNCGAGCTCGATAAGCAGAAGGAGGAGCTCGACGAGCGGAACCGGACAATTACAGAGTTACGGGAAGAACATGAAAAGACGTTGAGTGGAACGGTAAATATCCTTCGGAGTNTAAGCATACCGGAACATGAGATCATTANGANAATTTGTGACCAGTATCAGATAAGTGNAGAACAAGTGGGGAAATATTTGTANATGTTAAGAGTCAANTTGATTTANGAGAGATGACAGCNTCTGCTGAAACCAAACNGGAAAAGGGGCCAGATCGAGTGGGGATAAAAACATGATACTAAAAACATCAAGATTGAATATTCGATACATTAGATCAGATGATTGGAAAAACCTGATTGAAATATGGAAAGATTTTAATCAATCTGAGTTCTCAAAGTATGATGTTCCGCATTCATTAGATGAAGCNGAAGTGCGGGAAAAAGCTGAANGTATGGCNAAATTATCNCCTCATAAGGAGCATATGTGTTTTGNTGTGTGCGNTCAAAANGANATGATTGGGTATATCGANTTTCATAAGAACGATGACGGTTATGAGTGTGGATATTGCTTTCATAGTAAATATCATGGTATGGGATANGCAAAGGAAAGNATGCAAATGTTGATGGAATGGTTATCAAGAGACAGNAGCAAACGATTTATAGCGGGAACAGCNTTGAANAATNTACCNTCNGTCAGNCTGTTGNCTTCCCTTGGATTTAGAAAAATAGGGGAAGAGAGGGTGTCTTTCTATAAAGACGAAAAGGGCGAAGATATTTATTTTGATGGGGGTATTTTCATGGTTAATGTAGGTTGACAACTTTTGGGTTACAAACGGAATATACACAGGCAGTTAAATTCAATTATTGAATAGATTAAAAAGACTAACAAAATTAAGATAAGGAGGGAAGAGGAATGTACGAAATATTTGAAGTAGTTATCACCGTTGCTTTTATCGCAATCGCAGCAGTTTGTATTATCAGGAACATTAAGAAGAAAAAAGATGGTGATAAGTAGTCCAAAATGCCCTGCTATAAACGGCGGGGTATTTTCACATATTGCACATATTTGTAATAGAAACATGTGCGATATAACCTTTTCAATTTCGACATGAAATGGTAAGATAAGAATAAACTATAAAAAATATTTTAATACATATTATTATACAAGGAAGGTACTGTTATGGCATCTAATGATTATGCAGCAGCGTTAAAGCAGGGACGACGCAGTTATCGGACTGCACTCACTAAGGGCGAATACCCTTATCTCCCGGTACTGGATGAAATGATATCTTATACCGAAGTGGCATCAATTGAAAATCTGGGAATCATGGATATTCCGCTATCTAAGATTGTAGGAACGAAGACGGTGGGGCGGTCTAATGCGTTCGCCAATAATTTTATGCCGCTTCTTCCCGAGAACTCGGAATTTGGGATGAAGTGGGGATCGCTTTATAACCATCAGATTGATGACGGGATCAACGACCCAATCATCGCTTATGAATTTATGAATCAGTTTTATGTGCAGGAAGGTAACAAGCGTGTCAGTGTTATGAAGTACTTGAAAACCTACAGCCTTTCCGCAAGCGTTACCCGTCTGGTTCCCAAGAGATCAGATGATAAGGAAAATCGCCTGTATTATGAATTTCTGGATTTTTATGAGGTTTCGCAAAGTTATGATGTCTGCTTTTCCAAAGAAGGGAGTTATAAAAAGCTTCTGAAACTTATGGGAAAAGCAGAGGATGAAGTCTGGAGTGATGATGACAGAATGGATCTGCATTCTGCCTGCTATAACTTCGAGCTTGCATTCAACAAGGCACATGGCGAGAAATTGGATATCAATGTATCTGATGCTTTTTTGATTTATGTAGAAATATACGGATACGATAAGGTTATAGATGAAACAGAACAGGAAATAAGCCGCTCACTCCAGAAAATTTGGACAGAGATCACCCTTGCCGATCAAGGCAGTCAGGTAGAGCTTGTGCAGGCTCCTGAACAGGTTAAATCCTCTCTTCTGAATAAACTGCTTCCGACGGGAATTCCGGATTCTCTGAAAATAGCATTTATTTATATGAAGACGACGGAAACTTCCAGTTGGGCATATGCCCACGAATTGGGAAGATTGTATCTGGAGCAGGCGTTTGACGGTAAAATAGAAACGATGGCTTTTGATAAGGCCGACACGGAGGAGGAAGTGGAAGAGGCCATTGAGCAGGCGATCGCGGCAGGCTGTGAGCTGATCTTTACGACAGCCACGCAGATGATAAACCAGAGTGTGCGTTCCGCGGTTCATCATCCGAAAGTAAAAATATATAACTGTTCGATCAAGATGTCCTATTCCTCTATTTGTACATATTATGCCAGGATGTATGAGTCTAAGTTCCTGATGGGTGCTATTGCGGCGGCGCTGTCCAGAACCGACAGACTCGGATACGTGGCAGACTATCCTATCTATGGCACGTTGGCGAACATTAACGCATTTGCTCTGGGGGCTAAAATGATCAATCCCTATGTGCAGATTCATCTGGAATGGACGAAAGTTAAAGGAATGGATGCCAGAGAAAGACTGAAGCAGGAAGGAATCGTCTTTGTATCTGACAGCGATATGATTACTCCGGAGAATGCTTCCAGAGCATATGGCCTTTATGCGAAAAGAGAAGACGGTACCCTTGAGAATCTTGCAACACCGATCTGGGACTGGGGAAAATTTTATGAGAAAATAATTAGGAATATTTACAGTGGCGGCAACACGGAGGCGGAGACACAGAAAGGAAAGAAGGCGGTCAATTACTGGTGGGGAATGTCTGCGGATGTTATTGATGTAATCTGCTCAAAATCTATGCCTCACGGAACCAATAGACTTATTGAGTTTCTGAAAAGTTCGATACGCGCAGGAGCCTTCCATCCCTTTGACGGTCCGATCTATGCACAGGGGGGTGTTGTACAGTGCGAGAAAGGTGAGAGTCTGGGACCGGAGGAGATTATTACCATGGACTGGCTGGCAGAGAATGTGATCGGAAGAATTCCGGAATTAGACGAACTGACGGATGAAGCCCGGACACTTGTAAATTTTCTGGGTGTTAAAGTAGATGAATCCGGTACGGAGAAAAATTCCGGAAATCAGAAGAACGAGTCAGATGAAAACGGAGGGCTCTAATGAAAATCTTAGTGCTTGCTGATCAGAAATCT
>JAAUZT010000014.1 GCA_014804485.1 Lachnospiraceae bacterium
TAAGACAACACCGACTTGTAATCCAAGGATCTCATGCACCTCTCCCATCCACTCCGCCTCACTATTCACCAGATCAACGTTGACGGTAACGACATGCACGCCCTTACCCTCTAATGCATTCAGATATGCAGGCAGAAGACAGGTCTGGGTCTTACCTTCACCGGTCTTCATCTCGGCAATACGTCCCTGATGCAGAATAATACCACCGATCAACTGCACCCTGTAATGCTCCGTATTGAGAACACGCCTCGCCGCCTCTCTCACCGTGGCATATGCTTCCGGAAGGAGATCGTCAAGCGTCTCTCCTTCTTCCCGCCTTTTCTTATATTCCTTCGTTTTATCACGCAGCTGCTCATCCGACATCTCCATCATCGTCGGGCGAAGGTCTTCAATCTTCTTAACCAGACCTTCAATACGCTTAATCTCTCTTTCGCTGTGTGTTCCAAACACTTTCTGAACTACGCCCATGATTTCCTCATTTCCGTGTACCGAATACATATTGTATCAGATACGCAACTTGCTTTCCTAATGAAACACCCCTGTTGTATATCCCTTGCTGTGTATTATAAAACACCAACGTATATTCTAACAGATTCAGGGGGTAAATTCAACTGTAAAAGCTCCTTGAGTTTCCGCAGGTACAATTAAAAAAATTATTTATCAGAAAAATAATATATAAATGGTCTCCGTCAAAAAACGTCCGGCAAAGGTACAACCTCTACCGGACGTTTCATATATGTATATCATTCTCTTAAAAATCGAGCTACGCTCAATTGTGAGATTCGCTTCGCGAACTCGTGCATGTACGTAGGAATTTCCTATAGAATAAAGAGGCTATGTATCCTGCAGGATCAATATACCATAGCCTTCTCTTCGCCGTTTAATACACGCAGACCACCCTGTACAAGTGCAAGCAGTTCGTCCTCACCCGGATAGATCGTCATCGGTGCGATCCAGCCTGCCTGTGCCTTAAGACCCTCTACGACAGCCTTATCATAAGCGATACCGCCGGTCACGACGATCTGATCTACTTTACCCTCAAGCACACATGCCATGGAACCGATGTCCTTAGCCACCTGTCTGATGAAAGCATCGCGTACTTCTTTCGCCTTGGCGTCACCCGCCTCGACCATCTTATCTACATCGCGCATATCATTGGTGTTGCAGTAAGCATTGAATCCGCCGTTACCGCAGATCTTCTTATATACTTCTTTCTCTGTGTACTGTCCGGAGAAGCACATCTTAATGAGTGCACCGCTGGGTACCGCGCCTGCTCTCTCAGGAGAAAATGCGCCGTCGCCGTCCAGAGCATTGAATACATCCACTACCTTACCTTGTTTGTGTGCGCCTACAGATACGCCGCCGCCCATATGCACTACCACCAGATTCAAAGAAGCATAATCCTTACCCTGCTCCTTTGCATAACGCTTCGCTACCGCTTTCTGGTTCAACGCATGGAACACGCTCGTCCGCGGAAGCTCCGGCACGCCTGAATAGCGGGAAATCGAATCTAACTCATCCACTACGACAGGGTCTACAATATAAGAAGGCACGCCGATCGAATCGCCAATCTCCTTTGCCAGAATACCGCCTAAATTGGAAGCATGCTGCCCCTGCTTACCGATTTTCAGATCCTCCAACAACTCATCGCTGACTGCGTATGTGCCGCCCGGAATAGGTTTCAGCATACCGCCGCGTCCTACGACCATGTTTAAAGAATTAATATCGAAATTTTTCTCTTTTAAGAGATTTACAATAATTTCCTTCCGGAAATCCTTCTGATCCACGATGGATGCATACTGTGCAATCTCTTCCGTCGAGTGTCTTAAAGTCTCCTCAAAGAGTAGAGTTTCATCCTCAAACACACCGATTTTGGTGGATGTGGAACCCGGATTGATGATTAAACTTTTTACTGCCATATTGTTTGACCTCCTAATTAATAAAATTAACACGTTAGTGTGATTTTTAATCAGTTCATCTTAGCCATTGCGCCTGCCATAACTGCGCCGAGCGCCAGAGAATTTACTTTTGTCTCGAAGTCATCGGAACGGGATGTCAGAATAACAGGAGCCTTCGTTCCTGTCAGGATATTGCCGTTCTTAACTTTTGCCGTATGTACCAGACACTTGTATACCAGATTTCCGGCATGGATATCGGGGAACAGAAGCACATCGGCATCGCCCACGATCTTTCTGCCTTCTGCGCCCTTATGCTTAGCCGCTTCGGGATCGATCGCAAGGTCTAAAGAGAGCGGCCCGTCTACAACACATCCCGTAATCTTGCCTTCTTCGCACATCTTGGTGAGTTCTTCCGCTTCAACGGTAACAGGCATCTTAGGATTTACAACTTCTACTGCCGCAAGAGGCGCCACCTTAGGATTCGAAATGCCGCATGCATGACAGACATCCACTGTGTTCTCAATAATATGTACTTTATCTTCCAGCGTAGGATATGTCATAAATGCAACGTCTGTCAGGAACAGAAGATGGTCGATTCCTTCCACCTCGAATACGCACACATGGGACAATGCCTTACCGGTTCTTAATCCCACTTCTTTATCTAACACACTCTTTAAGAATGATTTCGTGTCGATCAGACCTTTCATGTACATGTCTGCCTTACCCTGATGTACCAGCTCTACCGCTTTCAGAGCCGCCGTATAGTTATCCTTCTCGTCAATGATCTCAAAACCGCTGATATCAACATTATCTGCTGCAGCTACCTCCTTGATCTTATCCTCATCGCCGACCAGAATTGCCTCTGCGATATTACGTTCTTTCGCCGCAACTACCGCTTCCAGCACGGCGCTGTCCTGTGCAACCGCAACTGCGACTTTCTTAATACTACACTCGGATACCTTAGATAACAGATCATCAAAACTCTTGCTCATCTCACCATTCCACTCCTTTATTTTCTCGTTATATTATTCTGATACACGCCCATCGGCATCATATCACCCGAACTCCGGTTCCACCTTGGAAACCCATCGTTAAAATAATAACACTTTTAATATAAAAAATCAATTTTCATCCAATACTAAACTAACATAAATCATTCGAATGGTCACTTTTCACACCCACATCACAACCTAAGCTCAGAGGGGAGTTAATATCTGAAGGAACCCCTCAAAAAGCGTCGGCACTTGACGAGGTATTTCACGAGTCTAGTGTCCGCTACGCTTTTTGCGGAGCGAGAGCGCGGTGACGCAGATATTAACTCCCCTCTGAGCGGACATCTAAGCCAATGTGTAAACAATACCTTCTAATGATGGAACAACCTAATCCCCGTAAAGCACATCGTCATACCATACTTATTACACGTCTCGATTACATTATCATCCCGCACGGAACCACCCGGCTGCGCTACATATTTCACGCCGCTCTTATGCGCCCGCTCGATATTGTCGCCAAAGGGGAAGAATGCATCGGACCCCAGCGCCACATCGCTCATCTGATCCAGCCACGCACGCTTCTCTTCTCTGGTGAACACTTCCGGTTTCACCTTAAAGATCTTCTGCCATGCGCCCTCCGCCAGCACATCCATGTAATCCTCGCCGATATACAAGTCAATGGAATTATCTCTGTCTGCACGACCGATGCTATCTACAAACTGCAGCCCCAGTACCTTGGGAGACTGACGCAGGAACCAGTTATCCGCCTTAGAGCCTGCAAGTCTGGTACAATGAATCCTCGACTGCTGCCCTGCGCCGATACCGATCGCCTGTCCGCCCTTTACATAGCACACGGAGTTGGACTGCGTATATTTCAAGGTAATCATGGCAATCGCCAGATCGATCTTCGCCTGCTCGGGCATATCTTCAGACTCCGTCACAATATTGTTGAAAAACTCGTCATCGATTTTCAGCTCATTCCTGCCCTGTTCGAAGCTGATGCCGTATACCTGCTTCACCTCAACAGGCGCCGGTACATAATTCTCGTCGATCTCGATGACATTATATCCGCCCTTCTTCTTCGCCTTCAGAATCTCTAACGCCTCCGGCTCATACCCCGGTGCAATCACACCGTCAGACACTTCTCTTTTGATAATCCTGGCGGTCGCCACATCACAGACATCAGACAGGGAGATAAAGTCACCGAAAGAACTCATTCTGTCCGCACCTCTCGCCCTCGCATAAGCGTTCGCCAGCGGTGTAAACTCCATATCCAGATCGTCCACCCAGTAAATCTTCTTCTCCACATCCGTCAGCGGCAGCCCCACCGCCGCTCCCGCCGGGGAAACATGCTTAAAAGAAGTTGCCGCCGGAAGTCCCGTCGCCTTCTTTAATTCCTTCACCAACTGCCATCCGTTAAAAGCATCCAAAAAATTAATATATCCCGGCTTACCGTTCAACACCTTGATCGGCAGCTCACTCCCGTCTGCCATATAAATCCTCGACGGTTTCTGATTCGGGTTACAGCCGTATTTCAGTTCTAATTCGTTCATGTTGTTATTCCTTTCCGTTTTTGTTTACAATACGGGTCTCGTATTTCCCACTCTCAATCTCAATAAAGCGCACAAACAGCGACACCTTATTCTCCTCATTCAGGTTTTCCCACACCGTCTTCGTGAAGCTGTTGATATCACCCTCTATGCCTACCAACGTGGGCTCACCCTCAAAGCTCGGCAGCGGATTCCCGTCACCCATATAGGTATGGATGAAATGTCCCTCGCCCGCCGTCGGATTCTCATAAGCAAACGTATATCTGTTGCAGGAAGACGGATCGCCGTTATTGCTCTTAAGAATAGACATTGCGTAATTATACCTGCCGTTTTCCAAATGCATAATACCTGAAATACGAGGCGTATAGTTAGGCGCATCCGGCTCAAACTCTCTGGTGCGCAGCGCCTGTTCAAAAGTCTGCTGCTTATCCATAAGTTCATAGATCGTATCCGTCTGGTCGCCGTTCGTCACGAGCGTCTTATTGCCCAGCACTCTGACCGGCGCATAGATGATCAGACTGGGATCTTCTAATTTAGACGGATNATNNGNCTGGGATCNTCTAANTNAGACGGATCATATGCCTGTGTCCGAATGCCTTCTCCTTCTTCCACAAAAACACGGTTCCTGCTGTTAGAGCTTCTTCCCATGATAAAATAAGCTGTTACAGCGTATTTCCCGTCTGCAGACTTTCCGATCACGATCCCTCTGCCGGGGTAAGCGTTACCCGCAAGCTCCTTCGCCAAATTNTTTTTCTCCATATCTTTCTCCTCATTTTTTCTTCGTCCGCTTGCCCGCGGAACGATTTGTTTTCTTTTGTGCAGGNCTGCCAGACGCACTCTGTGCNCTCTGTGCCACATATTTCTCGTCAAACGCCGCTCTCGGCATGGGTTTGTCAAAATAATACCCCTGTATCATTCTCACCTTCATGCCNTCTAACACCTTATACTGCTCCTTCGTCTCGATGCCTTCCACGCAGATGGAAACACCGATGGCATCCGCCAGATCCGACACCATCTTAATAAAAGATTTGGAATAATTATCCTCAGCCAGATCCCTGACAAAACTTTGATCTACTTTAATGACATCAAAAGGCAGCTCCCTGATGTGGCTCAGTGAAGAATATCCTGTTCCGAAATCATCCAGTGCGATCCGCACTCCCAGCTCCTTGATCTGTCCCAGTATCGCCTTCATCCGCTCCAGATCATCGATGGCCAGCCCTTCTGTCACTTCCAAGGTCAGATTGTGGGGATTGATTCCGCTTTTCTGAATAATCTCCGCCACTGTCTCCACAATATCCTGCTGTAAGAGCTGCACCACCGACAGATTCACATTCACCTTATATCCCGGGTGTCCGTTATCATTCCAACTTTTACATGCCTCACACGCCTGCTGTAACACATAACTTCCGATAGGATTGATCAGTCCGAGATACTCCGCAAGCGGAATNAAATCTGCCGGCGACATAAATCCCATCTCCACACTGTTCCAACGAATCAGCGCTTCCGCTCCGGTACATTTTCCGTTCTCCTGAATGTCGATGATCGGCTGATAATATACTTCAAACTCCTTNTACCCNTCGATTGCCGCATCGCGCATATTTTTCTCCATGTCAAGGCGCTTATCGGAGTCGCTCTTAATACTGTTGCTGTAGACGGCCGANCGGTTCTTACCGGACTTCTTCGCCTCATACATGGCGATATCCGCTTTCCTGATCAATTCCTGTACGTCCTCTCCTTCCGTCGGGTAATGCACGATTCCCATACTCATCGTACAGTAATAATCCGCATTTTTCAAAAACCATGGTCTGGCGAAAACCGCCTTGACCCCTTCCACGATCCGGTCGAGTGTCTCATACTGATCCGGCGGCACGATAATGACAAACTCATCGCCGCCCATGCGATAGCAGGAATTCTGAATGCCCGGCACCTTTCTCATGCCGTTCGCAATAGATTTGAGCAGTACGTCGCCATACTGATGTCCAAGGCTGTCGTTAATATGCTTAAAATCATCCAGATCCAGATAAAGCACGGCGCCTTCCGTGCCTGTGTTCTTGGCAGCATCCACATACTTGGCCAAATCCCGTTCGCAGCAGAGTCTGTTAAAAAGACCGGTCAGAAAGTCAGTGTACGCCTGTCGCTCGATCTTCTTCTGATACATTTTCTTCTCGGTCACATCATGGATCGAGCACATGAACACATCTCTGCCGTCCACCCATTTGATATTCTTATAAAAAATGTCGTACCAGCTGCCCTTATCCTCCGTAAATACTTCCAGGCTGCCTTCCTGCCTGTCCCTCGGCACCCTGCTCTCAAATATTGCCGCCAGCTTATTCTGCTCAAGCTCCTCTCGGAAAATATTACGAAGCCGCCTGTTGGCAAAAAGAATTTTTTCCGTTTCCTTATCTCTCACATAAATCGAACTGCCCACATTATTCAGCACCTCTTCCAATGCCGCATATGATCCCGCCAGAGAATTTTTCTGGATTCTTTTCGTGATAATACTCTGCAGCACTTTGACGGAATCATTCAAAAACTTGATTTCTTCCACAGCCCAATTACGTGATGTCCGTGTCATCTCAAAACATGCATACATGCCGATCTGTTCTTTCAATTCGATCGGAAACGCCGCAAGCGCCTGAATACCTTCNTTAGNCAGCTCNTCCTCATAACCTTCTCNGCCCGANGCCGAGGAAAGAACCAGCGGTTTNTCCCGGTACAGATATGCNGGGCGCGGCTGATTTCTGGTCTGGTCATAACCGGAAAGCACGCCGTCATTACACCATTCAGCAATCACGTCCATCTTCCCCGCTGCCGATCCACCCACGGAATATAGATAGGCACAGTCAATCTTCAGGAAACTTCCCACTGTTGTAAGGATGCCCGACAGAACACTCTCAATGGGCGCATCACTGTCCAGCATCTGCACGATCTGCGTTGTGGCGGCCGTCCGCTTAAGCATATCCTCCATCTCTTCTCTGGAAGAACGGCTTCTGAGGCTTTCTGCCTTTGCCTCTTCAGCCACAAGCTTATCGACCACCATATGTCTGCTGATCTCCCGAAGCAGATCCAAGGCCAGATTAAACTGCCGCCCCGTCGTCTGATAGCGGAAATCCTGTGCNAACTCACGTCCTTCCTGCGANGGAGCATCAGACAGCACCGCATATACCAGCCACGTCAGAACCGCCTTTCCCTCTTCCTTCACGCAGACTACGGCATATTGTAACGCGTCAATCTCTGTCTCCTCAATCGCCTGGTCCTCCAGACTGCTCTCCGATACCCTGCGCAAAAGAGACATCAACTTATCTCTCGGTATCTGCCCGGTCAGTCTCTCTTTCTCCCAATCACTACCTGACATGTCTGTCAGTTCAGTGCCNTCACTGCCCATGCAGAATGCATAGATCCCGGTCGCTGCACAGAAATCATTCTGAATCTTCTGTAATTCCCTTCGGTCTAAAATTGTTTGATATAAACCGTCCATCTGGAACTCCCCTTGTCTCCCCGTATCTGATAATCGTATACACTGTTTACCGTCCCGGCACGTGCAATCCGCTGCGCTGCCTCGTTACTCGTCTACGGAGTAGTTCGGCGCTTCTTTAGTGATATGAATATCATGAGGATGGCTCTCCTTAAGGGAAGCGGCGGAAATCTTAACAAATCTGCCGTTTTGTTTCAATTCTTCGATGGTAGCCGTACCGCAATAGCCCATGCCGGATCTGAGGCCGCCCATCAACTGGAACACCGTATCCTCTACGGATCCTTTATAGGCAACCCGTCCTTCCACACCTTCCGGAACCAGTTTCTTGGCATCGGACTGGAAATAGCGGTCTTTACTTCCGTTCTCCATGGCCGCAATAGATCCCATTCCACGGTATACCTTATATTTTCTTCCCTGATAAAGTTCGTATGTACCCGGACTCTCCTCACAGCCTGCAAACATGCTTCCCATCATACAGACATTACCGCCCGCCGCAATCGCTTTCGTCATATCCCCGGAATACTTGATGCCTCCGTCCGCAATAATCGGGATATCATATTCCTTCGCCACGGAATAAGCATCCATAATCGCGCTGATCTGCGGNACACCGATACCCGCTACCACACGGGTGGTGCAGATGGATCCCGGCCCGATACCGACCTTCACCGCATCCGCTCCGGCTTCAATTAAAGCTCTTGTGCCATCTCCGGTCGCTACATTACCGGCAATCACCTGGAGATCCGGGAATTTCTCTTTAATCATACGTAGACAATGCAGCACGTTCTCTGAATGTCCGTGCGCGCTGTCAAGAACGATCACATCCACCTTGGCGTTCACAAGCGCTTCCACTCTCTCCAGCACGTTGGCCGTAATGCCCACGCCCGCGCCGCATAGCAGCCGCCCCTGGCTGTCTTTCGCTGACTGCGGATATTTGATCGTTTTTTCAATATCTTTAATCGTAATCAGACCCGCCAGATTATAATCGTCATCTACAATAGGCAGTTTTTCTTTTCTCGCCTTAGCAAGAATCTGCTTTGCCTCATCAAGCGTGATACCTACTTTTGCAGTGATCAGACCTTCGGACGTCATGGACTGTTTAATTTTCTTTGTGAAATCTGTCTCGAATTTTAAATCNCGATTGGTTATGATACCGACCANTTTCCTGCCTTCCGTAATGGGAACGCCGGAAATCCTGAATTTAGCCATGAGTGCGTCCGCATCGGCTAATGTATGTTCCGGAGTTAATGAGAATGGGTCTGTTATGACACCGTTTTCTGAACGTTTGACTTTATCAACTTCTTCCGCCTGCGCTTCAATGGACATGTTCTTATGAATAATACCGATTCCGCCCTGCCTCGCCATAGCGATCGCCATCCGGTGCTCGGTTACAGTGTCCATACCCGCACTCATCATCGGAATGTTCAGTCTGATCTTCTTCGTAAGCCATGTTGTTAAATCCACCTGATTCGGAATCACTTTAGAGTAGCTCGGTACCAATAGTACATCATCAAAAGTGATTCCTTCTCCAATAATCTGACCCATCTTTTCTCCTCCTGTGTTGTGATATTAATTAGTTTCNCTGTAACATTTCCTGTCCGCAGCAAAAGCCGTATACAACAAATCGTTACATTTATGTAAAGAATACTGCCAGTTAAATAACTGACAGTATTACTTTTCCCATTACTATTCTTTAATCCGTAAATACTTTACGCGGNGCAACNCTTTGAACCGCCTTGATCATNTCCTCATTGGGCTCCAGAATGATCTTCGTATCTCCNTTCCANANCATCATNTATCTNCNCTCCGGCTGCGCGGCANTNCGNGAGCTGTAATCCAGCGTCTTAAGCTCACGGTTCTTATAGGAATCCAGTCTGTGAGAATTAAGCGGNGCAAAAATCTCCATCTTTTCTATCGCAAAAGATCCCATTTTCTTTCTCCTGCTCTTGGCCATAACCTTATCAACACTGATCTCTCTGTCCAGATACAGATACTCATACTCCAGATCCGCCTTCATAGTCACAACATACGCCAGTATGCCGGTTACGATCGCGACAAACAGTCCCGGAATATACATCACCCCGATCACCACAAACACCACCGTCAGCATAATCAGCAGCATTTTCAGAAAGCTTAAGACCGGCGAGGATTTTCTTGCCACCAGACATTCCACATACGTTTCACTCATATTTATAACCATACCTTTCTATTATTCTGCAATTTTACAGCCGTAGGGCACAAACTACTTATATATCGATATTCTGTCCGGCGCAATATCACGCGTCGGGAAGCATGTCTGCCTCGGGTTTTCTGTGACTTCCGCTTACGCTTCACTCACAAAAAACACCTCGCNTAAGCACCTTCTGAACAGTTATAATTTATCATATAACAAAACGCAGAAAGTTTCAAGCAATAGGTTACAACTTTCACTCTTCACTCTTCCTTCGGCATCTTGATCTCAATATGCACATCCCGAAGCTGCCTGTCATCCACCTGCGCGGGTGCGCCCATCATAATATCCTGCGCCTGTTTGTTCATCGGGAAAGGAATTACTTCTCTGATGCTGTCCTCACCCGCAAGCAGCATGACCATTCTGTCCACGCCCGGAGCAATNCCTGCATGCGGCGGCGCACCGTAACAGAATGCGTTGTACATTGCCGGNAATTTCGCNTTCACNTCTTCCTCACCCAATCCTACAATCTGAAATGCCTTCACCATGATCTCCGGGTCATGATTACGGACTGCACCCGAAGACAGCTCCACACCGTTGCAGACCAAATCATACTGGTATGCCAGAATGCTAAGCGGTTCTGACTCATTAAGTGCCCGCATTCCGCCCTGCGGCATAGAGAACGGATTATGGCAGAACTCTATCTCNCCGGACTCTTCCCCNATCTCGTACATAGGGAAATCAACAATCCAGCAAAACTCATANCATGCCTGNCTGAAATGTCCCTCCGATTTCATACCCAGCATTCTTCTGAGAACACCTGCCGTCTTGACCGCGGCATTCTTATCGCCNGCGGTCACGCCTATGAAGTCGCCCGGCTTTAAGTTAAGCGCGGCATCCACCTCTGCCTTCCTGTCTGTCAGGAATTTGGAGATACCGCCCACATAATTACCGTTCTCGTCTACTCTGAACCAGTATGCCTTGCTGCCGCTCTCCACTTCCACGTCCGCGCATAATTTATCAATCTCTTTTCNCGTGGCTGTATAACCGTCCGTCACGACCGCCTTAATCACATGATTCTTGAAAGGCTCAAACTCACACTGACCGAACAGCTCCGTAACATCCTGAACGGTCAGGTCGATCCGCAGGTCAGGCTTGTCCGTTCCGTATTTTTCCAGCGCTTCCAGATACGGAATTCTCGTAAAAGGCGCTGACGACGCCTGATCATATACACCGTACTTCTCAAATACCGGCGGAAGCACCTGCTCGATCACGGAAAATACATCTTCCTGCGATGCGAAAGCCATTTCCATATCAAGCTGATAGAACTCGCCCGGCGAGCGGTCCGCCCTCGCATCCTCATCCCGGAAACAGGGCGCGATCTGAAAATAGCGGTCAAAACCGGAGGCCATCAAAATCTGCTTAAACTGCTGCGGTGCCTGAGGCAGCGCATAAAACTTCCCCGGATGGTTTCTGGCCGGTACAAGATANTCTCTTGCCCCCTCCGGCGAAGAACAGGTTAAGATCGGTGTTGTGATCTCCACNAAATCNAANTCGTTCATTCTCTGNCTGAGCTCNGTCACNATACGGCTCCTAAGCAGGATCTTATCTTTCACATCCGGATTTCGCAGATCCAGATAGCGGTATTTTAACCGGATNTTNTCGTCNGCATTCTTCGACTGTCTGATCTCAAAAGGCAGTATATTATAAGTACATTTACCGAGAACCTCCACCTTAGTCGGCACCACCTCGATCTCGCCTGTAGGGATCGTGTTCGTCTTATTGGATCGCTCCCGCACAGTGCCTTCTATCATTAACGTGGACTCCTTGTTCACGCCCTCTAACCGGTCCATCATCTCCTGCGTCTCAAAGACGATCTGTGTGACACCGTAGAAGTCCCGGAGTAACAGGAAGCCCAGATTCTTACTGACCTGTCTGATATTCTCGTACCATCCGACCAGAGTGACCTTGCTGCCCGCGTCGGATAATCTGAGTTCGTTGCATGTGTGTGTTCTTGACTGCATCATATTTTCGTTATTCCTTTCCTGTGATTTCTTTTCTGATTCTATCACCGCTCACCATAAAATACAATAAATATTCGTTTCTTCATCATTTTATACCGCACTTCGATTTTTTTCGAAATCCTTTTTGTGCAATCGGTTTTTTATATTTTTTTCATGAAAATTTCATATAAATGCACGGGTTTTCGCATTGACATTCTTTTTCAAACTTTATATGATAAAAAAAAGTAAATTCTTTCAGAATTTACTTTNCGAGATTTGCTTCGCAAACTCGAAAAAACNGGACAATACAGGAGATGATATCATGTCAGTTGCAGAAGAGATCAGAGANCAGCANAAGCAGGCNTTCAGTACCATGAATTCCAAGGAAAAGCTTGCTTACTTTTGGGATTATTATAAGATACATGTTCTTGTGTTAGTCGTCGTGATCGCGATGGTATCCACTTTTATTTATCAATATGTTACCAATAAAGATTACGGTTTNTATATATCTTTCGTTAACGCTGCAATAACTGGTCAAAATCAGGATCTGGCCTCGGAATGGGCGGCGGAATTTCAGGAATACGCGGGAATCGATTCTAATGAATATCAGGTGTATATCGACACTTCCGTGATACTCTCTGAAGATATGGGTACATCATACTCTNTCTCCGATGAGGAGAAACTGTTCGTCATGACTCAGGTAGGTACGGTCAATGCCATTATCGCCGAAACAAAGACATTTGAGAAATATTCCCAATCCGAATATTTTTNTAANCTGGAAAATGTATTATCCGCTGAAGAAATCGAGAAATATCGTCCCTACTTCTACTACACGGATGCTGCCACCTTCGATACCGGAGACGACGACACATTCTATGAAGCNTCCGAGCGGAAAGATCCCGNTAANCTGACNATCAATCACCGTGATCCTTCCGATATGGAACAGCCGGTAGCCGTAGGCATTATTCTCACTTCCGACAATAAGCTTGCAGACGCTGGATATTACACTTATCTGGCAAGCGATGAGTATGATTATCAAGGATATCCTTCCGAAACAGTTCTCGGCATCCCTGTATCAAACAAAGAACCGGAGCTGGCTGTCCGGTTCTTGGAATTCTTGCAATTAGGGGAGGGTTGACTGTGATTTCATCACAGCNTCTNCCTCANCATCTGATTGACCGCNGCCGGATCAGCCTTGCCCTTCATGGCCTTCATGGNCTGCCCGACAAGGAATCCGATCGCCTTCTCCTTACCGTTACGGTAATCTTCCACTGACTGCGGATTCCCGGCGATGACTTCCTCTATCGTCTTACGCAGGGCGCCTTCATCGTTGACAGTCTTTAATCCTTTTTCCTCTACATACTGTTCCGGGTCTGTGTTCTCCTCAAACATTACCTCGAAAACTTCCTTCGCTACGGAGCTGTTGATTGCNTTGGATTCCGTAAGCGCAATCAGTTTCGCCAGATTTTCCGGTGAAAAACGCAGATCGGAGGCATCTACTTCTTTNTCCTTCATCAGACGGAGCGTCTCACCCATCAGCCAGTTAGACACTTTCTTAGGCTGCCCGCAAATCGCGGTCGCTGCCTCAAAGAGATCCGCCATATGCTTGTCACCGGTAATAATCTCGATATCATAGTCCGGAATATCGAATTCTTCCTTATAACGCTTCATCTTCTCGGTACGGAATTCCGGCTGTCTTTCCTTAATCTGCGCNAACATCTCATCACTCACNGCGATGGGCACCAGATCCGGATCNGGGAAATACCGATAATCCTGCGCATCCTCTTTGCTTCTCATGGCATAGGACTCGCCCTTCGTATCATCCCATCTCCTCGTCTCCTGCACTACTTTCTCACCGGATTCGATCAGGTCGATCTGCCGCTCTGTCTCGCCTGCAATGGCTCTGGATATCGCCTTGAAAGAGTTCAGATTCTTCATTTCGGTTCTGGTGCCGAACTGTGTAGCGCCCACTTCCCGCACAGACAGGTTCACGTCAGCGCGCATGGAGCCTTCCTGAAGCTTGCAGTCGGAAGCGCCCAGATATTGAATGATCAGCCGCAGTTTCTCAAGGTAAGCAATAACTTCCTCTGCGCTGCGCATATCAGGCTCTGACACGATCTCTATGAGAGGCACGCCGGAACGGTTGTAATCCACCAGTGAGCAGTCCTCCCACTCGTCATGGATCAGCTTGCCCGCATCTTCCTCCATATGAATCTCATGAATGCCTACNGTCTTTACCCCGCCTNCTTCCGTCTCAATCTCCACGCCGCCGTTTCGGCANATCGGCAGATANAGCTGGGAGATCTGGTAGTTCTGCGGGTTGTCCGGGTAGAAATAGTTTTTCCTGTCAAATTTAGCATATCTGGTAATNTCACAGTTCGTTGCAAGTCCNACTGCGATGGCATACTCTAACACCTGCTTATTCAGCACCGGAAGGGAACCGGGCATACCGGTACATACCGGACAGGTCTGGGTGTTAGGTTCTGCACCGAATGCAGTGGAACAGCCGCAGAAAATCTTCGTCTTCGTAGCAAGCTCCACATGCACTTCCAGACCGATGACTGTCTCNTAATTTTTACTCATGGCGCTGTCCCTCCTGTTCTGCATAGTTTATTCNTGCCTCCTGCTGACCACACTGAGCCGAGCTGATCGTACCCTGCCTGATTTCTNCTGTTCCTGCANGGTTCTNCGCCAATCGGAATGTACCTCTGATCTTCTCNTAAGTNTANGCNGTCTGAATNANNTTNTTNTCCTGAAAACANTCTCCGATCAACTGNAATCCGATAGGCAGCCCNTNCTTATCTTTACCNCANGGAAGACTGATTCCCGGAAGTCCTGCAAGATTCACGGCGATGGTATAGATATCTCCCAAATACATCTTGATCGGGTCGGACAGACTGGAACCCAGCTTAGGCGCAGTCGTGGGCGCTACCGGTCCAAGGATCACATCGTATTTTGCGAAAGCCTCATCAAAAGCCTTCTTAATGAGCGCCTTCACACGCAGCGCTTTCAAATAATATGCGTCATAATAACCGGAGCTCAAAACGAAGGAGCCAAGCATGATNCGGCGTTTCACTTCCTCTCCGAAGCCCTCGGAACGGGATTTCTTATACATGTTGTGGAGCCCTGCATAATCTTCGGTNCGGTATCCATATTTAATGCCGTCAAAGCGCTCCAGATTAGAGCTTGCCTCCGCCGCNGCAATGGTATAGTAGGTAGGAATTGCATACTCNACCAGACTTAAGTCNAAATGCTCCACCACTGCGCCTTTACGCTCCAATTCTTCCGCCGCNTTAAGAACCGCGGCTTTGACTTCCTCGTCAAGTCCTTCTCCGAAGTAGTCGTTAGGAATACCGATACGCATTCCCTGNACATCGTCAACAAGTGCGGAAGTAAAATCAGTATCCTGCCGCTCCACAGAAGTGGAATCNTTCNCATCATGGNAAGCGATCGTCTCAAGTACCGTGGCACAATCCGTCACATCCTTCGTCANCGGACCAATCTGGTCTAAAGAAGAACCGTAGGCAATCAGCCCGTAGCGTGACACCGTACCATAAGTCGGCTTCATGCCAACAATGCCACAATAGGAAGCCGGCTGTCTAATAGAACCGCCGGTGTCAGAACCCAGCGCNTAATAACATTCATCCGCTGCCACCGCANCCGCAGAACCGCCGGAAGAACCACCCGGTACATGCTCAGTATTCCATGGATTTCTCGTCACGCCGTAAGCNGAAGTCTCCGTGGTAGATCCCATGGCAAATTCATCCATGTTCGTCTTGCCCAAGATCACCGCTCCCGCTTTCTTAAGATTCAACACCGCTTCCGCCGTGTAAGTCGGCACGAAATTNCCCAATATCTTAGAAGAACATGTGGTGAGCATCCCTTCCGTACACATATTATCNTTAATTGCCACCGGCACCCCNGCCAGAGCCCCCGTCAGTTCTCCCGCCTCAATCTTAGCCTGCACTTCCTTCGCCTGTGCCAGCGCACCTTCCCTGTCCACCGTCACATAGCAGTTATAAATCTTATCCTGTTCCTCTACGCGGGCAAGCATAGCCTCCGTTGCCTCCACCNCAGTGGTCTGCCCCGNNNTNATCGCNGCAGAAAGNTCNNNCGCCGTCATATCTATCACATTCATAGGNAGNCNNTCTCCTTTCTTTTCANNTACNCCTNAAATATTTCANTCAAACTGTACCGGCAGATTGCACAAAATATTCTTGAAGCNGTCCTTGCGTAGGAAAATGAGATTTTCTTAATATTTTGTGNNATCTGCCCTCTCAGCCTACAANNANTTAGNTANTTCACTCAAACGTCCTAGGCACCATAAACATCCCGTCCTTCTGCTCCGGCGCATTAACNAACAACTCTTCCCGCCTATCCCCATTTGTNACCACATCCTCCCGGAACACATTCTNCACCGGAAACACATGAGACATAGGCTCTACACCGGTAGTATCCAGCTCTCCCAGCTTGTCGATATAATCAAGCATCCTGCCCATATCAGACTTCGCCTGTTCTTTCTCCTCCTCGGACAATTCCAGCTTCGCCAGAATGCCCACATACTCAATTGTCTCGTCACTGATGATATTTGCCATGATCTCTGTCCTTTCTAACTTCTAATCTTAATATGCACTTCCCGAAGCTGCTGCTCCGTCACATCATTNGGNGCACCACACATCAGATCCTGCGCCGTTCCGCTCATCGGGAACGCGATAACCTCCCTGATATTCTCCTCATTCTTAAGCAGCATGATCATACGGTCTACCCCCGGNGCCATTCCGGCATGCGGCGGCGCACCGAACTGGAATGCATTGTAGAGTGCACCGAATTTATTTTTCAGAGTCTCCTCATCATATCCCGCTATCTCAAATGCTTTGACCATAATCTCCATATCATGGTTACGAACCGCACCGGAAGATAACTCCACACCGTTACATACGATGTCATACTGGTACGCAAGGACCTCCAACGGGTTCATCGTATTCAAAGCCTCTAAACCGCCCTGCGGCATGGAAAAAGGATTATGGGTGAAACCGATCTGCTTCGTATCAGGATCAAGTTCAAACATCGGGAAATCATTGATATAGCAGAAACGATACGCATTTTTTTCCAATAAGTCGAGCTTCTGTCCTAACTCGTTGCGGATCTGTCCTGCATAATATGCCGCTCTTTCTTCCTTGTCTGCGATAAAGAAGATCGTATCGCCTGCCTCCAGTCCCGCAAGCTCTGCCAGCTCACCCTTCTTTTCGTCCGGAATGAACTTATCAATAGGACCCTTGTAACTCATATCCTCCGCCACTTCCAAGTATCCGAGACCGCCCATGCCCATATCGGTAGCAAACTTCAACAGCCTTTCGTGAAATCCTTTCGACATATCCGCATGCACCTTGATCGCACGAACTGTCCTGCCATGGAAAGGTTTGAATGTGCATGCCTGAAAATATGCTGTCAGATCTATTATCCGAAGCGGGTTCCTGAGATCCGGTTTATCCGTACCGAACTCTAACATCGCCTGCTTATAACTGATGATCGGGTATGGCGCTTTGGTGACTTCATATCCCTCCGGCGCAAATTTCTCAAAGGTGGCCGAAAGCACTTCCTCTCCAACACGGAACACATCTTCCTGCGTGGCAAAACTCATCTCAAAGTCCAGCTGATANAATTCACCCGGCGAGCGGTCCGCTCTGGCATCTTCATCTCTGAAGCAGGGTGCAATCTGGAAATATTTATCAAATCCGGACACCATNAAAAGCTGCTTATACTGCTGCGGTGCCTGCGGCAATGCATAGAATTTACCTTTATATTTTCTGGACGGAACAATATAGTCTCTTGCCCCTTCCGGCGAAGAAGCGCACAGGATCGGCGTCTGNATCTCCAGAAANCCCATTTCCGTCATTTTCTCCCGCAGATAGGCAATCACTTTAGANCGGAATATAATGTTGTCCTTCACTTTCTGGTTNCGCAGATCCAGATAACGNTATTTCAGNCGGACATCTTCTCTCGTCTCTTTGGATGTCATGATCTCAAANGGAAGCTGCTTGTAGACTCTGCCCAGCACATCAACCTTATGTGCCTCCANCTCNATNGTTCCNGTCGGNATTCTGGGGTTGTAGGTCTCCTCATCTCTGTGCTCGATCAATCCCTCAATGGATACGCTCATCTCTCTGGATAATCCGTCAAGCAGCGTGGTGTCACGCATAACGACCTGCAGTACGCCGTACATATCGCGCAAGTCCACAAAGGATACGCCGCCGTGATCCCTGATATTCTCGATCCATCCTGCCACGCGAATCTCCTTACCGATATCGGATTCGCTNATCTGTTGTANAGTTACGTCTCTGTAGATGTTTTTGTTTGTCATTGTATTGGTCTCCTTTTCCATGATTATGTCCCGGANCACTGCGAATAAGCAGATTCGGAAGACTTCGTCTTCCTCATTCGCGTTGCTNGCCGTAAGTCTTTCAAATCATGCTTACATGCAAGCATGACGCCTGATTCGAAATCCTTCCGCCTCTGCTTATTCGCGCAAAAGAAAGTCCCGGAACACATTTCTGTATTCCGGGACGGATAGTTATGATTATCCGCGGTACCACCCGCATTGATAAGCCGACATCTCTAACAAGATGCTTNTTCGCCTTACCCTCTCTTAACACTTAACGCGTGTAACGTATTGCCCTAGCGCGTATTTACNACATTCTTACTNCGTACGGTTCAGGCAATCTGCTCCGGAGTGTTCCCGTTCCCTACCTTTCACAAACAGCGCTCTCAGTCGGTGACGCCGTATTCCTGTCGCTTCCCGTAAGGTGAGTCTCCTTCATTGCATTTTTGCATTTCTGTATTTTTGTATACAATTTATATATCATAAAAAAATTAAAAAANCAACCTTTGTATCTAAAAAAATACAAAGGCTGCCTTTCAAACTCATTATTTATTTTGCCATGTTCATTTCAATTCAAAAAATCAACCGCACTTTGNTATGCCTCATCCGGATTTGTCTGTATATCGGGCGTCAAAGCCCGCTCCGTATTATTTTCGTCCGGTCNGATAAANTGCTTATGCGAGACAGTTGCAAATATATGGGAATTCGGCAGCGACATATAAAGAATATCGCCNTAGCTGCTGGGCGTATTGGAGCTTGCTTCCCCTATGATCGTACCGAGTTTTCCGTCTCTTACCCATACACACAGCATAGTCGCGGAACTGAACGTGTACCGGTCACAGAGTACGACAAGCCGTACATTGTCATTCGTCGTAGATTTCTCTGAGCCATTCCATCTGAATGTGCCGCTGTCCCGCAAATAACCTATCTGTTCCGATGCCTCATTCGAAAATCTAATCAGCATATCATACCCCGGTCCCTTCATTCCCATGGCTCCAAGCAGCCTTACACATGCGTTCGAATTCCCGCCGCCGTTTCCTCTGGCATCGATTATGACCTTATTGCATCCCTGTTTGACTGCCTTTTCCAATTCATCTGCAATAGATTTCAAATTCGCATCATCTACACACTCAACAAAGTTGACGACGAAGATATCCCCATCCATCTGCCATGTATTTACGGGCGGTTCATATTCGCTGCCGGAATCTTCTTCCGGTTTATAATACGTGCACTCCTCTGTGGAACCGTCCGAATACGTCACTGTCACACTTCCAGTTATGCCGTCTGCATCTTGTGTGATCACGCCTGCCAGTTCCAGAATATTCCTTCCGGTTATATAAGTCCCCCGATTGATCTGCCGCGCCATATCGTTTTCCGCCGGAAAAATGCAATCGATCGTCTCATAAATGTTTTCGATGGGCACACCACCGATTTCCACAACGGACCGATCGCTGACAATGCCATTTTCTATGCAGTATGTATTTCCGTCCTGATATACCTGTTCCATGTCGAGATATTCATCTTCGCTCCAGCGGATACGGGTATGCCCGTCTTCAAAAAAGCATAAATATTCCGCCGTCGCCGCCTGAAAATCTCCCACACTCATCGCTCCGGAAGCTGCGTTCATATAATTCTGACGTGCCTGCTCATAGGCCGCTTGGTCTTTTTGCACGGCAAAATAAGGGTGCGCATTTTCCACGAACCGTATTGCAAGCTCCCGATCCTCCTCAACTTGCTCCTGCGTTAGTAAAGTATCCGTCGCAAGAGCCTCCGGTCTTTCGGGATACTGTCCTCCGAAGCTAATCGGAAAGCGGTAGAATCCTATAGCTCCGACCGCTATAAATACCAATAGAAGGATTATGATGAGAATGATTGGTTTCTTTTTTGTCTTATGTTTTTTCATGGTTTTTTCTATGCTCTTTTCATTTCATAAAAGAAATACATTTCCTCCTCGTCATCATTGATGTCCTTATAGAGCTTCCATCTGCCGCCATATCAATAAATGCTGCTTCATCAACCGCCTCTACGGGTCGGCTCATCAGTCTTTTTGTCTCTAACACCATGTCTGTCCTCCGCAAATAAATCTGTTCATACTTTTATTAGTATAGCACAATTAATTTTGCGGACACATCTATTTCTCATAAAACACCAATGTCAGCTTATCATTAATCACTTTCTCTCCACCTGCTCTTCTGTATCCCATCTTCTCATACAGATAACAGTTCTTCGGCTCCTGAAGAATTGTATCCAGCTCCCATCCTTCCGACCCGTGCAGTTCTTCGCACATCCGGATCGCCTTCTGTGCAATTCCCTGTCCTCTGAATTCCGGCAGGATAAAGATCGGAGATATCCGTTTGTTTACGCCGTTTTCTTTCCGGTCAACAATACGAATAGCACCCACTTTGCGCGCACCGAGACAGATAAAGTAAAAGTAAGTGAAATCCTGTCTCAGCCGAAATTCCACCTTTTCAACAGGTTCACATCCGGGACTTGTATCAAAATCCTGATATTTATCGAGCAGCTCCCGGAATGACTCAATCTGCATTGCATGCAATTCTCCTGCATCTTCTATCCCTGCTCTTAACAATTTAATTTCCATAAACATCTCCCTTCTTACACATGCGAAAAAATGCACCAAACATTGATATGTCCGGTGCATCTCTAAACTCAGTCGGTTATAAACGATTTATTTTCTTCCAAAACCTACATATACCGATTTCCATGCACAGACATATCAGACCTACCGCTGTAACTGTGCATCCGATCGGATAACAATTACAGTCAAGTACGTCTGTAATACATGTACATATAATTCATTATAGTATGTAAGTTCCGCATTTTAATCCTCGTGTCTGTAAAATTTTCTATAGGTTATCACAGTCCGTATTATGTGTCAAGAAATATTGTTTTGCTTTTTCATAACTTGCCTAGAACACAAGCTGCACCAACAACATATAGCAGACCGTCCCGCCCGCTATGGAAACGAGCATCTGTCTCTTCCAAAGATGCAGTCCGACCACCACCGCAATACCGATCATTTCCGGTATTCCGTGGCTTCCGGCAAACAAACTGACATTTTTCAGGCAATAGATCACCAGCAGCCCGAATACCGCCGCCGGAAGAACTTTGCCGAGATACTGTATATACTTAGGTGTCGGTTTCCCTGCCGGAAAAACCAGAAACGGGACAAACCGCGTCATCACCGTCCCAAGCACTACCATTCCGATTGTAATTATCTGCTGTGTAAATGTCATTGCCGCACCTCCGTCTCTTTTTCCAGCGGCGCCCTAAGCAGTGTGAGCACGCCCAGAATCCCGATCATGGCCGGAATAATAAAATTCTCCGCTCCGAACGCAATCAGACACAGCAGGGAAACTCCGAGTCCCACAAACGCACTGATATGGTTCTTCTCCTTCATCCACTGCTCCATGAAGATCACGACAAACATCGCCGTCATGACAAAATCCAGTCCCTCCGTGTTAAAATGAATCAATGAACCGAAAATTCCTCCCAGCGTGGCGCCGAAGACCCAATAGCATTGATTCAAAAGTGTGACAAAAAACATGAACCATCCCCTGTCAATTCCCTCCGGGATATCCGCCGTATAATTGATGGAAAAACTCTCGTCGCACATTCCAAAGATCAGATAAATATCTTTCAAACCGTTTCCCCGGTACTTGTCCAACATGGAAATCCCGTAAAACAAATGTCTTGCATTGATCATCAGCGTCATGGCAAGCGCCTGCAGCGGATTGAATGCTCCCAGCAGCAGACTGACTGCCACAAACTCTACGGAACCCGCAAAGATCGTCAGACTCATAAACATCGGATACAAAAAGCTGAATCCCGATACATTCATGTATATCCCGTAAGTCATACCCAAGAACCAAAAACCTGCAAAAATCGGAATCGTATGAGGAAATGCCGCTTTAAAAGCATCTTTTAATTTTGTTCTGTTTGACATGGCGATTTTCTCCTAAAGTAAACTTACCGACCACATTGCCTGCCGCCCCACAGACCGCACAGCCGCTCCACCGCCTTATCATATCACCTCCGAGAAATACTTTCAAATACAATATTAATTCGTGCGGAGAATGCCCGCTTTTGGCATTCTCCTGCATGAGACTTAGAACTTCTTAGCGAAATGCCCACTGGCATGAGCTTTAGAAGTTCTTCTCATGCTAATCCAGCATAATCTCCTTCACGGAGAACTTCTCCATTTTCTTCGTATACACCAGCATGATTCCTTCATAAAGCAGCAAAAAAGCGATTAATGTCACGATCATAGCAGGAACGTCAAACTGATAATCCGGAACGCCCTCCATATCGGCAAATATGACTTCTACCGCTATCTTCAGCAGAGCATACTGATAGACCGTACCCAATGCAAATCCCAAGTACGCCCAGGGCCGATATCCTCCCAAAACCGCTTTGGCACAGTCTTTCGCATCATATCCGAACACCTTCATCATCGTAATGGTTTTGCCGTTTGCTTTGACCACGGATGTGGTCGCGATCAAAAGCGTGACACATGCCAAAACCATGCCGATTGCCATAATCATAACAGACATCATAATGCTCGCCAGTTCATCCATACTGAAAGACATCTGCATCATGGAAGCAAAACAAAAAACTGCAAAAGTGATGAAAAACACCAGCGATTTGCGCTGTCTTACACTGCCTTTTCGCAACTCTGTCAAAAAGGGCATATCTGTGTCTTTTTTCGCCTTAACGATCTTCGAAGTCACCGTTTCTCTCATGAGTGAAAGCGCGGAAACTCTCAGCCTGCGATAGCTGTAAAGAACCGCCAGAAGAGCAAAAAATACCGTAGGCAGACCTACCAATTCCATAAGCAGGATCGGATGGAAAGTCACGTCCATCGCCGGAAAATAGCCCTCCGCATTCTGCACTTCATAGAACTTCGGCATAAGCAGATGGGCACAGAAATATCCCGCCGCAGTACCCGCCAGCACGGATAGCCCGAACATGGCAAATCCTTTTGCAATGGCAAGTCTTGAATATCCCAATGCTTTTAAAATGCCTAACTGCTTTTTGTGGGTATCTACATAATGTCCTATGTAAAAACATAATAATACCACTGTGGTAAGAAGCAGACAGCCGCCGCTCACCACGCTCACCATCTTAGCCGTATTGCACTGTGCTTCATAGAATATTTTTGCCATATCCGCAGTAATCAACTCTTCTATATCCGTCAGATCTATATAGTAATTCAGAAAAAGCGCACATACAAAAACCGCACAAAAACTTACAATTAAAATTCCGATCATCTTAAATATATCTTTATAACTTATTATCATAGCTACTCCTCTTTACATGCTCCGGCACGCCTATAAGTCAATACATATTCGTAACTGTTCAGAGCCCTGCTCTTCACAGTTATGAAGCACCTTCATCTACCATGCAATCTCATATGCCGTCTTCTGCTCCGCATTGTGATATGTCTGCACGATCCGGCCACTATTCATACGGATCACGGTATTTGCCATCTCTGCGATATTCTGATTATGCGTCACCATGACCATCGTAAAGCCCTGCTCCTTCTTCAATTTGCAAATATAGTCAAGAACCTGTCTTCCCGTCTGCTCATCAAGGGCTCCTGTCGGCTCATCCAGATACAGCACTTTAGGTTTCTTGGCAAGTGCTCTTGCCACGGAGACTCTCTGCTGCTCTCCGCCGCTTAATTCGTGAGGATATTTACTGCGTTTCGCTTCCAATCCGACAGCCTTGATCGTTTCACGGTAGTCTTTGTTATTCGCAAGGTCTGCTCCCATTTTCACATTCTTATCTACATTCAGATTCGGAAGCAGAAAATACTGCTGAAAAATATAGCCTACATATTCTCTTCTGAACTTTGTCAATTCCGCATCTTTCATGGAAGACAAATACTGTGTGTCGTAACATATCGCTCCCTCATCCGCAGACTCCAGTCCGGATATCACATTGAGAAGCGTGGACTTACCCGAACCGGAAGTGCCTAATATGACAACAAAATCTCCATCTTCGATCGAAAGCGACACTCCTCTTAACACCTCATTGCGGCTGTCGCCTGTTCCGTATGATTTATGTACATTTTCAATCTTAATCATGATCTTTCTTAGCTCCTTTCTCTAACATCATCAAACCTATAAAAATCTGCGTCAGTCTCTCTCCGATTTGTTCCGTTGAATAACTGCACAATCCGGTAGCGCACATAGTCGCAATTCCGTGAGTATATGTCCATAAATGCTGATAAATCATGTCCGCGGCTTCCCGACTGTCTACATATTTCTGCACAGATTGCAGGATAGCTTCGTAACTGGCATCTATCTGCGGCAATATACTCTCCACGCTCATATCTCCCGGTACAGCACTCATAAAAAGAAGTTGAAACAGCAAAGGCTCCTTCATCGAAAATTTAATGTATGCCATGCCTACTCCCTTGAATGCAAGCTCCTGCTTCAAACCATCTGCAACATATTGCCCGTAAACTTCTTTCGCCCGGTCAATCACCGCCGCCTTAACCTCCTCCATATTTTCAAATACGGTGAAGATCGGCCTGGCGGAACTTTGCAGCCGCTTTCCCAGTTCCCTTGCGGTAATCTTGTCATACCCCTGCGTCCTTGCAATTTGAAAAGCGGCCTCTATGATTTCTTCCCGCGTAAATTTTGCTTTTGGCGGCATAATATACCCCTTTCTAAAACATATGTTTTAAATCGACTGTTTTATTATATTTCGCATATGTTTCCCTGTCAAGAACAAACAAAATTTTTCCCAAAAAAAATCATCCTTCACTTTCGAAAGATGATTTTAAAATAATTAATTTACTCGCAGACTTTTTAACATATCCATCCGCGTTTTTACATTTTCCGTAAATTCCTCATCGGAAAATTTTGGGTCTCTTGTCTTCATCCAGATCTCGCAGGGTGCCGCTTCACATTCCCCACAATTTTTATATCCTTTGCTGTTCACGGTACAGTCGTAGATGGCGCAGCCTTCCGGCGAATGAAAAACCTTTCCGCCGCAGTCGTTACAGCCTGTGCACATATTCCCGAAGCAGTAGCATGCGCCGCAGTCCGTACCGCATACACTTATGTTTGAGGTTTTGGATCTGCAATACTCCGCGTACCACTTCTCAACCATATCCACCGGATGCTGAATAAGCTTAGCAGTTTCCGCGATATCTTTCCCTATCTCAAACTGTCTGGCTGCAACTGTGTACATGCTCTCCGAAACCTCAATCAAATGCCCGTTCGGATCAAATATTCGGATTCCTCTTTGAAGCCATGGGAATGTCTCCGCGTCATGAAGCCGTTCAACCTCCGGATGGGCATCGAGCAATGTCATGAAGCTATCGAAATCCTCCGTTTCAAAATAGAGTTCCATCGTGTTAGAACGATATTTCATCGTCTCCGCCGCAAATCCCGCAAGCTCATCAAAATGTTCCTGTAAACTCAACCCACAGGTCAACGCCTTGCACCATCCCAAATCAAGCGTTACCTCCTGTTGAAACAGTTCCTTGTAAAATCGCAGCGACTTTTCCATATCCTTTACAGCAATCAGTGCATTACAATATCTCATAGCGTATCTTCTCCTTTGTGATCATTGTATAGTAACCGTTCGTTCACTGTTATTTATACTATTTTGCGCTAGAGATATATTGTATATTTCCGACATTGCTGACATTGTCGTAAGCGCACTTCTTCGCCTGACTGATATTCATTGTATGATAACGCTTAAATTCCCGCATAAGATGGGATTGATCCGTATATCCGTACCGGTAAACCGCATCGGCTACATGAAACCACGGATTACTCAGCAGTTCACTCCACAAGCACTGATAGCGCACCAAATTGCACAGTTTCTTCGGCGTGATCCCGACATATTCATGGAATAATCTTTCCAACTGCCTGCTGCTGACGAAACATTCCCGCGCTAACTGCGCTGCGCTCACGTTCCCCTTGTGCAAAAGCATCTGTGCCACCGCACAGTCAATTGTGTTATTTCGCCTGACCTTGCCATGGGCTGATACATCGCTGTCTGCCAATACGCCACCTGCCGGCAAATCTTTGCCTGCCACGGACAGCCTCTTTAGAAATGCCGCTTCCGTAATCGCCGCCCGCTCCGCCATAGAATGCTTCTCAAACAACTGCCGCCGCAGTACCCGATCCAGCCACATAAATCTGGACCGCACATCATAATAACCATTCAGAGTATCTCTCAGACAATCTTGTGAAAAAGCATACACACCCCACGCATAAAATCGAATGGCGAATGTAGAAATCAGGTGCCCGCATTTCCTATCCGCACTATAGCAAAAGCTTGCATCATTGATTCCGCAAAAACCGCCGGAAACCGTATTGTCCGTGTGATCAATATTATAAATAATATCCACGCAGGTATCGGGAATAACAATGCCGGAAACCGTATGCTCTTCCTTTTGGAGATAGGGCTTCTCACTTCCCCAATAGCAGCGGATATATTTTGCCAGCTCAGGGTTTGCGGGCAGCATCTCCGTGTATGTTTCGTTGTGTTTATATGGTGTTGCCGTCAGAGGCTTGTATGTGGGGTTGTTCATTTTAATATCCATGCCCCTTTCTCAGTCTGCGAGTTTGTGGCCGTAAGGCACAAATCTCGCGGTTGAAAGAATATAATTCTTTCAACCTTTCCACTTATCTTTTAATACTTGCAGGGTCAAGCAGAAAATCATAGATATTTAACGTTAAAATTCCGTAATCATCATAATGCATCGGAACAATGTCTTTTGTTATAATAATTTTCTTAAAAGAATCGCCGATTTTCCGAAATGGTCGTATTTCCTGCGTTCTCTTATCTTCATCAGGAATAGAATAAGCTGACTGAATGTAATATCTTGTCGAACCCATATTGCAAACAAAATCGACTTCAAGCTGTTTACGTACCGCCTTTCCTGCTTTATCTTTTTCTACTATCGGCACAACACCGACATCAACACTATAGCCCCTCATGCGAAGTTCATTATAGATTACATTTTCCATTGAATGTGTCTGCTCAAATTGCCGAAAGTTTATACGGGCATTGCGAAGTCCCAAATCTGAAAAATAGTATTTCTTCGGAGTCTCAATATATGCTTTCCCCTTGATGTCATATCGTTGTGCAGACTCAATTAGGAAAGAGTCTTCAAAGTAATCAAGGTATTTCTTTACTGTATTCGAAGTAATTTGGGATTTCTTTACAGTTCTAAAAGTATTTTTCAGTTTTTCAGGATTGGTTAATGAACCTATGGAAGAAGAAAGAATGTTGAGCAAGTCTTCCAATTCCCCCTGGTTTCTTACTTTGTTTCGTTTGTATATATCCCTAATGTAGATTTCACTAAACAAGTTCTCAAGGAGTACTGCCTTTTCATTAATTCCATCACGAAGAACTACCATGGGAATTCCGCCATAAAGCATATATTCTGACAGTCCTTCATATTTATCCCCATTATAAACAGACATAAATTCAGAAAAACTAAGTGGATACATATGAATTTCATCACCACGACCGGCAAATTCCGTAATAATATCTTTGGATAAGAACTTTGCATTGCTGCCGGTTACATATACATCCATATTATCATTACGCATATAGCCGTTCAGTACTGTTTCAAAACAGTCAAGCATTTGAACCTCATCCAACAACAGATAATACATACCCTTGTCCGTCATTTTAGAACGGATATACGCCATAAACTTTTCCGGATCAACCCGTCTTTTTCCTTTTCCGATTTTTATAAGACTTTCTCCTATGAGGTAAAGGTCGTCAGCAGAATCAAAAGCAAAACGTATAATATGCCCTTCGTCAACACCATTTTCGAGAAGATGATTATAAAAAATAGTGTTTAACAAATAGGATTTACCACATCTGCGAATACCGGTTATAACCTTTATCAGACCATTGTGCTTTCTGTTTATCAGTTTACTCAAATAAAAATCACGTCCAATTTCCATAAAAAATGCTCCTTAACGAAAGATTTTTGCAACTTGATACAATTTTCATTTATAGATTAGCATAAGAACAATAAAAAGGCAATGTTAGTATTCCTTATATTGAATACTAAATCATTGCCTTTTCCTATACATATGATGCCTATTTTCTCTATAATTCATATAAACTTACATTGCTTTGATTACAGTCTCTACATATTTTTCTATTTTTTGCGAAATTGCACTCCAGTCATATTCCTGAACCGGAAAAATATCATCTTTTTCTATCACATTAAGCACCGGAAGGGAAATACCGGTATTCCATTCAGCGTTATACGGAATCACCTTGCACTGAATAGTATCAAGCGCATTTGCTATCGTATCATTTACCATCGCCTTATAACTATTTAGTGCCCAGTCAGAGCCTCCGCCGTGTGAAATAATTCCTGCGGGCAGCCCATACACCTCTGATTGATATGTATAATCTTTCCACCAATGTAAAAAGGTAATTTCCTCCATCTTTTCCAACATCATACATAATTTTGCCGGGATTGGAGCGTAATGCGGGGAAATGAAGAAAACTGCATTGGCTTTTACAAGTTTATTATATATTTTATTAAAATCAGTATCTCTGCAACATCTTCTACTATCAAAACAGTTACCGCAGCCAATACATGGATTAAGGGAATAATTTCTTAAATCTATCGTCTCACATTCAATATTTTTTGCCATTAAAATCTCCGCTATTTTATCGCAAAATATTCTCGAGACACTATTTACGCTGCTATGTATAATATTTGAGGCTGATATGCATAATACTCTCACTTGCCGGTCCCTTCCTTCAACTATAATAAAAAAATCATTTTTCCACTTTTCTATAAACTATTTCATTGGCTTCCGTAATTTCAAACGAAAGCATATCCCCGTCTTTTATGCCTATCCTTTCCAATACCCACTTAGGAATACAAATATGACCGCCACTAAATACAGTTGAAACATCTGTCAAAAATGTTTCTCTGGTAACATTGGGTATTAACCCTTTATCAATTGCTGAATATATAGTCTTTGCCGAATGAGGTACATTAGAAAATCCCCTGCTGTCTTCCTTCAATAAAGCTACTATTTTTTCAGGACTCAAATGTTCTTTTAATATCAAATCGGAAATATACTTTGCCAATTCCACATCAGAAAGTTTATCTATACGCCCCCTTTTCTTTAAATTTTTTTCACATAAGGACTGAGCATAATATGGATTATAATCATCTGGTAAACCGCATCTTTCAAGTTCCTTATATATCGTTACATAACAATATCCTAAATCATTAGCTATTTCAGATATGCCATGCCCTGCATCTAACATTTCTTTTATCTTTATTCTCTGCTCTAAATTCATGTATCTAAACGTTTTGCTCATTCATTATTGCTCCCGCTTACACTTCTTTCCGAATATCATCTCAGTCACACGCCTCGCTAGGATAAACTTCCTTCGCGTCCTTAGGCAGATCATGCACATGCTTAAGAAACGCCGCAGCCGCTTTTCCTTCCTCCCGGTTATAGGTGTACCCTAACCCTTTCGCCACATATTCCGTTACACTTTCAAACAAATCACACATGGAAAAGACTGCTTTCCATGCTTCCTCCGCATTTCCGCCGAAATAGGTATTTAGATAACGTTGATATTCTTCCTCGCCAATCCATCGGTACAGATATTTCGCCGACTTGCCGACACTCACTCCAAAATCCGTAATGATACCTACTTTCCACGAAAGCATCTTCTCCAACTGCTTACGCACAACGAAATTTGTCATATCTTGAACATACGGCATCTCCCCGCGCCACAGTCCTTTGGCAATGTTATTGCTGCACCACCAGAACTCATTGACACACGCCCTAAACTGTGCTTCTGACGGTTTTTGTACATGATAATCCTCATCCGTGGATTCCGGTATCGGAGGCAGAGTATTGTCTTTATCCAGCAGAATCCGGCAAAGTTTATCATCATGGATATGCTCTCTGGCATGCATGAGTGATTCAACATGCAGGTCAATTCTATTTCCGTCATCAAACTGCATCAGCCAGCCATAGATATTCTCTTTATCACTCGGATAGTCGGGACTCTCGTCAGGATATTGCATATATAAGATATTTCCAAAGTTGAGAATCCAGTTTTTATCCTCGATAAAAGGCCTCGTTTCAGTTACCACAAACACAAGATCATAATCCTGCATAATATCTTTCGGCACATTGGCATTTGTCCTTGATCCATTCATATATACCGCTAAAATCCTGTCGTCTGCCTCTGCGATATCCATAAAAAGTTTGTACATAGTAGTTTCGTCACGCATAAATATTCTCCATTCCTGTTTTCCATAATATTACTGTCACAGCGGTTTATCCTCTTTGTATTATATCAGTGTAACTGCATCAAGCGCCAGCTCCATCGCCGCCGCAAAAGTATCATCACCCCAGTTTCTTCCGTCATGCGCATCCACATTTGCCAGAGAATCCGCTGTGAATAGTAACTGCCCGAATACCACGCCCCTCACTTTTGCGCAGGCTGCCATAGACGCACACTCCATCTCCACTACGGAATATCCCTCACTCTTACGATAACGCACCATTTCCTTCGTTTCCCTGTAAAAGCCGTCAGTGGTCCATGTTTTACATCTGCGGTATGTCAGTCCGGCATTCTCCAAAGCTTTTTCTATAGCGGCAATTGCCGCTTCACTCAACTCCACTTCTCTTGTCGGTGGCAGATAGTGGTAAGAAGTGCCCTCCTGCCTCAGTGCCGCCGTAGGTACAAAAAATTCTCCTTCCGCTCCGTCTTCCAACGCTCCGCAGCATCCTGCCGCAATAATCTGCTTTGCGCCACCGGCGATGATCTGCTCCATGATCTGTACTGCACCGGCACCGCCGAGAGGAACCTGCACAAACGTGATTTCTTTCCCCTGTAACTTTGTTTTATATGCATAAAATGTTTTGGTAACGCATTCAAACTTGCCAACTTCTTCACAGTGATGTGCCGCCACATACTCATCTATTTCCGGCTCCATGAAAAGCAATACAGCTTTCTCCGAAAAGCGATAATCAAAGCGTCCCGGCATCAAAACCGCCTGTTTGTCTGTATCGTACTCTAAAATAGGTATCTCATTTTTTATAAGTGTCATATTTTACTCACCATAATCATTTTTGTAAAAATTCCGGCTGACAACCAGCCGGAATCTTACTATCTTATATATCACTCACTAAATCGACAGCTATGGCTCCATTACCATTTTTGCCAAACATCTATATCGACAGCTTTTTAATCCTGTCAACCGCCTCAACCGTGTTCTCATAACTGCCAAACGCCGTCAGACGGAAGAACGTCTCACCGCTGGGACCGAATCCGGAACCCGGCGTGCCGACCACATTGGCATTTTCTAACAGGTAATCGAAAAACTCCCAGCTCGTCATATTATTCGGCGCTTTCAGCCAGATATAAGGTGCATTTACGCCGCCGGACACACTGAATCCGGCTGATTTCAAACCATCTAAAATATAGGCCGCATTCTTCATGTAATAGGCAACCAGTTCTTTTGTCTCTCTCTTGCCCGCCTCGCTGTATACGGCTTCTCCTGCTCTCTGGATAATGTAGGGCGCGCCGTTATACTTGGTGCCGTGCCGTCTCGCCCACAGGGCATGAAGTGACACATCTCCCACTTTTAACTCCTTCGGGATAACCGTAAAGCCTAAACGCACTCCCGTAAATCCTGCATTTTTGGAGAAAGAACGAAGCTCAATCGCACAGGTTCTGGCTCCCTCGCACTCGTAGATCGTGTGCGGCACGTCCGCCTCAGATATATATGCCTCGTAAGCCGCGTCATAAATAATGACGGCACCGTTCTTATTCGCATAGTCCACCCATTCCTGTAACTGTGCTTTATTAATGGTAGAACCCGTAGGATTGTTCGGGAAACACAGGTAGATCAGATCCGGCACTTCCTTCGGTAACTGCGGAGCAAAATTGTTGTCCGCCGTACAAGGCATGTAGATTACGTCGCTCCATTTCTCCGTAGCGGCATCGTATGTACCTGTCCTGCCGGCCATTACGTTAGTGTCTACATAGACAGGATAAACCGGATCGCAAACCGCAATCTTGTTGTCAAGTGCAAAAATCTCCTGAATATTGCCGGAATCACATTTCGCGCCGTCTGATACGAATATTTCATCCGCCTCGATCTGACAGCCTCTCGCTTTGTAATCATTATCCGCGATCGCACTTCTTAAAAACTCATATCCCAAATCCGGCGCATATCCGCGGAATGTCGCCGCATCCGCCATCTCATCCACCGCGCCGTGCAGTGCACTTATGACTGCCGGAGAAAGCGGCTGTGTCACATCGCCGATCCCCAGCCTGATAATCTTCTTGTCCGGATTAGCCTCCGTATAGGCGTTTACCTTTTTCGCAATCGTAGAAAAAAGATAGCTGCCCGGTAGTTTTAAATAATTGTCGTTTACTTTAACCATTGTTTTCATTCCTTTCAAAGTAAGTTCTTCGTAACTGTTCAGTACCTCACAGTTACGATGCAAAAACCATTTAAGATTGTCTTCGACAATGGGATTTTGCACGTCTGAATCATGTTCTTACGGTCTCAGCAGTAAATGCTTCGACCTGTACCGAATAGTTAATTCTTCCATGATCTATCATAGTCTGATTTTAGCACCATAGCATTTTATCTGTAAATATGATTATTTCAATATCAATAATTCTTATTGCAAATTAATTCAAGACCATTCTCCTTCAAAAACAGTAGCTGCCGGACCGGTCATGTAGACCAGATCAGCTTCCCTGTCCCAAGTGATCTCAATTTCGCCACCTAATAGTTTAACAGTAACCGTGTCATCCGTCAAACCATTTAAGACACACGCAACTACTGTCGCACAGCATCCTGTGCCGCATGCGAGCGTCTCTCCCGTGCCTCGCTCCCAGACACGCATCTGCACGGTCTTTCTGTCCAGCACTTTGACAAATTCCGTATTGATGCGGTTCGGAAATCTCTCATGATTCTCGAAATGCGGACCGATCTTCTCGATCTGCAGATTCGTCACGTCGTCCATAAGAACCACCGCGTGAGGATTTCCCATTGACACACATGTCATTTTATATTCTTTACCCTGTACTGTAATAGGCTCATCAACAATGCTTTCACCGCTCTGTTTCATGACATACCCGTCACAAACAGATCTATCCACACCGCTTTTCTCTCCAGCTTCCACTAATACCGGTATTCGCCCAGGAGCCAGCTCCGGTGCCCCCATATTAACTCTGACCGAATCAACTTCTCCTTCATTTAAGAAAAGTTGTAAATATTTTATCTTGCCACAACTTATGACACTTATGTCAGTTTTATCCGTCAATCCTTTATCATAAACAAACTTGGCAACGCAGCGTATCCCGTTGCCGCACATCTCCGCGCGACTCCCGTCTGCATTGTACATCTCCATCTCGAAATCTGCCTCATCGGAAGGATTAATAAAAATTACACCGTCACCGCCGATTCCGAAATGCCTGTCGCTGAGACGCTGTACCAGCTCCGGCTTTTCCTCCTGCGTAATCTTCTCTGTAAAACCATTAACGTAAATATAATCGTTACCACACCCGTGCATTTTCGTAAATTTCATGATGTCCCTCCTTTTACACTGCTTATCCTGTAGAAGCTAAGTAATATCCAGCATTTTTTAGTAACTCTTTTTTTACATTATGATAATCATACCACATTCTTGCAACAAATAGAGCACATTAATTGCATAATACTATGCAAAATGTGCTCACATAAATCTATCTCGTCGTGCATTGTTAAAAATCCTTTTTTTCCGCCAGTGGCGCTTTCTTTATTTTATCCTGTTCATCCTCGCATCATCGCCAATACCATCTGCGCCGTCTCCACCATATTCGTGCCGCTGTCCATGCTGCACTTCTGGATATAGCGATGAGCCTCCTCTTCTGTCATATGATTTCGTTCCATCAAAAGTTCCTTTGCTTCCTTAATAAAAGCTGTTTCCTCTGAATTACGCTCTTTGGGTTTCGACTTCGCCCTGCGTCTCCTGCGCATAATCGTCTGGCTCATCATATCCACCGTATTGATAAGATCGTGAACCTTAAGCGGCATTGCAAGACACATGATATCACCGCGCCGGTACTCGTTCAGCACCGCCTGTGAAGCCATCAGAAGCATATCAAAACCCGCCGGAAGGCAGTCGTGTAACTCAGTATATATCATGTCTGTCATCTTGTAACCACATATGACAATGCCGTCACTTAAATCACGTAACTGGCTGAGTGCCTGTGCCCCCGTCGAGCAGACTGCCGTTACCTGAAAACCGTTCTTCACAAGCACGCCGCGAATACCTTTGGCGTCCTCTATTTTCGGCAAAACCACGATAATATTGGTCACACGCTCACCTCCTGTCCTGTATTTTATGTCATATCGTTAAAAGATTCTGCAATAATACCTTCATTGGCAGATTGCACAAAATGTTCTCGAAGCTGTCATTGCGCAGGAATATGAGATTTTCTTAATATTCCGTTGAATACCCAGCAATTTTGGGACACGGAAGTCCCAAAAAGCCCGAAATGCGCACGGACGCGCATAGAGGGCGGTTGCGTCCGCCGCCACAACTTCACCGGAATATTTTAGAAAATCCATATTCCGTAGCACGACACAAGAGAACATTTTGTACAATCTGCCCTCACAGCCTAAATGCAGCATCATTTATCACCAAACTCCATCACACATTATTCAAATACTCATTAACCTCCCATTCAGTCACCTGCATACGATAGCGGAACCACTCTTTTTTCTTTGCCTTAATGTATTTGTGATAAACATGCTCCCCTAACACATCTCTGATAAAGCCGTCCGCCTCCATACAGTAGATCGCCTCAATCAACGTACCCGGTATTTCCTCTATTCCGCCTTTTTCCTTTTCCTCCTCAGTCATACGGAAAATATTGCAATCCACACTAGCCGGCGGCGTGATCTGATTCACAATACCGTCCAAACCCGCACGCAGACATACAGCCAATGCAAGATAGGGATTGGCCGAGGGATCCGGGCAACGTAATTCGATCCTCGTTCCCTCTCCTCTGATAGCCGGAATACGGATCAATGGACTTCTGTTTGTAGCACTCCATGCGATGTAAACCGGCGCTTCGTAGCCCGGCACCAGTCTCTTGTAGGAATTGACGAGGGGATTCGTGATTGCAGTCATGCCTTTCATATGCTTCATAATCCCGCCGATAAAGTAATACGCCGTCTGACTAAGTCCCAACGGGTCATTCCCATCAGCAAAAATATTTTTTCCATCCTTGGACAAAGACATATTGATGTGCATCCCCGAACCATTCACACCAAACTTCGGTTTCGGCATGAAAGTGGCGTGAAGTCCATGTCTTCGTGCAATGGTCTTAACCGCCAGTTTGAATGTCATAATGTTATCCGCCGTGGCAAGCGCCTCGTCATAACGGAAATCGATCTCATGCTGCGCCGGCGCCACTTCGTGGTGGGATGCCTCAATGACAAATCCCATGTCCTCTAAAGTAAGCACCATATCCCGTCTGGCATTTTCACCGAAATCCATCGGTCCTAAATCAAAATATCCCGCCTTCTCATGAGTAATCGTCGTGGGCATCGCATTTTCATCCGTATTAAATAAGAAAAATTCGCACTCCGGTCCTACCTCAAACGTATACCCAAGTTTCTCCGCCTCCTTGATCGCACGTTTTAAAATACAACGCGGGTCTCCCTCAAAAGGCTCCCCATTGGGACGATACACATCACAGATCATCCTTGCCACTTTACCCTGCTGGGGTCTCCACGGAAAAATCTCAAAAGTACTCAAATCCGGATACAGATACATGTCGGATTCCTCGATCCGTGCAAATCCCTCAATGGAAGAACCATCGAACATGCACTCATTATTAAGCGCCTTTTCAAGCTGACTGGCGGTAATCGCCATATTTTTCAGATTTCCGAAGATATCCGTAAACTGCAATCTTATAAACTCCACATCCTCATCTGCGACCAGTTGTATGATATCTTCCTTCGTGTAATTCTTTCTCATAGCTGCCTCCTTTTTTCTAATCTTTTATAAGTTATCGTTCTTGATTTTCATAAATGTAATTTCCTATAAAACACATAAGGGCATTCTTATTCTGTAATAAGAACGCCCTTGTTCCATGTCATGATATCAGTTGTGGAGTAAGTTTGTCAAGTTAGGGATTCGCACCTCAAACATAACACTCTGCAGTACCCGACAACATTTTAAAATTATTTCTGCGCTTTCAATTTATGCAGCGGCGTTTCTATTACAAATACAATACCGCATATTGTATTGTGCAAATTTCCCTCAGTCGGTTGAATCCCATTTATAAATGTGTTATGGTCAAAAACAGAACTGAAGATAACGGAGGATACTTACCGATGAAAATATTACTATTTTGCGCAAAAGGGTTTGAAACAATGGAATTCAGTGTTTTTGTGGATATAATGGGATGGGCCAGGAACGACTACCACTACCCTGTGGAAGTCGAAACATGCGGATTCACGAAAACCGTTCTCAGTGCTTTCCATATTCCGATTATCGCAGACCGGACGATCGATGAAATATCTGTTGATGATTACGATGCCCTGGCGATTCCGGGAGGTTTTGAAGAATTCGGTTTTTATGAAGAAGCCTATCACCCTGCCCTGTCAAAGTTAATCCAAGATTTTGACCGCGCCGGAAAACCCATCGCCTCTGTATGTGTCGCTGCACTTGCTTTAGGAAAAAGCGGGATTCTCAAAGACCGAAAAGCAACGACTTACCATCTTAACAATGCCCGCCGCCAAAAGCAGCTCGCGGAATTTGGTGCTCATTTGGTAAACGAACGAATTGTAACAGACGATAATGTAATCACCTCTTACTGTCCCGAGACGGCACCGGATGTTGCTTTTGCACTTCTTGGAAAATTATGCGGTGAAGAAGCGATGAAGATTGTGAAGAATTCTATGGGATTTTAATTTTTTCTCGTTGCTCTTAGAAACAAATTACTCTAATGCGGAGGATTATCATGCAAAAAATCATGATTATCGAAGACGATAAGGCTGTGCGTGAGGAGCTGTCTCTCCTACTGGAAAATGAAGGCTACCACCCCATTCCGGTCACCGCCTTTCACGATATCACACAGCAGGCTGCCAGGGAAATGCCCGACCTGATCCTATTGGACTTAGGGTTGCCCGAACAGGACGGCCTGTCTCTGTGCGCCGATCTGCGCCGAAGCAGCGATACTCCTATCATCTTCGTCACCAGTCACGATTCTACAGCGGACGAACTGGCGGCACTCAGTATGGGCGGAGACGATTATATCACCAAACCTTACAATATTCCGCTGCTGCTTACCCGAATTAAAGTCGTACTGCGCCGAAGCATTCCGAAGCCCACCGTCGATTCTCCGGAGTATAACGGACTGAATTTGAATCCGGCCAAGGGTACTGCAACGGCAAACGGGCATACGGCTGAGTTGACGCGCAACGAAATCCAGATTCTGGCACACCTGATAGCTCATGCCGGGGAAATTGTTTCCCGCGCAGATCTGATTGAAGCTTTGTGGGATAATAAAATCTATATCGACGATAACACGCTCAGCGTCAATATTACCCGCCTGCGGAGTAAACTGGATGAACTGGGTCTGTCAGACTACATTAAGACGCGCAGGGGATTAGGGTATCAAATATAGCACTTGCGCCCTCACTGCATCCCTGCACAAAGATGAGGTGATGGCGGAGAAAGGGCATGGATACAAATATGACATTTCACGAATTTATATCTGACCATCTGGGAAAAATCATCTTACAAATACTAATTATGACATCAGTGTCAGCAATCCTTCTCACAACAGGCACACAATCCGGTGTAATTGTTCTGCTGCTTGTGATTCTGCTCCCGATCGGGATAACGGTGTACGTCATCGACTTTATCAGATGCAGTTCCCATCTGAAAGAATTGGAAAATATTATGTCCGGACTGGATCAAAAATATCTATTCATCGAATGTATCCCGCAGCCCCGGACTGCCTATGAGCGCCGACTCTTCAGCTTGATGCGCGCCTCCTATAAGTCCATGCTCAGTGCAGTCTCCGATGCCCGATCGGCCGGGCGGGAATATCGGGAATATATTGAAAGCTGGGTCCATGAAATCAAATCCCCCATCACGGCCGCCAAACTGATTTCCCATAGCCTTGAAGCAGAAGAAGGACGCCGGCTCACGCAGGAACTGATACAGATTGAAGCCCATGTGGAAAGGGCTCTTTTCTATGCCAGAGCAGAAAGCCCCGAACAGGATTTCATCATTCGGGAAGTCAGCCTTGAGGAAATCGTGTCGAAGACCATCGAAACCTACCGCACGCTGCTAATGCAAAGCAATATGCGCATTGAAACCAAAAATCTGAATCATCAAATCTACACGGACAGTAAATGGGTTTGTTTCATTCTCGGACAACTCCTTCAAAACGCTGCTCGATACAAAAAATTGAGTTCTGCGGAGTTGCAAGATTCGTCTCGTGAACTCGAAGCTTGTCAGAAAATTCCCCTTGCGCCAAAAAATGACGCGTGCGTCATAAACATATCTGCCATGTCTGACACACGCTTTCTTGTACTAACTGTCTCAGACAACGGTATCGGTATTCCTCCTCATGAACTGCCGCGTGTATTTGACCGCGGCTTTACAGGCAGCAACGGTCGTGCCAGAGGCGGCAGCACGGGAATGGGTTTATACCTGTGCCGCAAACTGTCCGATGTTCTGAACATCGATCTGCAGATTACCTCTGTCTGGCAGGAAGGGACTCAGGTGACGCTCTCCTTTCCCGCCAAGGCAAATCTTACGAAAATGTAAGGGAAATCAATAGCAAATCGATACAAGCTGGTGTGGTTTTGGGGGTATGATGGTTGTGTGGTTTAAAATAGAAGGCTGACGGGTTGCGGATGTGCTGTATGATTGATGGGCAATAAAGAGGGTATATATAGGTTGTGAGGGCAGATTATGCAGATGGTTGTCACGTGTCGGCTCCGTCATATGGATTTTCTAAATATTCCGGAACAGTTATGATAGACGGACGCGACCGCCCGACATTCGCCATCCGGGCTCAGGTCGGGCTTTTGGGGACATCCGTGTCCCCAAATCGCTGGGTATCGAACGGAATATTAAGAAAATCTCATATTCCTGCGCAGGACACGTGACAACCATCTGCATAATCTGCCTGCTGTAATTTATCGAAGCAGCTTTAGGATGGCGTATGTTATGAATCACTAAAATACACTGGAGGAAGTATCTATGCTGCAAGTTAAGAACATAGAAAAATATTACGGGAGTAAAAACCATGTCACGAAGGCGTTGGACCGTATTAGCTTCAACGTGGCGGAGGGTGAATTTATCGCGATTATGGGCGCGTCCGGAAGCGGTAAGACTACTCTGCTCAACTGTATCTCTACCATCGATACGGTGAGCGCAGGCAGTATTCTTTTAAATGGGACTGACATCTCGGAACTGGGTGAGAGTGATCTTGCACGATTCCGGCGGGAACGGTTGGGCTTTGTTTTTCAGGATTTTAATTTGTTGGACACTCTGACTGTCGAGGAGAATATCGGTCTTGCCCTCACGCTGAATCACTCAGATTCACATGCTGTACAGAATAGAGTACAGGAAGTATCCGAAAAACTCGGTATTACAGACATCCTGGGAAAGTTCCCTTATCAGGTATCCGGCGGACAGAAACAGCGTGCGGCGTGCGCCAGAGCGATGGTGGCAGGCCAATCCCTGCTGCTTGCTGACGAGCCTACCGGGGCTCTGGATTCCACGGCGTCTAAGAATTTATTGGAGATCATGACACGGATGAACCATGAAATGGGCGCTACGATTCTTATGGTCACCCATGACGCATACAGCGCCAGTTACGCGTCGCGGGTACTTTTTCTCAAAGATGGGAAGATTTTCAACGAACTGCTTCGGGGTGAACGGAACAGGTCTGTGTTCTATCGCGAGATCCTGAATGTCCTCGCTCTGTTGGGAGGTGATATCAGTGACGTTATCTAAACTATCCCTAAGAAACGCTAAGCGACAGGCGAAAGATTACCTTGTCTATTTCGTCACCGTTGTTATGGCGGCGGCTTTGATCTATGCCTTCAACGGCCTTGTTTTTTCCAAGGAAGTTCTGGAACTGTCTGTCCGCCTGTCCAGTCTGCCGGCAGCTATTGTCTTCGCAAGCATTGTCGTTGTGTGTATCATCGGGTGGCTGGTTCACTACACCACCGGATTTATGCTTACAAAGCGAAGCCGCGAACTGGGAACCTACATCCTGATCGGACTTGAATCAAAGCAGGTGACCCGCCTTTTTCTGATGGAAAATCTGACCATCGGCGGCGCTGCCCTTGTGCTCGGGACTCTTCTGGGCAATCTTCTGTTTCAGGTTCTGCGCGCCATCGTGCTGGCATTATTCGGTATGCCCTATCACTTCGGTTATTCCTTTTCCCTGCGGGCACTGGGACTGACACTCTTATACTTTGCGCTGATTTACCTTTTCGCTCAGATAAAAAGCCGGATGCGCATCCGCTCCATGAAAATCTATGACCTCATCTATTATGAAAAAATTAACGAAGAAGAAATCATTCAGAAAAGCGGCAGACGACGGAGAACTTTTGTTATCTCCATCGTGTTTGGTATAATCGGCACATTGCTGATCATGATTGGTCAGGCGCCTCCGTCGTTCGTCGGTGCGGCTTGTATCATTGTATTTCTCTATGGGTTTTTTATCAGCTTTTCCTCCGGCGTTCCGGCATACTTTGAAAGCCGTCCGGCAAAAAAATATAGCAGGCAGACGTTACTTGTCTTCCGGACACTCTCGGCAAAACTTGCAACCATGGGCGTCATCATGGCAACGATCTCCCTATTATTCTCTGCCGTGCTGATCAGTCAGGGAATGGGATTGGTCTTTAGCAGCATCTTCCATAACCGCGAAGCACAGAGCTGCAGTTTTGATCTTTACATTGCAAGTTATGACACAAATGTCAACTTAAGTGAATGTTTGGACTATGTGCATACGAATATTCCGGTTACTTGTGAACTGCAATATCCGGTTTACCTGACAGAAGATTCTCCGATCACGGATTATCTTGAATCCACTGCCCGCTATTACCGGTATTATCCGAAAGACACTATGATGAAATACAGCGACTATACCACCCTCAGGGCAATGCTCGGTTATCCGGAAGCCTCCTTAGAGCCCGGAAAATATCTGATTCATTGCGCACCGTATTTAAAAGAATTACTGGAAGATTACGACACAAATGTCATATTGGACGAAGAGGAGCTGACGCGGGGTAATATCTATACGGAAAACTTTAATCAACGCCTGTACCTAAGCGGCAATGGTTTCGAGTTCCTTTTAGTCGTGCCCGATGAGTTACTGGAAAAATGTACTGTCGGCAGCATTAACTATGCCGCAATGACAGCTGTGCCTGTAAGCGAGGAACATTTCATTTCTCTGGATAACCAGCTTAACCGAAACACAGAACCGTTATCGGAAGATTATATAGCCGTATACACAAAGGCACAGGCTGAGGCAGATGCCGCCTTCGGTATCGTAATGTTCGTCCTTCCCTTGTATTACCTTGCTCTGATACTGACCATGACCACTGTCACGATCCTCACTGTCCACCAGCTCAGTGAGATGAACCGTTACCGACAGCAGTTTACCCTGCTTCGTAAACTCGGTATGGAAAAGCGTGAGATGGTTGGGACGCTCCGGGCGCAGTTTGCCATTTATTACGCCATGCCCACCATACCGCCGCTGCTTATCACAATTCCCTTTATCCTGCATATGGGAAAGGAAGTGGACCCGGGCATTCTGATAGGCGCCAGCCACCCGGTCGTAATTCTCGGGATTACTTTAGGACTGTTTTTCCTGATCTATGCGATCTATATTCTGCTGGCATATACCGGTTTGAAGCGCAATGTACTGCCTTATGCATAAACCCGTACTCCCCTACATAAAATGATAAAAAAGAATTTCTATGGGGATATTGTATGAGTTCCAAAACCAAAATCGTTGTGCTTCATGTAAAAGAGTTAATATATACCGGAATCTTCGCTGTTCTCGGTATCTTATTCATTGTACTGCTCATCATCATGTTCCTGCCGAAAGAGGAAAAAAGAGCGACAATGTCTACCGTGACACAGACCACCTCCAACACCTACATACCCGGTGTATACACGACCTCTCTGATTCTGAATGACAACATCGTAGAAATTGAGGTGACCGTAGATGAAAAGAATATCAATTCCATACGGCTCATCAATCTGGATGAGGCCGTGGCTACCATGTACCCTCTGATTCAGCCTTCTTTCGAGGATCTTGCCAATCAGATCATCGTGAACCAGAGCCTTGACGGCATCACCTATCCGGATGACAGCAAGTACACCTCCATGATCCTGTTAGATGCCATCACTGCTTCTCTGGAAAAAGCGTTGGAGAATGAAGGAGATTCTGAGTAGTGTTATTGAATTAACCCCTACAACTCCTCCACCTGTTTCAACCAGATATCGGCGCAGGCATCGGACGGCATGCGCAAATCTCCGCGGGGAGAAACCGCCACGCTTCCCACCTTGGGGCCGTCCGGCAGACAGGAACGTTTAAACTGCTGCGAGAAAAATCTCTTGTAAAAGGTTTTGAGCCACTTTAATATGACACACTTGTCATATATGTCCTTGAATGATTGACAGGCAATCCGGTATATTTTAGCCGGCTCAAAACCGCACCGCAGCATATAATATAGGAAAAAGTCGTGAAGTTCATATGGTCCCACCAAATCCTCGGTCTTCTGTGAGATCACACCATCCACCGGCGGCAGAAGTTCCGGACTGACAGGCGTGTCAAGTACGTCCAGAAGAATCGCCTGTAATTCTGCATTGCCGCAGGTATCCGCATAATACCGTACCAGATGACGCACCAGCGTCTTCGGCACACCGGCGTTTACCCCATACATGGACATGTGGTCGCCGTTGTAAGTCGCCCAGCCAAGCGCTAACTCCGACATATCGCCTGTTCCGATAACCATACCATTCGTGCGGTTGGCAATATCCATCAGAATCTGCGTACGCTCTCTGGCCTGTCCGTTTTCATAAGTCACATCATGATTGTCTATATCCTGTCCGATATCCCTGAAATGCACGGTTACCGCCTCTTTAATATCAACTTCTTCCAAAACCGCTCCGAGAGTCCGCGCCAGCTTACACGCATTATCATAAGTTCTGTCCGTAGTACCGAAGCAAGGCATCGTCACCGCCGTGATCTGATCTCTCTTAAGCCCCAGCATGTCAAAAGCACGCACCGTCACTAAAAGCGCCAGTGTAGAATCCAGTCCGCCGGAGACTCCGATCACCGCCGACTGACACCCCGTATGTTCATAACGTTTCTTAAGTCCGTAAGATTGAATCGAAAGGATCTCTTCACATCGTTTGTCACGTTCGTTCTGATTCGCAGGCACGAAAGGCTGTGCGCCGAATGTACGCACGAGTGCAGTTTCTTCCTCTTCCATATGAATCGGCAGCACCAAATATTGCTCCCGTCTCTCCGGCACATAGGTAGACATCCTCCGCCTCTCGTGCCGCAGTCTGTGAATGTCGATATCCGCGTAAATAATTTCCGGTATAAATCGTTTCGCCTGTGCAAGAATCGTCCCGTTCTCCGCAATCATATTGTGTCCGCCGAATACCAAATCCTGCGTGGATTCCCCTTCTCCGGCGGAAGAATAGATATAACCTGCAATCTGCTTGGCACTGGAAGATTTCACCAGCATTTCTCTATATTCGTCTTTACCGACCGTCTCATTGGATGCCGACAGATTCACCAGCACAGTAGCGCCCGCTAACGCGTGCAGCGTGCCCGGTGAAAGCGGCGCCCATATATCCTCGCAAATCTCGCACCCTACTGTCAGTCCGCTTATGGCATCAACCTCGAATAAGATATTTGTCCCGAAGGGTACTTCTTCCCCTTCATAAAGATAAGTCTCCGGCACCTCATTCCCTGCCGCGAAATGCCTCGTCTCATAAAACTCCGCATAGGACGGAATATGTTTCTTGGGAATAAAAGCAAGCACCTCGCCGTTTTGCAATACTGCTGCCACATTGTAGAGCTTGCCGTCTTTTTCTAACGGAAGTCCCACAAACACCAGCGCATCACTGCCCTCTGTGGCCTCCGCTGCTATATTCAGAGCCTCCTTTGCCTGCGTCAGCAACAGCTCCTGCAAAAAGAGATCTCCGCAGGTATAGCCCGTAAGACACAGTTCCGGAAAAACAATGATTTTCGCGCCGTTCGTGCAGGCTTCCTCGATTCCTTTACATACTTCCTTCGCATTATATTCCGGATCAGCCACCCTGATCTTGGGAGTCATGGCTGCTGCTTTGATAAAACCGTGTTTCATATGGATTCCGCCTTTCTGTCAATGAAAATGTGTTTTTACACATATTTATTATGGACAAATTTGCATGTCGTATGCTTTGTATCTGCATTACAAAAATTACTTTCTTCTCATGATTGTTCTTTTCCGTCTAATATCTCAAGCATCTGCCGTGCGGTTACAATAAAGGGCTCTGCAGGGAAATGCTTCATATTGCCGGTCACTAAATAGGCCGCATCGCTACGTTTTTCCATAACTACTTCATAAAACGGCAGATCCTTCATATCCGGTAAAATTATACCTGTGGATGCCGGTTCCAGCAAAACACCATATTTTTCTATTGCCATCAAAAGATATCGTACCATTTCCGGTTCAAAATTAAACTTTTTTCTTCCTAGCACCTCTCGATACTCACGCATAATCTCGCCACTGTATACCGGAATAATCTCTCCGCAAATCAATCTTCCCATAAGCCGCACTGTAGCAGCATTCGGCTGATTAGAAAGCAAGGCGGAAACAAGCACGTTTGTATCAATGACTGCGTAACATATCATTCCGCATCCTCCTCACCGTATCGCGCCTTGCGGATTTCTTCATTTATTTCCTCTAAGCTCATTCCCTCCGGGAAGTTTTTCTCTGACTGCAATCTAAGTTCCATAAATGCCTGCATAGCCTTTTCACGTGTTATCTCCGGTTCAGGAGAAACTATCTCAAATGGAATTTTGCGCTCGCGAACCACAGCTCTTGCAAATACATTGATTGCGGTCGATGCGGTCATGCCGAAATCAGAACATAAAGTATCAAATTGCCTCTTCAATGTTTCATCCATACGTACACTAAATGTTGCTTGTGCCATATCACGCACCTCCTTTATTACTATAATACACGTTTTGGTGTCCAAAAGCAATATTGCGCACCTATTGTGTTCGTTTTTAGTGTTTATTATTTGTACAAAACATAATCCTGCATCTCTTTCATAAACCCGGCTTTTCCTAAAGCCTTCCCCACCGTATCATCATACTCCTTCACAACGACCCGTTTCACCGCCGGAAAAATACTGCCCCGCTTAAATTCCTCTGCAAAAAGCTTGAAACATTCCTCCAGCGTTTTCTCCGGCAGGTCTGTCTCCAATATCCGCAACACTTTTCCCTGTCTCTCCATCACCGCAACGGGTTTGCCGCCCAGGCATGCAACCGCAGTTCCCGGCACATTAATAAAATTTTTACCTTCCTGATGGGGCAGTATCTTCCCCCAGCACTGCGCCGGATCGACCGCGCTCACCCAGACAAGTTTTTTCTCCGGATTATGCAGCTGCCGAATCACACCCTCGTAATCTTTTCCACGGATAAACTGTGCGCCTGATAAATCTTTCACAAAATATCCTCTTCGCGCCTGACCGGTATACTCCCAAATACGCAGCACTGATAAAGCTTCCTGCCATGACAGACCGCAGGCAGAAGCGGTCTCTTTACACAGGATCGGACTATAGTCAAAGCAAGCCTCCAGCTTCTCTTCAATGGTTTTCTCCTGAATGCGTCTCACGATATCCCATCTTCCTGCACTTAATGCTTTGACCCGCGTACTTACCCGCTGCCTTGCGGTGGCTTTTTTGGTCTTTTCCTGATCCAGCCATTGCCGCACAGGAAGATAACTGTCCGCATAGACCAACCCTTTTTCCATAAGAGATAATAGCGTATCATGGGGTGATTCGCCGGGAAGCAGACCATTCAGGGACTGCATGAAACAGGCACCTCGCTTTATGATTGCATCATAAATGATTCTCTCTTTTTCCGTAAGTTCTTTAATCGTTATCCGATCACCTTTCCCTGCCTTGGTCCAACTGTCGTCTCCGGCCTCCGTCGGGCTGTCTACTTCTCTCCCTGTCCGGTTTTCCACACTTCCACTTATGTCCGCAACCCAATCAATATCGGCCTGATAATCAAACCGCAGTCCGCCCTTTTCTTCCATATGCCAGAACAGCTCTCCCTGTGCGAGAAAAGTATCTAACATAGACTCCCTGTAATTTCGCACCCGTCTCGGCAGCAAAATGCTTTCCCAATAAGCTGCCGGAAATATCATGCCGGCATATTGTCTCAATGTATTACGCAGACATTCCTCCGCCGGTGCGCCCGACTCGGTCCTAAGAAGCATAAGCGCCGCATAATTCTCACCCGGACAGGTCTGTATTTCTTCCCGTCTGTTTTTCAGCGTGCGAACTCTGGCGCGGCTGTATAATTTGGCATGATAATACTTGCTGTCCTGTCTGACAGCGTCCGCCTGACGACATAGTTGATCTAAAATCTCTTTCGCCACCTGTTCAGACCAGCCGTAACGAGTGGCCGTCTGTGTCACATCAGCACCGCCCCGATACCGCAACATACGCCTTACGATATGAAGCCGCTCTTCATGCCCGGCTGCCGTTTCCTCTTCCCCCAGCGCCACAGCATACTCTTTCTCCTGCTCCGCCGCGATCCACAATCCCTGCTCCAGATACAGGACTCTGCCTTCCTGCGCCAGACTTTCCAGCCACTCCACCGGAATATCCAATTCTCCCGCCGCCAGATCACCCTCTGTCATCAGCAGAGAATGCAGTTGTCTCTCATCCTGCGGAAGTCTGCTTCGCTCCTGCACCTCCATCAGTTCCTGACTGCCCGGCTGTATCAGGTGCTTTTCTTTCTTTAAAGCCTCTTCCACCGCCCCGTGGATGCCGCGCGGTGTAGGCGCATAGTCATACATGACCGCCGCTTCCTGACTCCATTGCAGCGGAAGCGACATGGGTGAGGGAATATCCGTATAGATTTCCCTGACCGCAACTGCCCCACAGCGNATATCATACANAAGCTCCTGCACNCCCTTGGCATCCCACAGCTCCTGCATACATTCCCGCCTGGTCTCNCGAATCANAGGGTGCTCCTGCCTGCGCACNACCTGCTCCAACATTTCNGCGCTTTTNAGCCGCTGCATCCAGAGCGGCTGGCGGCCGNTNTTACGAACCCCCATCAGCAGAGCGCGCCCGCTGTTATACCGGAATGCCATATTGAAAAGNGGTGTTGCGGGCAGCATGATCTCCANCTTCCGCATACAGGAATCCGCATCGATCTGCTGNAAAAGTCCTTCCGGAAGATTCTGATTTCCATAGGAATACAGCAGGAATCCGTCCTCCTCATCCACNCTNCCGATCTCCATTTCCATNTGCTCCCTCGCNGTCTGCGCNGCAAGAAGAGACAGCGGCGCATTGATCCGCCTGCCNAATACCGANTGCACCATCACCTGNCTGTTTCCCGCCGAATCTTTAAAATGCTCCACNAGAATCGTTTTATGATCCGGCAGGCTTCCTGTNGACTTNATCTGACGNTCCAGATAACCGNATGCCAATTTGGAGGCTGCTTCATTCAGTCCCAGCTCTCCCAATGACTCTGCCAGTTTNCCNTCCTCATAAGCNTGCTGCAGAGAATGNAAGATTCTGCCGAANGCCTCTCCCGTCCGTTTATCCCTTCCCTTAATCTCTCCGTGCCAAAAAGGAAGNCTTGCGCCTTCCGTGTGAGTCTGTGTCACCGTCACGGTATCACGACTGATATTCACAACCTTCCACGCAAAAGAGCCAAGNATAAAACGGTCGCCTTTCTGGGATTCATAGACNAANTCCTCATCCACTTCCCCCAGCTTCACACCNTCCTGCGTTTTCACGGCATAGTACCCTTTATCGGGAATCGTACCTCCTGCNGANACNGCNAACATCCGGCTGTAACCGTCTCCCTCCACTCTTTCATGAATNCGGTCGTACAAGATCCGCGGACGCACCGGAATATCCNTCTCATGTTCATAATCTCCTGCCAGCATGGCNAGCACGGATTGCACGTCTTCNTTGGTGATATTGCGAAAAGACCATGCTCTGGGCAGAATCTCCATCACCTCTGANATCTCATAACTTCTGAAGGCNNCCATGGAAACCAAATGCTGTGCCAGCACATCCAGACACTCCGTNGGCGGCTTCACNTGTTCTACGCCGCCCTGCCTCGCAAGCTGNGCCGTCATCCCGCAGGACACGCATTCCGCCGCTGTCCTGGGAAAAAGATACATTACGCTGACGCGTCCCGGATTATGTCCTGCCCGCCCCANTCGCTGCATCGTTCCCGAAATCGTGCGGGGACACCCAACCTGCAACACCTGATCGATCTCGCCCACGTCGATTCCCAATTCCATAGAGGATGTAGCGCACAACAGTCTGAGCGTGCCGTCCCGCAGATTCAACTCGGTCTCCGCCCTCTGCTCTTTTGACAGACTTCCGTGATGTACTCTGGCAAACCCTTCTCCGCCTAGTTGGTTTACATAATACGCTAACTTCTCCGCATATCGCCGCCCTTCCACAAAAGCAATCACGCTGCGGCTGTTCTGACAATATTGATACACCAGCTTTCCCAGTTCTTCCCACACCGGGTCCTTTCTCGGACCTTTCGTAGTATCCGCATAGGGGCTTAGGATATCCAGCCGCACCTGTTTCGCCATGGCAGGCGCGGCAATGCCAACCTCCTCCGGCGCCAGATACTCCGCCGCCGTCTCTAACGGTTCAATGGTGGCGGACAGACCGATGCGCTGCAGCGGCTGACCGCATAAATAATCAAGCCGCGCCAGAGACAACATCAGATGTGCGCCTCTTTTGGTATCAATTAAGGCGTGAAGTTCATCTATGATCACCGCCTTTGCCGTTGCCAGAACGTTCTGTCCCGTCTTGCTTGTGAGCATCAAATACAGGGATTCCGGCGTAATAATCAGAATATGGGGCGGTCTTCTGACCATCTGCTGACGTTCTCTCTGCGTAGTGTCCCCGGTTCGGATTCCGACCGAAATGAGTTCTTCCGCGCCGATCCCGTTTAACGGCCGCCTTAAGTTCTCGCGGATATCCGCCGCCAGGGACTTCAGCGGAGATACATAGATCAGCTGCAGTTCCTGCTGTAACGTTCCCGCCTGTGCCTGCCGCTTCATCCGGTCCAGAAAGATCAGAAAAGCCGAGAGTGTTTTACCCGTTCCGGTAGGCGCGGATATGAGCGCATGTTTTCCCTCGGCAATAATCGGCCATGCCTCACACTGCACAGGAGTAGGCTCTCCCAGCGTATGCCCAAACCACTCCGCGGTTTCTCTATCAAAAAGCTCAAGCACATTTTCCTTCCACATGTTTTCCCCTCATGTCATTCCGACAGCATGAAAATTTAAACATCGCTCAATTACAAGATTTGACTCGCAACCGCGAAAATACAGAACAATTTCCTATTTGATTCAGACGTCAAAAGATGCATCAATAAACTTTATTTGGCAGATTACGCAATCNCATTTTGGCNTTCTATTCATCCTCGTATTTTCTTAAGCTCCTCCACCGAAAACACATAATTCGTATTNCAGAAATGGCAGTTCAGTTCCACATCTTTCCCCTCATCAATGAGTTCCTGTAGTTCCTTCTTTCCCAGACTGATCAGCACCTTCTCNACCCGCTTCTTATTGCAGTTACAATAAAACTGCACCGGAAGCGTGTCCGTGATCTCCACGCCCAGATCGCCCAGCACGATCTCCAGAATCTGNTCCGGCGTGTTGCCCTCTTCAAGCATCGTAGTCACAGGCGGAAGAGCTGACAGTTTCTGCTCCANCTTCNCGATCACNTCCTCGTCGGTAAAAGGCATAAGCTGTATGATAAANCCGCCCGCCTGCTTTACCGTATTATTTTTCTCCATCAGAACACCCAGTGCCACGCTGGAAGGNATCTGCTCGGAANCCGCAAAATAATACGTCAAATCATCCCCGATCTCTCCCGTCTTCAACTCGATCGTCGAAGAATAGGGNTCTTTCAGCCCCATATCTTTAATGACCGTGAGCACTCCTAAGCCTATCACTCCGCCCACGTCCAGCTTTCCCACACTGTTCGGCGGCATCATCGCCTGCGGGTTGTCCGCATATCCTTTTACATTTCCCTGTGAATCTGCCGTCACCGTCAGTCCATGCACAGGACCCGCGCTATTTATCTGAAGCGTCAGCATGTCCTTCTCGCCTTTTAACATGCTGCCCATCATCACGCCGCCTGTCATCAGCCGTCCCAATGCCGCCGTCACCACGGGGCTTAAGTCATGGGCACTTCTGGCATGCTCCACCAATTCTCTCGATGTAATCGCAAACGCGCGTATCTGCGCATTTGCCGCCGTTGCTCTCACAATATAGTCTGCCATATTATCTTACCTTTCTATTTTCATCCGCTTATCCTAAAATCACATAGCAAATTATAACATAGTATGGGTTGACTGCGTAAATTTTTTCAACTCTACGGAGCGTGGGTTTTATTATTTCATTATTCGGGATATTATTATGCATATAAACTTCCTTGTAGGAGCAACCCGAAGAATAATGATTAAAATTTTCAATCACGGGATTTGCATCCATGCATTGCTTGCCACAAACTCGTAATCCATATATGGATTCGAACATGACAGAAATAAGTGAGGAAAAATATGGATCAGAAAAAAATGGGCAAATTTATAGCCAAACTACGGAAAGAAAGAAATCTTACCCAGAAACAAGTTGCCGAAAAACTTGCCATTTCAGAAAAAACAGTATCAAAATGGGAATGCGGCAACGGATTNCCTGAAGTAGTATATATGGAACCACTCTGCGAGATACTCGGCATTACAATCAATGAACTCCTTGCCGGAGAATACCTGCCTGTTACGGAGTTATTGCATAAATTAGATCTGTCCAGATTGGAATTGATGAAACAGNTCGAATATGAACAACTTAAATTTCGNATNTACANACTTTATGGGTTTGAAATCGACAGTGTGGAAATGTCAAATAACGGTGCCGGTTCACTGGTATATTTCGTGACGGCAAATAAGCAAAAATACGTNGTGAAATATGCGAGCGACAATGAGATAAACCATCCCGAACTGGAGCCTGAACTGTGCGAATATCTGCGCAAACGCGGAATACCGGCAAGCCATTTTGTCAAAAATATTCAAGGTAACACTCTATCGATTGATGAAAACGGACGAAGATTCCATATTCAGGACTTTATAGAAGGTGTTGTATATTNTTACAATGAAGCGCCGGATTTTCTGCTCGAGAAAGCTCCTGAACTTCTGGCCAAAATTCATGAAGTACTCGAAGATTTCAAAGAACTGCCGGAAGGGATCGGAGAAAATTTCTTTCGGTATCGCAGGCCGGAAAATATGATAAAGTCTTTTCAGAGTTCCTTAGAAATTGCTACCCGCAATGGCGATAACGAAAATGCAGATGAGATTCGAGATATTATGGACATTTTAAACCATTTTCCCAATTATGCGTTTGATGTATCTGCATTTACATACGGCAATACACATGGGGATTATATGATCTCCCANCTAATNTGCGCTGACGGTTCGATTAAAGGCATTATTGATTGGACGACCGCCTGCAGACACCCGCTTATCTGGGAAGTGGTGCGCTCTTATATATTTATGGCTCCGGAATGCGGCGATGGCAGNCTTAANATCGATCATTTTGAACACTATTTGAAAATATATATGCATAAGGGCAAACTAAATACCTATGATATTGAAAATGCCGGAAGACTGTTTTTCTATTTTCTGGCCGTATGTGATTTTTACGGTCAATACTATCAGTCTCTTACAAAAAATCGTTCCATTTATCTTAAACAGGCTAAGTTATGCAAAAACATGCTTGTCTGGTTTGACAAACATATTGATGAATTGAATGCCCGGTTAAAAAAGATTGCCGACGACGGGTTGGTTAAGCAATCCGTGNTTTAACACATTCTCTNGCCACCACATAAATCCGTTCGCTGGTATCCGTGACNGCTCCGTGCGTATCCGCGTCGATCGCCTCCACAAACGCAAGTCCTGCCCGGCGCAGATAATCCTGCATCTGNTCCAGNCGGTATCCGCGCTGGTAGTGCGTTTCCTGAAATCTCCGGTATGTGTCCGCCTCTTCCCCCTCCTGTACGAAAATGGTCAGATCATACTCATTGATCTCTTCCTCTTCATGATAATAATTATCCCATATAAAACTGCATTTTTCCCTGTTCTCGGCGATCGTGGTATCACCTATAACGACCTCGTATTTATATACCGTATTGAAATCAAAGATAAACAGTCCTCCCGGATAAAGATAATTGTTCACCAACCGGAACGTCTGCACCACATCCTCTTCCTCTAACAGATAATTAACCGAGTCGCAGACACTTATTACTGCTCCCACCGTGCCATACAANTCNAAAGATCGCATATCCTGAAGCAGATACAAGATCTCTAACCCCGCATCGTCGCGTTTGTCCATAGCAATCTGCAGCATTTCCTCTGAGTTATCAATGCCGATCATGTCATAGCCCCGCCCTGCAAGCANCTCCGTCAACGTTCCCGTACCACATCCCAAGTCAAGAATCGAATTGCGCTCCTGTTGTATATTCCTGTAAAAGTCATCTTTATTTATGACACCATCGTCACATTCTCCATTTTTCTGCGCATATTCTTCATCGCAGTTCGTAATGACATTTATGTCATTTTCTATATCATCCCCATACTTGTCCAACAATTCCACCAAATACGCACACCACTCCTCATATGGCGTATCGTCCATAAACGTATCATATACCTGCGCAAATCCCGTATATGCATCCATTTTTGTGTCACTCCATTCTACTCACATTACTATCAATATNANNAAAACAAAAANTNTNTCCAANACACAGCNCCNGANGGTATGTAGTNGNCNTAAGGACCGTTTGAATATGTTTAAATCCTTCGGATTTAAACTGCCGGCACTTAGCGAGGTNCAAAGTTGCAANGCAACTTTCGAGCTTAGTACCGTTGCGTTTGGAACCGAGCGAAAGCGCGTCCTTANGACNACTACATANCGTCCGGCGCGTCCGTTTNCACTAACTNATCGCNCTAANNTCCCTNNCNATTCGCACATTTATTTCCGCTCCCCGCGCCTCACCACCAAATCATAACTCTCCCCNATCATCCGCCTNATATCCTCCTCCGGAACCGNNCCATCCANAANAATCGTATTCCAGTGCTCCTTATTCTGATGATACCCCGCNGTCACCGACTGATATGTNCTGCGCCANAAATCCCNCCATTCCGGGTCTACCTTCACATTCANATTAATATACCCGTTTCTTTCGTAAGTCCAAAGGAAAGCCTTCCGGCTNCCCTTCACTCTCACAAGCTGCCAGTTATCGTCATGAAACGGTGCATCCTGATATGTATCGNCAAATGACAGCCCATATGCCAATGCCTCTTCTCTTGTCTTCAATCTCTGTCACCCCTTAACAGCTTCAGCGCAGTCTCTCAACCTCGACTNCGCCCAGGAAACTTCCTGTCTCCTCCCCGATTCTCTGTATCGGGAAAACAAAAGTCGCATACTCCTCAAATGGCTCCGNGCTGCCCAGTGTTCCAATCTTAACTCCATCCGCATACAAAGTAGTNTGCCCTNNTTCTCCGACCACCCGCAGCTCCACCTGTCGNCCGCGGGGCAGTACATAATCCCATGTATAGGTTCTGCCTTCTCTGGCAAATCCCACCCTTCCTGTCTCCGGCTCCGCCGCATAGAACGCCCATGTGCCGTATGCGCAGTCACTCTCCGTTATCACCTGCATCTGGGTCTGCCCGTCCGCCTGCACATCCTCTCTCCCCGTTACTGTCTGTCCATCCGCTTCCACTGCTGCTTCCTGTGTCTCTGCATCCGCTGCTGTCCGCAGACCTGCCTCTTCCAGATATACCTGTATCTCCACTTCGTAGGACGGCTCTATTCCGACCGCTTCCTCGTAGACCCGGTTCGTTTCTCCTTCTATGCCATACTGACGACGCTCCATGAACCGGGCGCGCTCGCAGAAATCCTCATAGGCTTCTTCCGATTCACCCGCATCCTGCTTCGACTTCCCTGCATCTGTGTCTCCCGTATCCTTCCGGGAATCACCCATGCCCCATAGCTTGGCGCTAAGCACCGGAAGGGGCTGCGCAAACCGCATATACAAGTCATATTCGCTGATTCCCAGATCCAGATTGCCACTCATATCATTCCAGATCATGTAAGCAGCTCCCAGCATTTGCGGAGAATAGCCCGGCAGAAACACCACCGTATCATTATCATAGAACTTATTCGCCTCCCACTTCGTATACAATTCTCTGCCGTCCAGATAATCATATCCGCCGCCCGGAATCACATACTGGTGGTTATTCTGCATATTGATCAGGGCATATCCCGCCTCATACATCTGTTTCGGATCAGCCCACAAGGTACTCCACAGATTCATCTGCAGATTCTCAGGATCGGGCATAGTCTTTCCGGCCATATTGCTCAGGCTTCCCCACATGCGCACTTTTTTCCCTTCCGCGCGTACCAGCTCCGCCATTTCCTCTGCATACACCCGATACCGCTCCCCGTCCCCGTAATACTCATCCATACCGATGTTGACGATCTCGGCCTCCCGAAACGCCGCATCCTCTCCGCCCAGCGCTTCCTGCCAGATTCTCCGGATCAGCGCAACCGCCTCCTTTTGATCCAGATCGATCTGATCCACCGATTCCGGATTTGCGGCAAGCGCATATTCCGGATACAGCTTTGTAATAGACAGGGAATGGGCCGGTGTATCGATCTCCGGAAC
>JAAUZT010000015.1 GCA_014804485.1 Lachnospiraceae bacterium
GTTTCTCGTGAAATAATCTGAGCCGTCTGCAATGCTCTCGTGTATGGAGAAGATACGATAAGCTCTGCATTTTTAAGACGAATATCTTTTGCCGTTATTTCCGTTTGTTGCTTCCCTTTTTCAGATAAAGGAGCAAAATCCCTGCCAAATCCCCAAAAACCGTTTTCAAGCATATAATCATAACTTGCTTTTCCATGCCTTACAAGATAAAACAATGCCATTTTATGAATCCTCCCATACAATTTTGTGTTTTAATCAATCTCATGATAAACCTGCATTTCTCAATTACACCAATCGTTGCATATAAATTTTTTCCACCGACCCCCATGGAGCAGTTTTGCGGTCTATTATTGCAAAACCATATTTTTCATATAAGTTTTCATGATCACTAACTATATGTACCTTGTCAAATCCAATTGATTTTAAATAATCCATTGAATACTGTATCAGTTTTTGACTTAACCTGTTTCCTCTGTATTCTTCATCAACAAACATATAACCAATGTAAGGGGTATAGAATACATCCGGAATGCAATCAGTCTTTGCAACCGTACAATATCCACAGATTTTCTGATTATCCAAGGCAATGATAACCCGTTCCCATTCCGTAAACAGGTTATTGTCCATAGCACTGGCTAATGATTTACCGGCACTCCATGAACAACTTTTGGCATAATTTCTTACTTTGTTCCACATCTTATCCGATGATGTGAGCATTTTTAAATCCATTCTTTATTTTCTCCCGGTTTTAATTTTTAAGAACGTGGACACATTCAGGACATAATACATCCATTTTTGATCCCGCAAGTTGCACACCTCTATTACGGTTTTACTGCCCGTGTAGCAAAAAATGAGGGAATATTATATTCATGTAATCTGCCCTCGCCATTTGTATCTTCATATAGATTGGTAAGTACAAAACCAGCTTCTAATTGTCCTCCTATCTGCTCTTCAAGTGTATGAGAAAATTGGATGCCCCAATCATTTTTTATGGAGTCTTCATACTGCTGTCGATCCTTCAAGGGATTAAAGGGCATCTTATATTTAACTTCTGTCTCCGTATCATCAAATATGAAGTTGATTCCGTTGTCTAATCCACACAAAAGAATACCGCCCTTCTTTAATAAGCGAAAGCATTCTTTAAAGATTGGCTTTACTTCTTCAACATAGCAGTTTGATAAAGGGTGGAAAATAAGATCAAATGTTCCATCACCAAAGGGCAGCCCTCTGGTCATATCGAATTGGAGGATTTCAATATCATATCCCTCTCTCTTAGCAATTTCTCTTTCACGCTGACATTGCTCACCAGAATAATCCAACACGGTGCATTCTGCACCAAGGGCAGAAAAAATTGGAATCTGCTGTCCGCCGCCGCTTGCCAGTCCTAAAACTTTTTTACCTTTCAAATTACCAAACCAATCATGGGGAACTGCCTTTGTTGGAGTAAGAAGTACATCCCACTCTCCGTTTAGAGCTTTTTGATACTCTTCATGTGAAATTGCCTTTCCCCATTGCCATCCGTTTTCGCACCATGAATCTATGACTTTGGCATTAATATCTTGATAATTCATCTGTATGCCCTCTCTATTGCTATATTTTGCGCAAGCATTGAAACAAGTTTATGTTTGCATACTCAATCTGTATTCTTCTTCTGCCTGATTGATACGCTGCTGAATTTGTTCCACGGTTGGTAACTGTGCCTGAATTTCCTGCAATTTAATATTGTCGTAAGATGCCACTCCCATTGGCGTTTGGATTCCTTGAAACGCCCACTGTACCTCCGTCTGGTTTTTATCTTTACAAATCAATAGTCCAATCGTAGGATTTTCGTTTGGTGTTCTTATCAATTCATTGACTGCATTCACATAAAAATTCAGCTTCCCTGCAAACTCCGGCTCAAAAGAAGAAGCTTTTAATTCTATCACTACATAGCACCGTAGCCGAATATGGTAAAATAACATATCAATCTTTCGTGTCTTCCCGGAAACAACAATTTCTTTCTGGCGTCCGACAAATGCAAAACCCGTTCCTAACTCCAGTAAAAACTGAGTAATGTTCTTTTCCAAAGCATCTTCTAACGCATTTTCATCATAACCCTGAGGCAATGATACAAAGCTCAGATCATAAGTATCCTTAATAATTTGCTGCGCTAATTTCCCTTGAATTGCCGGAAGTCTTTCAGAGAAATTAGTTATAGCAGTGCCTGCATTATGATACAAATCTGCTCTCAGAATATCAATCAAAGCACTCCTGCTCAATCCATCCTCTATGGTTTTCCTTACATAAAACAATGCTTCTTCCACAGTTTTACATCTGTTTACAATCTCTACATGATGACGCCATGGAACAAATCCAAAAACTATTGGGAATCGTATTTCTGCACCAATTTGGTGCAGTTTTTCGCTATTTATAATTTCTTCAATTTCTGCACCAATCTGGTTCAGTTTTATACTGCCTAAATCAAGTTGTTGCGTCAGGCTCTGTATCTGATTACCAAATTCAGGTGCACCAGAGTAGAAAGAATACCATTTCTTCATACTCCAAAGATTTCTTGCTGAAAATCCTTTTGTTTCTGGAAATTCATTTTTTAAATCAAGACTTACCTGCTCTACAATACCTGCACCCCATGTATCCTCCGCCTTACGAACGACCAGATCCCTTCCCATCTGCCAGTTAAAGAGCAGTTGCTCAGAGTTGATTTTTACAGCCGCTTTTATTTGAGTATTGCGAAAACGCTGCTTCACATCGTAAATCCATTTCACATAATTAGAATCCAACTGAATATCATGGGAACTTACCACTATCGGTGTCCTCTTTTCTTTTTTCTCACACATAAAATTCTTTTCTCCCAATTTTAATTTGCTCTAACAACACTCCATATTCTTGCGGAATCAAAACGACGATTATTATTTTATAGATTCCACACCCTATTGAAAAAATAGTGCTTTATTCTTAATGTCTAAAACCGCTTTTCTTCCAATAGGGAAAATCGCATGATTGGAGCCATGACCGAAATCATCACAATAAGCAACCGGAATGCTGTATTTTTTCCAATGGTATCGCCATATTTTAAAGTATACATAAGTATTTTCCTTTCGCGGTTCTCCTGCTTCAAAGTGCAAATGTTCTAATAGATAATAGTTTTTACCCATTCTACCATCGAACCTTCTTTATGAATATCTATATATTTTCTGAATAAATCTTTACTTTCAGTTTCTAGGATTCCTGACGTAATGGTCGGGAGATAAAAAGACGATTTTATATGATGTTTATCCCAAGTTTGCTCAGCCCATTTAGCCGCACCATCAGAAGGTGCATATTCCTTTTTGATCCAGTTCAATTAACGCTTTTATTTCCGCATGAACTAACAATCTTTTATCCTCGATTTCCGATGTGCAACTTTGAGTTATTATCGTGTCATTATGGAATATAATACATGCTATTGGTAATTCGTTATTTTGCAATGCCTTTTCAGCCAATGCAAGTACAAGACTCATTTTCTCATTTACAGTCATATCGTTTATTCCTCACTCTTCATTGTTTATCCAATATTTAGCAAACCGGAAGTTGTTCATTTGAACGAATAATAGTTTATATGCGGCATATTTCTATGGTACTGCAATCAATAAAAACGCCTTCTCCGTCATTTAAACGAATCACTTTCACCGAATGTTCCTTCTCATATATCTGGCATTTTTCCTCAAATCTATCAAATCTTTTCAGAAATCTCTCATAATGCGGTAAGACCTCTATATCTGTAAGATTTATTCCTCTTAAATCTTTTAAACCGAGAAAGTTCATGTCTGCAGAGTACATATTTACTAACTCTAATGTTGGACCAAATACAAATGCCGAAGCACTCCAGCCAATCAAAACCTTCGTACTTGCGAGAGTTTTTAGTATATCTGCGGCATTGTGTTCCCTTATAATTTTCACTCGACAACCCATTTGAACATAAAACAAGCATTTCAATTCCCCCGATAAAATCTGATTTAACGCTATATACCCAAGGTTCTACACATTATCAGTGGGTATCCAGTATCTTTGCTCAATTACACCATCCACATTAATCTCATTCTCCAAGACACCACCGTTTTTCATAATACTTTTTGCCGAGCCAATATTTTCTTTGTCACACACCATTAAAACATTCTCTATCCCAAGCCTCTTACATTCCAGCAAAGCGAGATGAATCATCTGCGTGGCAATTCCTTTTCTTCTCTCTGAAGGTCGGACACCATCTCCAATATGTCCCCCATCCAACAGCAGGCTTTCATTCAGGTAATGCCTGATATTGACCGCTCCGACAAAGATATTTCTTTCCTCATCCAAGCAAAAGAACGTTGAATCGGGAACCAGATCGGGGCGATCATCTTTCACTTCCAGACTGCTGCGGTATTTTTCAAAAATATCATGGTAAACAGAAATGTACCCTTGCTTTGCAATAGGAGTTCTTCTTTAAAAGATAATCTATCAGGCATACTGTATTTTGCGAATAATGCTTCCCAGCAGAAGCATTATAGCGCAAAAACGCAAACAAATCAATCAACCAGCCGAAGAGAAGCGAATACTCGCCCGCCCGCTGTGCCCTGGCAAGCCGGATATTTATGAAGGTACTGATTATGAGTTAAAAACAGACTTATGAATATACATTGCAAGTAATAGACACATATTTTATAATCAAATACATGAAGCAGTATTTGAAGGGGTGCTCTTATGAATGGTAAATTAAGAAATATGTCCGCTATTTACATTATACATGATAATAAAATACTATTACTTTATCGACAGGGTGGTCGTGTGGTAAATAATGTATGGACCCCTTCGGCAGGTGGCCATTTTGAAGAGAATGAATTAAATAATGCAAAAGCCTGTGTATTGCGAGAATTGACAGAAGAAATTGGTATTACAGAAAAGCTCCTAAAAAATATAGAAATGCGTTATGTTACATTAAGAAGAACAAATGGCGAAATTAGACAAAATTATTATTTCTTTGCTGAATTATGTGAATGCATGGATTTTGAGTTTGTTTCAAATGAAGGTGTTTTAAAATGGTTTGATATTTCAGAGCTACAGACTTTAGAAATGCCCTATACCGCTAAATATGTAATAGAACATTATTTGGAGATAGGAAGGTTTAATGATAAAGTATATAGCGGTATAGCCAATGGTAAGCAGGTAATATTTATAGAATTGCCGGAGTTCTAACATTAACCGTCTTCACCCGGAATAACCGGCTCTTTTCAAGCTTTTCCGCTAATACCTCTTCCTCCCCTGTATGCCGCAGCGGCTACACAGGGACCGCAGCGTAAAGGAAGTAAGACGGTTTCTGCAGATTTCTGCCAGCGCCTTTCGGAAATCCCTATCTCCTGCCAAGCCAGGAACCTCATCCAGAAATTCTCCCTCCTTATAAATTCCGCATCTATCCGAGGCATTTCCTGGTTACATTTACGATAACAAAAAACATCCGACTTATCCATATACCAACGAGCAAATAACTTGCGTAATTGTATACCTCTCTCTGAAAACGGGATTGCATTCTGCCCCTCTGACAGACCAGTAACAGACCAGAATTTCAATTCCATATAATATCCTGAATTTATTTTTCCAGAAGTCCATATATTTCGTACCTTGAAAGCATATTTTGAAGCGCAACTTTTGTACTCATAAGCTGTTTATAAGTCACAGTCTTTGTTTTATCTTCCATCTTCAACTTTTCCATTTTACTTACCGTATCATTATATTCCTTTTGAATTGCTTGCAGCATTTTTTCAAATTTTTCTTCACGTTCAGACATATTTTTCCTCCACCAAATTCATGCTTAAATCTCTATGTGAATGAATATTCACACTCCGCTTGTCCCTTCTGATAGGTACATTCAATTATTTCAGCAGGATTCATTTTTTCGATATATGTCAAACACCTGAAAACCATCCCATGACCAACAAAAATCACCTTATCATAATCTGAATATTTATCTGCCACACGCAGCATTCTTTCTCTCATATGGCTAAGCGATTCCCACCTGAGTTTTTCACCCGGCGGATACTCACCACCATATTCAGTAAATTCCCTGGCAAATGCAAAGCTTTCTTCAGATGATTCATACTGATTGTTCTCATCAGGTATCCATTCATGTAAATCTATATCAACCTCGACTCGTATTCCTGTTTCTCGTGAAATAATCTGAGCCGTCTGCAATGCTCTCGTGTATGGAGAAGATACGATAAGCTCTGCATTTTTAAGACGAATATCTTTTGCCGTTATTTCTGCCTGCTGCTTCCCTTTTTCAGATAAAGGAGCAAAATCCCTGCCAAATCCCCAAAAACCGTTTTCAAGCATATAATCATAACTTGCTTCTCCATGCCTTACAAGATAAAACAATGCCATTTTATGAATCCTCCCATACAATTCAGATTTTGTGTTTTAATCAATCTCATGATAAACCTGCATTTCTCAATTACACCAATCTTTGCATATATATTTTTTCCACCGACCCCCATGGAGCAGTTTTGCGGTCTATTATTGCAAAACCATATTTTTCATATAAATTTTCATGATCACTTACTATATAAACCTCGTCAAAGCCAATTGATTTTAAATAATCCATTGAATACTGTATCAGTTTTTGACTCAGTCTGTTTCCTCTGTATTCTTCACCAACAAACATATAACCAATGTAAGGGGTATAGCATACATCCGGAATGCAATCTGTCTTTGCAACCGTACAATATCCACAGATTTTCTGATTATCCAAGGCAATGATAACCCGTTCCCATTCCGTAAACAGGTTATTGTCCATAGCATTGGCTAATGACTTACCGGCACTCCATGAACAACTTTTTGCATAATCTCTTACTTTGTTCCACATCTTATCTGTTGATGTGAGCATTTTATAATCCATTCTTTATTTTCTCCCGGTTTGAATTTTTAGAATTAATGTGCCTACTGCTTTTCAAGCACTATTGCTCGACCATCATCTTCTATAAATTTTCCGTTGTCTGTTCTGATCAAATGTGTTCCAACCGGAAGATTTAAATATGGAATGATGTCCTGATCATAATTGCAGATTGTGTTTAATGCAAATACATGAAAATTATTAGCATCATTCGAATACTCATCACTCTCATCACCTTTAAAAAAGTGCCAGCCGCTATCGGGCTGGTTTTCCAATGGCTCATCTCTAAACATGTATCCGACCTTCCAGCCTTTTTTAGTTATCATATCTGAAACAATACACCCTTCACCATTTGGTTCCTTCCAGTTAATCAACGGTTTTACATCAATTTTCAAAAAATCATCGTTATTTTGCTTTTCTAATTTATTAAATATTCCCATGTCGTTCTTACCTCGCTATATTCTGATTTATGGTTCCTCCCATGAGCTCATTCTTTTCTCACCAAAAAAATCCTCTTTGAAAAGCCACCACGCTCAATATGCTTATTTTCATAAACCTTGATCAATTCATCGACAGAATGACCTTTTGCTTCGCACAAAGCATAGATTACTTCCATTACATCGGCAAGTTCTTCTATTTCTTTGCTTTCGTGATATTCCGCAACTTCTTCATCTAATTTTTTCTCTAAGCTGATAATATACTCTTTATCATCCATCACTCGAATTATAGGCTTTTCCCCCTGAGCGGCAATAATCTCAGGTATGCCGTCTCTTACCAATTTATTATAATCCATCTAAAGTTCCCTCCATAGATCCCGATTTGTATCATCATTTACAGTGCAGTTATCCAAAAGCATACCGCTGAAATGGCAGAAAGCGGTGTCAGTTTTCCCAACGGCAAACCGCAAATTATTAGAAATGATAATATAATAGTCATTCCTCCATTCGCCGCCTTAATTCATCCCAATCTGTTACTGTCAGAATATTTTTATCTTCTGTATACGGCAAATCAATCGCACCTATGTACCATACCGGTAACAGACCGGCATTTAAAGAACCTTTCACATCGCATTCGTACTGATCCCCAATATACCAGACTTCGCCTGGCTGCAATTCAGCCTTTTCCAAAGCCAAATCAAATATCCTTTTATTCGGCTTACGGAACATAAAATTACTTGAAGTAATAATAAATTCAAAAGCATTATCAGGAAGCAGTCTATTGATACGCTCTGCAACCACAGACGAATCATAAGCAATATTGCTGATTACGCCTGTGCGGATACCTTTGTTCTTTAAATATCGCAAAAAATCTTCTATGCCCTCTGTCGGCATTCCCGGAGCAGCAGCATTCCAGAATACTGTATCAATTTCGGAGTTACTCAACGCAACCTCTATTCCCTGCGATTCATAAAGATAGGGCGTAAACATTGTATTGGGTATTTCTATCTGAAATAAATGTCTTTTCTCAGGATCAAATCTTCCGAACTCCCGATTGATTTCATTTGCTTTGGCTTGCACCTGCTCTGCAGACAATTGATATTTATTTCTTGTAGCATACTGTAAGACGGCCTCTGTTCCCTTTACCCCGTCAAATTTCTGCTCTGCAACAAGTGTTTGACCATAATCAAACAATATCATTTTAGGTATTGCCATGTAATTTGCCTCCACATTCAAAATATCCCTCCTGTATCAGTAATTCCAATACAAGTGCCTCTCGTTCTATCATTACCTGACTGAAATCATCCAGTTTAGTCTCTCTATTTACATCTATCGCAGACTGCGGTTCCAAAAATTCCAGCGTAAAGCCTTCGTCCGCTTCATACTTGTCCAGATTTTGCTGTCCTAAAGCCTCTTTCACACAACATAGGAAATAATAATTATCTTGTATAAAAATATCCTCTTTTGTACCTTTCTGAACCCGATGAACCTGCCCATATTCCTGAATAGAATTCTTAATAACACATAAACCCGTTTCTTCTGAAACCTCTCTTATCAAAGCATCTTCCATAGATTCTGCAGCCTCTATACCTCCACCCGGAAATTTGTAATAATTATATTTCTTACTATATACCATTGCTATTTTTCCGTCTTTAATGATGATAGCTCTTGCTGAAGGTCTTCTGAAAACACTTCCGTTAGGATTATAATCTTTTTTGTCCATTTCAAATAACATACGCATTTTATAAATTCCTCCTGAAGATTTGAATTTATAGGGCTAATTCCATTAAAATGTACTCGCTTTCATCTGCTACAACAAAACTATTCTTTTTCCAAAAAGCATTGCTTTGAGGATTTTCTTTATCCACACCAAGGCGTATTTTATGAAATCCCAATATTTTCAAGTATTTTGCACACTCTGAAATTATTTTTGAACCTATATTTTTATTCTGATATTCAAAATCCATCATGAACAGTCCGATAAAAGCAGTATCCTTCGTCGGATAATCAAGAATGAGATCCATAATGGCAACCAGTGTTTCCTTTTCAAAAAAGCCAATATAATATTTATCGTTGTAATCTTTTCCGGCCGGGAGTGCTCTTATATCCTCTTGTATACTTTCCCTTGTAACAAATGGAGGATGAAATTGATAAAAGATTTTATTTTTGCAGCTTAAGTTATATATCAAATCAGCATCTTCAATACTTAACCTGCGCACATAAAATGTATTGGATAATAACTTTATATTCAAGCGTTTTTCTCCTTCCCAAATTACGATTGTGATTTGATGATTTTGTGGTTTAGTGAACCTATCAACAAATTATAACATACTATGAACAGGACATGAAGAATTCATTGAAAGGCTTTCACATTTTTAGGGAATGGATTAAAGATATGTGTTGAGAATCCATTAGAATTGTGAAAAAATTACCTAAGATGCAATAAGTATTGGGGCTGATTCAGTACATGTAATCCGAAATCAGCCCCTTTTTCCTATGTCTTTTCCGGTTTTGAAACAAAATATAATCCGCTGGTAATCAGCACGGAGGCTGCAAGCGCCACAAGAACCGACACCGCTTTGGGTATATCTCCACATGCGCCGTAAAATATGAAATATATTTCTCCGAACACTGTTCCCATCACCGCCCAATGAACAATAGAAAAGGCATAAAATCCATTCCTCGCATAGTCCCTTTTTTGATCCTCGATGTAGGAGAGCAGGATCAAAGCGACCGTTGCGATTATCCAGAATACCCAATTGGAGATACTATCTTCTGCCAGATTATTCCAATACATATCCAAACAATAACCGGCCAGTGCAGTCATTGCAAATTCCATTACAGCAAAGGTAAAAACGGTTCCCGGAACATGGTTTGCCACCTTTATACAGACGATCAGCAGCGAATAATGCAGCATAAATATAATCACGGCTTTCCCGGCATAAATCCAAAGTTGTTCTTTATTAGTAAACACAAAGTTCGTGTTCTTTTCTACATACAATATATCCAGTCGAATGATCACTGTTTGCAGCAGCAGGGGAATTCCTATCACGGGCAATCCGCTCAGGTAATGGCAGGTCAGTAAATTGCGTGACTTTACAGGAAATATGCGCAGCACTTCTGCGCGGTTTTGGTTTTCCTGCACCAGCAGCTTGATCGCCTGCGCCACTTTTGCCTTCACTTCCGGATTATCATAGATATCCTGTTCATCATACTGTACCATTCCCTGTGCAGGTTTATAGATTCCCGTAGCGCATTTCAGCAAGGTGGTCTTGCCGGCTCCGTTAGCGCCGATCAGGCCATGAATCTCGCCCCGGTGAATGCATATGTTAATTCCATGGATAAACGGCCGATTATTGTAGCCTTTTTGTAAGTTCTTTATCTCTAACATTTGCTTATCTTCCTTTCCGAAATATCTCTGCCCTACCATTAGATGGAAGAATAGATTTCCTTTATCAGATTTACCACATCCGCCTCGGAATAACCCGTGCGCTTCAGTTCAATTATTTCGCTCTTAATCCGCCTTCGTATCTTCTCCAGTTCCTCCATATTGGGTTCCATGATCGGCATGGTCGCTATAAAGGTTCCTTTTGCCCGGATAGTCTCAATCACTTTCTGACGTTCCAGCTCCTGATACGCCTTCGCCACGGTGGACGGCGTGATGTCCAGAGTCTGTGCCATCTTTCGAACGGAGGGAATGGAATCTCCGGGACTTAAATACCCTTTGATGACCAGCAGCTTGATTTGTTCAATAATCTGCTCATAGAGTGGTTTTTTGCTACGATAATCCAATTCGATCAAAAAATAACCTCCTCACATGATATGTTGATATCTATTTGTAACACATTTGCATTATCTGTATTATCTGTATTGCTTTATATAGTACAGTTATTGTATTATAATTACTGCCGATTGTCAACAAAATTGGAATCCATACTGTGTGATAATGCGTTGATTAATATTTCAAACTCCTTTTTTCTCAGTTCACGATCTCTTTTTAACTTACCCCGCCCTAAAACACAAACAGCATTATTACGTCTAATACTTACCTATAGAGATAATTAATTCTCTTTCTTATGAGCCATTATTATACATAATACAATCGTAGCTGTAAAAAAAACAACTGCTATTACATACTGCAGAGCAGACGGTAAACTGTTCGTAACTGTTTCAGCTTTAACAATGCAAATCCGTGTATATTTTTCTGGCACAATCAATAAAACAATCGGCTTCGTTTTTATGATTAAAAGACCTGCTAAATATTTCTGCGATCACGCTCGCAATATCCTGTTCTGTATGAGCATAGGTAATCTTATCGCATATTTCCTGAGATTCATAATCAAACTCATCACCAGGGGCACCACCTGAAAGTAACGACAAATAGTCCATTTCATCAATGTATTTCTTAACAATCAAATACTTTGTCATTTGTTATCTGTCTCCTCCAATTCCGCTTTGTCGGGTTACTCCCAACAGACGTATAACGCAACACTACTATCCAGCAGCCAGGCTCTCTTCTTATTGTCGCTCCCTGCACCACCGGTTCAGCAGCAAATTCCGGTAATCTCCGCACTCAAAAAGTCGTCCACTGTTGGGGTCTCCGTAGGCTTGGACCAGTTCCCGTGCCGGGACGGTTAGTGCAGTGTACTGAGCGGGAGAGGCGTTATCCAGATAGCGCCGAAGAATAGCCTCCGCTCCATCTGCTTTTAAGTTTCCTAAACACCAGAAGGTATCCGGAGCTGTGATATTGGGGTAAACATCGAATTTGCGGTCCACGTAGAAAACAGGCGCGTCCTCTATGTAATTGTGGGTGGACTCGTCCTGCGCCATCCGGGCATAAAGGACGCTCTCCGCTTCTCCGAAGACGGTCTGGAGGTTGGGCTTACCGAAGTGCTGCAGGGTGGATTGAGCCAAGAAAGGTGGGATTTTAACCAATTCCTCCTCAGTGATCCAGATGCCGTAGTGCTTTTCGTTCACCCCATCGCAGCTCCCCGCGTGGACAAAGGCCGTAAAAGTTTCCCCAAATTCTCCACAGCGCTTCGGGAGCCGCAGCTCATGAATCAGGGCCTCCACCAAGGGCAGCTCGGGCAGGGTCTCCTTGTTCACGAAGACTTGGATACGTGGTGCAATTTCCTTCTCCAGCAGTAATTCAATAGCCTTCAGCAGCTCCCGGTAAGCTCCCTTACGCCCCACATACCGGTCGGTAATCGCCTCGCCGCCGAAAAAAGTCAATTGAGCCTGCCGTACCCCCAAAGACTTCACCCAGTCCAAGTACGTCTCATCCCGGACTGCCCGCCAGAAGCTGATGAGCTCGAAGTGGGGCGTCTTATGGTCCGAAAGGTTCGCTGTCAGATCCCACAACTCTTTGTAATCGTCGTGGTAGTCCGGTTCCCGGTACCAATCAAAAATCTCGAAATCATTTGTATAGGGCCGAAACTGCTCTGCCACAAAGCGAAGATCATCCTTCGTCAAATTTCCATTGGGCGTGTTCCCCAGCCAGCAGTGAGCGCAACGGTTCGGACAGCCGTACATATCCAGACACACACTCAGAGTTTTGAAATTCATAGTTTTCTCCTTTTGTAACTTCCGCTTTGCTTAATTTATGGATCAATTCTTTAGGTTAATCACTTACAGCAATTCTAACTTATAGAATTTGATTATCATTCCACACGATGAAATATTTTTAGTCTTTGAGCTTCATTTGCCTTAAACCCGAACTTTTCCTAAAACGGAATCTTATCCGGAAACGCTCATAATTCAACGAAAATCACCGTCCCATACAGAAATACGGAACAGAGTATGCTTCATAGCCAGTTCAGTCTGCTCCAATGACGGACCATCTATCTCCCCATACAGTTTCCCATAACTCTATAAATTGCTGCGCTGTCAATTCGTTATATTTTACAACTAATTCACTCATAAACATACCTCCACAAACTTTCTATTAATTAAACAATACGTTTTGCAATGATTCGTTCGAAAGCATGTTCATGATGGATATCACCGGGGTGCGAATCCGTGAAAGTCCCTTCGTTATGATGGATAATTTCCCAATCCTTGTATTTATCAGGCAGTTCTCCTACATCAAAGAGGCTGTGAGTGTAAGGTGCATTATCGGGTGTTGCCGGCAGGCGGTTTGTAAAAATTCCTATGACATTGTAGCCGCCCATCTTGGTATTCGTCTGCATCTTTGCAATAAAATTATCCCTTACATCTTTATAAGGAAGGTGCAGAATGCCGTGAGACAGGATAACATCATACTCCTTCTCAAAGATAAACGATTCTAAATCACAGCAAAAATAATTGACCGAAACACCGGCCTGCTCTGCGATTTTCCTTGCTTTCTTAATGCCGTTTTCAGAAATGTCAAATGCATCTATTTCTCTTTTCAAGATTTTAAGTTCCTTTCCAAAATAAAATAGGTAACCTCTATATCTCCGTCCCTCCCTTTGCCGCCAATTTTAAATCCGCATTTTTCAGTATAGAATTTTCTATTCTGTTCTTTGTCTGAAGGTGTCTCCAATATAATTTGTCTCCAATCGGAACAAATTGTCAGCATATATCGAAATGCCAGCGTACCTATCCCCATTCCCTGATACGCCGGAATAATACATAAGCAGCCAAGATGATAATGTCCATTTCCCCTATTTTCAAGAGAAATCACTCCAACGGGAATGTTATCTTTTATAATTATGTATTTAGGAAATTTAAGGATCGACTGCTCCATTTGATTTTTTGATTTTCCATAACCGGGGCATTCCCCATAACGAACAAAGTCATCATAAAACGCAGAATTATAAATATCTATCAGCAAATCGGCATCCGATATTGCGGCTTTTCTGTATGTCAATACCATCTTGTTTTTCCTTTCAATCCTGATTTCATGGTTGAATAAAATTGTTAATCAACCGAAATCTGTCTAATTATTCAAATATATTGATAATATAACCATCAATAGTTGTCAGACTACAAGTTTTTCCACCCCATGGCTGCATTTCGACTTTCGTAATTTTATCCCAACCTTTTGATGTAACATAGTCATACATTTTCTCAATCCCCTCGACCTGCATAAATGAAATTAAGCGCGGTTCCGGCTCTCCCAAAAACATTTGTATTCCTGTAAAAGGTGCCAAGTGAGTGCGTTCTACTTCCGGTAACATATCAAAAACAACTCCATAGCAACCCACTCCGTTATCATCTCGTTCAACAATATTGCTATACCAACCCAACGTATCTTCAAACCATTTAGCAGTCCTATCCATATCTGATGTCAGGTAGATAGGTGCATTTTCTTTTACCAAATATCCTTTTTCACTAAATCTGCTCATAGTATCCTCCATAGCCAATTTCGTCTGCTCCAACAATGCTTCATCTCCCCAAATCCATGCACCGCACAGGCTCATATCTTGTTACATCTTCCGTTTCATAAAAATCGACTTGTTGCAGAAAAGTATCCTCATCCACCGCTTCTCCGCTTACATAATATTCTCCCCACTCTTCTTCAAGCAACACTTCCTCCAGCCAACTCCCGTTATCAAACCGAATACATTTCCAGCTATTAGATCCTGCACCACCGGAACTAATGTAAACTCCATTCGTTTGAAGCCCCTCAAAACCTCTGTACATGATTTCCCATCCGTAAAATTCTCCTTTCTCACAGTGCAAAATCAAAAGATTTCCGATCGGCGTCCACTGAATAATCAACTCCAGCACACCGTCTCCATCTAAATCGAATACGCGTATGTCTTCCACTTTCCATTCAATGCCAGACTCGGAATAGTTTTCCACATAACGATTGATATCCATTGTTTCCTCAGATATATAACGCTCATACAATAGATACTCGCCCTCTTCCTTAGGCTCCCCGTTTTTGTTCAACAACTCTCCATCACCAAAATCTGTATAATAAAATACCGCATTCTCCTTTAACAAAGGAAAATACTGTTGAAATCCCTCCCATTCCTCATCGGTCATTCTGCTTTGAAACGAATCGTAATCCAATTCCGATACTTCCACAGGTCCATTAGAATCCGTCACCATTTCCGTTTCCAGCTCTGGTTCTGCTATCATTTCCACTTCCGACTCCGATTCTGCTTCCATTTCCGCTTCTGATCCTGCTTCCAAAGTCGTCTCCTGCACTTCTTCTGGTTCCTGTTCTTCTTCAGTTTCACTTTCCTGCACTGAAGTATTAATCTGCGTTTGAGACATTTCTTCATTCCCATCATAATCTGTATGATTCGCACAGGCAGCAAAAGACAGGGCCATAGCAAAAATACAGCTACATATCAAAGCTTTCATCAACTTTATTTTTCTCATATTAACCTTTTCTACTTATTCCTTATATTTTTAATCTAAGCTTAAGCAAGTTGTCACAATTTTTTCATCATCCAATACGCATCTGCATATTTCCCATCTTCATACTTCATATTATCAGGAAAATGTCCATACTTCTCAAAACCTAAATTTTCATATAATGCGATTGCATTCTTGTTATCCGCAATTACTTCTAATTCTACCTGTTCATAACCGATTTCTTTGGCTATTTCTAAAACGGTCTGCAACATAATTTTTCCAATGCCTCTGCCACAATATTCTTGATACAATGCTATTGCAACGCTGCACCTATGGTGGTATCTTCTATATTCGCCAATACCCATAAGAGAGCAATTTCCGATATGCTTCCCGTCAATTATTGCGACAAGCATTAATTCCCTGTCTGAATCCATCACTCTCTGAATAAAGTTCTGTTCCTGTTCAAGTGATAAAGTAACCTCATCAGGTTCTCTGATCAAATATGGTGTTTCCGATGTTGTAATTTTCAGATATTTTATCAGATCTTCCGCGTCATTTATTTCTGCATTCCTCAGTATTACTTCATATCCGGTTTTGTCTATTACCTTCATAGGCTTGCATATCATAATTTATCCTCCTCGATTGTGATTTGCTGATTTTATGTTTATTTCATCCAATCCGCCAAAATTCTCCCATAAAATATTTCAAGGACTATGTTGCTATAGCCCTTGAATGTAATGTCACCGCAACGACGCTAACGCTTTTTGAACGTCCACTTATTGGCAGGACTCTCCTTTGATAGTACTTTACCATACATACAAAAATAGTCAATTGTTTGATTAAAATTTCTCTTTTTGTCTCATAAACTCAAATGAATATCCATATATGCTTAAAAACTACTTTCTTACTTTTACAGCCAGTGCATGAGCTTTCATTCCTTCTGATTCTGCAAGCTTAATGATGTATTCGGCATTACTTTTTAATGCAGATTCCGGATATTTAATAACACTGTATCCTCTTATAAATTCTTGGACAGACATGCCGGAAGAAAATTTCGCGGTACCACATGTTGGAAGAATATGGTTTGTTCCACAGAAATAATCTCCTACTGGTTCGGTACTATATTCACCGACAAATACCGCGCCAACATTAGTTAATTGGGCAAGTACAGCTTCATAGTCATTTAATAGTAACTCTGCATGTTCGGGTGCTATTTCATTTACTGCATCTACAGCTTCCTGAATAGAATCAACCACAAAAATATCACCATAATTCTCAAAAGTTTTTATCGTTGCATTTACAAGATTATTTTCTTCACATAAGCGAATAATTTCTTCTTTTATCTTTTGTGCTTGTGTTTCAGACAAGCAAAATGTAGTGCTGGCTTCAAATCCTGTTCCATGCTCTGCCTGTGACATCATATCAGCTGCAATAAAAGTAGGATTCGCATCTTCATCAGCAATAATTGCTATTTCTGAAGGACCTGCAAGAGAATCAATTTTTACTTCGCCAAATAATAATTTTTTAGCCATTTGAGTATAGTTATTTCCGGGACCTACTATTGCATCTACTTTTTTAACAGTCTCAGTTCCATAAGCAACAGCCGCTAATCCCTGTGAACCTGAGAGTTTATAATATTTTTTTACATTCAAGTAGTCTGCCACATATAATAAATGCTCATCTATAGTTCCATCAAATCTTGGCTTAGTTAGTATGTATATGTTTGGAACACCAGCAACTATTGCAGGAATTAAATTCATATATAGTGTAGAAACGAGTGGTGCCATATTTCCGGGAACAGTAACGGCAACACTGTTAATTGGTATATATTTGCGTTCAAGCAAAGCACCATCTTCATATTTTTCCGAGAAACCTATCGGTAATTGTCTTTTGTGAAATCTAAAAAGGTTATCGCAAGCTTTTTTTACTGATTCCTTAAATTCTTCAGATACTTTTTCTTTTGCATTAGCAAATTCCTCTTCTGACACGAATAACCCGATTTCATTAATGTCAACATTATCAAATTCTTTCATATAAGAATATAATGCTTCATCACCTTTACTTTTAACATTCTTCAACACATCTTTTACAGTAGCTTCTACCTCTTTAGGAATACTACCTCTTCGCTTTAAAAGATTGACATATCTTGGGTTTTCATAACTAAATCTGCTGATTGTTACCATTGTTTTCTCTCCTTTACAATATAAAAATAAAAAACGCTTGCTAGAGAAATTTTCCCTAACAAGCGTGGATCAAGCGTTCGCCTAATATCGATTATCATAATATCAATATGAATATGTTTTGTCAAGCAGAAAATCAAATTTGACATTTAATTGACATTTAATTCAAATCAATATCAAAATATTTTATAATCTTGTCAGATTTTAACCGTTTAAAAAGTGTTATATATGAATGCGCATTTAATATTTCATCTTTGTACGATACTCATAAATGAAAGAGATATGAAATCAACGCAGAAATGGAGAAAATCATGAATACGAACTATGATGTAAAAGATCTGTTTGAACGCTACTCAGACATGATTTATCGTATTGCCATGTCTTATGGAAATTCCGTACCTTTTGCAGAGGATGCCGTTCAGGAGGTTTTCCTGCGATATCTGAGAAAAAGGCCAAGTTTTGAAAACCGTGAGCATGAAAAGGCATGGTTTATCCGCGTGACAGTCAATTATTGCAAAAGCACGATTTCCTCCGCATGGTTGAAACGTGTCTGTTCCTTAGAGAACGCAGAACAGATTGCCGTACCGTTTCATCAGCGGGAAGAAAGCGAATTGTACGAAACGCTGTCCGATCTTGCACCCAAATACCGTGTAGTACTATATCTGCGTTATTATGAGGAGTATCAAGTGCAGGAAATTGCAGCAATTCTCGGTATCACGCCCAATCTGGTATCCGCCAGATTGTTACGTGCCAAAAAACTCATGAAACAAAAACTGTTAACAGAAAGAGAGGAATTTCAGGATGGAACAAGCACTGTTTAAAAATATGTACCACCAAATTCACTTAGACAAGGAGCAAAAAGACATGATGTGGCAACGCATCGAAGCCGCAGATGAGCATGTTGCAGATGACCATATACCCAAAAACACGGAAAAGCGGTTTTCTTTTTCGGCACGTGCCGCGGTCTGCGCAGGTATGCTTCTCGTGTCCGGCATGACGGTATTTGCTGCGAATGAATTTTCTTTGACAGACCGACTGACAAATGCGATGAAACTTTTGACACAAAACGAACAGTCGCCGACGGAAGAACAGCAAAATATTTACGCACAGTACGTAACTGCTTTAGATAACGAAGTCGTGAGAACAAACGGCACTTTCCGTCTGGAGGCTGCACTGTATGACGGCAACTACCTGTTTATACCCTTCCGCTACATCATGAATCCTGATACCGCAGGATATGAGAACATAACGGCAGGTTTTACATTTGATGAAGCAACTATGTGGAATTCAAAATTGCTGGCAGGATATCGGCAGGATCAGGCAGATTTATGGTATGGCATTTCGCAAGGTAGCAAGCAGGCACGCGGTATATCAGGTTACATTATGGTTATGAATCCTGAAATAGAAGAAGACGGTGTTTTGACCGGAAGCCTTTTGCTTTCCGTCGCGGAGGATGAAACCTTCAGCAAAGGAGATGTGATTCAGATCGTAGAAAGGGCGGAACCGCCGGAAGCTCCGGACGAAATCCTCACGGAATTTACACTTGGAAATCCGGTAGAGCAGCACAGCGTATCAATTCCTGCAAAACAGGCGGAAATGCTCGAACAGCTCGGATTGTCAGTGGATGAGTTAACCGTTTCCTCCATATCCATTCATTTTTCAGGTATCCTGGGGAGTACTGTGTCCGGGCCCTACTCAGGGTCTGTTATTCTGAAAGACGGAAGCACGGTAGGTTTCTCTGCCTCCGGCGGCGCTTCAAGCGGAATCTGGACAGCCAACATCGGAAAACCGTTTTCATGGTGCCGACTTTTCGACGCACCGATTCAAGTAGAGGAAATAGAAGGAATCCGGATATATCAGGGAACCTCGGAAGTATGGATTCCTGTAGAATGGTAACAATTTCAAAATACTATAGAGGGGCAAATTTATCCTGCCCCTCTATCTTTCTGCTATGGGATTTGTCCTTTATAATCCGCATAAGCATTATTCATAGTCTTTGCACCAAATTCTGATGAGTCTTTTGTGAAAAATCAGTTTTTTACCTTTTTCATATAGTAAACAAACTCATCATCTTTCTTATACTCGATATAGCCCAGTTTTTGATAAAAAGCATTTGTACGAATATTCCAAAGAGGCGTATCAAGAAATATTTCTTTTGTTTCAGGAAAAATTCTTTCAATTTCGTGCATTATAAATATGCCATACCCTTTTCTGAAATATTCAGGATCTACAAATATTCTACCTATATTAAGTTTAGACCCATCCGCAAAAAGTATGGCGCCTCCTACAATAAGGCCATCCACTGATAATTTATATAGATGATTCGCCTTTGCCATCTTAATATGAAAGCTTACAGACATATATCCGGGTGGACCTGCTTTTGAAGTTGCTCCAACAGTAATGTCACTATCAAATGCACGCTTGGAAATACCATTTATCACCAATGCATCTGATGTACCGGCTTTTGTCAATTCCATCATTACTTGATCCCCTGTTTTTATTGTAAACCGCTTCAATTAAACTTTGAAAAGGCATCAACTTTAGTAACACCATCAACATGAATATAAACATCCATATATACAATTCCATTCTCTTCATATTCATGTTCAAAACAGCCGACAATGTTATCCTGTTGTCTCTCTTTAAAATTATTTGCCTGAAGATATTCCATGATGATCTTATATGCGTTAGGAATTCTCTCAAAAGGCTGTATAAAAGGCTCTTTAATGGTAATCATTGCGTAGTCAGCCTCTGCATTTTCCGCATACTCTACGCCGGGGCATTCCGTTTCAAACCCTTCCGGCAAAATATAAGCTGCCACATATCCGTGCATTCCGAATCTGTTTTGTTGTTCCTGTGATACAAAAGGAAAATCCCATCCTATCATTCTGGCATTCGGATTGGCAGCCTTAAGTCCACTGTTAACAGCCCATTTCTCCATATATTCATTAACATCGCTCTCAGGATTAGGAGAAATCATTACATATCTCGCCATTCTAAATGGTGCTACTCTTATAATCTGAATTTTAGAATAAATCTCTCCCGGATCCGACAGATCTTCCTTCACAAGTGTGTCAAGCCTGCATGTAAAAAAATCACTTATTTCAATGAGCTTTGCAAGCTCCGGAACTACTTCGTCAGACTCCCATCTTGATATCGTCTGACGCGTAACTCCCATCTTTTCTGCAAATTGTTCCTGTGTATACTTTTTCTGTTTTCTCAAAAAACATATATTTGATCCTAAACTCATATATCTCATCTCCTTATAAACGCGAATATTTGCAATCCACTGCGTTGTTACTCATTACTACAAGCAGCTGCGCTTCCCGTGGTAAAAATATTGTCTTCCGGCCATCTGGACAAGATATATTCTGCCACATCATATGCAACATAACAATCAACCGGCATGTGCTCTTTTTCAATTCTATGTAACACATCATGTTGCATGAGGGTCTATTCTCCAAAAATATGAATTTATCGCTTAAACAGTCGATCAGGCAAGCACCTCACGCTGCCTGCCCCGATTTATAATTTCAATCAAACATCTTAACAAAGGATATATGTCCTTCAAGTTCTGAAAAACCGTTCTTTTTATAGAACTCATATGCGGGAACATTTTTCTCAGTTTGCAGGAAAATATGGTTGATACCCAGATTTTTTACATAAATTTCAATTTCATTTAAAAATAAAGTTCCAAGACCGTTATGCTGCCGTTCTCTTTTGATACAGAACTCATAGATGTAGTATTCAGTTCCTGCGCACCAGTGCATGATGCTTCCCAGCGAGAAACCTATCAGTTCATTTTCATCATACAGACCTATTGCAAGTGAGTTCCTGTTTCCCGTCAAATCCAAAATATATTCCGTAAGTTGGTTGTCATCGCTCCAGTCATCATTCCACGGCTCATTCATAAAAATGTCTTTAAATAACAATTTGATTTCATCAAATTTATCGGATTCCAATTTTATTACGTTCATTTCATATATTCCTCATTCCCGCCAAAGAAGTCCTCGCATCTTTTATCTGCCCATTTTCTATTTGTTTCTCGGATATTTCGATATCACGATACATAGAAAACTGTCGCATGGTACTCTCAAATATTTCCATACTCATGATTACCATATCACCATATCCGTTTTTAGTAATATAAATAGGTTCATCTGTCTTATGGCATAAATCGGAAATCTCAGAAGTATTTTTCAAGTCCTTAATAGGTATAATATGTGGCATTTTATATCCCTCCTTTATGTGGGTTAATTATACCATAATTATGCCTCTGTCTCAACGAAATTATTCTATAAATATAAATGTCACTTTGAATAATAATGCGTATTATCCGTATAATATTCAACCATTTTCTCGTTTTTATGCATATTTTATTATAACATTCATATAAATATGCATAAAATTACACTTGCATTCTGCACTGTCTTGTTGTATATTGTTTTAGGAACAAAGTGTATCAAGAATTTCAAGCCACAACACACATCATCTACCGGCTTGGAGCTTCTGACTACATAAAAAAAAACGAGCAAAGCTCGTTTGCGAGATTTGTTCGCTTACGCTTCACAAACTCGTGGCTATTCGAGCACGTTCGATTGCGAGCTTCGCTTCGCGAACTCGAAGTTTGCCAACAAAAATCACAAAAAGGAGATTCGATTATGAAAGAAAAAGTAGTTCTTGCTTACTCAGGCGGACTTGATACGACCGTTATCATACCGTGGCTGAAAGAAAATTTCGATTACGAAGTTATCTGCGTATGCGGTAACTGCGGTCAGGCGGAGGAGCTTGACGGACTTGAAGAGAGAGCCTTATCCAGCGGCGCTTCCAAGCTCTACATAGAAGATCTTACGGACGAGTTCTGTGACGATTTCATCATGCCCTGTGTGCAGGCACATGCAGTTTACGAGAATAAATATTTATTAGGCACATCCATGGCAAGACCTGTGATTGCAAAGAAACTGGTTGAGATTGCCCGTAAAGAAGGCGCTACCGCAATCTGCCACGGCGCTACCGGCAAGGGTAACGATCAGATCCGTTTCGAGCTGGGTATCAAGGCACTTGCTCCCGACTTAAAGATCATCGCAGCGTGGAGAAACGAGAAGTGGACATTAAACTCCCGTGAAGAAGAGATCGAGTACTGCCGTCAGCACGGCATCAATCTTCCTTTCTCCGCAGATTCCAGCTACAGCCGCGACCGTAACTTATGGCATATCAGCCACGAAGGTCTTGAGCTGGAAGATCCCGCCAACGAGCCTAACTATGAGCACCTGTTAGTGCTGGGCACCACACCTGATAAAGCTCCTGATGAAGGCGAGTATGTAACCATGACTTTTGAAAAAGGTATTCCCACTTCCGTCAACGGCAAGAAGATGAAAGTGTCCGAGATTATCGCCACCTTAAACGAACTGGGCGGTAAGCACGGTATCGGCATCGTAGATATTGTGGAGAATCGTGTCGTAGGCATGAAATCCCGCGGCGTATACGAGACACCCGGCGGAACGATCCTCTACGAAGCACACCAGCAGCTTGAAGAGCTGATCCTCGACCGTGACACCTATGCACTCAAGGCAGATATGGGTAACAAGTTTGCACAGATCGTATATGAAGGCAAGTGGTTCACACCGCTTCGCGAGGCAGTTCAGGCGTTTATCGAGTCCACACAGCAGTATGTGACCGGCGAAGTGAAGTTCAAACTGTATAAGGGCAACATCATCAAAGCAGGCACTACTTCTCCGTACACACTCTACAACGAGAGCATTGCTTCCTTCACCACAGGCGATATGTATGACCATCATGACGCGGAAGGCTTCATCAACCTGTTTGGTTTATCCAGCAAGGTTCGTGCCATGAAGATGCAGGAGAATGGTGTGAAGTTGATCTAAATCAAATTGTATTTCGACAATAAATTAAGCTGCAAGGGCTGTCGTATCGATTGCGACAGCTTCTGCAGCTTAAATACATTATACCTGACGGTATATCACGCATCCCGACCAGCAATATTATATTTTCATTCATGCTTAATAAATCCCTTCGTCTTCCACTTCCCTGACTGCCAGCGCAGGAACATACACACCGCACGCACGCATTCATCACCGGCAAGTCCTATGTATGCGCCTACCGCCAGAAGATTCAGATGTATCCCGAAGAACCACGTGCCGCCCACCATACAGATATACATGAAGATTACCCCGATAATCGTGGTAAAAAGAGCGTCTCCGCTGGTCTTTAAAGCCTGACCGAATACCAGATTCGTCACGCGCCCTACTTCAAGAATGATATCAATAGCCAACAGCTTTCCCACCAAGGCTATCATTTCCGTATCGTTCGTAAACAGCCGGATCAGATGATTCGAGCTAAGCGCAAATATTGCCGCAAGTCCGGCTCCTACACATATCCCTATCAAAGCAACTTTCTTGGTGCCCTTATCACAGGCTTTATAATCCCCCTCACCGATCCTCCAGCCTGTCATGATAGCATTTGCCTGCGCCAATGCCGCACCGGCGCAATAAGAGAAATTGGCGATCTGGGCCGTATATGCCCTCGCTGTCACATTAACGCCCGCTTCGTCCATCATATTTAAGAACCGGATAGTAAGCGTCATCGCCACATTATAAAGGGCGGTTTCCAGAGCAGAGGGCAGCCCCACCTTTATGATCTGAACAAATACTTCTTTGTTTTTCAGTCGCTCCGGGTCCTCCTTCGCCTTGACCAAAAGACCGCCTGCCACAATGACAATTACGAGATTGAGAACTCTTGATATGACTGTAGCAGCCGCAACACCCGCCACACCGCTGTGGAATCCAAACAGGAAAACGGCATTCAGGCACAAATTCACGACATTTGCCAACAATGAAGCAATTAACGGTTGCTTCGTATGTCCGAAGGCTCTCAGATAGCTTGAGAAAATGGGAATCAGAGCGTTTAAGAAACAGAAGCCTCCCACGATTCTGAGATAGGTTTTGGCATATTCCATAAGAAGCGGCGCCACTCCCACGATTTCCAGAATACTTCCTGAAAAGGTAAATAAGAACACTGAAAGCAAAGCTCCGATCGAGAGATTAAAAATGACCCCTAACTGCCTTGCCTGATATGCCACACCGACTCTTTTCGCCCCGATATACTGCGTCATCACGGCGATCATGCCAGATGACACAACATGAAACATCATAATAAAGACACTGATATAAGTATTGGCCGTACCTACTGCGCCAACCGCGTCGTCCCCCACAGTAGCCAGCATCATGGTATCTACCATCCCTGCCAGCATATGGCACAGAGTCTCCAATAAGATCGGTATATATAATTTCGTAAATGATTTCATAGAATTTTCCATTCAATTCCTCTATTCTGTTCAACATGACACCAGCACCGCTGTTTCGTAGTCACCCAAATTCCCCGAAAAATTTTGTCCGTCAACAAGGTTTCTCCTGCCCTTTAATTCCGGCAGTTCGACAGTTCCTTCCTGCGTGTGGAAGACCACTATCATACTCTGATCGTTCAGATATCTTTCCATATAAATGATTCCCGTCGAATCTTCTGTATACTGCTTCACCGGCCTCCCTTCCGTCAATACGGGATATTCGTGTCTGATTCGGATAAGATTCTTGTAAAACTTAAGAATTTCCTTATTCTGTCTGCTTTCATCCCAAAGCATACCCCGTCTGCAGTCAGGATCGGGTCCGCCCTCCAGGGCCACCTCATCTCCGTAATAGATCATAGGCATACCCGGAAGTAAGAGCTGCAATGCCGCCGCCAGTTTATGCTTTTTTAAATTATTTCCCACGCTATGGGAAAATCTTGCCGTATCGTGGCTGTCTATGAAATTCCAGAGATAGCCCTCCAGCCCGTTATTCAGATTTCCTTTCATAAAATTAAGATTTCCTACAAATGCAGCTGCACTCATTTTCTCTGACTCCACCAAATCCTTCACGGCATAATAGAACTGATAATTCATAATGCTGTCCCATTCATCGCCTTCCAGAAAATCACCGGCGAAATGCCAGATCTCACCAATAATCAGGGCATCTTTCTTTACAGCCTTAATCTCTCTCCTGAATCTCTTCCAAAAAGCGTGATTAATCTCATCCGCCACATCCAGCCGCCAGCCGTCAATATCGCACTCCCTGATCCAATAAGCAGCCACATCGATGACAAAATCTGCTGTCTCTTTATTTTGCAGATTAAGCTTCGGCATAAACGCGGCATAGCTGAAGGTCTTAAAATTCGGCTTTTTCCCCCACTCAATCACAAGCGGAAAATCCTCAATATAATACCAGTTCAGATACGCTGACCGCTCTTCCTTCTCCCTGATATCCTTGAAGGCAAAGAAGTCTATCGCCGTATGGTTAAATACCCCGTCCAAAACGACATACATCCCCAGTTCATGGGCCTTTCCCACAAGCTCCTTCAAGTCTTCCTTCGTCCCAAAAGACGGATCAATTCTATAATAATCATCGATATTATACTTATGGCTGGTATTGGAACTGAAAATCGGCGTCATATAAATAATATCCACCCCTAATTCCCTGATGTAATCCAAATGGTTAATAATTCCCCGAAGAGAACCTTTCAGATCAGCCTTATGTCCTATCGGTGCCTGATACCAGACTTCCTCCGGAACATCCTGATCCGAAGCGAAACGGGACGGGAAAATCTGGTATACCACCTTATTTCTTGCCCACTCAGGCAATACAAACATTTCCTCTTCCCTAAGATTCTGCGGACAGTCAAACATTCTGTCTATGTCAGTGATACACTCATCATAAAAATTGTGGTTTCCATAGTACGTTACTTTCCCTGTAGTGTCTTCTATTTCAAAGAAATATCTGAGGCACACCACGTCAATATTTATCGTTATTTCGTAATAATCTATGTAATTATCGGAATGCGCAATCTTCATCTCATATTCCTGCCTTGTATCCATATATTTGATCGGCAGATACTTATCCTGTACATGAAGGATCACCTTTCCCGTATCACCCTTTTTAGTCTCAAGCCTGATCAGAAAGCGTCCCTTCTCTATAGCATAACAAAATCTTTTATCCGCAAAATGCCTGATCGCCGCATATTCCATCTTTATAACCATGCCTTTCCTTTATTACTTTTCACACCCCACCACAGCCTAAGCTCAATAAATTTCACATACCTCTGATTTTTACTGTTCAGTTTGCCCGGAATCGTCATCTGCACATCTTGCTTATTATCTTACCACCACTACTACTTTTTTTTAATATAAATTTTTGAAAATCTCAGAATGAATACACGAGAGCCATATCCTTTTCACACAACCCGCTTTTTTTTTCCGATTCGGTATGATATGATAACATTATATTCAGTCTAATAATCCTGTTGTAGTTGTATTACATCTTCCAAAAAAGGACATTCTAATTCTTATGAACGCAATTACATTAATTATTGTATATCTGGTTGTTATTAATTTCATAAGCTTCATCATGATGGGTTTGGATAAATATAAAGCAAAGAAGCGTGCATGGCGCATTCCGGAGTCCACTCTCTTCGTGCTCGCCCTGATCGGCGGCAGCATCGGTTCGATTGCAGGCATGCACCTGTTTCACCATAAGACAAGGCATTGGTATTTCCTGTACGGGATGCCTGCCATCCTGATCATACAGATCCTGATCGTGATCGCACTGGCGACATCGCCGATTGAATTTTTAGTTATGTAAACGGAGAAAAATGTAACCGTGAAGAACTGGTTTCTGAACAATTACAAAAAATTTTAGATATATATAGATATAGCGATGATAGAGATAACGATTATGCATACCACAGGCAGGCATTAGAGCCGCCTGCTGCGGCATGGTTCTACGGGCACGATCCTGAAGATATTCCTACAACGTCACGATAATGCCGCCGTCATTGGCATACATAGTGCTGACCCCTGCCGTATCCATGATTACTACATTCTTAAAGGTGGCTTTCTTTTCCATCAGACTACGCATGTACTGTGCGCGTTCGGGACAGTTACAGTGGGTGATCATAAGAGTCCTCGTCTCTGTGTGCTGCACATCGGACAGGATGCAGTCCGCCATCTTGGCAAGCGCCTTGTTGATGCCGATCGCCTGACTCTTCTGCTCGATCACTCCCAGATTGCCGACCATAACCGGCTTAATACTCAGCGTGGAAGCTACAAGTGCCTTAACTCCCGTCAGCCGCCCGTTCTTACGCAGTGTCTCCAGATTATCCAGCACGAAATATGTTCTCATCTTACGCTTAAAGACTTCGATCTTCTCCACGGTCTCCTCATAGGATAATCCCGCTTCCTTATATCGCATAATCCGTATGGCTAACTGCGTCTCACCGCAGCTCGCGGATTCCGAATCCACCACGTGTATCTTCTTCTCTCCGTATTTCTCCAGATAGAGGCTTTTACCCAGCTCCGCGCTGTTATAGCTTCCGCTGAGGTGGGATGACAGTGTCACCACATAGACCTCGTCCGCATCACAGTGATACGCCTCCATGAATTTCTCCGGAGACGGGCAGGAAGATCTCGGGCACTCCGGATAAGCCGCCACCTTTTCCAGAAATTCCTTCTGATTAAAGTTTTCATCATCCCAGATCAAATCATCTCCCACTTCCAATCCAAGCGGGACACGCTCAAATCTGTCATCATTCTTACATTTTCCCGGCAATTCACAACAACTGTCTACTACAATTTTATAACTCATAAAGCCTCCGCAACCCTTTCATCTAGTTTTTATTACCATTTATGATAACATACCATGCCACAAGATGTAAACATAAATTTACATTTTACCTTCGCTGTCCCTTGACGCGGCAATGAATCTGATAGTATATTATTTGTATTCGAAACAATCATAATTCAGAAACGGAGTACTTATGATCGCACTGAAAATAACAAATGTCAAACAATTCATGGGAAAACTGCTCGGAAGTGACGCTTTCGATTCTTTTCTGTTAGAGGAGGCTTCCATCAGTACTTACAACACCTTTCTCATCGACGGTCATCAGAATCAGGAATTCTATACGTCGCAGGAATGGGAAGATGAGACGATCCGCCCCTATGATTTCTCAGAGTGGAAGAATATCCGCCCGATCTGTTTTGATCTGATCAAGGGCACCCGCACGCCCTCGGCGTTCCGTTTCGTGCTCCATCTGATTCCGAAATATGTATCTTCCATCCTGGATAAAGGCGATACAAACGTAGAGGCCAAACAGGTCAAAGCCTTCGTGCTGAACATAAAATATGACGGCACCGGTCTTACATTGGTGACCGGTACCGCCTTCCATACCTTTCTTATGGACAAAAGCCCTGACGCCCTCTGGGACAAGTCCGTCAGACAGTTCCTCTCCCAGAAAGGGATCGCATATGAAGAGTTGTAGAAAATATAAATATCAGAAAAGACCGAATGTCCCATAACCCATTTCATATGCCATCTCGAAATCAAATACTGCCATAATCATCGCAAACAACAACATGATCCCCAGCATAAGGATTGCTGCAAAATCATACACCATCTTCCACTCCTGCGTATTGCATTTGCGGTTTTCCACCAGAATCTCGCCGCCCAGCAGAATAAATATCACGGGCCAGCACCTGAATATCATATGATACCGCAGCGTCGGCAGGAAAATGTGTATCAGGAAAAGGATGCCGTAGCATACAAGCGTAATTCCGAATGTCACGGAGCCGACCCGGCGCGTCCGGCATTCCTTAACGCCCCTCTCTTCCATTGACTTAAGAGCGTTTACGCTCTCCACACCCGTTACCGAACTGCAGTTTATATCTGTGTTCTGTTCCATACTGCTTTCCTCCTCTGCCATACTAATTCATATTGTCAAAGTTACCGGAATCCGCTTGTTCGCCAGACAGTCTACGCTCCCCCGCATCGAAATCTGTTTTCTTGCCGCGAATCAGCACAAGTCCCCACCAGATTACCGCAATCCCGATCAGTATCCTCGGTAAATCGTCCCGCATGAAATAATAAATGCTGCTCAGATAATAATTATCCCAGCCGAAGATCTCGCACAACAGACTAAACACCGTCTGCCACAGCATCACCACACCGATCACGATCAGGATGACCGCCGCAATCTTCTTGGTTTTACCGTTCATCCTCGCTTTGAGCTGCTCCAAATCGCTGACATTATCCATCCCGAAAAGATACTGATCTTTCATCATCATAAAAGTCTGGTCGTCCAGCGCTGCCAGATTATTAGCATGGAAAAAACTGTAAAACCACATTGTAATCGGAAGAACCGACAAGGCTCCTATATTAGTGAGCGCCACCAATATAATCAGCCCCATAAACCCAATCATAAGACTGAGTCCCATCTTCATAAATCCTAAATACATCTCACCCGCGCCCGGCATGAGCGACCAAATAAATGACCAAAATCTGCTTTTCTTTCTCTGCATTTTTATAAACCTCCATCTTCGTTTTCAGTTGTTTTTTCGTACCTGTTCAGTATCTTCCTTTATTCCTTGTCTGTTCCTTTGCCTATACTCTCGTACAGACTCGTTCCAAACTGTGTCATTCTCTCATTCATGTCATCCAGAAATCCTCTCACACCGCCGCGTTCACGCTCGGCAAGGTATTTCTCCCAGTTGTCTTCCTTGTCCTTCTGCCGCTCTGCCGCCATCTTTTCAAAATCCTCATTGACCGTCTGGTGTTCCGCAGGTGCTCTGCCGATNTTCTCNGNCAGATCGTTCGGCANCAGNAACAGTACTGCTAANGCTGCGGCCATGGCGGCCANCACTTTAATCCGGTAGGCGAAAACCTGTCTTTTCTTNGCNGCGCGCCTTTCACGCCGAATCTGAGCGAAAATATTGCCCTTAAGCTGTNTNGGNGCATGGATCATCTCCTGTGCNTCCACTTGTCCGATCAGTTCNGCAAGTGCCNCGTCGCTCAGCCCTCCGGAGAAGTCATCGCCTCGGTTTCGCCTTATTTTTCTTTTTTCNTCTTCAATATCATGGATCATGCGCCCTTCTCCTTTCCGTACAGACTGCGCAGCATNGNCCGTGCACGATAAATCTGTGTCTGTACTGTCTTAAGTTTCATGCCCCTTTGCGCTGCGATCTCCGAGACCTCCATCTCGTCATAATAATATGCCTTCGCGATCTCATCATAGGGTGGTTTTAACGACTTACATCTGTCCAGTAGTGTCTGTTTCACTTCCTCTTCCAGACAGACATTTTCCGGTGTCCCCTCNTAAGTGCCTGTATCGCTCATCACCACATCTTCCGTAGGAATGACCCTCCTTCCGGCGCTTTGCAGATAATCCAGACACTTGTTCGTCGCAATTCTGCACAGCCATGCCTTTTCGTATTTGCCGTCAAAGTCCTTGAGGTGGCTGTAAGCCGACAGNAATGTCTCCTGCGTCAGATCCTCGGAGGCAAAATAATCCGATGTCATTTTATAACATATGGAAAAAACAAGATGTTGGTAAGAATCAATCAGCGCTGACAATTGTTCTTCCCTGTTAATGTGATCTGCCCCCTTTCTCAAGTGACTCTATCTATTATAACGAAGGGCGGCCTCGATTGTCTTCAAAATATCCAACATTTTTTATTGAACCATAAAAANGCCTTTACGCGGATAAGATTCAATGTCCTGTCCACGTAAAGGCTTATTATTTGTGTTTGTATTTGTACTCTTACCTCTTCATCTTCGGCTTAAAGACAAGGCTCGCCAGATACCCGAAGACNAGAGCAGCGCAGCACCCCACTGCGCCTGTCTTGAAACCGCCCTGGAACAGGCCGATAAAACCACTTTCGGATACCGCTTCCTTAACGCCCTTCATCAGAATATTGCCATAGCCGAGAAGCGGCACGCTTGCCCCCGCGCCGGCATATTCCATAAAAGGCTCATACCATCCGAAGAANCTGATCACAGCGCCTGTACACACAAGCAGCACCATGATACGCCCCGGCAGTAGTTTNGTCTTCTCCATCAAAATCTGCACCAGTGCACAGATCAGNCCGCCTACCCAGAATGCATTGAAATAATCCATCTTAACCCACCGTCCGTTCCTTCACGGCAGTAAAACTTCCGGNTTTACTGCCGCTTCATTTTACGGTTATTTTCTGCAAATTTGTGAGTTTTATGCAAGAGTGGATCAATTCAACAACTTCCCGGATCGACAACTCCGCACAGTCTATCGTGCTGTCGGCATATTTTTCATATAAAGGCGCACGTTCTGCATAAAGATCAGGCAATGTCTGACCTTCCCGCAGCGTTACGCCGCGTTCGTTCAGATCACCAAGCCTGTCGGCAATCGCCTCACAAGACAGCTTCAGATATACGACCGTGCCGATCTGTCTGAAATGTTCCATCGCCCTGCTGCCGTACACTGCACTGCCGCCGGTGGCAATCACGGTTCCGTGCACGTCAATGGAAGCGTTTGTCTCCTCTTCNACAGCCCAGAAACCTTCTATCCCCTGCTCTTCTATGATTTCATGNAACAGTTTGCCTNCTCTGCTCTGGATCACCAGATCGGAATCCANAAAANCNTAGCCCANTTTCTTGGCAAGCACCACGCCGACAGTACTTTTGCCCACGCCGGGCATGCCTATGAGGATAATATTGTCTTTGTTCATATCTCTACCCTANATATGCCAGNACTTCCACTTCACAGAGTACATCCTTAGGCAGCTGCTTCACGGCAACACAGCTTCTCGCCGGCTTCTCTGTAAAGTACTTCTCATATACCGCATTAAAAGTGGCAAAATCAGCCATATCCGCCANAAAGCACGTAGTTTTCACTACCTTCGTATAGTCTGTTCCCGCTTCCGTCAGGATCGCTCCTACATTTTTCATCACCTGCTCCGCCTGCTGTGTGATATCGTCTCCCTTGATATCTCCGGTTGCCGGATCAATGGGAATCTGTCCCGAAGCAAACAGGAAATCTCCTGCAATAATCCCCTGTGAATAGGGTCCGATTGCTGCCGGTGCTTTGTCTGTAGATACCTTTTTTAACATAACTGTATTCCTTCCTTTCTCTTTCCTGTGTCATTTATATCGGAAAACACTTTATAAGTGCATTACCGTCATACTTTCATCATTTATCATGAATCCTTCCCGCTACTCGCCGAATCTCGCGCGCACATAGAAGCCTCTGGCATTCTCGATGACCTCCGTCACCACACCCTCCCGCTCCAGCATGCGTTCTCTAAACGGAAAATTGCCCGACATGGCAAGGGACGGATCNATCGTATAATAGTAATTGCTCGGCAGAACGCCCTCCGTCACCGTGACATGATCTCCCTCTTTCAACAATCCGGGACGCTCCATCTTAAATTCCATTTCCCGCATCGCGCCTAACCTTCTTTCCTTACCTTCGCAAGTGCCTCTTCCTGCGCCTCAATCACGCGATCACACCATCTNTCAAACTCNGCATCTTCTCTCTGACATTCGGGATGNTTCAGCACATAATCCACTGCCATGCGCACNCCCTGATCAAAACGCACTGTGGCAGTATAATCCGGCACCAANCGCTTCAATTTGGTATTGTCAAAAACCACACTGTTGGATTTGTCTCCCAAAAGAGCNCCCCGCAAATCCCATGATTCCGGAGCGGAAGCCGCAAGAAACGCACTGGACACATAACATGCCCGCAGCTCCACGCCAAGCGCATCCGCGATCGCCCGGTAGATCTGATTCCACGTCAATGTCTCATCACTCGTGATCTGCACCGCCTCNCCGATGGCGTGAATATTCCCCATAAGTCCGATAAAACCCTTAGCAAAATCAGTATTGTGCGTCATCGTCCAGAGAGAAGTGCCGTCNCCGTGAATGAGCACTTTCTTCCCTTCCATCATCCGCTTAATCACCTGATAGCTGCCGCCCGTTCCGTGAAGTCCGAGAGGCACTGACCGTTCGCTGTATGTGTGGCTGGGACGCACAATAGTAACCGGAAATCNCTCCTCCCGATATAATCTCATCAACAGTTCCTCTCCCGCTATTTTATTACGGGAATATTCCCAGTAAGGATTCGCAAGCGGCGTTCCCTCATTGATCCGGTAATCGGATAACGGTTTCTGATAGGCAGAGGCCGAGCTGATATACATAAACTGCTTCGTCCTGCCACGGAATAAGCGATAATCCCGTTCCAGATGCTGCGGCGTAAATGCAATAAAGTCCGCAACCACATCGAAAGTCTGTCCCTCCAGTCTGCGGCTCACATCCTCCTCATCTCCGATATCCGCTTGTATTACATGTGCTCCCGGCGGCAATACTGCATTACGGTTGCCGCGATTGATCAGCCACAGCTCATGTCCGTCTTCCAGAAGTTTTGTGGAAATTGCAGTACTGATCGTACCGGTTCCGCCGATAAATAATGCTTTCATCTTACTTTCTCCTTATTATTTCTCTTATACTAACCACTCATGTCAGAGCAGCATGCTGCGCTCAAGGTATATTTGAAACTCTTAAACGGCATTNCTTGCTATCTTAAAACCAGTTGACATTCAGGGATTTCCGCAAAGGTCACATTCCAAGCATATTCCTAAGCGGATTTACATCCTTCGCCTGACTAATCAACATATCCTTCTCTCTCGCCAGATAATCCTCCAGCTGTGTAATCTCCTCCTGCGTAAACCCTTCTGACTCCCCAATCGTGCCATCAGGCACCATTCCTTCCGCCCAATCCATACCACGCATGAAAATTACCCGGGCAAAGGTCCTCTCATCCCTGCGAATCACTCCGGAAACCAAAATCTTCACATCCTGTTCCACGTCGATAACCTTGTTCNCATCATTTTCCGAAGCTGCCGTCTCTCTTTTTACAATTACTTTTCCGTCTTCCATAATTCTCCTTATTGCTGCACTTTCTATGCACATCAACGTGTTTATATCTGCAAATGTATGCCGGATTCTTTAACTTTTTGCTCTTAATCGCTCTATCTCNCTGAGAAGTGACTGAATCTGTGTATCTCTTTCTTGGATGAGNTTTTCCTGTTCTGTTATTACGCCTTCATGNTCTGCAAGCATATTTTGTTGCTCTGCTATTACGCTTTCATGCTCGGCAAGCATATTTTGTTGCTCTGTTATCACGCTTTCATGCTCGGCAAGCATATTTTGTTGCTCTGTTATCACGCTTTCACGTTCAATCGCCGCCTTCCGATAGCTTGCAATAGAGACATCACGATCCAGTATTGCCATCTCATAATTATGAAGATCCTCATAATATTCCTCACGGTCACGGCACCTCTTACGGATCTGCTCATCAGCACTAAGACGGAAAATAGTCTCTGCCGCTTCATTCAAATATTCATCTCTGGATGCCAACATTCTGATCTCCTCCCAAGTAGTTGCCTTCATAAGTGATGCCCACTCATCAATATGATACTGTTTATCTTCCTCGGTCGCCAAATCTATACGAGATAAGTTTACCACATTCAGCGTGATGTTGTCACTATATTTTTGATAGTTCTTTACGTTAATAAGTTTATAAGTTGCATAAAATTCAGGTTGTTCATTAAATAACGTGTAATCCAGCAACCCGATATGAACAACAGATTTTGCTTCAGAATATTCCTGACCGTGGGTAAGGCTGTCGTAGGAACGGCACATATAAATAACCGATCGGGTTTGCCAATTAAGTCTGTTCGCTATCTGCATTTCCAGATTAATCAATGTCCTGTTATTTAACAAAATATTGACGTCCAGACGAAATTCTTTGCTTTCAATTGCCTCCCCTAAGATAATGGGATTCATAATATTCATGGAAACGATCTCTTTCTCCGAGTAATGCAGCAAAGAGCAGATCAGTCCACGTAATACTTTGTGATTGGACTGTAAAACTGCCCGAAACATATAATCATTGGTCATGCCATATGGAATTGTACCGCTGGCACATTGAAGTGAGCTTTGATTCAGATTCATAGATATGTCTTCCTTTCTTATAGACGGAGCTGCGCTCCATAGATACTGTGGGAATCATGAATACAGAAATGATTCCTGATAAGATATGAAATATGTATATCATATAGAGAATTGAGATACAATGGTTTTATAGAATTCACTATGTAAATTTTTCATGTACGCTATATTGATAACACAGTTTTTCCAACTTAATATAGTGTAATCCGCTAGGCATGTCATGAATAAACCACTAAATATTGTATTGTGCAGTCTGCACATTCCATCTAAAGAATGAAAAGCAGACAGATAATCCGCCAGATCGTCCGCCCGCTTTTTCAATTTAATGCACTTTAGATACAAAAAATGAAAATTTGTTTCATAATTTAGTGGCTCTCCCTAAATTTCGCAAATGCTACCGCCGCATTCTGTACATTTCCTGCTTCCATATCAGCATACCCCTTCTGAAGCTTTGCGTGTAATTCAGCCTCCGTCATTAAATCCATATTGATCTTATCGGGTGCCTTGGGCAAAGTTACCGCAAAAGGTATTCCTCCGGTAAGGGAAATCTGATTCAGATACATATCTATTGCAGTAGACATCGGAATCCCTAATTTTGATAAAACTTCTTCCGCCCGTTCTTTTACTGTGGGATTTACCCTTAAATTTAATGTTGCTGTCTTCTCCACGATACGGCACCTCCTAATAGAGAAATTGTAACGCATATGTCGTTACACGCCAAGCAAACAGAAGCCAGTTCTAAAACGGACGAAAGCATTTACCACCAAATTCCCTACCCTTCATAATGCTCCAACACAACCCCATGAGCGATCCCCGGAATCGTCTGACCCTCATTGAAGCTGGTCTTGCTGAGAAGCGCCCCCGTAGGCACGAACAGCACTCTTTTCCAGACACCGTCCTCTATCTTCTTCAAGATATAAGCCGATAACACCACCGCGCTGCACCCACAGCCTGATCCGCCGGCGTTCGTGGCCTGTTTCTCACTGTCATAGATCTCAATACCGCAGTCCATATGCTGTTTCGAGATATCAATCTGTTTCTCGGACAATAGATCAAAAAGCAGCTTCTGCCCCACCATGCCCAAGTCGCCTGTGATAATCCTGTCATAATCACCGGGCGTTCTGCCGAAATCCTCCAGATTCTGCCTGATGGTATCCGCAGCAGCCGGAGCCATACAGGCCCCCATATTCATGGAATCCTTAATTCCGTAATCTACAATCTTTCCAATAGTAACGCCCGTTATGTTCGCTCGCACCTGTTTGCCCGGCTGCGCCGAAAGAATGAAAGCTCCACTTCCGGTCACCGTCCAAGTAGCCGATTTCGGTCTCTGGTTGCCATACGCCAACGGAAAACGGAATTCTTTCTCCGCACTGGCAAAATGACTGGACGTAATACACGCCACCTTCTGTGCAAAAGCTCCCTCGATCGCCATAGCGCCCATTGCAAGGGACAGACCACAGGTAGAGCATGCACCGTAAAGTCCTATATGCGGAACCTGATAACCTGACAGCCCGAAACTGCTGGCAATAGACTGCCCTAACAGATCACCCGCGTATACGAATTGTATATCCTGCTTCTGTAAGCCGCCCTTCTGCAAAGCAATCTCCAGCGCTTCCTTCTGCAAACTGCTCTCTGCCTCTTCCCATGTATCGGCTCCGAACTTATCATCATAACACACCTTGTCAAACAACTGCCCCATAGGCCCTTCCGCTTCCTTACTTCCTACAATGGCCCCGCTGCTGATCAGATACGGCTTATTTACAAANTGAAGACTCTGTTTCCCTAACATCCCACTATCTCCTTTTCTATGACAGTAAACCCTTCGGATTTACTGTCATGCGCTTCGCACAAAATGTTCTCACGTCACATTTTGTCTCTTCACTCTCCTCTAAGANATAGTATGNATATTTATCTCANNAATCTATACCTTAATTCNGACANAAACGTCNNCGGCAGATTACACAAAATGTTCTCNCACGTCNTGCGTAGGAAAATGAGATTTTCTAATATTCCGNTCAANACCCAGAAATTTCGGGACACGGATGTCCCGAAAAGCCCGAACTGAGCCCGGANGGCTCATTGAGGGCGGTTTCGTCCGCNTNNCACTCNTTTNCCCGGAATATTATAGAAAATCCATTTGACGCAGCCCGACGTGAGAGAACATTTTGTGTAATCTGCCCCTCATTCATGCTAATTCTTACTCATTCACACTAATTCTNACTCCTNTTCACCCCACCACCGGAATCATACTATACGCCACATCCCTGCTCTCCGCACAGCANACCGCCACCCGATAGCCCGGTATCTCCTGATACTCCTTCATATGATAATACTTCGCATTAAACGTATGCTTCACCCGTATCTTATCCCGCTCTTCATCCATCACCACGGCGAAATCCCCCAGCGGAAGCGAAATTCCTTTCCCCGTCGCCTTTAAGAANCTCTCCTTCATNGTCCAGATTCGGAACATTCTCCGGTTAATNTCCTCTTCATCCTCCACCGCATACATCCANGCCANCTCTTCTTTTGCAAAAAAACGGTCNGCNACCTTAAGCCTTCCCTGCTTNATCCGCTCAATATCGTTACCCATAGGCTTATCTCCTATGCTGCAGATTGCATAATCTCCCGAATGAGACANGGANAAATGAATATTGGGATGATATTTCAGGGACGGTTTTCCCCACTCTCCGAATTCGTATTCGATACTCCGCTCCTTAAGCCCGTATGTTTCCANCGCATGNTCCAGCGCNATGCCNGCACCGAGACTCCTGTTCTTATCCTTTTCATGCTTAAGCAGCGCGATCTTCTGCTGCCTGTATGGNGACAGCAGGTTCAGTTTCTCCTGAAAAAGCGCTTCATCTTCAAATTGTGTTACATCTATATAATAAGTATAAATCATGGCAATATCATACTTCTTTCCTTATCACATCCAGCATTTCCAATTCGATAACATGCGTTTGTTAATTATCACTTTCTTTGTATACACTTGTACCTGACATAACATTACACTCCAACGCTCAACTGCCAATCGGAGCNCAATATCATTCGTTGCTCTGTATCATTATTATCCGCAGCCTATCTGTAATTACGGTCATGCGGGTATCTGCGCATGGAACGCCGTCCCCTGTCACTCTCCCCTATGTCATGATAACACGCCTGGCAGATCGGATAAGCATAATCCCACGGAAGCACTGCCCCGCAGCCGCGGCACTTTTTCTCAAACTGTCCCTTATCGTCCTGCAGCAGTTCTCCGATCTCATGCTGCGCCCATTCTCTGTTGACAGCCACTTCCTCTCTGTCCACTTCCCAGTTCATTCTGGCGGAAAACTGTGTATACAGATCAAGCTGTTTATAATACGACTCCAGTCCTTCCAAGCTGAAATCCTGCGGCAGCATAGGACAATAATGCTGTTCCGTAGGTTTCTCACAGTATCTNAGCCANAGCCGCAGCACATCCCTGTCTTTCACATCGAAAGGACAGGTAATCAGCGACAGAACGAATTTCCGATCCTCCATATAAGACAGTTTCTTGCGGTAATTTTTCAGATAACGGTACTTCTTAACGCTCTCGTCCATGGATATCTTGTCGTACATGGGCAGNTTCTTGGTCTTCTCCCATGCTTCTATGATCTCATCCAGCTCCATATCGATATCCAGCAGGACTTCCGGGAATCCAATCCGCGCCCTTTTCAGCGGATAGAGCGGCTCTTCCAGCATNTTACCCACATACTCCGTCTCCATCGCCGATTGCACATACCCCACATCGTAGTAGCCGTATCTGCCCGCACGTCCCGCAATCTGCCTGACTTCCTCCGCTTCCAGCCGACGCTTGTCGGTACCGTCGAATTTCATGGTATTCATGAAAACCACGCGGCGTATGGGAAGATTGATTCCCATACCGATGGCATCCGTGGCCACCACCACCTGATTGACACCTTCCGTAAAAAGTCTTACCTGCTCCTGTCTCGTCTGTGGCGGCAGATTTCCGTATATGACACTCGCCTTAATGCCCCTGCCTTCCANAGTCGCCGCAATGGCAAGCACATTTTTCTTGGAAAAGGCAATCAGCGCATCGCCGGGTTCCACATCCTTACTCATGTCATAACGCTTCGGAATAAACTCCAGCTTCGTATTGCGCTCATGNCGNACGATCTCATAGCTGTCTCCGCAACGTGAAATCATCTCTACGAGCAGTTCCTCCGCCGTACCGGAACAGCACACATGGATCTCCTCCGCCCGGATTCCCAGAATCGCACGTGTCCAGAAACTNCCCCTATTCTCATCCGACATCATCTGCGCTTCATCGATNACGGCGATATCGTAGATCTCCCTGATATCCAGTATCTCCACCGTNGATGCCTGCACGAAACTGCCCGGCGTGCGGATCGTCTCCTCNCCCGTGATCATATTGCAGGGAATTCCGGCGGTCATCATCCGGTCATAGACTTCCAATGCNAGAAGTCTTAAGGGNCCCAGATAGATTCCATGATACGCCTGCTTCAGTCTCTGCAGCGCCTGATAGGTCTTGCCGCTGTTGGTAGGACCGATATGCAGGATAAAATGACGTTTCATACCNCTCGCTTCCGGATACTGCTTCTCCGGCTCCGCCTCCATAAGCTCCTCGATCCGCTGNCCCACCAGATACTGCATATAGTCTTCTTTATAAATCTCATAGAGCGACTTGCCNCGCAGAAGTACCGCCGCCGTCTGCATCTGCATGATATCTTCCGGATTCGCGCCGCCTGTCATCCTCTGTAAAAAGGAGANATCCAGCCGAATCAGCATGCGCAGCGTATGCCGAAACCGCTTGCGCAGCCTGGCTTCCNTACCCGCCACCGTATACCCGATGGCCGCCGTACGCCTGTGCAGATCCTTCATGTCCGCNANGATCTGGTGATTCTCCTGCCCCTTCTTACGCGANATACGCCGCTCCAGCTGCCCGATCTGCCTCTCNCAGCTCTTGATCGGCTTNCGCGGTTCATTCGGCAGAAACTCCATAAAAGCAGCAACATAAGTATTCCAGACTACCTCCGGAATGTCGTCCGGCACTCCGTTGTTTTTACCTTTATTACTGCTGTTGTTGTCACCGTTATTATTGCCACTATTGTTGCCGTTATTGCCATCAACACTGTTNTTATTCTTGTTACCGATATTGTCGTTCCCGTTCGCCGCCAGTATATTATCTTCTGTTTTCACATCTATCGTTTTATCTGTCATAATAATATTCTCTCTTCTTCAAGTACAAAACAATCCCGGGTGTTATCTAACTAATATCATTTAAATACATCGTACAAAATATTCACACAATCGTCCTGCTTTACGCATCATACGCTCCCAATGTATTAAAAAATCGAGCAAGCTCAATTACGAGATTTTGCTCATGAGATGTTACGCATTTCCACAAACTCGTGCAGGTATGTAAGAATTTCCTATAGAGATTCGAGTATCAAAGGGTGTATGTCGTAACATGATGGGGGACAGATTGCACAAAATGTTCTCGAAGCTGTCGGCTGCGTCATATGGATTTTCTAAAATATTCCGGCAAGGTTATGCAAACGGACGAAACCGCCCTCTATTCGCCATCCGGGCTCATTACGGGCTTTCCGGGACATCCATGTCCCGGAATTTCTGGATATCGAACGGAATATTAAGAAAATCTCATATTCCTCCGCAAGACAGCTTCGAGAACATTTTGTGCAATCTGCCCATAAAAATTTACTAATGTACCTTTTGACACCCGAATACTATAGAATGAAAATGTCTTCCTCGAGTTTTCTGTGACTTCCGCTTACACTTCACTCACAAAAACACCTTCTGAACATTTACAAATTTTCTTTCAATATCCGGGATCTTCCCCGCTGCTACCTCATGCTATAGTAACACAACACCCCACAACCATGCAAACTTCTTTCTCCACGCGCTTCTATACGCACTCCCAGGCGAATATCTACTGGTTACTTTTCACGCCCACTAATATTCAGCCTGAACAGATAGAAAATTCACAGGGAGCGAAGCGAACCGTAGAGAATTTTCTATCTGCTCAGGCGTCCCCTTGTCGAACACGCATGTAATAACACGTATTATCTATCCCAACTCAATACCCAGCGCAGATGGAAGTTAATATCTTAAGGAACCCCTTAAAAAGCGTCAGCGCTTAACGAGGTTCTGAGTTGCAAAGCAACTCACGAGTTTAGCGTCTGCTACGCTTTTTACGGAGCGAAAGCGCGGTTCCGTAGATATTAACTTCCATCTGCGCGTCCGTCTTAAATAANCTNCGAACNACTGCTCANACTACCTTTCCAGCACCNTNCGCACATANTCCNCCACATCCTCAGACGCCCCCTCCAGCAGATAATTCCTATCCCCCGCCGTCCGATCCGCATCCTGCAAAAACATCTTCCGCAGTTCCTCNCCCGCCGCCATCACTTCCTCCTGCAGCTCTCTCGCCGACACGCGNACTGCGCCCGCACCCATGATAATCAGCTGCTCAAGCCCATCAGAGGTCGCCACCCGCACGCGATGCTTCCTGCCGATCTTATGCGTTACNTTCTCTATATACTGGTCAGCGGTCTCCGCCTCCTTAGTGTATACCACATCTATATTATGATACCTCTCAGTACTGCCCATATTTCCCTTTACCTTATATGCGTCAAATACCAGAATCAGATTCATCCTGCGGTAACCCTGGAAATCGCTCAGAATATCCATCAGTTTCCCACGGGCGCTGTCGAGATTATCCTTGGCCAGCTCTTTCAGGGAATCCCATGCAAAAATAATGTTATAGCCGTCCACCAGAAGATATTCTTCCTGTGGTGCAGCCATCCTGTCACGGGCTCCCTTTCCCACCTTATCATAACCGGACTGTTCGCCGGATACGCTCNCTGCTCTGTCGCTGTCTTGCGCATCCGCATTTTCTCCGGCCCGTATCGTCCGCGCCCACCCCTGTTTCTTCCGCTCCTTTGTGCCATAGGTGCGGTTCATAATTTCCTCGATCTCGTCCTGTCCGATGAAATCCACTGTCAGGCCTTCCCTGCGTCCCGCACTAATCCGTGCATGTCCGCCGCTCTCCTGCCCTGCATAACCGGCTTCCTGTCCGCCGGGATATGCAATCGGATTCCCGGCATCGCCCTGCTCTCCGTAGGACCGTATGGAATCGGCATCCGGCACCACACTGTCCAGATGCATATAGTCTTCCACCCGATCCCACTCCACTACGAAACCGGCACCGTGGGCGCAGAACACGGAGCTGCACGGATTGTCCATATCANGCTCCGCCTCGTATCCGATCGCCTCAATCACATCCTTTGCATTGTGACAGGGCATATATCCCTTTAATTCCGTATACAATCTTCCCTTGCCGCCTGAATATGCCAATACTTCCGCCTGATACCCCGCCATCTCGNAGACCGGCACCGTGCCTGTAAGCACCGCATAATCACCCGTCATCTCCGGTGCCCCGAATTTCCCGGCTTTATTCTGCATATCCGTCATGCCGCGTCCGATCAGCGTCGCAGGCAGCTCCAGCCGGAATGTGTAGACCGGCTCCATAAGAATATTCTGCGCCTTGCAAAGTCCCTGTCTGACAGCGCGGTAAGTCGCCTGTCTGAAATCCCCGCCCTCGGTGTGCTTTAAATGTGCGCGCCCCGCCACGAGAGTGATCTGCATATCCGTGATCGGAGAACCCGTCAATACGCCCAGATGCTCCTTTTCCTCCAAATGAGTCATAACCAGNCGCTGCCAGTTGCGGTCAAGGTCATCTTCACTGCACCGTGTNCTAAACTGCAGTCCGCTTCCCGGCTCTCCCGGTTCCAGAAGCAGATGTACTTCCGCATAGTGCCGCAGCGGCTCATAGTGACCGACTCCCTCCACTACATTTCCTATCGTCTCCTTATANACGATACTGCCTTCGTCAAACATGACTTCCTCNCCGTACCGCTCTCTGATGAGATTCCGCAGCACCTCGATCTGCACCTCACCCATCAACTGTACATGAATTTCGCCGAGCCGCTCCTGCCACACCATGTGAAGCTGCGGTTCCTCCTCTTCTAGTTGACATAACTTATTATACATCCGNTGCACATCACACCCGTCGGGAAGTACCATCCTGTAGGTCATGACCGGTTGTAACATCGGGACAGTGTGCTCCTCTTCCTCTCCCAGAGCTTCACCGCAAAAAGTCGTAACCGGCCCCAGCAGGGCGCAGACGGTTCCCGCCGTCACCTCCTGCTCCGTGGTATATTTATCACCGGAGTAAATGCGAATCTGGTCGATTTTTTCTTCCGTCACGTTCTCTGCTTCCCCATCGCCCTCGCCTTTACCGGCATCATAACGGCTCCCATGGGTACGAATCATTTGCTTAACCTTAAGCATACCGCCCGTTATTTTAATATGTGTCAGCCTGTTTCCCTGTGTATCTCTGGAAATCTTATAGACNCGGGCGCGAAATNCCTCCCCATAGACCGGCATCCGCGTATACGCGGCGATCCCGTCCAATAATTCCGTGACCCCCTCCACCTTAAGCGCNGAACCGAAAAAGCAGGGGAATACTTTGCGCTCCGCAACTAATTTTGTAATTTCTCGTTCATCTATCACATTACGGATATCCGCTTCCAGATANCGCTCCAATAGTTCCTCATCGCATACTGCGATATCCTCATAAAACGCTTCGTCCCGCTCCCCGAACGCCACACAACGCTCGTCCAGCCTATCTTTCAATTCCGNAAGAAGCGCTGTCGGATCGGTGTCCGGCTGATCCATCTTATTGATAAAAAGAAAAACAGGAACCTGATATCTGGCAAGGAGCCGCCACAAAGTCAGCACATGCCCCTGTACACCGTCTGCTCCGCTGACCACCAGCACCGCATAATCAAGCACCTGCAAGGTACGCTCCATCTCCGCCGAGAAATCCACATGTCCCGGCGTATCTAACAGCGTAATATCCACATCCTTCCAGCAGACTTTCGCCTGCTTAGAGAAAATGGTGATTCCTCGTTCGCGCTCCTGCCTGTCCGTATCCAGAAACGCGTCCTTATGGTCCACTCGCCCTAACTTGCGGATACTGCCGCTTGTATATAATATACTCTCCGCCAGAGTAGTCTTGCCCGCATCCACGTGCGCAAGGATACCGACTACCAGCTTTTTGTTACTCATATACTGTTCCCTTCTATGTCCGGTGCTCTGACACATTCATAATTGAATCATCAGCACCACCTATATCATCATCTGCCGCTTTGTCGTCAGCTAACGTATCAATAAGTTTACATAACTCTCCCNATCATACCAATCACCAACACACTTGACAACTCGCACAGACATAGGAAATATCCCGCCAGATCGCCGGTAATGCCGCCAAACTGTTTTTTAGACATATAATAATAATATGTCCACACCCACATTGCCGCCAGTGCCATAAGTGCACCCATAACCGGATGTATTATGACTGCACAGATCATAGCAAGCGCCAGCAGCGTAACCAGAACGATCCGCACCGTCCTCTTATNCGCTGTGGAGGAAAAAGTGTGGAGAAGCCCCTCTTCTTTCGCCGCCGGAAACCAGACAAGACTCATACCGCTCAGCGTCCTGGATATGATATAGCTAAGCCCCAGAAGAAGAAGCTGACTCCTTTTCCAAATCAGCGTCAATCCCGCCCCATAGAGCATGAAGAAACAGAGCGCGGCAATCACGGCGAACGCTCCCACATGAGGATCCTGCAGTATTTCCTGCTTTTTCTCTTTTTTCGCATAAGAATGCACGGCATCCGCGGTATCAAGAAAACCGTCCAAATGGATGCCTCCCGTAATGATCACCGGAATCACCGTACCCACCAGCGCGAAGCAGACCTGTCCGAACCCGCATGCCTCGCAGACCCTGCTCCATGCGTAGAGCAGCGCGCCGACGACAAGCCCTATGACCGGAAAAAAGCAAAGCGTATATTTCATGTTTTCCTGATTCCATTCCACCTTAGGCATAGGAATCTTAGAATACATGGCGACTGCTATGATAAANCTGTTGATAATGGACTTCATGTAAGCCTCTCCCTATATTCCTGCCGGATAAGTCACCGCATACCCGCTGTCATAGATCCTTCGCAGCGCCTCGTGACTGTTGAATTCCTCGGTCATCACAAAGCCCTTGCTCCACGTCATATAATAACACCACGNCACCCGGCTTTTCTCAAGCATATCCATATCGGGCAGAATACCGATCTCCGCCAGTGCAACGGGCTTCCCCGCGGATGTTACGGCGATCAGTTCCTCGTATTCTTTGCGATAGTCCGTCTTCGTTCCCTTGTCCGCATACACATCGCGGGACAGAATATCCACCACATCGTCTCCGGGATAACCTTCCTTTAACGGGCAGTTCCACACCCAGAGCAGATTATTGAGGTGATGTACATTCACGAAGTGCTCATACATCAGCCGATAGAGCCTTGCTGCCACGGCAGGACCTTTCCTGCCCCACCAGAACCACTCGCCTTCCGATTCATGAAAAGGCCGCCACAGCACCGGAATATCTTCATCCAGAAAAGGTTTCAGACAGCCTGCCATCACATCCAGATCATGATAGAAAGCCTCCCGCTCCGCGGTTCCGGCCTGCAGCACTTTCTCCGGATCAAACTCCGTGTTCTTCGCATAGAAGCTCTTGTCCCTGCCGCCTAAAGGCGAAAACCAATGCCATGTAAAAGTCACAATGCCGCCCTTTCGCCCGAAATCTCTGGCCTGTTCCAACGTATTGCGGTTCTCGTCGATCTCCGTCCTGCAATCCTCATCACCTGTCTCATAGCGGATGTTCGGAGAATAGGCNAGCAGCTCGAATCCCCGAAGCGCCGGTTCCCTGCCTGTGNTCTTCTTAATCTCGTCAACCTCCTCCATGGCCACGGTCTGTGTATGCTGTCCCGTGACGATCTTACGCCCGCCGATGGCAGTAAGATATTGTAATAATTTCTTCGCTTGGTATGTTGCCTGNGGATTTACCGGTGCCATATGGATATTTCCCCGCCTTTCTGTATGAAATACTTCACAGTTAGTATATCATTTCTCTGTCGTGAAATCACCTCTTTTATGGAATATTCTTAATATACCGGCTCATTGATACACGTCTACGATTTTTTCTGCAGTGCGCTCCGTTCCGCCGCTTAGTGCCCACANACTCTTGATCTGTCCACTGATCTCATGAAACGTCCATCTCTTCCTGCTTCTCGCCACACAATTGGGATCGTTGACCCTGAATCCATCCTGATCATAGCCGTAGATCACGATGAAATGTCCAGCTGTCGTAAAATCTCCTTTTCCCATGGCACAGATCAGAATGCTTCCCTGATCCAGCTCTCTTCGCAGCGCATACTCCGACACCTCCGGTTCCGTAACCCTGATGCCGTAAAATCTCGGAAAATCCTTTATCAGTGCCCACGCCGTTCCCGTTCCTTCCACATAATAACCGTTCTCTAGGGCATACTCCGCGATCCGATCCGGTGTAAAGGTCTCGTCNCCGGTCAGATAATACAGTGCCATGGCAAGGCAGGTCGGNCCGCAGCCGGACACNCCGATATANCTGTCGCTGCCATATGACCGGTAGCCCCACCGCGGGTCCCACTGCANCANCAGCGGAAATGCCTGNTCTTTCTCNNCCTGCGTCAAACCGCCCGACATATTTCCGCTNCCNGTCAGATACCCCGCCACATAATCCGCCATCTCGGGATTATTCGCCAANGCCGTTAACATTTTCTCCGGATAGAGATCAGTATTTTGACATATCTGTGCGATGACCGGATCTGACTGCCCCAGACTGTCCAGCCTCAGAAGTGTCTCCGTCCACGTACGCTGTATCGGTTTTTCCACACTTACAATCCCGATACTGCTGGCATAATCNGCCTCCTGTGCCGGCTCCTCTATCATTTGAGAAGCTTCATACTGCGGAATTTCTATCCTTTTGAGTGCAACCTGCACCTGCTTAAGCTGCGTATCAAGCATCCTGATATGCAGCAGGAGCATTGCAAAAACCATTCCCTTTACAATTAATAGCAGGCGTTTCTTCATCTGGCGTTCCCGCTGTCTCGCCCGNTTTACTTCTTCTCTGTTTTTTCTGCCTTCNTTTTTCACNCTGATCCCCTTGCCTTTCCTTCGGNCCNNCGGTTTGTNGTAACATTTCACCTCTTGGCAGAATTATATTNTTACGGTCTCAGCAGTAAATGCTTCGACCTATACTGAATAGTTACGAATTATTACAGTTTATTCCTCTGCCGTTTTCATCATACCGGCCGCCTGCCATATTTATGACAGACTTCCCAAACCGCAACAACACCCGAACAGGATATTTTCATCCTATTCGGGTGTTGTGTCATATTTTCGGCTAAGTTGTATCCTAGTTGTTAATTCTCCCTCTNCGGCNAAATCGAATAANCTTACTCTCCCTCGTGCAGCCTCTCCACAATACTCTTCTTACTGAGGCTCTTGTATGCCATCGANGGCGTAANCGCCGCCACCAGCATGAGAATCGGNANCATAACCACAAANGGCAGAATCCGGAATCGATACTCGAAGAACANGATGACATTNTTNANTGCTCTTAAAATCAACCATGACAANAGGCTNCCCAGAANAAAACTGATCNCGCCTGCAATCGCAATNTAGCTGATTCCTTCNCATATAAGCNTCTTNCTAAGCTGNTCGCCGGTCATGCCGATNCTCTGCAGCATGGCAAACTCNCGTCTNCTCGAAATAATACCCGTTATNATTGCATTNACAAAATTCAATATNCCNATCANGGCNATNACNGCNGCAAGGACAATACCGATCGTCGCCACAATCGTTACCATGCCTTCAAATTCCTGCCGTAAGGAGTCTTNCGTNACATATCCCATCTGNGTGTTCTGCTCCGTATANGCTNTNACTGCCNCCTCGAACGCCTCCTGTTNCTCTTCTTCTANCTGNTAAGATACCGNAAAGCAATGCCCCCAGCCGCCGTATTCCGTCTCACCTGACCGGTCTCCGTCCGGTACGATCTCNGTCAACGGCATTACANCATCACAGCCGTTTGCGGNGTGTCTGTTCAGACCCATACTGTAAGGAATCTCAACGATCGCCATTACCTCATATTCTTTTTCCGACAAATTTTCATATACAACGTCTATCACCTCTCCGTGTTGATCCGTAATTTCAACAGCATTAGAATCCTCCGTAACCATTTCCAGCGTTACCATATCCCCCGGATGATAGACATGTTCCTCCGGCGGAATCATTTCATTTCCATTTATCTGCGTCAGCAGAACATAATCGCCTGTTACAAATTTGTCAATATCCAGAGTGCCGTCCAAAACTGTCAATTTAGAGAGAAGCTCTTCACCGTATCCATAGAAATAACCCTGGATTGATTTTTCTCCCCGAAGCATCCTCTCAAGCGCCTCCGCTGAATATTCATCGTTTCTGAGCCGGCCCTGCGCATTCAGGTTCTGTAACTGCTCCCTTGCCTGATCATCGATCTGAAGATAGATTCCGTACTGCGTCCACATTTCCTGCCTGCTCATGATACCGTCCTGCGCGTCCGCATAAGCAAGAAACTCCGGTTCTATATGAATATCGCTGTTCCCTATGCCCGCCCCGGTAACGCTGCTGTTGGCTAACAGAAAATCTCCCACTACCCTCTGCTCCATATATAGGTCGATCCGAAAACTGCCCACGGCCGTCATAATGATTGCCAGAAGAATAATACTCAGAGAAATCGCCGTTATGACAACGACTGTCGTGCGCCTGTTCCTGCCGAAATTAGATAGTGCCATAGCAAATGCGGAAAAGCCGCTGCCACGCTTTCTCCTCCTGTGCCGTTTCCTTTTTCTTAAGGAAAGATTCCCATCCGTCTCCGTATACTTGACCGCTTCAATCGGAGAGACGCTTCCTGCAATCTTTCCCGGTTTTCTGCTGCTTAAAAACACGGTCAGCGCGGAAAACGCGGCGCCGAATACGAAGATCCATGGATTAAACTGTAATGATACCTGCATTCCCTGATAGTCATTGATTTGCAGCATAAAGGGAAGCGCAATCCTGCCCACACCGTACCCGATCAGCAGACCGATAGGAATACCGATTGTGGAAAGCATAACCGCCTGTCGGCGTACCAGCCGGCGTATCTGCCGCTTTGTCGTTCCGATGGTCTTAAGCAGACCGTAAAATCTGATATCGCTGATCACGGATATCTGGAAAATATTATAGATGATCAGGTATCCGCTGATTAGAATGACCAAAACCGCTCCCAGCAGAACCGCAAATGTGAAAGGGTCTACAGACTCCACACGACTGCTCATATATGCCCAGTTTACGCCGTAATCCAGCTCTGTTACCGGATCGTATCCGGCATTTCGTATAACGGTCCGCACCTTTTCTTCCAGATTGGCATCATTTTCAAAAAAAAGATTGACCGCACGCAGTCCTACGCCCCGATCCTCCGGATGTTCCTCCGACCATCTGATGAAATCTTCATCTGTCCGGGAGTCCTTTAACTCCACCCAACGGCTTTCCGATAAGAAAAGCTCACTGGCGTGTGCGATGGCATCGCCCTGATACCAGCCGCATACAACGAATTCCTCCTCAATCGTCTCATCCATAAAGGAGAACCTAATCGGTATCTTTACCCCCGTCGAATGAGGCAGTCCAAGCTCATCCAGCACAAAGGTGTCCACAACGATCTCGTCTACTTCCTCCGGCATACGCCCTTTTTCCAGCGTGATGAACATGTCCCACAGGCTGCTCTCATCCTGCGTATAGCGCAGTTCCGCCTGCCGTTTTACGATGTTGTCGGCATAGCCGATGAAAATATTGTAACAGCTCTGTACGACCATAGGGTCTGCGGTTACTTTCTCATACTGCTCCTGTGTCGCCGCCTTAAGTCCCGCATGAAACCGTCCGCCTACCTCCCGCATCGTATACTCCTGCGCTGCCTGCATGGCACCGCTTGTCAGGGAAAAGGCCGCCGTAAAAAGTATGCCTGTCAGGATGATCGCCAGCACGGCAAAAATATTCCTCATACGGTTATTTTGCAGACACCGATTGGATAATTTGCGGATTGACGCACCATTGTTATTGATCATGCGTGCACCTCCTTATCGGGTGCCACGATCCTGCCGTCCTCGATATGAATCACCCGGTCGCAAAGCTGCGCCAGCGCCTCATTGTGCGTAATCATAACGATCGTCTGATGGAACTGCTCCCCCGTCAGCTTCAGAAGTCCCAGCACTTCCTGTGTCGTCTTGCTGTCCAGGTTGCCGGTAGGCTCATCCGCAAGGATAATCGCCGGTTTCGTCACTAACGCCCGGGCAATCGCCACTCTCTGCTGCTGCCCGCCGGAAAGCTGCCCCGGAAAATTATCCAGCTTACTCTTAAGTCCCAGTGTCCCTACGATCTGATCCACAAACTCCCAATCCACGTCTCTTCCGTCCAGCTCCAGAGGCAGCACGATATTCTCGCGGACACTTAAGATCGGCACCAGATTATAGCTTTGGAATATAAATCCGATCTGCCGTCTGCGGAAAACCGTAAGATCGTTTTCGTTCAATTCAAATATCTTCTTGCCCGCCACCGTCACCGTGCCGGATGTGGCGTAATCAAGCCCGCCCAGCATGTGTAACAACGTGGATTTCCCGGAACCGGAAGTGCCCACCACCGCGGCAAACTCGCCCTCCTCCACCGACAGATTCACGCCGTCCAGCGCCCTAACCTGTATATCGCCCTTTCCGTAATATTTCTTTAAATCATGGGTTTCCAGTATTTTCATATGACTCCTCCCTGTCAAAACCACTTCTACATTTCTCTTAAGTGATTCAGATGCCGAAAGGTTCTTCCATAAACATGGATTGGCAGATTGCACAAAAGGTTCTCGAAGCTGTCCTGCGTAGGAGATTGAGATTTTCTTAGTATTCCGTATATAAAACAGCAATTTCGGGACATGGATGTCCCGGAAAGCCCGTAACGCGCTCGGATGGCGCGTAGAGGGCGGTTGCGTCCACTATCACAATTTACACCGGAATACTTAGAAAATCCATTCGACGTAGCCCGACACGAGAGAACCTTTTGCGCAATCTGCCCTCTCAGCTTATATTACTACCTTTAACATCTGAATCCTTATAGATTTATTCTACCAGACACTTCTTACAGTATTCTGACAAGGACGGATAAAAGATATGACAATTTTGTAAGATACTCAGAATGCGAAGCGCATCCATTACTTCCCGGACGCTTCGTCCGCATTCAGCAGAAACATCGAAAAGCTGCTCCCCTGCCCCACCTTAGAAGAAACAGTAATATAACCCTTCTCACATTGCAGAATAAGTTGCGCCAGACACAGTCCGAGTCCGCTGCCCTCCTGCTGCTCAACTGCCCTGCCCCGGTAGAAGCGTTTAAAGATCAGATTATAATCGCTTTCCGGAATGCCGATGCCCTCATCCGTAATCGTAATCTTCGTATAGAGATCCAGCTGCTGTGCCGCAATCTGTATGCGGCTGTTCTCAGGCGAGTATTTCACCGCATTTTCCAGAATATTTGACATTGCCTCCGCCGTCCACTTCGGATTGTGCCAGAGCGCAAAATCTTCAAATTCTTCCACCTCTAATGCTATATTCTTAGCGGAGGCCTGCGCATACACCGAGCTGACAGCCTGCGCAATCGTCCTCTTAATTCCGGTATTTTCAGCCTCAAACCGGATGATACCGTTTTCCAGCCTGGAAGCCTTCAGAAGATCCGCCATCAGCCACTGCAGCTTATCGGCTTGATTTTTTGCATGGGCAAGAAATTCATTGCGCTTACCCTCCTCGAGTTCACAGTCCAGCAAAAGCTCCATATCCATCACAATGTTCGCCAAGGGTGTCTTAAACTGATGGGAAAGATCGGAAACCAGCTCCATAGTCTGCTTCTTCTCTTCCTGCGCCTGTCGTTCTTTATATCGCGCACTGTCTAGGATACGGATGAGCTGGCTGATTACACGGGATTCTCTCGTCTCTGATACGTCCGAACAGCGCAGGGCATTCTGAGCCTCACCGTCTGTTTCCGCCTGCTGAAAGTTATCTAAAATGCGGTCCATCTTCTTCCACTGACGCAAAAAATAAGCCGTGCTCACGATCAGCGCGGCAAGACACAACACAAGGCAGACAGCAAGTATCCCGATTACGATTTGTGCCGTCATCATTTTTCCTCCACTCCGTTTACCTAACCTTCATCCCACAGATAGCCGATTCCCTGAATCGTGCGGATATAGTTTCCTCCCAGCTTCTTACGCAGACGGCTGATATTGACAGAGAGCGTGTTCTCTTCCACAAAATTTCCGTCCGTATCCCATACTCTTTGCAAAATCTGTTCTTTTAATAACGCCTGGTTTTTATTTTCCAGAAAATATTGCAAAAGACGGAACTCCGTCATGCTGAGGTCTAATTCCTGCCCGCCGCTGAAGGCGCGGAAAGTCTTCCGATCCAGAACCACTTCCCCCGATGTGACCGTATCTTCTCCGGAATCTGCGGAGGCGGCGAGATTCGAACCACTCCTTGCTTCTTTCCTACGCAGAATATTCTGAAGGCGCATTTTCAGGACAGCAACGGAAAACGGCTTCGTTATATAATCGTCCGCTCCGCTCGCAAGACCCATGATCTCATCGGTCTCCATATCCCGTGCCGTAAGCATCAAAACAGCAGTTCCCGCTTTGTCTCCGGGAAGCTGCCGCATCTCTTTGCAGAAGCTAAGGCCGTCTCCATCCGGCAGGTTCAGATCCAGGATCACTGCATCGGGATTTTCTTTTTCAAAAAGCGCATTCCCCTCCTGCAATGTCCGCGCACTCACAACCGCATACCCCTCCTGCTCCAGCGCAAAGGAAACGCCGCGGTTTAAGCCTTCATCGTCCTCTATCATTAATATCTTAATACGCTCCATGATTCTGTACTCTCCACGCTGCCGTGCACTTTTCTGTTACGATTCACCAGAATCACTATAACATAAAAAGCCCCAGAGTCAACCCTATTCCGGCCGCACAGCCGACAAATCCCATAACTGCCGCATACATAACAACCGTTGTGATATCTTTCACCATTCTCATATGAATCTGTCCCCCTTTCCTTTGATTTCCATCATAGGCGGGAGATGTCTCCTACTTTCATATAAGATGTGTCATAATTGTCAATTAATTCTCCTTCATATACAGCTCAAACTCCAATATCGACCGGTCAGGCCTGTCGCCACTCTGGATAAAAGACTGTCTTGCCTCTGCGTACACTGCCTTGCTTTCGATCCTCACCACATCCGTAGCCTGCATGTTTCCTTCAAGATCATACGCTTCCGTCCATGTCTTATTGATTCCCGTCCCCATAAACGGAAATGCATATTGTAACAGGTATCCCATATCATACACTTCCACATAATTGTCCTTCTCTTCTCCCCGTTCCACGGAAATCTTCGCTTTCCAGACTTCCCCGCTGGCGGCATGAATCGTCAGCTCCACCGAAACGCCGTCCTTGATAAACCATATTTTCCAATAGCTGTACATCGACTCATCCATACTCATCCGTATCGGTGTATCGATCGTGCACAATTCCGCCTTCGTCGCATCGAAATCGCATCCTGACAGCTCATCGGCATAAACACCGATCTGCGCCATATTTTCGACCCATTTCTTTCCCGCGTCGATAGCCTGCTTCATATTCATCTGACCCGCCATCGGCTCGTGAGGAAGTTCTTTGCCGCCGTACTCCCAGACCGCCAGCACAATCGCCCTCACATATTCGGACACCTTCTGACCCTGAAATTCCTCCTGCTCTGCCTGCTCCGTCTCCTGCTCCTGTGCACCGCTTAGGCTGTCGTCCGCAAAAAGACCGATCTCCTCAGACCGCACCGCAACTTTACCGGTACTGTCTAAGAATCTCACTTCTCTTTGTCTAAGAAGCTTCGCTGTCAGGAACCACCCGCCGAAGATCATGCAGACAGCCGACAGAAACATAATCGCCGTATAGATCCTGCTTTTACTCATCATCCGCCGCTCCTTTGCATTTGAAACATATGCTCACCGTGGTTCCGCTTACTCCGTCACTCTCAAATTCCAGCGTGCTTCCGTGAATCTGCGCGATTTGCTCCGCCAGCGCAAGACCGATCCCGGCACCGTGCTGCTTCCTGGACCGGGATTTATCTACCATATAAAAGGCTTCCGTGATTCTCTGAATCTCCTGCGCGGGAATGCCGCTGCCGTTATCCTGAACCTGTATCACGTACTCCGCGCCGCACTGACTGCCCGTGACACGAATCTCAGTGGCGCCGGCCTTCACCGCATTGTCAACCAGATTAAGAAAAAGCGTTTTAAACAAATCATATTCCACATCAATATAGGCGCTTTCCACACTGCACCGTAAAGAGACTTCCTTTTCACACATCAGATATTCCACATCCGCCGCCAATTCCCGAAACAGCGCCTGTGTCTCCGTCTCCTGCATCACAAAATCTTTGTGGTTTAACACCGTCATGTCCATCAGCTTATGGGACAACGCCTCCAGCCGCATCCCTTCATTCCAGATATACCATGCCGCCCGCTTCTGCTCCTCCCGCGGCATCTCCTTGTGATAGATCCGATCCGCATATCCGATCATGGAGGTCAGCGGAGTCTTGAGTTCATGTGCGAAATTCGCCACGAAATCTTCCTTCTGCCTCGCACTGTCCGAAAGCTCCTGTACCTTCTCTTCCACAGCAAGCGCCATCCGGTTAAAATTCCGCGCAAGCTGTCCCACTTCATCCGTACCGCCGTCCTTGACCCGCTGGCTGTAGTTTCCGTCGGCGATCTTCTTCGTGGCCTCCGTCAGATTCTTGACCGGTCTGGTCAGCAAATAGGACAGTACGAAAATTAACAGACTCCCGATGCCGATCGTCACCCCGTACACGGCGCCGAATTTCGTTATCATCTGTTCCTGCTGTCCGGAAACTCTTTCCACGTCCGTTCCTGTCACCAGATAAACGCCTGCCTCACCATACGACACGATTCCTGCCGTAAGCAGATATTCTCTGTCCCCGATCGTATAAAACCGATAGCACACATGATTATCCGTCACATCCCGCAGTAATCCGCCCACATCCGTCTTTGCCGAAAATTCAGAAAACAGCTCCGCTTTGTCCATCGTATAAAGAGCTGTCATGTCACTCATATCCGAAGCCATGCTGCCGATATCATACGCTCCGTCGTCGTCGCCCTCAAGCCATGCCGCTCCTCTGGTGATCAGATTTGCCTGCACCACGAATTTATTATACTGATACTGTTCTACCGCCGCTTCGATCTCCCGCTCCATGGTAATATCATAGAAATAAGAAATCAGGATATACCCGCCGAACAGGAATGCCGCACTGAAAAATATGGTAATGCAAAAAAACATCTTCGTTCCAAGCTTCACCGGATCACCTTACCCTTCCAGCCGGTATCCGATACGGAACACAGTCCTAATGCGCTCTTCCCAGCCTAATTTCTTCCGCAGTCTCTGAATATGCGTATCCAGCGTTCTCGTATCGCCCAGAAACGGCTCGTTCCACACTTTTTCATACAGCCTGTCCCGATACTGTGCTACATTTCTGTTCTGAATGAGTTCCACCAACAGGTCAAACTCCTTGACCGTCAGCTCCACTTCCGCCCCGTTCTGATACGCTCTGCGCGATTCTAAGTTGATCTCCACATCCGCAAACGAAAGGTTCTTCCTGTTTTTCCCGTATCTGCGGAGCACAGCCTCCATGCGTGCAATCACCTCTCCGCTCTGAAAAGGCTTGACGATATAATCGTCCGCGCCCAGCTTAAGCCCCTGTATCCGATCCTTGACCTCACCTTTCGCCGTCAGGAAGATAACCGGAATCTCCATCGGCCTGATATACTCGAGCAGCTCATAGCCACTGATCTCCGGCAGCATGATATCCAGCAATATGAAATCATAATCCGTATTTTCTTCCAGCAGATCTGCCGCCTCCCTGCCGTTATAGACACAGGTGCAGCGATATCCTTCATCGGACAGATCCATATACAGTAAATTGGCGATTGCCTCGTCATCCTCCACGATCAGAACATTCATATGTACAGTCTCCCTCTGCTTCAATGAAACAAGCTCCATTTCTCATATTTGTCCATTTTATCATGCAGATGTGTCAAAGTTGCAAATTCTGTCGAGCTCGCTCTTTCCGTCCCGATAGGGTGCACTTGCCTCCTCATACAGACACTGATAGAAGTCTGCCGCTATATGCTGTCGCTTCCTCGCAAGCTCCGCCGCCCTGTCCGTATAGAAATTCGAATATACATTTTCCAGTTTGTATTTATATTCTTGAAAAAAAGACGGATCGGGATCATTTTCTCCGGTTGAGACGCTGCCGTCCGGAAGTACCGAGTACAACGGTTCGGCAACAATCCCCTTGTAGATCAGCGTTCTCGCTATTCCCATTGCTCCCGCGGCATCCAGCTTGTCCGCATCAAACAGTATTTTTGCCTCTATACTTTGCGGCAGACAGCTTTTTCTGTAGCGGTGCGCCTGTATGCAGTGTTTTACTTTCTCCGCATAATCGGCCGCAAATCCATGCTCCGTCAGAAACTGATAAGCCTTCCCGCTTCCTACCGCCGCATGACAAAGCGCGGGATCTTGAAACTGCTCCTTCCTTCCGATATCGTGTAATAAACATGCCGCTATCAGAACATCATAGTCCACGCTCTCCTGCGCCTTTGCAATTTCCAAGGCATTATATAACACCCGATATACATGCTCTTTGTCATGGGCACTGTCCTCCATGCAAGAAAGCATATAATTTTCCAGTAAGCAATAAATATCTTTATTCATAATCCACCCACCGCATCTCCATCGGCGCCAGGTCGAGTTCTTCTTTCAGTTTCCCGTACACATATAGCCTGGTCTGCCTCGGCTCCCTGGAATTGTTAATCACCGCAATCTTTCCGCTCTTCTCGAACACCGCCAGCTCCGTCTCCACATTGGTGACATAAAACTTCTTCATCTCTTCTTCCTGATGTGCCGCATAATAGATTGCCCGCAACAGAATACGGCAGTTCTGAGGAGAATAGGGCAGCCCCGTAAAGTAGACGCTCCGTCCTTTGCCGTACTCATTGACTACAAGGCGGCTGTATCTGCCGTCCATATTCAGGATCTGATAATTCTCGCCCTGCGCATAGATACGACTCTTACCCTCACCGAAGTCAATCTCCCCCTCAATATCTTCCAAAATGAAATGTCTGCCGTCCGATTCATCGTAACATGTGTTATATTTATCTGTACTCATGGAGAAACCCAGTTCCCTGTCCACGCCCAGCACATCGCTCAACTGGAAAAACCTTCCCTGATACTGACAGGCGCTGGGTTCACCCACGCCGATGAAGCCGCCGCCTTCATCCACAAACCTGCGAATCGCGCATACCACCTTTTCATCCTTCCAGTTCTCGGCGCCGCTCCATGAAGTGCCGGCATCGCCCGCGTTGATGATAACCTTGATATCCGGGTCGATTCCCTCCCTCACCTCGTCAAAAGTGATGAACTCCACCTCTATCGGCATACCGCTTAAACATTCGATCACACCCACATAGGAGTAAATCTCCCGATACCAGAGCGCGTGGTGCACCTGATTCGCCATCCATCTTCTCAGATTCCCCCAACAATTTAAGATGCCTACCTTAAAAGGCGCTGTGTATGCCTTCGTTCCCTGCATATTCTCATGAATCTGTCGAAATTCATTCACGACCTTCTGAATCTGATCGATAAACCCCGGCCATTCACTGGCCAATTTCAGATAACCGCCGTATCCGATCCGGTCAAGGGGCGAACGCAGAATCGCCCTTCTCGCTTTCATCCAGTTGTCCTGTGCCTCGCCGATCGGGTCGCCGCCCTCGGTAAACACATCCGGGAAAAAGTAGGGAAGCAGTCTCCCTTCCGTATATTTTACACCTTGAATATCGGATATCATGCGTAACGTAACCCCGTCTCCCACAGAGCCTACCACCGCATCCAGTCCGATATTCTTGAAGTATTTGCCGAACGGTTCCGTGCCGATCCAGTGATCGCCAAGGAACATCATTGCTTCCTTGCCGTAACTGTGGACGATATCCACCAGCTCTTTTGCCAGTTTAGATACTTCTATCTGCTGAAATTCAATAAAATCCTTAAACTCTTTGGAAGGCACCCGGAATATGGAGTTGTGATAGCCCTGATCCACAATAAACTCCGGCCGGAACCTATACCCCGCCCACTTCTCAAACTGTTCCAGAATATACGGACTGACACTGGCGCTGTAACCGAACCACTCCACGAATTTCTCCCGCTTCTGGTCGTCAAAAGTGAGCGTGAATTGGTGGAAAAAAGTGGTAAACCGCACGACATCCACATCCGGATTGTCCTCGCACCACCGTTTTAGCTTTTCTTTCACATACACCTGCGTCTTAGGCTGTCTGACATCATAAGTAAGCTGGTGGGGCGCATCCTTCCAGTCATTGGTAATAAAATTATACATATGTACCGGATCCCAGATCAGGAATGCGAGGAAGCTGACCGTATACTGATGATAAGGTATCGTCTCGATCACGACCTCACCTGTCTTCTCATCGTATTCCCATTTTTCCGGAGACACTACCTCGCCCGTTGTCCGATCCACGACTTCCCACCATCTCTTCGGATCGTCTATGGTGTTGACCTTAAGCTGCTCCGTGTGGAATCCTTTCATGAGTTCTATGCGCAGACTCCCTGCTTTCGCGGTCACCCGGTCACTGATCAGATATTCCTGCTGTATCTCCTCCGGATTTTGCATCGCCCAATCATTATCTTTTCTGGTTGTGTAGTAAGTTGCATAAATCTTCGCATCCTGACTTAAAAGCTCCGGCGGCATATTCGTGCCGTCACAATCTCTGAGGGCATCCGCCCCCAGCAGTTCTTTTAAACGTATGGTCTCCTCGACCATATCTACATCTGTCGGCAAGGTCAATCTCCCGGTTGTCTCCGTTATTTTTCCTGCTTTCATCATCTCACGATCCATATTTACCCCCGTTCCGGAACGCTGCGCTCCTGTCGTTTACTCTATTATAATAGATAACCGCAGGATATTCTATCTTATTATTTCGCAACTGTTCAGAACCCTGTTCTTCACAGTTACGAAGGTGCACAGAAATTATGCTTTCTGCATAATTTCGCGCATGTCTACCTCGGGTTTTCTGTGACTTCCGCTTACGCTTCACTCACAAAAAACACCTCGCGCTAGCATCTTCTGGACAGTTACATTTTTTCATTCACGCTATCCCCAGCAGCGTTCCGATCCAGTAGAGCAGTCCAAGCGCCCAGCTTGTGAATATGCCGAACAGAATGACCGGTCCTGCAATCGTAAAGATCTTACAGCCGATTCCGAACACCTGTCCCTCCTTCTGATATTCAATAGCCGCGGACGCAACCGAATTCGCGAATCCCGTAATCGGCACAAGCGCACCGCCGCCGCCCCATTCCACCAGCTTCGGATACAGATTAAATCCGGTGAGCAGTACACTGGTCAATACCAGCAGCATCGAGCACCAGAAAGCCGCAGTCTCCTTGTCAAGTCCCATATTGTTTGTCGCATAATTCAAAATGAACTGTCCAAACAGGCATATAATACCACCCGTTATGAATGCTTTGCACATACGCCATATGAGATTATACTTCGGGGTTACCTGCTCTACATGCTGTTGGTACTCCTGCTCTTTTTTCTGTTGTGTTGTCTGTGGTTTTTGATTGGTTTGTGTCATGTGATTGGTTTCCTTTCTTATTTGCATTGTATTGTTGTATTCAGGACATTCTGCATTGTATTTGTTCTGTTGTGTAGTTTATTGTTATGTTGTCATTTAGTAATTGGCTAGGACGTCCGCGCAGGTGGAAGTTAATATCTACGGAGCCGCGCTCCCGCTCCGTAAAAAGCGTAACGGGCACTAAGTTCGTGAAATACCTCACTAAGTGCCGACGCTTTTTAAGGGGCTCCTTAAGATATTAACTTCCGCCTACGCTGGGTAGTGGCTGTGCTTACCGAATATTTGCTATATCTATAGGGTATTGACTTTATCTACTGGTCATCGGCTTTGTCTATCGGTTAGCGGCTTTGCCTGCCAAGTAGCGGTTCTGTCTACCGAATAGTGGTTTTCTCTGCCTAATAGCGGTTTTCTCAATAACAAGTGTTCTCGAGTCGAGGTTATCTTCAATACACAGCGCTGGATAGTATGTAGTTGTCATAAGGACCGTTTGGATATGTTTAAATCCTTCGGATTTAAACTGCCGGCACTTAGCGAGGTTTTAAAGTTGCAACGCAACTTTCGAGCTTAGTACCGTTGCGTTTGGAACCGAGCGGAAGCGCGTCCTTAGGGCAACTACATACTGTCTGGCGCGTCTGGCTCCATTAACCGACATTAACTGACATTAACGCCTAAACAGTTACACTCTATCCGTTATATCACGATTTAATCCGCATTCTTTTCTGAATTCATTCACAAATTGTGTTATATCATGATTTAACTCTCTGTATTCCTATGCACATAGTATTTAACCTCCATATAAATACACCTCCCTGGTAAAATAAATCAGGCTCCCCACCAGTTTCCCCAGCGCCACAGCCAGAATTGCTATTCCGAGCCCATGCCGGAATCCGATTCTTCTCGCAAAAATCGGGATTGTATTAAGCATCTCCGCAATAGCCAATGCCAGACAACCTACGAATATCCCCGCAAACACGCCGAAAACAAGCAGAAATAACGTTCCGATCAGATTCCACACACCTTCCGTTGCATTTTCTCCGAGCAGTCTGTGCTCCCTCACGAACTCACCAACCATGCCCCAATTGCTGAATATACTGAAAAAGCCGCCGAAAAGTGTACCAAACACTACCATCTCTTCCAGCACGAATATTTTCCGCGCCACATGCATTTTGCCCGCGAAGCGCGGGATCAGGCCAACCGAGATCAGCACTGTAAATACCCCCGCCGAAACGATCAGACCGCTGCTGACTCCGACCACCGCTAACAAGAGCTGTTTAATAAATAACATTTGATATTACTCTCCTTTTTTCTAATTAACATCCAGTGTCTTGCCCTCTCTGTCTGCTGTCTCGATGAGTGCTTTATTGACATCTTCTTCATAAATTCGCATTTCTACTTCGATCGGAGTCGGATCCTTAGTGATTCTTCTGCCGCCGATGTGGTTAAAGAATACAATTATGCCGATGGCAAGCCCGGCCGAGTACGCCAGCTCCAGAATACCGTATCCGTCTCCCTGCTGCCCCATGACCATCTCATAGATCTTCACGAACACGTCATTAATCCCAATATCGTTGTGAAAGGCCATGATCGTAAAGGCGGTGCCGAAGAAACTGATCATCGCCACAAAAGCAAGCTTAATCCACTGTACCGCTCCTTTATGCTTATTGACATTGATATACTCTACCATAACAGCTGTTTCGCCAATACTCTGTACACTCGCCTCCGGACATACTTTATCGATCTCCTCAATTATCTTAAGGATGCTGATCACCCGTCTTTTAGGTTCCCCTTTTTTAAAGTGATGCAGTTTGATCGACTTTACTTTCGCCAGAATATGCGCATCACTGCAAGTCAGTTTCCCGATATCCTTCACATAGACATCCTCCGACTGCAATTCTACATTCTGCTGTGCACAGATATATATTGTTGTGTTATTAGTTGACATAACATTACACTCCTTGACAAAATCCTTACCCGGAAGGCTTAAATTATTCGTTGGATTTGCATTTAGTATGCGATAATACTGCCTTTTTTATGCAAAAAAAAGTGCGCCTGTCGGCGCACAAAAATCATATAACAATTTTATTTAAATAACAGGTAATATTTCTTTACAATACCACGTATCATCGGTCTGACGGATATCATCTCCCTGCATGATAATCGGGTGATCCGCGTCATTGATCGGAATAAAACGGATCGTTCCTCTTTCTCCATTGGACATGATAACCGTTCTGTTCGTATACTCGGCCCGCATATTTTTGAGAAAATTCATAACAAGTTCTCTGTCCAGCCCGTCGAACTCCTCCTCATAGAACATGTCAAACACGTCAAGGGGAAGTCTTGCCCCTTTATAGCTTCTCGCGGAAACCATAGCGTCGTATATATCGGATATTGCCGTAATTCTGGCATACAGCCCGATCTCGTCTCCCATAATGCCGTCGGGATATCCTTTTCCATTCAGCTTCTCATGGTGATGGCGCGCTGCCCGCCTGATATTATCATCAAACTTATCCCTCAACAATTCGTCCGAATAGACCGGATGTCTACGCATGATCTCCAATTCTTCCTCCGTCAGTCTGCGGGGCGCATCTAGAATCTCTTCCGGTATCATCGTTTTACCGATATCGTGCAGAAGTCCCGCCAAAACCAGCGTATTCACGTCGTCCGGCGGCAGTTCCAGCCACCCTGCCTGCATGCCGTTTAGGAATGCCACATTAAGGCAGTGACGCTGCAGTCCCTCATCCATAGGTCTGGGAAAATTGATACAGGAAAGAATCGTCACCGGATCAAAATTCTGCAATTTACCTGCCACCGCACGGGTCAACGGCTCCATCTGTTCATTGCTCAGCCACTGCTCATGGTCCGTTCTGTGGAAAAGGCTGCCTACGTTCTGTTGTAGCTGCGCATAGCCCACCCGCTTCTCGGTGAACTTTTGGCGGGCTTCAATCGGCACATGTTCGTCTGACATGATCTCTAAATAGGTGTCTTCGTACACCATGATATTTTTGCTGTCTCCATAGAAGCCCATCAGCTTATCCAGCTTCTCCCTCGTGATCGTCTCACCCTTGGGAAGCAGCAATGTCGCCCCTGTATGGTTAAAAATATCATCTTTTAGTACAAGCCCGTCCCATAAATATTCAACCGGAAGTGACTGCAATTTCCTGTCGCTCATCCTTGTGTCTCCCGTTCTAATTGAATCCCGCTGATCCGGCATCCGTATTCTTCCGTTAACATGTTATTGTGGTTGATTCTGACGATCCCGCAGTGCAGAACGATCGTCCCTCTCTCCACCACAAGTGTCAGTACGAAGCTGTCGCCAACTCCAAAACATCCCGCATCCGCTTTCATCAACACACCGTTGGCACTCATGTTTATTGTCTGAATATGCATAGGCTTGCGGAGACGTATCGCCTGCCCGTCCACTAATATATGGCTGATCACGCCTTTTAACTCCATCGGATATCTTGTTCTGGCTCTGTCCTCTTTCTCTTTACTCCTGCCAAGAAGAACTTCGATCTCATTGTCCACCATGGCACCCTTGATCGTGCCGGAAATCTCATAGAGGCATTCTTCTGCAAAAATAAAAGCGGAAATCTTGTAATATTTCTTATCCGGCAGGCTTGCCGCGCTTATGCGCACGGAGTTCGTCAGACTGTTGAAGCCCAGGATTTTGGTATCCGCGATGATCTCGCCGTTTTCTGTATTCTTAATGAGTATTCTGCGATTCCTGATCGTACTCTCGTTCATTTGTCATGTTCCTTTTATGTAGTCTTCTCCGCAATGCGCATTCGGCTACTTTATGCACTACTCATTGCTTATCGTGTACTCCATTAATTCATATTTGAGGCGGGTGCCCTCCGTAATTTCAGGAGGAAGTAAAGCTCTTGCCACCAGCTTCAACTCTTCTCCTTCCACGTCGGTTCTTCTTAAGTTCGCGTAATCACCGTCGATACTGTCTACCTGATAGTAAAATGTATTCATTTGTATGTCCCTCGCTTTGCTGTTATATAAATTATACTACTTCCTCACCCATCAATAACCAGCCTGAACGGATAGAGAATTCTGTATTTTCTCTTTGCCCTTATAGTATCACACTTCCTCTCTTAGTTGCAACAGAATACGCTTCTCCATACGGCTCACCTGCACCTGGCTGATTCCCATGTACTTTGCCACTTCCACCTGTGTCTTATCCTGAAAATACCGCATACGGATCAGTTCCATCTCTCTGTCATCGAGCTTTCCTAAGAGCTGCTCGAGCAGCATGTGGTTTAATATCTGCTCTTTTTCCGTATCTTCATGAATGCTGCCGTTAGGGATGGTTCTTCCTACACCCGTGTAGCTCATGCTGCTTCCGCCTACCACCTGATCTACCAGATAAATTTCATTGCCGTCAGACTGATAGACAGACTTATAGATCGACTCCACCTCCACATTGGCATCCAGTGCCAGCACGATATCCTCCACATCAAGCCCGGTTGCTTCCGACAGCTCCTGCAGACTCGCCTCCCGTCCGAATTGCTGCGAAAGGCGCTCGGCAGCCTGTTTGACCTTCCATCCGTTTTCCTTCAGTGTCCGGCTCACCTTGACCATTCCGTCATCTCTTAAGAATCTCTTGATCTCTCCCTGAATCATCGGAACTGCATAGGTAGAAAAACGTACCTCGTATTTTAAATCAAATTTGTCGATTGCCTTCATCAGACCGATACATCCGATCTGAAACAGGTCCTCCATATCATATCCCCGTCCCGCAAACCGCTTCACGATGTGACGTACCAGTCCAAGATTTTCCTCTATCAGTGTCTCCCTTGCCTCTTTATCTCCTGCCTGTGAACGTTCGATTAATACGGCAGTCTCTTCCATCGGCTATTCCTCGCTGGCAATCCATGAGCTGATGCCGATCTTCTTATACATCTTTACCGACGTCCCGAATCCCACATCGGAACACACCTCCAGATTATCCATAAATGCTTCCATGAAGGCAAATCCCATACCCGAACGCTCCAGATCCGGTCTGGAAGTATACAGCGGCTCCATCGCCATCCCCACATCCGCAATACCGACACCGCGGTCTACGATCTCCACTTCCAATACATCTCCCCGCAATATGCACCCCATATGTACTCTGTCTTCCAGACTCCCCCGGTTTTCATACCCATGTATGATCGCGTTTGTCACTGCCTCGGACACAGCCGTCTTTACATCAGACATCTCCTCCAGCGTAGGGTTGAGCGGCGTGATAAATGCCGCCACAGCCATTCTCGCAAAAGCCTCATTGTCCGACACCGCCGCGAACTCAATCCGCATCTCATTTGTCATCCTGTCGGTATTCTTCTTCTCAATTATCTCTATCATCTTGTCCTCCTTATTTCTATCTTTCTTTTTTTCGCCAACACGTAGAATGCACGCTTTTCCGCATTCTCCTAGACATAACTTAGTTATACTTAGGCTGTGTTTTTTACAGCCTTAGTATAACTTTATGTCTTGTCCATAATCTCCACAATATTCTGCATTCCCGACAACAGCAGCAGCCTGCGTATCCTGTTGTCGGCATTAATGGCATACACCTTGCCCCCGAAGCTGGATATCTTCTTATATCTGCCCAGAATGACTCCGATTCCGGAGCTGTCCATAAAGGTTGTTCTCTCGAAATCAAATACCACATTTCCCACCCTTTTAGACATGATATAGCGATCTGCTTTTGCACTTATGTCAACCGATATGTGGTGATCTACCTCATCCGGAAGCCTTATCATCAGATAATTGTCAATTATTTTAAAGTCTTCCATGTTATGTAAACTCCTCTCCATGATTGAGCTGCGCTCAATCGCGAGATTCGCTTCGCGAACTCGAAACTGGCCCAACACTTTTTATGCAGAAAGGACATGGCTTACACCATGTCCTTTCTCTTTCGTGTCTTTATCGCTTTTATCTTTATTGTCGCTTTACAACAATCCCGCTGTTTGTACCGTCAGCTTAATCCGCACTGTCCATCTCTTCTATGAACGCCTCAGACTTACTTGCCTTCTCCGTGCCGGGGAACAGTTGAATAATCTGTACATAAGTGGCTCTGGCTTTCTCTTCCTCTCCTACGCGGTAATATGCATTGGCAAGGTTATAGAGTGCCTCTCCGTTCGTCGCATCGTACTGGAATGCTTTCTCCAGATTCGGGATCGCATCCGCATAATTTTCCTGCCTGTATGCCTCGTATCCGTCATTATAATACGCCTCTGCAATGTCAGGTCCCACTAAAGCCAACAGCGTATTATAAAGATTTTCAAATGCCTCGGAATTACTCGTCTCGCCCTCGGGATCTTCCGTCTCAATCTCCTCCAGATAATCCGCCACTACCGTGACATCTTCCGGATCGGTCAGATACGCACCTGCCGCCTTCATCAAGCTGTCCACGGACCGCAGAGTACCGTCTGTACCGAGATATGCCTGCAGATCCTGCTGCAGATCGTTATTGAGCTTGGTCAGTTCCTCGATCTGAAGCTGCTGCTCGTCTACCGTGGCTGTCTTAGCGTCCAACTGCTCACTCACTTTACGCAGATTCTCGTCAATACCCGCTCTGGCCGTCTGTATTCTGGCCGGCAGGATCAGGAATACCGCGATTGCGACTCCGATAATAATACCGATTCCGAGATTTAATAATGAAGTGACACCCCTGCCATCCTTGACATTTACAGGCTGGATGATCGTCTCATTGCCGCTCTGATATTTGATAACATCGTCCGACTTATGCTTTTTCTTCGGAGGATTCTTGACCCCTTCCTCCGGCAAAAGCATCTCGTCCACTTCTTTCAGATATCGCAGCGTTGCAATATTATTCGTATCGATTTCGAGGCACTTCGTCAGCTCCCGCTTAGCTTTCTCCCACTCTTCATTGTTGATATACAAAAGTGCGAGAAGCTGATGTGCCCTGATAAATCTGGGATTTAATGACAATACCTTCTTAAGCTGGATCACAGCAAGATCCAAACTATCCTGATTACAATAAGTAAGTGCCTGATTATACTTCTTAATCGTCTGATTAATGATATCCAAACGGTTCTGATTCGTCTGGATCATATCTATATAGTCATCCGCAATATTCTTCTTCGGTCTTAAATTCTTACTGATAACCCATTCACTGAGCGCCGCCACTACTTCGCCCGTCTCAAAATACACGAGTCCGAGCAGATTGCGCGCTTCCACATTATTCTTATTAAACTTTAAACTCTGCCGCAAACTGGTGATCGCACCTGTCAGGTCCCTGACATTTGCCCGCTCCAATCCTTCATTATAAAAACGGTTGGATATATATATAATTTTTTTATACAGGGCTACATCGGCACCACAGCTCGTACAAAAATCATGTTCGGACAGATTACATCCACACTGATAACAAATCATCTATGCCAATCCTCTATTCTGTTACGCCCGTTTTCTTCGATTCCTTTACAACCTTTACCATCAGATCCGCCATATCCGTCAGATCCTGATTATATATCGCTTCTTCCGCATCCTCAACCTCTAAGCTGGGATGGAATTTCTTTAACTCTTCTTCAAAATTTATCATGCTATAGGCTCCTTCAAAAGGGCTTTCACTTCACCCACCAAATATAATGAACCGACAATATACACTCTATCCTCGTCATCTTTTCCAAGTACCAGACTGCAAAACGCTGTCTTTAAGTCATTATAAGCCTTACATATCAATCCTGTATACTGTCTGTAAGTATCTTCCAATATATGAAGCGGCAGGGCACGCTCACTTTCAAGCGCCACCAGGCCGATCTCGTCAAACAACCCTGACAGGGCAACTTCTCTGATCACATTCTCATACTGCTTGTCTTTTACAATAGAAAAAAGCAGCTTCCGTCTTCCGTAACAGGGCTGTGATCTCACCGTATCCAACAAAGCTCGTATCCCGTCTATGTTGTGGGCACCGTCCAGAAACACTGACGGCAGGATCTCTTCCATTCTGCCCTCCCAGACCGCACTGCGGATTCCTTCCTGCATCACGGACACCGTGATACGGTCATCCTTAAGCTGTTCCAGCGCCTTGACTGCCAGCGCCGCATTCTCGATCTGATAAAGCGCTGCAGTGGACACAATAAAACCAATATAACCATAATAGTTTAAATGAAGAGAAAAATCAATTGTTTTATGTTGAATCTTTATTTCTTTTATCGCCTGCTTCTGCAAAGGCACGGCTATAGCGCCCACAGAACGTGCACATTCTTCTATCCGTCCGGCTGCCTCTTGATACCCGACATAGTAGACAACAGGAACATCCCGGCGCATAATTCCCGCCTTTTCTCCGGCAATCTGCCACAATGTATCGCCCAGATATTCCATATGGTCGTATCCGATGGCGGTTATGACGCACAGCTTTTTATCCAGCACCGCATTGGTGGCATCCAGCTTGCCGCCCAATCCGGTCTCCAGCACTATATACTCCACTCCCGCATCCTCAAAAAGAACCATGGCCATAAAGAAAAGAAACTCAAAGAAACTGGGATGATAGCCCTTAGCAGCCAACTCCTCTGGCAAATCGGACATTCTATCCCTCACCCTCCTGAAAACCTCCAGAAATTCCCTCTCATCCACGATCCTGCCGTTTATCGCAAACCGCTCCCGCATCGTCACCAGATGCGGCGATGTGAACATGCCCGTACTGATCCCCGCCAGATTTAACACCGAACACAAATAAGCACAAACGGAACCCTTTCCGTTTGTGCCTGCTATGTGTATGATCTCACAATTCTGTGCCGGACTCCCCAAATGCTTAAGAAATCTGCGGGTATCCTCCATACTATTCTTACCGGAAAACTTCGGAATATCGTTGATATATGCCTCCGCTTCCCGATATGTGTCTATTTGTTTCATCATATCTTGTTCCAGCTTCATCTCTTCTAAACTCATGTCCGCATAAAAAATTGAGCTTCGCGGGGTTGCGAGATTTGTTCGCTTACGCTTCACAAACTCGTGGCAATCCGGGCAATTTCCTATAGCATAAAATACCGGCGTTAATTGTGAACAATCACCACGCCCTCAATGATTCCTCTATCGGCAGTATATTTCATAAAGCTGGTCTTCTTGGCCAATACCATCTGCTCGGCGTTAATGCTGATGATTACATTGCGAAAAATATTACCGTCAACTTTGATGTAGGCGCCTCTGCTCTCCTCCATGGTCTCTTCCAGCGTTTCCCGTTCCCGACTGATCTTATCCAACTCTTCGAAATATTGATCCTTAAGTCTATTCCATTCGGACAACTTCGCCTCGGTAGTAGCTGAAGTGCTTGATCCCCGCACACGCTTCTCACGCAGCGCCTCCGTCATGGTCTCTACCAATTCGGACAGCTTTTCTTTCGTATCGCTCTCCTTATGCCTCACGTCTAACAGCTTCTCATAAGCCGTCACCTCATATCCGCAATGCAGGATCGTCTTGACTTCCACATCGCTGCCGGCCGTCATTGCCTCAATCCCCTTCAAACCATGAACATATCCGCCAATGATACATCCCCTCTTACCCGTGGTGATTACTTTATTTTTCGAGGATATCTGTGCATTCAGAATGGTATTGGACTGCACCATGCCGCCCGCCTCCACCGTAGTGTTCTCTATGAAATCCGCGAAGACACTTCCTCTGGCAGATATCTTACCACCGCCCTGGATACCGCGGCTTAAGACTACATCCCCGCCCGCAAAAAGCGTAGCGGCTCCCGTAGTTCCGTGGATCTCGATATTCCGTCCTGCACGGATGGTCACACCGCTGTCCACGTTACCGTAAATGATCACATCGCCGAAAAACTCCACCTTGCCTATGATCATATTTACGTCACCCATGATCTCATGGACATTCTGAATATCAACCTTGCCGTTCTTCACCTCGATCTTACCGTCGGACTGTGCATAGTAAACATCATTTTCCCGCAGAATTCCCTTACCACGCATGGGCGGCAGATCTCTGGCAGGTGCCGCCTTCATCTCCGCACCGCGAACCGTATAACCGTCCCTGCCCGGTACCGCATAATGATAGATCGCTACCTTGTCGCCCTTCCTTACATTCTGCAATGCACTCATATTCGTGTAGTCGACAGTGCCATCCTCCCTGATCTTAGGTACGCCATACTCTTCCGGAGAAAAAAGATACTCAAAATATCCGTCCTTCCCCGGCACACTCTCCGCGCCCTGCGCAACCAGAATCTCCCTGTCATAAACCTTCTTCTTGATCATAGCCGACAGATTGGAGCTGTGATATCCCTTGACCACACCGCTTTTCTCCAGATAGGTCACGAGCTCACCCTTCGTATAGATCTGCCCCTTGTCAGGAGGTACCAGATAGAGCCACGCCGCCATATCATCTTCATCGATGCGCAGATAAGTGCCTCGCGCCAAATTCGTTCCATGAGAATCCCATCCATCACTCTGTTTCTTATCCGATACCGGCACCTCAAGCGACACAGTCATCGATGTCGATGTCGTATCCGGTTTCGCTGCCCTGTTCATGGCATTCTTCAATTTATCCATTTGTTCCGGTGAAAACATAACTCCGCTCACGTGGCTCACCTCACTTTCCTGACGGTCTCAGCAGTAAATGCTTCGACCTATACTGAATAGTTTCCTTCTATCTATTAATATATTAGTGTCCCAAAACATAATATCCTAATATTACTTTACACCATATTTGCGGACTTTACCAGCCCTAAAAAAAAATTATCTTACTTACCAAGCTGTGCCAGACGTTCCTTCACCTGTGTCAGCATTTGTGTATACTTCTCCAGTTTTGCACGTTCTTCCGCCACCTTAGCTTCCGGCGCCTTTGCCATGAATTTTTCATTATTCAACATGCCGTTGACGCGGGCAAGTTCGCCGTTTAAGCGTTTCTCCTCTTTCTGCAGACGCTCAATCTCCTGCGCGATGTCCACCAGCTCTGCGAAAGGAATATATACCGTTGCATTCGGAATCACAACAGATACCGCATCATCGGCGATACCGCTCTTATCCGCCTGCACCGTCACCTCCGAGGCACCCGCAAGAGAAGCGAAGAACAAACTGCCCTCCTCAAAAATCTTTCTCACCGCCTCCTTGTCGCTGACAACGAACACTGCCGCCTTCCTGCTTGGAGCCACGTTCATCTGCGTACGGATATTTCTGATACCGCGAACCGCTTCCTTGATGAGTTCTATGGACTCTTCTTCCGCTTTATAATCCCGATCCTGTGTATATTCAGGCCATTTGGAGATCATGACAGACTCTTCCTCGCTCTGGATCGTACAGAAAATTTCCTCCGTGATAAAAGGCATGTACGGATGAAGCAGTTTCAGCGCATCGATCAGGACATTCTTCAGTGTCCACAGAGCCGCATTGTTGCTCTCCTGTCCGTCCGTATCTTTCTGATACAAACGTGGTTTTACCATCTCAATATACCAGTCGCAGAACTCATCCCAGATAAAATCATATACTTTCTGTACTGCGATACCAAGCTCATAATGGTCGATATTGTCGGTCACATCCTTAATCAGCGTGTTCAATTTGGATAGGATCCACTTGTCAGCCGGCTCCAGATGACTCCTTATTTCATCATATGACACTTCCCATCCGCGAGTGCCCGTTTTCTCCTCCGCCTGATCCATGTTCATCATGATAAATCTAGAAGCATTCCATACCTTGTTTGCAAAGTTGCGGCTTGCCTCCACTCTTTCATAGTAGAAACGCATATCATTACCCGGCGCATTGCCCGTGATCAGCGTAAGACGCAGCGCATCGGCACCGTACTGGTCAATGATCTCCAGCGGATCGATACCGTTGCCGAGAGATTTGCTCATCTTGCGTCCCTGCGAGTCTCTCACCAGACCGTGGAATAATACGGTGTGGAACGGCTTCTCGCCCATCTGTTCATATCCCGAGAAGATCATGCGGATAACCCAGAAAAAGATAATGTCGTATCCTGTCACAAGTACATCAGTCGGATAGAAATATTTCAAATCTTCTGTCATTTCCGGCCATCCTAATGTAGAAAAAGGCCAGAGCGCGGAAGAAAACCAGGTATCCAGTGTATCCGGATCCTGCGTAAAATGCGTATCACCGCACTTCGGACATACGCCCGGCATTTCCTTCGCTACCACTACCTCGCCGCACTTATCACAATAGTACGCCGGAATCCTGTGTCCCCACCATAACTGACGGCTGATACACCAGTCGCGAATGTTGTCTGTCCAATTGTAGTAAGTTTTATCCATACGTTCCGGAATCAGCTTGATCTCACCATTCTTAACGGCTTCCACCGCTGGCCCTATCAATTCATCCATCTTCACAAACCATTGTTTCTTGATCATCGGTTCGATGGTAGTATTGCAGCGGTCATGGGTTCCTACATTATGAGAATAATCCTCTATCTTAACAAGAAGCCCTTCTGCTTCCAGTTCCTTCACAATCTGTTTTCTGGCCTCATAGCGGTCAAGTCCTTCGTATTTACCGCCATTTGCATTAATAGTCGCATCATCGTTCAGGATGTTGACCTCGGGCAGACCATGCCGCTTACCAACTTCGAAATCGTTGGGGTCGTGTGCCGGGGTGATCTTAACGACACCCGTACCGAATTCCATATCAACATACTCATCTTCCACTACCGGAATCGGCTTGTTGACAATGGGAAGCCATACCTGTCTTCCTTTTAAATAAGTATATCTCTCATCATTCGGATTGACAGCCACCGCCGTATCGCCGAGCATCGTCTCCGGACGTGTGGTTGCAAACTCCAGAAATTCCGTCTTGCTGGGCTGTCCGTTCTCATCCACAAGCGGATATTTGATGTGCCAGAAATGACCTGCCTGCTCCTCGTACTCTACCTCCGCGTCGGAAATAGAAGTGTTACATACCGGACACCAGTTGATGATCCTGCTGCCCTTGTAGATCCAGCCTTTTTCATGCATCTTACAGAACACTTCCGTAACCGCCTTATTACAGCCTTCATCCATGGTGAAACGCTCCCTGTCCCAATCGCAGGAAGAACCCAGCTTCTTAAGCTGGCTGATAATACGTCCGCCGTACTCGTCTTTCCACTCCCATGCACGTTTTAAGAAACCTTCACGTCCCAAGTCTTCTTTCGAGATGCCTTCCTCTTTCAGTTTCTCGATAATCCTGACTTCCGTTGCAATGGAAGCGTGGTCCGTTCCGGGCTGCCAGAGGGCATTGTAGCCCTGCATCCTCTTATAACGGATCAGAATATCCTGCATCGTATTGTCGAGCGCATGCCCCATGTGGAGCTGTCCCGTGATATTTGGCGGCGGAATCACGATGGTGAAGGGTTTCTTCGTCTCGTCAACCTCCGCATGAAAATATTTCTTGTCCATCCATTTCTGGTATAGTCTGTCTTCTATGCCTTTGGGGTCATAGGTTTTGGCTAGTTCTTTGCTCATGGTTTTCTCCTCCTACTAAAAATTTTACGCCCTCTGCCGACATGTCGGCAAAGGGCGCATATACGCGGTACCACCTTAGTTTCTCACTCTGCGACTCTTACAAGCTTTCGTAATAACTCATAAAAATCCTGATCCGATAACGGGGATCGGGCGTGGACACTTACTGTAATCCGTCAATTCTGTTCTTCCCATGACGGTTTTCAGCATCCCGGTTCCAAAGCTACCTTCCATGATTCCTTTCCGAAGCGGCCTTTCAGCTTGCGGCGCTCTCTCTGGCGGCGGTGGTCATGTACTCCTCTTTGTCATTACCTTTCAGTTTCTTTATTATAAATAATATAGTTACTTGGGGAGTGTTTGTCAAGTCCTGCCATTTCTATCGCTTGCTCTATACTGTCCCCCGCAAGTATAACAACCTTCTAAATCCCTAAAATATTTTCAGGCTACTCAAATCCGGCATCTTTCTTTATGTTCTCAAAAGTACCTTTCGATATATCCTGTGTCGAATAACTTGGTATTGGAAACGACATACAAATTACTTTGCTTCCAACCACTCTATCACATTCCTCACAATAATACCGTCATAATTCCCCAATGTAAGCCTGTCGAGTGTCAACACAGTCTTGGCATAATTGTCCCTGATACTGCGAAGCGGCCTCACTTCACGCTCGAATGTCTCCTGTGCGGACATATCCGCAGTAACCTGAAAATATTCAAGTGTCCCCTGCTTTTCCGCCACAAAATCGACTTCTGTATCTCCAAATTTTCCGATATAGACACGATAACCTCGCCGTAGCAGTTCAAAATAAACAATGTTCTCAACAGAAAAACCCAGATCATAATCTTTTCTGGGTAAAATATGATTTCTTATTCCCAGATCGACCATATAATATTTTCTGTTCACTTTTAATAACTGTTTTCCCACAATATCAAATCGTTCTGCAGTATAAAACACAAACGAGTCTGTCAAAGCGTCGATATAGTCGCTCACAGTGTTCGGCGATACCCTGCGCCCGCTCGATACAAGATAATCCGTAACACTTTTCACGGATACCGGGCTTCCTATGACGCTTGCCAGATATTTGGAAATAGATTTAAGAAGAGTAATATCCGTTACCTTGCGTTTATCCGGATCAGTTTCCTTCCGGCGCTGACGCTCCTCAATATCATTTATAATAACTGTATTATAAATACCTTCCAGATACATATCCGCTTTTTCTTCTGTTTTGTTCATTGTTGCAATATATGGGAATCCGCCATATTTCATGAAATCAGAAAAAAGTTCAGCGCAAGACTCTCTCCCTGCTGCCTCGCAATACTCATGATAGGACAAGGGAAGCATTGATACCTCCACATATCTTCCGCTCAATAATGTTGCCAGATCACCTGACAGCATATAGGCGTTCGAGCCAGTGATATAAAGATCAACATTTTCTTTAATATATAAACTGTCAACAACTTTCTGGAAACAATCTACTTTCTGGATTTCATCAAGAAAAATATAGGTCATTTTCCCTTCGCATAATCTCTCCTTAATGTACCGGTGGAGCTCCTTATAATTCAACAGTTCCTCGAAATCCAGATCTTCAAAATTAATAGAGATGATCTGCTCATCAGCGACACCATCGTTTCTTAAATATTCCTGATATTGATTTAAAAGTGTTGATTTACCGCAGCGTCTGATTCCGGTAACGACTTTGATAACACTTTCGTCTTTCCAGTCTGCTAATTGTCCTAAATATTCCCGTCGCTGAATCAAGTTTTGCACCCCCTTTTATTCATTCCTATTATGGCATATTCTTTTAAAATTATCAATATTTATTCCGATTTCGGAATGTTTTGTCAACTAACAACATAACTTGAAAATTGTATAACCTTCCAATCCTCCTCAACAAGTGTATCTTTTTGTATAATTAAAGCTTTTATAAAGGCTTTTTTGAGATGTAATATATTTTTCAAACAACTTTTTGTCCTAAATGCAAACTTTTTCAAACGACTTTTACAGCATTTATGCAACTTTTTCAAGCGACTTTTTAAATAAACGAACCTTTTCACGCGCGTTTATATTTCCACCGTTCGGTACAACTCGCCATACCGTTCTGTCACACCCACAACGCCTCACTCAAAGCATGTTGTGCTCTGATATCTTCAATGCATACCATTTTTACTAACAGCCACGCCCGCTCCTCCTCTGTCATTTCGGCAAACTTCTCTGCTGCCCTGGAACCTTGTACATTATTGATAATATTACCAATACACTCCTCTTTATATTTTGCCAGGCTCATTGCCTCCTGCCATGCCTGCCGTTTCCTTTCAAGTATTTCAAGCAACGCCGCTTTCTCCTTTTTCCCGTCTATGATCATTTTGATCTCGTCAAGAGAAAAACCGAGTGCTTTCAATTCTAACAGCGCATTTAACTGCTGTACCTGCTCCGCCGAATAGTAACGATACCCATTCTCAGCATCTACTTTTACAGGCTTAATAATGCCTTTCTTTTCATATAAGCGTATTGCCTTTCTGGAAATACCAAAAAAGTCTGCAATTTCTCCGATCAGCATAAACCCATCTTTCATACGCACCCTCCGTTTCTAATCGGTAAACATCTGACTATTCTTCCAATATATCACAAACCCTTTTTACACAGACTGAATTTGCTTTCAGATTATTTAAACAGGTAACGAGCATGAACACTCCGGCCATAATAGAACCTCTGACTTGAAAACAATAAACCACATCAGAAAACGCCATCTTCTCACCGGAAATAAATCCGTATCCCATGAGCAGGATCACAAGATATCCCCCAATTCCGAACAGCCGCATACCCACATCGCTCAGCGCACTGCGCACATGGATCTTCATATTGATTTTCATTAGTTTTCTGCTGTTCTCTTCACATTTTTTGATCATCATCTCTTCGGCATCGTATAACAAAATTGCGTCCGCCTCCGTAATCAACGGCTTGATCGCAGAGGTGTTTTCCGCCATGGCATTCTGCGATTCTTCCTTCAATTTTGGGACAGCCATAAGTACTGTTTTATAGTTTACAAGTAGTTGCAAAAGAATAAACGCCCATGTTACAGTAAGAAAAAGCAGACTGCTTTTAAGCATTAAAAAAGAAGACAACATGGTATTTATGACAGCAACTGTAATGTGGGGAATGTTCAACGGTCCATTCATCATTGTAAAAGCCGCCTGTATATCGCTGTTTAATCTTGTGATCCATTCGCCGCTAAACCGACTGCCTACTCGTTTAAGGGGTAGACTCAGAATCTTATGAAACATCTTTTGTTGAATCCGTACTTCCGTTTTCGCAGCAAATGCCGCATAATTACTCCATACCACTCCGTTATACATAAACAACATCATGCATAGCAATCCGTATACTGCACATATTTCCAACAGAGAACCGGTATTACCTGCTTCCAGACACCGAAAAACCGATCGCATCAGACTCGCCAGCATCCAGGTTCTGATGGCATCAAAAGGAGCCCTGAGCACTAGTAAAAAGAAGTATTTGCGCCAAATTCCCATTTCACGTATCAATTTGCCAAAGTCACTCACGAACCAGTCTCCCTCCCTTCATACGATAAATCGTATAACTATGATCTAAAGTTTCCCGATGATGGGTAACGTGGATTACTGTCTTTTCAAACATCAGTGTATTTAAGGCATTCAATACCGACCGTCCGCTATCCTGATCCAAAGCCGAAACCGGCTCATCTAACAGAATAATCTGCGCATCCTTACAGAGTGCCCTGGCTATCTGAATCCGTTGCGCCTGCCCGCCGGACACCTGATTTCCCCGCTCACCCACATTCGTATTCAGTCCATCCGGCAAACTCTCGATCCATTCTGTAAGACTTGCATTCTGACAGGCTATACGTACTGCCTCTTCTGAAATATCATGACCACAGGTAATATTGTCCCTGATGGACATTGGAAAAAGGCTGCTATGCTGCATAACAACAGCAATATGCTCCCTGATTTTCTCCGGAGAACGCTCACCCGCTATGACAACCTCGCCGCAATCAGCTTCATAGAGTCCGGCAATTATCTTTAACACAGTGCTTTTTCCGCACCCGCTGTCCCCGACGATTCCGATATGTTCACCGGGTCTTACTCTGAGCGACAGATTCTCTATGACCGTAGCACCCTCGTATGAAAACGAAATATTATCTAAACAAACTGCGTATTCACACATAGTCTTTTCCTTCATAGTTTCTCCCCTTATAATTTCTTGCTTCATAATTTCTTCCCGTATCTCGTCTCAGCAATATAAACATCCATGAACAAATATCTGTTCTCTGGCACTGTTCCATGCAAACTTTGTTCTCTTTGTGATATTTAGATTGTCTTAAGCAACGTTCTTTGATACCATAGAAACCTTCTCACACTTGTGCCCATGTCTGCTTTGACACAAACGCTTCATGAAAAACGGGCAAATATAAGTTTTTCCTCTAATCGGTCAACAGAGGCGCTGAACCCCCTAAAATTAGCATAAATCCCCGGCATATTCTGCAAAAATCCTGAAACATTCCCCGACAAATTGATAAATATATAAAAAGTCCCGATACTGATCTCTCCAGTTATCACCATAGCCCCGCCAGCCCCAAGCAATAACAAAAGCGGTACAAAAGAGAGCACGCCCGAAAGCGACATGAGGCCGGCAGTAATCCTCTCCTTCTTAACATTCGCATTCTCCCATTCCGAAAGATTCTCCGCCATAGTGTCTTTGATCAGCTTATATGCATCATAAACCTGAATTATCGGAAACAAATCCAGAATCATATCCGCCAAACCATTGGTTTTTTGCTTGCTGCTTTGACACTGTGCTGTGTAATTTTTAATGATCTTACTGGAACAAGCGCAATATACGATCAGCGGAATCACCGGCAAGATAGAAATAAAAGCCAGCTTAACATTCTGACTAAGCAAAAACACGACCGTGACAGCAAACGTGCCAAACTGCTTTACTAATGAAAAGAGATTTTCATTCAAATAATCGGAGATATCTTTCAGCTCATTTTGCATCGCAGACTGCTCTTCTCCCACATTCATTCTCGAAAGCATTCGGATGTCACCTCGTAAATAGTACCTGACATACGCCATCCGCATTTCATGCGCAAAAATCTCACACGTGTAAGAAGCCAGATAAGATGATAAATATTCGCTGATAGTATGCAAGAGAATGATAAATATTCCGGTCGGTAAAACAGCAAAAACTACATGCGACCCGCTCTCAAAATCAACCGTAGTTATACCGCCCAAAATATCCAATAAACCTGCCAGGAATTTATTCCAGCATAAATTTAAAATGATTGATAAGAGCGCAAGTATCATCGTTATACGAAACAGAAAGTTATGCAATTTAACAAGGTTCTTTAAAATTTTCAAAACAATTTCCTCTATGTACTTTGAAATCTTTGATACATAGTGTAAACTATGTCCCAAGGGCAAGGTCAAGCACGGAAACAAGCTTTGTAAGGAGAAACGACTATAACAAATACAAAGATATATAATATGTCGTTTGCAAAACTGTATCCAACACTTATTGCAAAAGACCAAAAAATGCGGAGGCAAACATGATAAAAGAAGTAAAGGAAAATGATGTGGCTGAATGTGTGAAAGTAATTAGAGAAAGTTTTGGTACAGTTGCAGACGAATTTGGCTTTAATATTACAAATGCACCAAGATTTACAGCATTTGCCACAACAGAGGAAAGATTATTTTGGCAGCTAAACGAAGAAAACCGACCTATGTATGCATTTTATGACAACGAAAATATTGTGGGATATTACTCTTTGTCAATAAGAGAGCATAATGAGTGTGAGTTAAATAATTTGTGTGTTATTCCTACATACCGGCACAACGGAATAGGGGAAAAACTTTTAGAAAATGCCTTTAAGGTTGCGCAAGACCTAAACATTAATAAGATTAAGATCAGCATTGTTGAAGAAAACACGGTACTAAGAAAATGGTATGAAACATTTGGCTTTATCCATACTGGTATACAAAAATTTGATTTTTTTCCATTTACCTGTGGATATATGGAAAAAATTTTGTAGTATGAAAAAATTTTACTATGATTTATAACTTGCAAAATAAAGTAATGCTGTAATTCGCCATAAAAATCAAACGCTCAGGAGAATTGCCGATGAAAGAAATAATTGTTTATGAAATGTCATTCAACGGAACATTAAAGCATCCGACAATTATGTCCTGTGTTTCTTTTCAACAAAAATATTGGAATGAATATATGCGAATATATAATGAATGTTTTTATGAGATGAGAAAAGATTTGGAAATTGAACCATATAATTTTTATTCTGACTATTTTCAGATGAAAAGCAAAACAAATGATACTTTTCTTTACCTGCAAGACGGAATAATCATAGGTGCTGTCTCCTGTTATGGTAATGAAGTAGATGATCTGATCGTTAATAAAGCATTTCAAGGGCAAGGCTTTGGACAGAAATTGCTATTATGGGGAATGAATCATATAAAAGAACAGGGCTATGACGAAATCGTTCTGCATGTAGCTGAATGGAATCAGAATGCCGTGAATCTGTATTTGAAAACAGGATTCCATATCAGAAAGAAAGAAAAAGTCCGGTAAATCAGGATTACAGAAGGTGATGAGATGACCAGATTAGCAACCTATGAAGACGCTGAACAATTAGAATTACTGAATAATGAGTTCAATGGACCAGGCGAAACTACTCTTGAGAATATCAGAAATTCGCTTTTACATAACGCTCAGGAATTCGTTGTGGTAGAGCAAATAGACGGTGAACTGGCAGGTTTCATTTGTGTCCAACTCAAAAGATCATTTTGCTATGATGAATATATGGCGGAAATCACAGAGGTTTATGTAAAAGAGAAATACAGAAGAAAAGGAATTGCTAAAAATATGATCTCATTTGCCGAAGAATATTGCATAAAGCATTATCCATTTCATAAAATTGAACTTCTTACCGGCAAGGAGAATACTGTTGCTCAAATAGTGTATGATCGATTAGGATACAAAGATGATAGCGAAATGCATTTATCAAAGAGATTCAAAAGATAAATTCGGATTTACCGTTAATTTATCAGTTTAAGACTTCCATGACTTTTTCAAATTTATTTTGATAATGTTTTTTGCTTTCCGCAGATAATTTTTGAAAACTCCTTGTCAATTTACTTTTTACAAATTCCTTACCCTCCTCAATGCCCATACCTTTCTGTGCGTAAGCTAAATACAATAAACTTGGTACACTGTCAAAGTGTGAGATGGCATCGGCATCCGCAACACATAATTCTTCAATGCTGCTTTTTTCCAGACTTACACTGCCTCTGTGATTTTTAATACATTCTTGTACCAATTCAATTTTCTGCTCATCGTAGTCATATTCTTTTAAAATACTATATGCCATTTTGGCTCCATGTATATGATGTTGTTCATACAAACTATAGTCCGTAATGGAGGCGATGTCATGTAACCAAGCCGCAATCATAACAATTTCCTTGTCTGCTCCGTATTTTTCTGCCAGAATTTCTGCATTTTTAACTACTGCAACAATATGATAGTAACAGCCTATTCCAAATTTATTCATCGGTTTCCTGCACCTGTCATATATTTCACTTTGCAAATTATCTAAAATATCGTTTCGCATATGTACCTCTGTAAATTCCGATTGTGATTTGATGATTTTAAAGCTGCTATATCTTCCTAATGGCATTACGGACCCTGATAAGGTCAAAATTAAGGAAAAAAAATTCATATACCAGCAGTATAGCACAAAATATATTGAAATTCATTTTACTAGTTGACATTTTGATTTGCTTAAAGTATGATTAGTTATACAAATCATACTTACGGAGGAAAATAAAATGCCGGCACCAAAAGGAAAATACGCATGGACAGCTACAGTCGGAGAAAAAGGACAGATTGTTATCCCAAAACAGGCACGTGACATATTCGGAATTAAACCGGGAGATACCCTGCTCCTTCTCGGTGACGAGGAGCGTGGCATTGCCATTCCTCCCAAGGGAGCATTTGCTGAATTGTTCGGCATTGCTTTTAACGGAAAAGAAGGTGATGAGACATGAAAAAAATAGCATTCTTCTGCATACCCGCACATGGTCATACAAATCCCATGCTCCCTGTTGCCGCCGAACTTGTGCGGCGCGGAAATATAGTCCGTTTCTATTCTTTCAACGAATTTGAAAAAAGAATCAAATCCACCGGTGCCGATTTTATATCCTGCGATTCATTCCTGCCGGAACTGACCGCACAGGAAGAAGCCGGTTTAAAAAACGTCTCCACCACCGAAATGACGATACAGGACATCCGCATTACGCAAAACATGGACGATTTCCTGAATAAGGAGTTTGCGTCTTTTCATCCGGATGTTGTCTATACAGACTCCGTCTGCTTCTGGGGAAAATTAAGCGCCTGGAAACATCAGATACCGATGGTCGTATCCACCAGCACCTTTGCCTTCAACCAGATGTCTTCGCAGTATATGAAAAACAGCCCGAAAGAGCTGGCGGACATGATTCTCGGACTCCCGCGAATTTCTAAAGAGCTAAAAAAACTGGAGCCTTACGGCTATCATGTAAAAAACGCCCTTTCCCTTGTACAGAGTGACAATCATACGGATTCCGTTGTATATACCTCACGGAAATTCCAGCCCTATGCAGAGAGCTTCTCAGAGCACTATGCTTTTGTCGGTCCGTCCGTATTTTCAAATGTTATGCCTGGGAAAGAAAAAGAGCGGCCGCTCATCTATATTTCTATGGGAACCGTGATCAATGACCGTCCGGATTTCTACGGAAAGTGTATTGACGCATTAAAGGATATCAATGCCGATGTGATTATTTCCTGCGGAAATGCAATGAATAGGGAACTTCTCGGAACTCTTCCTGACAATATCAGTGTTTATCCGTATGTCGATCAGCTTGATGTCCTTTCCAAAGCGGACGTTTTTATCACCCACTGCGGAATGAACAGCGTTTCCGAAAGTCTGTATATGGCTGCGTCGATGGTTCTTTATCCGCAGACCGGCGAGCAATGTGCCGTAGCAAGAAGAGTTACCGAAATCGGTGCAGGAATACTGTTACGGAACGATTCATCTGAAGGGATACGAACTGCCGTACAGGAGATTCTGAACAACGCTGCATATGCAAAAGCAGCAGCCGAATGCAGTGCAGACTTTCGTGCCTGCTCCGGTACTGTCGGTGCCGCCGAATTCATTGAGAATGCACCACATACCACAAAGGGCACAGACGTATTGAGCGAACTGAATAAAGAGAACGCTAAATTTCAACTTCTATACTGGCTTGTAGTAATTGCCGCAATCCTCTTTACCGGCTTGGTCATCAGCTGGAAATTTGTATGGGTAATCTGACTTGCCGCCGGCGTGCTGTCCGCTCCCATCGGCAAAGCCATACAAAAAAGGAATTATACGAGGGTGGTTGAAAAATGGCGTGGCTAATATAGTAGCTCGGACAAAGAACGAATCTTTAAATAGGGCGAATCAACATCCGAAGCCGGATTTGCCGCTATCAGTATCGGAGTTATGCCAAGTTTTGCTGCTCCCTCCAGATTCTTCGGGGAATCATCTATAAATACTGTATCTCGCGCCGGAACGCCACATTTATTAAGTGCATCTGTGTACATTCTTTCATCCGGTTTAAATGTCCCCAAGAAGCAGCTATAGGTATGTGTTGCAAAGAAATCTGCGACCCCGATCGCACGAAGCTGCTGATCAATACTGGGCCATGTATCCGAAATGATTCCCAGTTTATGTGATTTACAGAGCGCTTTCAAAACCTTTTCCACATCAGGATAGACTACATAATTATTCATGTTGTAAGTGCGATCGAAAGCAATCTCTTTGATTTCATCCTCCGTAAGGCCGAGTTCGAGATTCCCGGAGATTTCCGAATAAAAATGAATAAATTGACGACATTCCTCTTCAACAGTTCGCACTAAATGATTTTTTTCCAGATACTCAAGGCTCTTATTTCTGGCATTCTGTATCTCATCAGAACTGTATTTATTAAGTTTATCATCCACTAATTCATAAAATTTATCAGTGAACATCCAATCCCCCGACGCAGGGTAATCAAGTGTATATCCTACATCAAAAAAGATTACTTTTTTATCCTTTAATAATTCAATCATGCTACTCCTTTCAGGCTGACTACTTAAACAATTCTATGTCATCTGCTTTAAACATATTTAAATGTACTTTCTCATTTTCCCAAAAGTACAATCAAATTTCTTCCCTTCATAGTCAGAATAAGTTGTTCCTCATCTATCACAAAATATTGTACCATGCCTCCCGACAGCCAAACAAGAATATTTCATACTCTCAATGATATATGAAAGAACTGATATACCATTGAGCCTCAGCCTGCTGTATGTTATAATTTCAATGTCGTCGTGAGCGGCAGATCGATATTTCGGAGGAAGTAAAATGATACGAAAAGCCTCAAAAAATGATATAAAAATAATTGCTGAGTTAGCAGTCTTACTGTGGGATAACAATTCTGTTGATGATTTAGCAGGTGAGTTTTCTGAGCTTCTTTCCGGAGATGACGCTCAGATATTTCTGAAATATGAAAATGATATTCCCATCGGTTTCGCACAGTGTCAATTACGGCATGATTATGTAGAAGGAACCGAAACAACTCCTGTCGGGTACTTAGAGGGAATTTTTATTATGGAAAGCTATCGCAACAGGGGCTATGCTAAAGAGTTGCTAAATGAGTGCGAGATGTGGGCAAAAAATAAAGGCTGTAAAGAATTTGCCAGTGATTGTGAAATCGACAATGACGCCAGCTTCCGATTTCACATGGCTATGAACTTTACGGAAGCAAACAGAATTATCTGTTTTACCAAAAAGCTGTAAATTTCCGGTTATTCGCCAGAAGCATGAATCCAAAAATTTTCAAGAGGGGCACTATGATGCTAGAAACCGAACGATTATATCTACGTGAAATGAACCAATCCGACTTCAACTCTTTATGCAAAATAATGCAGGATACAGAAACCATGTACGCTTATGAAGGAGCTTTCAGTGATGCGGAAGTTCAGGAATGGCTTGACAGGCAGATTTCTCGTTATCAGAAATGGGGCTTTGGTCTGTGGGCAGTCATTTTAAAAGAAACCGACGAAATGCTCGGGCAATGCGGACTTACGATGCAGCCGTGGAAAGACGAGGAAGTGCTTGAAATAGGTTATCTTTTCAGGCGGAGCTATTGGCATAAAGGCTATGCAACAGAAGCGGCCGCGGCGTGTAAGCAATATGCTTTTGAAACACTGAATGCCAAAGAAGTCTGTTCTATTATCAGGGATACGAATACAGCCTCTCAGAATGTGGCCATCCGAAACGGGATGACCGTAACGGACACTTGGACCAAACACTACCGTGGCGTGGATATGCCTCATTATCGCTATGTATCATCACGACAGGACACTATGCCCTGTTAAAGCCTTTATAACCCGGCAACCTCAATCTGATGTAAGCGAGAATCTAAAGCAGCCTTAATTTCCTCTTCAATATTTCGTATATACTTTATCCTCTCGACCGTGTTTCGTACCTCAGAAATTCCCATCATTCTTTCTGTCTCATCTATACATGTTCCAAGGGCTCTTTGAATATTATACTCTAACCATTCTACCCATGTATATGCCACCCCAAATACATCGCTGTACGCCCGAAAACAATTATCATACGCCTCCAGATAACCGTCAAAAAAAGCAAGCATCTTGTCAATGTCCATATTACAGGTTACAATTCCTGACCATTGAAGTGCCAGTTGAAGTGCATGCGATATCGGATTGCCGTAATCAAGGCATTCTAAATCTATTACCCATGGATTACCATTATCCCACATAATGTTTTTAGGGTCCATATCCTCATCAGATACACAAATAATATCAGGCAAAGAAGTTCTTGCCTTATTCAACTCTTTTTCGGCATAGATCAGGAGCTCCTCATTGTCAACTAAAAGAGAGCCAATCTCGCTTTTTTCTTCGTTCGCTTTATGGATATACTCGTGCCAATTAATTTTACTTAATTCAGACTCCTGATGGGAAACATTCTTAGGATTAATTGCATGAATCCTTCCGAGAACATTTCCGGCTATATTACATTCGTTGCTTGAAATATTATGCCAATCAGTTATGTGTCCTTCCTGCCATCTAAATATATAGAAATAGTGACCTTCTACTTTTTGCATTTTATGACCGTTGACGGTTATGGAAGGTACAATAGGAATATCTTCATTTTCCAAAATATGTTCGATTTTTTCCGCTCGTCCATAGTTATCAAGCGCATCGCTTCTACTCATTATTTCCGGATTTAAGTGTTTCACTGCATACATTCCACATTCTGTTGTTACTCTGTACATTCTATGCAATAAACCGCCAGATACCGGCTCTATCGGGAAAATAATACTTCCCAAACCGCATGACATCATCAATTCAGCTATTAATTCTTCTATTGATTTTTCTTTCAATTCTCTTATCCTCATTACTTTACGCATTGAATTTGTTATTCCTAAAACTACCTCGTAAGTATATCGCATGCTCTCGTTGTTTTCAACACATCTCATAACATGACATTGTGGTTCGATTGGGTATATGCTATAATCTCGATATTCCTAAAAACGTGAATTAAAAATGGTTATATTATGAGAGTCAAGGAGCAACTAATATGAAGAGATTTATGAATCCGAGAATTATGCTTATCATATCAATGACAGTGTTCGGTACACTTGGTCTGTTTGTGAGGCACATTTCCCTGTCTTCCGGAGAACTTGCTCTATACCGAGCAATTCTTGCGGCACTACTGATTGCCGCTTTTCTGTCTGCCACAAAACAGAAAATTCCGTTCCGCGAAATCAAAAAAGAGATTCCTCTTCTATTGTTGTCGGGCGTGGCTATGGGTTTTAACTGGATATTGCTTTTTGAAGCATATAAGTATACTACTGTTTCCGTTGCGACTCTCAGCTATTACTTTGCCCCGGTCATCGTAACGGTAGCCTGTCCTATTCTATTTAAGGAAAAGATGTCGGGAAAGCAATGGATCTGTTTTTTGATGTCCACGCTCGGTATTGTATTGATTACAGGTCTCGGAGATCTGTCGGCAGGAAATAATCATTTTATCGGCATCCTATTTGGTCTCGGCGCGGCCTGTTTCTATGCGGCGGTTATTTTACTCAACAAGTTTATTAAGAAGGTGGAAGGCATCCACAGAACATTCCTACAGTTTATTGCTGCAATTTTTGTTCTGATTCCCTATGTGGGATTCACGAGCGGAGTTACACTTTCCGGCCTTAACGGTACCGGCTGGGTCTGCCTGATGGTTGTAGGATTTGTCCATACCGGTGTGACCTACTGTTTATACTTTTCCTCTCTCAAAGAACTGCCTGGTCAGAAAGCTGCCATACTGAGTTATATTGACCCACTTGTGGCCGTTCTTGTATCTGTTCTGATTTTGGGAGAAGGCATGACTGCCATGCAGGTAATCGGCGGCGCTTTGATTCTGGGCTTTACCCTATGGAATGAAATTACGCCAGAAAGTGTGCTTTTTGACTGACCCTTAAACGGATTCATCGGTTGAAGCAACAGATTATTTAACAATATTATATGATTCAGACTTTTTTCATCCGAATAACCATACACTTCTTCTCCGGCATATCGACCTTAATGCTTCCTGTCAAAAAAATTTCAAAATTTTTAAACACTTTGCTCATCTCATCCGTTATATAGTTGAACACGCAAGAGAAGAGGAGCCGCCCGACAATGGAAATCGAAAACCTATACGGAAAATTCCGCAGTGACCTGCTGGCCTACTGCACTGCCATGACAAAAAGCAGATCCTCCGCAGAGGACCTGGTTCAGGAGACCTACCTGCGGGCCTTCACCCACTGGGACGACGTGGAAGATCTATCCACAAACCAGTGCCGCGCATGGCTCTACAAAACCGCGCGTAATCTGTTCATCGATCAGGTGAGAAAGCAGTCCCGCGAGACACCCTCAGATGAGGAACAATTAGCTCTCGCCTCCTTCGAGGAGGACCTGTCCGAGGCCGCTGTAGCACAGCTCATCGGACGGCTGCCGGATAAAGAAAAAAGCATCTTCTACCTGCGGTATTTTGAAGGCTACAATTCAAAGGAGCTGGGCGAGCTCTTTGCCCTGCCCTCAGCCACCATCCGCTCCCGTCTGGTCTCTGCCAAGAGAAGGCTGCGGGAATGGATTGAGGAATAAGAAAGGAGATTCACACCATGAAAAGCCAAAAAAAGAACTTCTGCGGTACAACCCGCTGTGGTACACCCCCGTTAGAAAAGATCACCGCACTGGAGCGCGAGAACCTCATCAGCATGACCGCCGACCGGGAAGGCCAATCCCTGCTTGAATCCTATTGCCGCATCTACCGCGTCATGCTGTAGAGACGGGTATCAAAACTTTTTGGAGGTAATTTATCATGGAAAACAAGAAAAACTTGAAAATCAACTGCGCCGTCTGCGATGTCCGCAACGTCACCGAGGAACTGCTGAACACTTACGGCGAGGTGGCAATCAACACCGCCTGCATCATCACCAGCCCGGTGGCTCAGGCTCTGCTGGGCAAGTACAAGGCCAAGCTCAACTGCGCTGCTACCGCCACTATTGACGGGAATGTCGGCGTTTCCACTATCAACGGTCCAATGACCATTGCCCCTGGGCAGGTGATGACGG